>JAFAWY010000069.1 GCA_019241525.1 Pseudonocardiales bacterium
CCCGCCCGGATGACGACGCGGCGCGCACCATCACCGGCCGGCGCCCCGTGGTCGAAGCGGTCATCGCCGCAGCCGCGCAGGACCACCCCGGGGTGGTGGTGCGCCGCGGGGTGCGGGTGGTGGGGCTGGTGTCCGGGACTGCGGCGCTGCCGGGGGTGCCGCACGCCGCCGGGGTGGCCACCAGCACCGGCGAGACGCTAGCCGCTGACCTGGTAATCGACGCGATGGGCCGGCGCAGCCCGTCACCGGCCTGGCTGGCCACCCTTGGTGCCCGCCCACCCCAGGTCAACACCGAAGATCACCATTTTGTTTACTACACCCGATATTTCACCGGATCCACCCCGCCGCCACGCCGCGCCCCGGTGTTGACCCCGATGGGCAGCTTCTCGGTGTTGACCCTGCCCTGCGACAACCACACCTGGCTCGTCACCCTGATCGCCACCACCGCCGATCCCCCGCTCAAGAACCTGCGACACCCCGGATGCTTCACCCGGGTGGTCACCGCCTGCCCGCGACACGCGCACTGGCTCGACGGCCGCCCGACCACTGGGGTGCTGGCCATCGCCGGGATCTGCGACCGGCACCGCCGATACGTCATCGACGACCAGCCCGTCATCACCGGCTTCGCCGCCGTCGGCGACGCCTGGGCGTTCACCAACCCCACCGGCGGACGCGGGCTCAGCATCGGGCTCATGCACGTCCAACAACTGCGCCACACCGCCCGCGAGCACCTCGCCGACCCCGTCGACTTCGCTCGGGCTTTCGACCAGCGCACCACCGCGCTAGTCGCCCCCTACTACTGGAACAAAGTCGCCGATGACCGCGCCCGCCTCGCCGAGATGACCGCCCACCGCCACCACCGGGTCCCGGACCCGCCCGATACCCCCACCGCCGCGCTGCTGCCCGCCGCGGCCCATGACCCGGACGCCTTCCGCGGACTCATCGACATCATCTCCTGCCTGGCCCTGCCCGAAGAGGTGCTGGCCCGGCCCGCGGTGAACACCGCCGTGCACCGCCAACACCACCTCCCACCGCCCATACCCGGCCCCGACCGCGACCAACTGCTCAACCTGCTCGCCGACACGGTGCACACGCCAACGATCATCGACCAGACCTCGACCCACCCAGCAGGACACCCATGACCACCGCGCACCACCGCCGAGCCCCGCCGAGGCGTTCGACCCCCCTCTCGGGCCAATCGAATGCCTAGCGACCGCTGATCGGTTGACACCCGAGTCGACATCGATACGGGATCCCTCACAAACGGATCGCCGCAGTTTCGCCCGTAACCAAATCGTGACCTACGCTGGCGAGTTCATTCCTCACCGGGCTGATCCCCTACCCCGGTTGGTTCGTACTGAACAGGTGCACATCCGCCGTGCGCTGGACATCCGCCGTCCGCTGGAGCCGATGCCGGACGACATGCTGCTGGCCGGACTCGCTACCGGAGACCCGCAGCTGGCGGTGGCCTTTGTGCGCCGATTCCAACAGACCGTGTTCGGCGTGGCACTTGCCGTCGTAGGCGACAGCGGCTTGGCGGAGGACATCGCGCAGCAAGCTTTCGAGCGGGCCTGGCGGCATGCGGCGGTGTACGACCCGCGGCGAGGATCGGTGCGGACCTGGTTGACCCGTATCGTGCACAACCTGGCGGTGGACGCTGTTCGGGTCCGCCGCCCGGCACCCCTCGACCCGCAGGATCTGATCCCTCTCCTGGTAGCCATGACCGAAGGCCCCGAACACCGAGCGCTGGCCGGGGAGACATCGACCGAGTTGCGCAAGGCACTCGCCACCCTCCCGCCGGAACAAGCTAGAGCCGTCGTCCTGGCCGCAGTGCACGGTCTGACCGCCCGGGAGATCGCTGAGGCGGAGAGCATCCCGATAGGTACGGCGAAATCACGCATCCGCGCCGCGATGGCCAAGCTGCACACCGCCCTGTCCCCTGAGCGAGCCGACCATGACTGAGCTGACCTGCCGGCAGTGCCGTGAGCTTGCCGCGGAGCTGGCCCTGGGGGTGCTTCCCGGCGCCGAGCGAGCCCGGACGCTGGCACATCTAGACCACTGCACGGCCTGCCGCACCGCCGTGTCCGCGCTGACCCGCACCGGCGAGGCGCTGATCGAGTTGCTTCCCGCCGCCGAGCCACCGGCCGGATTCGAACACCGGATGATGACCGCGCTAGGGCCACCTCCACGTACCCGACATTGGTTAATGCCCACCGCCGCGATCATCGTCGCCATCGCGCTGGCCGGTGGCGGGTGGACGCTGGGCCGGGCAACTCTCGGAGTAGGACCCCTCGAAACCGGCGCCGCCTGGCAGACCGTCGCGTTCGCCCCCCTCAAGGTCGGCGAGCAGCAGGTCGGGCAGGTATACCTGTTTCCTGGCCGCCCTGCCTGGATCTACCTCTCGCTGGACACAGATCGCAATTCAGCCACCGGCACCGTCCGGTGTGAGCTGGTCCGCCAGGACGGCACGACGGTGCCGGTAGGCACATTCCAACTGGCCAAGGGCTACGGCGCCTGGGGAGCATCGGTCCCCGTCGATCGCAACTCACTCGCCACTGCCCGAGTGATCGACAGCACCGGCGCCATCCTTGCCACCGCCCATTTCGCCAACTGACCAGCGGAGAACTCACCAGGCCAGGTACGGGCCGCGAACCGCTGGCCACTCGGCTACGGCGTCAGCGCTTCTTGTTGCGAGCTGGCGTACCGACCAGGACGGTGAAGGCCGCAACGATCCAAAACCACAAGATAACGAATTGGTCACGGTGGCGAGCGTAATCATCCATCTCACCCGGGACGTCGTATTGAGGGCATCCGCTTGGGACCCTGAAGAAGGGAGTGGAGACAAAAGTCAGGGAGTGTTCCCCCTCGCGACGACCACTACACGCACGATCATGGCCGCGACGTGGCCAGAGTCGGGGTTAGGGGCCTCGTGTCCGGTAAAGTAGTCGGAATGAAATAAGTTATCCGTTTGGGGGCATTATGGAGCCCCGGCCTGTGATTAAGTTAACTTCAGCAGATTAGTTGTTCCATTCCGGCTCCTACCGCTAATTCCACGGTCGGCAGCATGTTTCACGGGGTGAAAAGACTCCTTCTATGAATGCGTACACGTTTCACCGAGCTACCCACAGAAAGCAGGCATAGAAATGGCTCGATCAATTACCGATGGCCCCATGGTAAGCAGCAACCCGATGCTGCGAGTGGTCGGCCTGGTCGGCTGCCTGGCGGTGACCGCTATCCATGTCATCGACCAGGGCGGCATACCCGGCTCAAAAGATCCCGGCTACATCCAGGCGTTGTACTACCTGCTCGAAATTGTGGGCGTTGTAGCCGCTGCCCTGCTGCTGACCCGCTATGCCCGCTCAGGCTGGCTGCTCTCGCTAGGAGTCGCCGCCGGCCCCGTCGTCGGCTATGTACTGTCCCGCGGACCCGGATTGCCCCACTACACCGATGACATCGGCAATTGGGGCGAACCACTGGGGATCATCAGCCTGCTGGTCGAAGGAATCCTCCTGATCGCGGCAACAACATCTTTGCTGCCGGCACCCAACCGAATGCAACAAGTAACTCAGTCCGTGCAGGGCACCTGACATGGTCCTGAAAGTGCGGTCAGTGGTCACCGGCGCGTGCTGATCCCGGCGCAAATGATTAACCACCTCTAACGCCGGTTCGGCGGCCTGCTGTCGCACCGTGAGGGGAACTTGCCTCACCGTGGTGGCCTTATTGGCAACCATTAGGCATTCTATGAAGAGTGTTACCGTAACTGACGGTAGTACGCCTGCAGTCAAGGAGTGGCTGGCTGAGCAAGGAACCCAGAACGTATAGTTTCAAGATCGGTGGATTCGCAGCAGCGTCCGGCGGGGAAGCATTGATGCAGAGCACCGACGTGCACCATCATCACCGGCCTCCCGGGTCCGCGGCTGCCGCACCACCTAGCGGCATGCAGCAACTAGTGGCCTCGCTCTCGTCGGGCTCACCTATTGCCCGCTGGGGCCAACACCACTGCCGACCACATCGAGGTGCTCGACGATGCCATCACCCAGATCCCAGTGAAGTGCTGGCGCAACCTCCTGGTCACCAGTGACGGCGTCGGCGTCTCCCACGGCCTTGGTCAAGAACCTCAGCGCGCGGAACAGCAAACCCGGGCGGTGCACTGCTCGACTTTTGCTGCAATGGCTGTAGCTATCTTGCTCTTCCTTATTCGGTGAGGGCACATAGGCGAGCACAGTCGGCCGAGCCAGGGGACGACTGAGACGGAAACTGAGACGAACCGTGTCGAGTCCCGGTCACCATACGATCATGGTGAATACCGTTTGTGCTGGTCGGTGGCGGAGGATGCGGGATTTGAACCCGCGAGGGGCTATCAACCCCAACACGATTTCCAATCGTGCGCCCTAGGCCACTAGGCGAATCCTCCGCCAGCGAGGTTACCGGCAGTGTCGCGCCCGACCAAAGCGGCTGGTAGTTGCGCCCACCGTGGGGATTGGCCGAGATGGGTTCCGGGCTCACCCAGGGTGTCGGTGCGTTGGCGAGTGGGTAGCCCTAGACTAGGTGATGGACCCCGCGCGGCGTCCATCTTGCGAACTCCCCCAGGGTCGGAAGGCAGCAAGGGTCAGCATGCTCTGACGGGTGCGCGGGGTCCCCTCATACACAGGGGCGGAAGGCGGGCCGGTGACGTGAGCCAGCAGGATCCGGGGGAAGGCGTCGACGTCGCACGGCAGGAGCTTGACCAGCTCCGTGAGCGGATGGCTGCGGTCAAGGAGCAGGCAGCCGCCGAGGTGAACGAGAAGTGGACGTCACCGATCCGCACTAAAGATCTTTTCGACATCAAGGTCAAGCAAAGGCTGGCCAATAACGACGAGTACCAGGCTCTGCAGACCCGCATCCGGGAGGCCGAAGCCAAACTTCAGGCGGGTGGCTCGGACGCCACCGGAGGCTAGGCCGCCGCGCCGGAGGAGGAACTTCGATGCCGCCGCAGGCTCCCGTACGCAGGCGGGTGGCCTCTACGGTCGCGTCCGTCGCGGCTGTCAATCAGGTCACTCCCCGGATGACCCGAATCCGGTTGTGCGGTGACAGCCTGTCCCGCTTAGCTGCGGTTCCCGGGCAAACACTCAAGATTTACGTGCCTGATCTGGACAGCGGTTGCCCGGTGTCCCGCGACTACACCGTGCGCGACTACCGCAACAGTGCTACCGCGGGGGCACGCCTGGACATCGATTTCGTGCTGCACGGTGATGGGCCGGCAGCCAACTGGGCGCGACGCGCGCAGCCGGGCGAGCTCGTGGAGTTTGTCGGTCCCAGCGGTCGCTACCGCCCGGATCCGCACGCGGACTGGCACGTCTTCGCAGGTGATGAGACCGCTTTGCCGGCAATCCAGGCTTACCTGGCGATGTTGCCAGCACACGCGCGTGTGGCCGTCTATGTCGAAATCGCGGACGCCGGCGAGGAGCAGCCGATGCCTGGCGTGGCCACTCCGGTGGTCCGGTGGCTGCACCGCGACGGCCGCCAGCCTGGCACATCCACGCTGCTCGACGACGCTATTCGCGCGGCGCAGTGGCCGCCCGGGCAGGGGCACATCTGGCTGGCCGGGCACACTCCGACGGTACGGCGGATCCGTGCGCAGCTGCTCAACGAGCGTGGCATCGATCGGTGCGCGCTGTACGTCAAGGGCTTCTGGGACCGGCAACAGCATCCGGCTGGCAGCCCTGCCGGAGGTGCACCTTGTGCCGTGAGGACCGTCGGCCGCGCACGGTAGCCTCGCGGCCGTGGCCCTGGCTCTTTACCGCAAGTACCGCCCAGCGACCTTCGCCGAGGTGGTCGGCCAGGACCATGTCACCGAACCGCTTCGCACCGCGCTGGCTGCCGGCCGGGTCAACCACGCCTATCTCTTCTCCGGTCCGCGGGGCTGCGGGAAGACCTCCAGTGCGCGCATCCTGGCCCGCTCCCTGAACTGCGCAGCCGGCCCCACGCCGGATCCGTGCGGGGTGTGCCCGTCCTGTGTCGCGCTGGCACCGGAGGGTCCCGGGTCGATTGACGTCGTCGAGCTCGATGCGGCCAGCCACGGCGGTGTGGACGATGCCCGCGACTTGCGGGATCGTGCCTTCTACGCCCCCGCCGAGTCCCGCTACCGGGTGTTCATCATCGACGAGGCGCACATGGTCACCACGCAGGGCTTCAACGCCCTGCTCAAGATCGTGGAGGAACCTCCGGAGCACCTAGTCTTCATCTTCGCCACTACCGAGCCGGAAAAGGTGCTGGCGACCATCCGATCCCGTACCCACCATTACCCGTTCCGCCTGTTACCGCCCAGCACCATGCGTGGGCTGCTGGAGCAGGTGTGCGCCGCCGAAGGCGTCGCCATCGAGCACGCGGTCTACCCCCTGGTGATCCGCGCCGGCGGCGGCTCGGCCCGGGACTCGCTGTCCGTGCTCGACCAGCTCCTTGCCGGTGCAGGCGCCGAAGGCGTCACTTACGCCCGCGCGGTGGCGCTGCTGGGCGTCACCGACGTTGCGCTGATCGACGACATGGTTTCTGCTCTGGCGGTCCAGGACGGGGCTACTGTATTCGCCACCATCGACCGGCTGGTCGAGGCTGGGCACGATCCCCGGCGCTTCGCCTCGGATCTGCTGCAACGCTTCCGCGATCTGGTGTTGTTGCGCGTCGCCCCCGAACAGGCCGGCCACGGACTGGTCGACGCCCCCCAGGATCAACTTGCGGCAATGACCGCGCAGGCTGAAGCGCTCGGTGTGGGCGCCCTGACCCGGTTCGCCGAGATCACCCATAGCGGGCTGATCGAGATGCGCGGTGCTACCGCCCCCCGCCTGCTGCTGGAACTGCTGTGCGCTCGGATGCTGCTGCCTGCCGCGGCCGAGGGAGACAGCGCCATCCTGCACCGGCTGGAGCGGCTGGAACGGCGATTGACCATTGCCGCCCCGACCGGAGATCAGCCCGTCAGTGAAGTCAGTCAACCGGCACCGCCGCAGGCCGGCATCCAGCGCCCTCAAGTGCAGCGCCCCGAAGTGCCACGCCCCGAAGTGCAACGCCCTGAAGCGCAGCCCGCCGAGCCTGTCGCCGAAGCTCAGGGCCAGCCTGCGGCGCCGGGCCAGCTCGACGCCACGGCGGTGCGACGGGTGTGGCAGGCGTTGCTCGACGCGGTGCGCGAGCAAAGCCGGGCGACTCAGGTGCTGTTCAGCAACTCCACCGCCAGCGCTGTCGAGGGTGACACCCTGGTGCTGAGCCTGCCCACGGCCCCGCTGGCCCGCCGGCTGGGCGAGGAACGCAATATCGAGATGATCAAGCGGGCGCTGCGCAACGTTCTGGGTGTCGACTGGCAGGTGCGTTGCGAGCACACCCCAGGCCCCACCAGTCCCGGCGGTGTCCAGGCCCCGCAGCGTTCACCCGAACGTCCGGCTGGCAGGCGCCCGGAAGTGCCGGTGCGGCCGCCGGACCACAGGGTGTCCCCGCCGCCGGAGCCCCCGGATTTCGAGGAACCCGGTGTGCCGGGGCCGCCAGATGATGAGGCGATGCACTCTGAGCGCCTCGATCCTGAGCAGGTGGCTCTCGAATTACTCGCTGAGCAGCTCGGGGCCCGGCGCATCGATCCGTAAACCTGCCCGGTGCTTCTCGGTCGTGCACGGTCGCGGACAACCGGAACTCGATCGCACGGCCGGGTGATCGAGTCCCAGGAATCTACGAGGCGGCCATGGCCAGTGCGAGTTGATCACGTGAGGCGATGTTGAGTTTGCGGTAAGCGCTGGAGAGGTGGTCACTGACCGTTTTGCTGGTGATGAACAGCGCTTGGGCGATGTCCCGGTTGGTCAGAGACTGCGCGGCCAGGCGAGCTACCCGCAGCTCGCTGGGGGTCAGGGCGTGCACGCCGGTGGTCCTGGGGCGCCGCGGGCGCGCCCCGGCGGCCAGCGCCTCGTCGCGGGCGCGTGCCATCAACGGTGTGGCGCCGCAGCGGTCAGCGATGTCCAGCGCTCGGCGCAATGGTGAGCGAGCGGCGATACACGCTCCAGTGCGGCGCAGCGCAGCGCCCAGCTCGGCCAGCGAGTGCGCCAGTTCCAGGCGCATCGGGGTGTTGTCGAGGACAGCGACGGACTTTTCCAGCAATTCGATCCGGTCGTTGCCGGCGGCTAGCAGGCCGCAACGTCGCAAAGCGATGCCGATCGCGCGCGGCAGCCCGGACCGGCGGGCCAACCTGAGTTCCGTCTTCGCGAGGTCCCGTGCCTCTGGGGGCTGATCAGCCGCCAACGTGAGCGCGAGGGTTGACCGCCAGCTGAAGATGTTGGGATTGTGCAGCTGTGCCGCCTCGGCGATCTGCCCGCACAGGCGCAGGTCACCGATGGCCTGGGCGCGCCGACCGCGGATCAGGCGCACCCGGGCCCGCGCCTCCAGCAACAGACCCGCAATGGGCGCCGCCACGGAACTCGGGTCAAGATTGACTCCTTCGAGGACGGCAGCTGCCTCGTCCACGCTGCCGCATTCGATCAAGGTCGTGCCCAGATGAGCGGCCAGGATCGGAAAAGCGTGGGTCAGGTTGTGCTCGGTGGCCAGATCGAGCGCAGCGCGGAGGTCGGCCTCGGCTTCGGCCAGCGCCCCGCGGCGCAGTGCGACGGCGCCCCGCCGGCCGGTGGCGGACAGGAAGCCCACTACCGAACCGCGCGCCCGGGCGTCGGCCAGCATTGCGTCGGCCAGCGCCTGGGCCCGGTCGAGTTCATCGGCGTGGACGAGCGCCCAGCCGGCGACGATGGCGGGAATCGCTTCGCAGGTCTCCTCAGCCAGGAAGCGGCCGTCATCCCACCCGCGATCCACGAGTCCGGCTACCTCATGACACCGCAACCCTTGGGCAGTCAACAGGGCCGCCAGCGCAAGTTGCGGTGCGCGACTGGCCGTAACGTTGTGCGCAGCCAGTTCCCGGAGCAGCTCGAACGTGGCCTCCGGCGCTTCGGTGGGGCGCACTCCGCATATCAGCTCTATCGCCTTATGGCTGTACAGAAGCGACGCCAGATCAGCATCACGGTCACCGAGATCGCGCAGCCCGGTCCGCAGCACAGCAAAACAGCGCGCCAGATTAGCCGTATAGAACAGCACATTAGCCAGCTGGCCGGCGAGCCGGGCGCGAGCTACCGGGTCGGTGCTCATCTGCCAGGCCCTGTCCAGGTCGTCGACGGCGGCGGGGTCTCGCGCAATCCGCTCCGCGGTGCCTAACTCGCCCAGCACAGCCGCCCGGAGGTCCTCCTCGGGCGGCTCGGCCCATGCGCGACGCAGGTAAGTAACGGCGGTGTCGGGAGCGCCGCGCGCCACTGCCGCTGCCGCAGCAGCTCGCAAGGCCCGCACAGCGCTCGTGTCACCGGCTGGCTCGCAAGCCAGGAGCTGAACGGCGACTTGCTCCGGCTGGGCACCGTCACCGGCCAACAGCTGGGCGGCTCGCGCGTGCGCCTGAGCGCGTGCACCCGGTGCAAGCTGCTCATACACCGCCGAGCGCACCAGCGGATGCAGGAACTGCAACGGCCGGCCGTCGGCAAACAACTCCGCGGTCAGCAGCGCATCCGCCGCCTCTGCTGCGGCGCCGATGTCCAGGTTCGCCATCGCTGCGGCCAGGCGCAGCTCGGTGCCCTCACCCAACACCGCCACCGCTTGGGCCAACCGCGCAGCTGGCTTGTCCAGCCGGCGCAGCCGGGCCAGCACCGTTCGTTCCACCTGGCTGGGGACCCGCTCGGCCACGCCCGTTGCCTGCGCCGCTACCGGCGCAACACCGTCTGCGGCCAGATCGTAAATCAACTCACGTAAGACGAACGGATTTCCTCCGCTGGCCCTCGCGCAGGCGTCGACGAATGCCTGATCGGGTACCGCGTCCAATCCGTCGTGAATTAGCCGGGCAACTGCAGAACTGCTGAGTGCTCCGGGACTCAAGACCTGCACGCTGCCGACCGCGAGCAGTTCAGCCAGCAGCTGGCAGTGTCCCCGGCGCAGCGGGCTGGTGGTGGCCGCAACCAACACCGGCAGGCCTTCCAACCGGTGGCACAGGTAGACCAGCCACCGCAACGACGGCTCGTCAGCCCATTGGAGATCATCGATTGCCAGCACCAGCGGGCTCTTCGCCGCTAGATTTGCGATCAGCCAGTAGAGACCATGCAGTGCGGCAAACGAATTTTCGCTACGCCCTGGCAGGCCCAGTACCGGCCTGGCGAGTGCAGCCGCGCCGGTGAGCAACTCGGCTCTTTTCTCGTCGCCTGCATGAACCAACGGCCTTTCGAGTAGTTGGCGGGCGATACCGAAACCGAAGTCGCGTTCCAGTTCGCTGGCGCGCGCGGTGAATGTTTGCAGTCCCTGGCAGCAGGCGTGCTCGCACACTGCTCGGAGCAGGCTGCTCTTGCCGATACCAACGGCACCCTGAATGATCAGCGCGTTACCATGCCCATGATCCAGATCCGCGAGCGCCTGCTCGATAAGCGCCAGCTCCTCGCCGCGTTCCAATAGTTCCCCTGCCGCTGGCAGCGATGTGCTCGGTGAGGGTGCAGCGTTGCTGGCTTGCCTTTCGAGGAAAAGGTCCTTCCCCGGTCTGCTATCGCAGACCTGCCGCCCCCCTTGCAGCGTCGGCATCTTGAGGTCCTCTACGCCTCCCGGCAAAACCAGCGCTTACCAACAGGAGGCGACTGGCGGCTGGTAAGTACATCGATGGACGTCCCAATCGGGTGAATATCGGTCGAAAATATCCGGCTCGGAACCGCAAAACCTCCGCAGCCGGATCCGATGTTTGGAGTCCACCTCGGAGCAAATACTTGTCCCCATCATGTCAGGAGAGGTTGGAAAGATGTGGGACAACCAGCGCCGGATTCGCTCAACCATCCTGTCCTACCCGGCAGTGCAAGACTGCTTTATCGCGGAGAAGGATGCGGATGCGCTGGTCGCCTATGTGGTCGTGGAGGGATCGTTTGATGAAGTGGCGCTGGCTGAATTCGTGCGCTCCCGTCACCGTACGGCGGCGCAATCGCTCACTGTCGTAACGGTCACCAGCCTGCCATCCTTCCGAGATTCCGCCGATATTGAGCTGAGCGGGCTTGCGGTACTCGACAGTGGCTTAGTAAATGCGTGGCAAGGTGCGGTAGACAGCATATTAGGAAAAGGCCGATTAGAGGTCGGTATTGCTGCGGCAAGAGAAAACCAAGGCGCCGTCCATCTCATCAATAAGGTACAACCGGCAGCGAGAAACGATCCATCGGGCATCGGCAACAGCCACTCGGTGGTCAAGTCTTTCATCGACGGCGGTGCCGTGGAGTGCGGCGCCGCAGAGACTATGGTCACGCTATTACTGCGGGCTGCTGACCAGTACGGGCACCACGCGATTGTCCATGTTGACGCTGGCGGGGTTGAGCAGGTACAGACATACCAGGAACTGGCGACCGATGCCTGCCGGCTTGCCAAGGGCTTGAGCCTGCTCGGCCTGGCTCCGGGCGCCACCGTCTTATTGCAACTGGGCTCAAGCCAGCATTTCTTCACCGCCTGTGGGGCTGCCTGTTGGGTGGATATGTGCCAGCCCTGGTGGCCGTTCCGGCGGACTATGCCGAGGGAATTCCCGGGGTGACTAAGGTCGAGACGGCGTGGCATGCACTGCATCAGCCGCCGATTCTTACCGTGGCCTCGTACCAACCTGCGCTGCGCGACTTCGCTGATGCCCGCAAATGGGGTGGGCTCACCATCGCTTGCATGGAGGACCTCCTCGCCAATGATCCAGCACGGCCGTATCGGAAGGGCTCTCCGGATGACACCGCCTTGATGCTGTTCACCTCGGGGAGCACCGGACTGCCCAAAGTGGTGGTGCAGCATCATCGCGCGATCGTCGCGCAGGTCCTCGGATGTACTCGGCAGCTGTCTTTGGCCAGCACAGACGTAGTCCTCAACTGGATGCCGTTGGACCACGTCGGCAGCGTCGTCATGCTGCACTCCGGCGGCCTCGCCGTGGGTTGCCCGCAAGTGCATATCCCGACGCATTATGTGTTAGGGGATGCGTTGCGCTGGCTGGATTTGATGTCCCGGTACCGGGCCACGGTCAGCTGGGCACCGAGTTTTGCCTTCGGCTTGGTCACCGACCGGCTGGCTCAGCTCGGCGAAGGCGCATACCGATGGGACCTGTCCTGCGCCCGGGCGATCATCAACGGCGGTGAGGCAATCTCGGCGCGTGTCGCCCGCCGATTCCTGCAGATGCTGGAACCGTCGGGTTTGCCCAATTGTGCTATCTGGCCGGCCTGGGGAATGGCCGAGACTTCGTCCGGCGTGGTCTACTCGGACCGCTTTTCCGCCGACACCACCAGTGACAACGACGCCTTCGTCGAACTGGGTCGGCCGATCGCCGGGATCCGGCTCCGCGTTGTCGGCGACAACAACTGGGTGTTGCCCGAAAGAAATGTCGGACGGCTGCAGGTACAAGGTGACGTGGTAACCGTGGGATACTATGAAAATCCTACCGCGAACACCGAAGCCTTCACCGTAGACGGCTGGTTCGACACCGGGGATGTTGGATTTATCGAAAATGGGCGTTTGACACTCACTGGCCGGGCCAAAGATGTCATCATCATCAACGGTGCCAACTACGCCAGCCATGAGATCGAGGCGGTGGTGGAGGATCTGCCCTTCGTCGACCGGTCCTATACCGCCGCCTGCGCTGTCCGTGATCAGAATTCCGGCACGGACCAACTCGCCGTCTTTTTTCACCTATTGCCGGGTACGGCCGAGCGAGAGGCGCTGCGCGTCATACGCTCAACGATCCTGCGCGAGATCGGGGTAAATCCGGATCACCTCATTCCGGTCCGCCGCTCGGACATTCCCAAAACGGGTCTCGGTAAGATCCAGCGCAGCAAACTCGGCGAGCAATACGCACGCAAGCTCCTCGATTCTGCTGAGCCCGCGGCAGCTACCGAACTGTCCGCCTGGTTTTACCGTCCAGAATGGGCCACCTCGACCGTGCTGCACCTTCCCGGCCACGCATCCGGGCTGGTCGTCGTGTTCCTCGATCAGCTCGGCCTTGGCCAGGCGCTCTGCGACATCCTTCGCAGCAGGGGCCAGCTGTGTGTGTCGGTGCACCAGCAGGCACATACCGCATTCGACCGTACCGGCGCGGACGCATTCGTCATCGATCCCGCCAACAGCGAGCACTACCGGTTACTGATGTGGGAACTGGCCGGTCAGGCGCCAGCGCATATCGTGCATTTGACGGACTACGCTGAGCACGTCGAGTTCTCGGATGCCCAGACCATCCGTGACAGCAGCCAAGCGAGCACCAGCTGGTTGATCTATTTCCTCGCGGCGCTGGACGCGGTCAGCTGGGATTTCCCCCTATCGTTGCGGGTCATCGGCGCCCATACCCAACGGGTAGCGACCACCGATAGGGTCACCTTCACGCGCGCGCCGCTGCGGAACTTGCTGAAGACGGCTACACAAGAGATTCCTTGGTTGCGCTGTCACCATCTCGACTTGGAGATCGGTGACGCCCACGGCAACGCACAGCATATCGTTGACGAAATTGACGGCGATACCGCAGACCCGGACGCTGCCTACCGTGCAGGTCGCAGGATGGTGCCTAGGCTGGTACCTGTCTATCGTGCCGATGAGACGGTCACCGTTGCACAATTTGTCACTGGTGGTCTCTACGTGCTGTCCGGCGGATTGGGAGGTATTGGTGTCAAAGTTGCCCGGCACCTGATCATCCACTATGGCGCTAAAATCATGCTTTTCGGTCGCGGCTGCCCGGACGAGGTGGCGCTCAAAGAATTGCAGGCATTGACCGCTGATGTCCGGTATGCCGTTGCTGACGTAACTGACCTGCACCAGGTACGCGCCTGCATTGAGCAGGCCGAAAAGTGTTGGGCGACGACGGTCGCCGGGGTAATCCATCTGGCCGGCCACTATACCGAGCAGTCACTTCGGCTGTGCTCGGTCGAGCAAATCCTGGCGGCAATGGAGCCGAAAATCTGTGGAGCATGGACTGTTCATCAGGTCATCAAGGATCGTCCTGGAACTGCGTTGTTGCTCTTCTCCTCGGCCACCGGCTACTTCGGTGCCGTGATGCAGGGTTCCTATGCGGCGGCCAATGCCGCGCTCGATGCTTTCGCCGATCATCGGCATGCCGAAGCTGCGCTGGCAGGCGCCGTCTCCGGGTGCCGCAGCATCGGATGGAGTGCGTGGTACGAGACCGGCATCAGTCAGGGGATGGCGCTGACTGGACAGGCTCCGCTTCGCGGATACCACATGATGACCTCGCAGGAGGCGCTCGTATCGCTGCCTGTTGCCGCCGCGCAGCCGCATCCTGTCGTGCTGGTCGGTCTCGATCCGGATGGACGGACGACCCGCCGCTATATGGCCGGTCCGCCACGGTTGACCCGCAAGATCGTCGCTCGTCTCAACGAGCCCGGTTCCCTCTCACAGATCACTGATGTCCTAGCTCCGATCCATTTGCTGGATCGCTATGGCATCCCGACATCGTGTGAGGTGGTGGAGGGGTCGCACGCGGCCCAGGAAGCGAGCGAAAGGGCACAGCCACAATCAGACGTCGAGCAGCGGATCGCTTCGGTGTGGCGCACAGTCCTCGGCCAGCGCGAGTTCCAGCGTGATGACGACTTCTTCGATGTGGGGGGGACATCGTTACAGATGGCGCAAATGCATCAGCGGCTATGCCAGGACCTGGGCCGAGATGTGCGGTGGTCCGACGTTTTGCGTCACCGCACAATCCGGTCGATCGCCGCGCTGTTCGACGAATCCAGCGGCCCGGCCGTCGACACGCTGAGCTGGCGCGGTATCACGTATGCCTATCGTTACCTCAAACACCGCGCGCCATCCAATTCGATCCCGCTCGTGCTGATCACCGGCGCGTTCCAGGGAATGTATGCCATGCCGCATCTCGAATACCTACTACGTCCACTCGGGAACATGCTCTTAGTTGATCTCCCTGGATCCGGTTGCGCGGACGACCTGTCCGGTGACTACGGCTTCGACTTCCTCGCCGACTGCCTGAACCATCTCCTCGATGAGCTCGGCATACCGCGCATCAATCTTGTCGGCGTATCCTACGGTGGATCTATCGCTTATGAATTCGCACACCGCTGGCCCGGTCGCATCAATCGACTAGCGGTGGCCGGGGTGGTCAACTCATTTCCTGATGACGTGCTCGCCGGGCGTCAGACAAGCACCCGTATCCTGGAACAGGGACGCCTCGACCGGTTTGTCGAGCACATTGTGGCAGCAACCATGTGCCTGCAGCCGGACGTTGCGATCCGCAACCGGGAAACGACTCGTGCGTTGATGGAGAAGATACTGCGCGAATCGACACCCGGTGAAGCGGCGCGCTATCTCGCTATCCAAAACCGTGTCCTGGCACCGGTGCGCAGGCCAGAAGACAGTATTGTCAACCGGCCTACCCTCGTCTTCACCGGCGAGCACGACGTTTTGACACCTCCCGCATCCGTTCGGGATCTGGCGGCCACCATTCCGGGCGCGCTGTATACAACTTTCAAGGACGCTGATCACCTGGTGCCCATGGAATGTCCCGAGGAGATGGCCGACCTGCTGATCCGCTTCTTCACCGACCAGTCCCTGGACAATTTGCCCTACTGCAACCCGATCGAGCGCCTGCAGCCCTAACGCAACTTCGCCATGGAGACCTAACAAGATTGGACGCGCGCCGAGAGTCAGCCGCGCCACCATGGACGCAGCGGCACATGCGCATTGCCGGTGGCGTCCGGACGCACCAGCAATACCTGGTGCAGCTCGATGCCGTTGCGCTCAAAGGACAGCCGGGAGGCCGCCATGTACAGGCCCCACACCCGGGCGGTGGCCTCGCCGACCTCAGCCACGCACTCCTCCCAGTGCGCCACCAGGTTGGCGTTCCACTGCGTGAGCGTCAACGCATAGTGTTCTCGCAGGTTCTCCACATGGCGTACCTCGAAACCGGCGTTTTGCGCTTCCATGGTGATCTTGCCGGCGCCGGCGAGCTCACCGTCTGGGAAGACGTAGCGGTCGATGAACGCATCGCTGCGGGCTTTGGTTCGGTTGTCCGGCACGGTGATGCAGTGGTTGAGCAACCGCCCGCCGGGACGCAGCTTCGCCAGCAGCTGCGCAAAATACGACGGGTAGGAATGCAGTCCGACGTGCTCGAGCAGTCCGATCGACGAGATTGCGTCGTACTCGCGGCCGGGAGCGTCCCGGTAGTCCAGATGACGCACCTCGGCGAGCTCGGACAGGCCTTCGGCCTCGATGGCTTGCTGCGCCCAGCGAGCTTGCTCCGCAGACAGGGTGACGCCCAGCGCGCGTACTCCGCGGCGCGCCGCATAGCGCACCATGCCGCCCCAACCGCAGCCGATGTCGAGCAACCGCATCCCAGCTCGCAGCCCTAATTTGTCGGCGATCAGCTCGTGCTTGCGTTCCTGGGCCTGCTCCAGGCTCGCCTCGGGATGGTCGAACACCGCACAGGTGTAGGTCATCGACGGGCCGAGCACCATCTCGTAGAACCGGTTGGAGACGTCGTAGTGATGGGAGATCGCCACGGAGTCGCGGTTGCGGGAATGCGCCAGGCCGTCGAGCGTCCGCCGCCATCGTGGCCGCGACTCCTGCGGCGGTGGCGGCACCGGTCGCAGTAACTCCCAACCCAGCGATCGGGTGATCAACGTCAGCTCGGCCAGGGTCGGTCGCCGGAAGCGCAGCTCGTCGGCCATCATCCGCATGGCCACGTACGGGTCACCGGGATGCACCCCGGAAGCCTGTAGATCACCGGCGATGTACGCGCGAGCCATGCCGAGATCCCCGGGTGCGGTGAACACGTAAGTCGCCCCGCGTGGGGTTGCTAGATGCACACTGATCTCGGAGTCAGCCGGGCCGGTGGCGCTGCCATCGTAGGCGGTGAATCGGACCGGGAACCGGCCATCGGAGAGCAGCTCCACGATCCCGGCCAGCGACAGCCGCTCCGTACTCGTCGGGGCCTGCGCCGCAGTGGGGTAGCGCCGTTCTCGGGAAGTGGTCATCGACGTCGCACCGCCTTCGCGTAGAGGTCCAGCAGCCGCCGGTCCGGGTCATAACGCTGCTTGAGCAGCGCATAATGCTCGCCGCTGTAACGGGCGTCGAACTCGGCACGCGAGTAGAACGACTCGGAGTACAGCGACTTGTGGCCGCATACCGCGTCCACCTGTTCCTCGATCGCCCGGTTGGTCTCGCTCCCCCTGCCACCCGCAGCAACTGGCACGCTGGACCAGAACCCCACGTTCACATAGTCCTGTCCGGGTTTCAGCGGGTACAGCGGCCAGGCACGCTCGCCGCGCAGGCGCAGCGGGCACAGCCACACCGGCTCGATGGGGACGTGCGCCAGGAACCAGCGCAGGAACTCCGCGGTGCGCTCCAGGGGGATCTCGACGTCCTGGATCACCCGTTCCCGGCGCGGTCGGCCTCGCCATTCTTCGACGCGGTTCTCCAGGTCGAACCGGTTGGCCAGCGCCACGATCTTCCAGTACACGTCACTGCGGCGCAGCTTGGCCGGCCATAGTGTACGGATCACCGGATGCTGGGCTCCCAAGCCGCCGGAGCACCAGAACCAGTCGGTATCCCAGCGCCACAGGTAGTCGTGCGTGGTCAGCACATCGCGGCGGCGCTGCTGGATCGACCGGTAGTAGACCTGCCTGCCGGTGTAGTCGCTGGCCGGGCCGTCGTGGTCGGTGCGCCGCCCCAGCGTCAGGTAAGACTCAGCGGCCGAGAACATCACTCCGTCGAGGTAGTCAACCGCCTCGCCGTCCCACACCCGGGTCTCCATGATCTGCGCCACTGCGGCACACAACTCGTCGAGGTCGTCAAACCGCACATGCCGCAGCGTCACGTGCGAGTGCACCGGTTCCAGCTCGATGCGCAGCCGGGTGGCGTAGCCCAGGGTGCCGTAGGAGTTGGGAAATCCGGCGAACAGGTCAGCGTGGTCGTTGCCGGGGCTGGCCGTGACGATCTGCCCGGTCCCGGTGAGCACGTCGAGCTCCAAGACCGACTCGTGCGGTAAGCCGTTACGAAACGACGCCGCCTCAATGCCCAGCCCGCTTACCGCGCCACCCAGAGTGATCGTCTTCAGCTGGGGGACTACCAGCGGGGTTAGCCCGTGGGGCAGCGTTGCGGCGACGAGATCTTCGTAGGTGCACATCCCGGAGACCTCAGCGGTGCGGCTGGCGGGATCTACCTCGAGCACGCCGGTCAAGCCAGACACATCCAGGCCCGGTTGGCCCGTCGATGCACGTGGCCGGAACAGGTTCGAGGTTCGCTTGGCCAGCCGTACCGGTGACCCGGCCGGGATCGCTCGGTAACTGGCTTGCAGCCGCTGGACAGCTTCGTGATGGCTGTGACTTGTCCTTGTCAGCTGCACGTGCACCACGCTACGACCAAGCAATGGCCTACCGCAGCAGTTTCGCCGAGCTCGAAGTGACTACCCTGTGCCGCGCGGGCCGCTACCTCGCGCGGCCCGGAAGCGATGAGAGGAGCCGCGGTGCAACCCGGTGGAGCGCCTGACATGCAGATGATCCTGCAGCAGGCCCAGAAGATGCAGCAAGATCTTATGCACGCACAGGCCGAACTCGCCGAGTCCGAGGTTACCGGGCAGGCTGGAGGAAACCTGGTCACGGTCACGTTGGCCGGTTCTGGAGAGGTGCGCAGCGTGACGATCGACCCGAAAGTGGTCGATCCCGACGATGTGGAGACCCTGCAAGATCTCGTGATGGGAGCGATGCTCGACGCGCATCGTGCCCTGCAAGATCTCACCCAGCAGAAGATGGGTCCCCTGGCCAGCGCCCTCGGTGGCCCCAGCGGAGGCTTCAACCTGCCCGGCATGTAACCCCGTTAACAGCAGTCTGCATCCAGACTGCTGTTTTTCGGGCACCTTTTACCCGCAGTCTGGATCCAGACTGCGGGATGCTGGCTGGACGGGCGGGTGCGGCATGATGGGCTGGTGTACGAGGGTGTCGTCCAGGATCTGATCGACGAGCTGGGGCGGCTGCCCGGTGTCGGGCCCAAGAGCGCGCAGCGGATGGCTTTTTACCTGCTGGCCGCAGATCCGGCTGATGTGACCCGATTGCAGGACGCCCTGCAGCGGGTCAAGGACGGGGTGGTGTTCTGCGCCGTCTGCGGCACGGTCTCGGAGAAGCAGACCTGCCGGATCTGCGCGGATCCACGCCGTGACCCGCGGGTGGTCTGCGTGGTCGAAGAGCCCAAAGATGTGCTCGCGGTGGAACGTACGCGCGAGTTCACCGGTCGCTACCACGTGCTTGGTGGTGCGCTGGATCCGCTGTCCGGAGTCGGCCCGGATCAGCTGCGGATCCGGGAGCTGCTGACCCGCATCGGCGCTGACGACGTCACCGAAGTGATCATCGCGACAGATCCGAATACCGAGGGTGAGGCGACCGCCACCTACCTGGCGCGGATGCTGCGGGACTTCCCGGGCTTGTCGGTGACCAGGCTGGCCTCCGGGCTGCCGATGGGCGGCGACCTCGAATTCGCCGACGAGCTAACGCTTGGCCGTGCGCTCTCGGGCCGCCGCGCGGTCTGACGTTGCTATGCCGCTCAGTTGGACACGGTCCGCGACGTGAATCGGCGCGGCTTGGGCAGCGGATCGCTGCACCGAGGGCACTCGCCTCGGCGCTGGTGGATTGCCGCCCACTCCTTCGCCAGCGTGCGACGCTCCTCGGCTTGTTGGTTAGCCTCCTGGTCAAGCCGTCGTTCTAAGAGCCGGCGGCTACAGGTTGCGCCAAGCAGCGCCCCGATGCACATCAGGACGACCGCAGCGACTACCGCCATGGTCACCATGCTCGGCGGTGTGTTCCGCCGCGACGGTGCATTCCCTGGCCGTTGTACGCCTCGGGGAAGCGTGTCGCGCTCCGGTAAGAGATCGACATGGCCGCATGCCCCTTCCCGTGGTCGGTGGTTGGCTCGGTGGACGTGCCTGGGGTGCAGGCAGCCCGGTGAGACCATACCCAAGCTAGTGTAAAAGCACTCTGTGCAATTGCACCAAGCATCTTCAACCGGGCAGGCTAGCGGCCGCCGGCGCCATCAGTCATCATTCGGCTCCTCCTCCACTGGTTCCACTGCGGCGTACGAAGCTGCCTGCGCCATCAGATGCCCGCAACGCGGACACCACCTGGGCTGGACCACCTGCTGTACCTGCCGAATCACCTGCCACTCGGCATCGAGTCTGCGCCGTTCTTCGGCTTGCCGCCGAAACTCAGGCCGGATGGCTTGGACGGTGAACGTCGTCCCGAGCAACATCCCGACGAACAGGCAGCCCAGCAGGATCAGGCCGAGAGCCTGGATGGTCACCGTGCACTGCGGTGCGACCCGCCACGACGTTGCGTTTCCTGACCGTGGCCCACTCGCTCGGCCTCGGGGAAGCGTGTCGCGCTCCGGTGAGATGCCGACATGACGCCCGCCCCTTTCCCTTGGTCGATGGTCGGGCCGCAGACGCAAGCTTGGGGTGGGGGAGCGACGCAGACCCGGGCTTAGCTGGTGTGCAAGCTCGTGACTAGGATGCAGTAGGCAAGAGCGTTATGCAATTGCAAGAAACAACGTACTGATGCGATTCACCGAACAGGAGTAGCGTGTCGTCTTTGGGTCCTGTGCGTGGTTGGACATCCTGCTCGCAGGCCAGGTCGCCGGAAGGTGGAGGCGCGTGATGTCCCCAGTACGTGGTCCGCTGGTGCCTCGGCGCCGGCTCGGTGCCGAGCTTCGCACGCTGCGTGACCGCGTGGGACTCACCATCGAAGAGGTGGCAAAGGAACTGGAGTGCTCAGTCTCCAAGGTCAGCAGGCTGGAGACCGGTCAGGGCATTCCGAAGGGTCGCGACGTTCGCGACCTGCTCGACCGCTACGGCGTCACCGACCAGGCCTACCGGGACCGGTTGATGCGTTGGGTGCGCGACGGGCAACGCCAGGGTTGGTGGCACAACTTTTCTGACGTTCTGGCCCCAGATCCTGGGGATCCGCTGTTGCCGGACAACTTCAGTCGATACGTTGCTCTGGAGCAGGACGCCAGCGAGGTGCGCGCCTTCGAGATCACCCTGGTGCACGGTCTGCTCCAAACCGAGGACTATGCGCGTGCTGTCTTGACCACGCTATCGACCGCGGATTCTGAGGCTGCTGATCGCCTCGTTGAGCTCCGGATGCGGCGGCAGGATCGGTTATACGTCGACGAGGATCCACTGAAGATCCACGTGATACTCGACGAAGGCGCACTGCACCGCCAGGTGGGTAACAAGCAGGTGATGCGAACGCAGTTGAAGAGGCTGCTCGACGACGCGCAACGTCCGAACATCACC
>JAFAWY010000074.1 GCA_019241525.1 Pseudonocardiales bacterium
CGCGTCTTCCGTGGACCTGGTGGGCCCGCACGGCCAGGCCATCCGGACCCGGTTCCAGCCCGGAGCGGTGGGTGATGAGAACACCGTGGTTGTCTCGGGCCTGTCGGCGGGTCAGCGCGTGCTGCTGCCCTGACCTCGCAGTCGGCCAACAGCTCTGACTACCGCACAGCGGACGAAGGTGGACACTGATGGCAGAAGGTAGGCAGTTCGACCCGGACCGGCCCCGAGTGGAGCTGGACCACGGTGACGTGGTGGAGCTAGACGGCGGCACTGTCGCGGTCAACGGTGAGCAAGACCCATCAGTGGTCGTGCGGTTGACCCCGTGGCGCGCTCGGTCACTGGCACGAGCGCTGGAAGAATGGTCGGCCATTTCGCGTCTGTTTGCCCAGGGCCGCCGCCCGGTTGCCGACGAATGGGCTTTGTCCCGCACGCTGAAGATGGCCGCTGCCGCGCTCGATGACGATGGCGGCCCACCGTTGCGGTCTTCTCGTGATGACAACACCGCGTCGAACAGTCAACGATTGGCAGCGGTGGCGGTGCTGGCCGAACGAGAACCCCGGCTCTCGGCGGTGCAGCGATTAGCGCTGGTGGACGCGGCGGCCTGGTGGATGACCGATCCGAACGGCGGCCATGAGCTGGCCCACGCGCTAATCGACGGAGGATGTTCTGATCCGGTGACAACTCAGCATGTGTATCTTGCATTGATCACTCCGCCTCAATCTGACTGACCGCCCAAACCGGTTACGGCCACGCAGCCAGATCACACGCAGGCACGCGGGCAGGATGTCCATCATGAGCGAATCCCGTCAGCAGCGCCGTGCACGTGGGGCGGAACGGAAGAGGGGCACCTGTATCCGACTGAGCGGGTCCGGCGGACTTCTCGCGGCGGGCGTACCGGAAGTGTTTGAACCCACAAGCCAGATTCAAGATGACTGGGTCGGTCATTACGCAATGATCCGCGATACGTGCCGCTAACTGAGTACTACGCGTGGTAACTATTGGTGGATGGGGCTGCATCAGTGGACAGTGACGAGCAGCCGAAGCAACGGTGGGGTAATCCGCCGACGCCGCCGATATTGAGTCCAGCCAGTCATCCTGCGGGAGTTACCTTGAGGTAACACAGTTGACCGTAGCTACGACATAACAATGGAACTGGCGCTGCAAGTGGTCACTGCTCCTGACTCTCTGGCCACGGATAGTAATGGAGCTAACGGAAGAGGTGCCTACCAGCGTGAGAGTTGCCGGGCATCATCCTGGTTCTGATGGGCCCCGACCTGCCGATCATTGCGACGTTGACAGGATTTGTGATGAACTCCTTAATCCTGTTCACGGTCTCGAAAAAGGGTCACAGTCAAGAAGGAGAGCGGTACCATGAAAAAGCTGGTCACCACGGTAGCGGTCATCACCGGAATCCTCGCACCCGGTATGTTGATGACCGGCGTTGCCTTCGCAGACCCGGCTCCCTGCCCACCCGGTTGGCTAGGCGTCGAAATCGGCTGCGTCAAAAGTGTTCCCGGCAACGGTGGCGGCAACCTTGGAAACGGTTTCAATGTAAAGCCCTACAATGGGCCAGGCGGATAGAAAGCGATTTACGGATTAGAAGGTTGGGGGGATCGAGTCCTTTTCGTGTGCTGCTCTCAGCTGTGGATATAGCTGTTGCCGCGGTCGGTGATCGCGTCGGGTGTCCGGCTGGCGGCGGTGACCTGCGATGATCCCTGGCCTGCGACCGGCGTGAGAGGCGTTATCGTCTGGCCTTCGCGACTGTGACCCGCATTCGTCGGGCCACAGTCGCGATCTTGTTGCGTTCGTGGCGGGCGGCGTCGAGTACGAGCCGGGCGGTGGCTTCGGCCGCTTTGTACTGGGCTGCGGGTAGCACGCTGGTGTAGGTGTCGGCGGTGAGCACGATGCTGGAATGCCCGAGTTGATCGGAAATGGTCTTCAGATCAGTACCGGCCATCTGGGCCACGGTGAGATCACCGACGGCACGGTCGGTGTCGACTCGCGCTACCGGCAGACCCGCACGCTTCCCACCCCAAGCGAGAAGACCTTCGAAGTCACCGAGTTCGAGCTGGACCGCAGACTCTCGATCCCAGATGCCCTCGGGCCCGTGCGCACTGAGGTTGCTTACCTGCTCGCACCGGCGGAAAACGGCACCATCTTCGTCAACACCATGAGCCTCCAGCCCTCGCATCCGTTGGGGTTTGTTTGCACCGTTGGCGGTCTCCTGCGTCAAGTCGGCGGTGGCCGCCAACTTCGGTATTCTCAGACAGATCCTCAAAACAGCGGGCGGCCGACCTGACGACCGATAAACGTTAACCGCACCTTCTGCCGTTGACCGCGCGCAGGTGCTGGTGATTACTAAAGCGTCGGGAGGTTTAGCGGTACGGTGTGTGGATATTTGATGCCGGTGCCAGTGTTGAGTACCACGACTTCTTCATCTCCGGTAAGCCAGCCCTTGTTGTGTAACTGGTGCACGGCAGCGAAGCAGCCGGCGCCTTCGGGGCAGACAAAGGTACCTTCGGCCCGCGCTAATGCGCTTTGTGCTGCCAGTAGTTCCTCATCGGTGACGGCCACCGCGGTGCCTTGGGTGTGTTCGAGGGCCTGCAGCACCAGGAAGTCTCCCAGCGCTTTGGGCACGGTGATCCCGAAGGCCACACTCCCTGCATCAGCGAAGGGCTCACTCTCGGCGGCGCCTTGCTCAAAAGCCCTGACGATGGGGGCACAGCCAGCCGCCTGCACGGCCACCAGGCGCGGTAATTCGCCGCAGATCCAGCCAAGCTGCCGCAGCTCGGACAACGCCTTGTAGATGCCGATGATCCCGACTCCACCGCCGGTGGGATAGACGATCACATCAGGTGTTCGCCAGCCGAGCTGCTCGACGATCTCGTAGCCCATCGTCTTTTTGCCCTCCACCCGATAGGGCTCCATCAAGGTGGACACGTTCTGGTAGCCCTCCCGTTCGTGGACCGAGGCGGTGATCAGCTTGCCGGCGTCACCGATCAGCCCATCCACCAGATACAGCTCAGCCCCACTGATCTGACATTCCGCGCGGGTGATGCTCGGCGCGCCGAGGGGCATCGCGATCAAGCTGCGGATCCCCGCACGGGCGGCATAGACCGCCCAGGCGGCACCGGCGTTGCCGTTGGTCGGCAACGCGACACCAGCCACCCCTAGCTCCGCCGCCCGCGACACGCCGACAGCTGCCCCACGGGCTTTGAACGTGCCGGTTGGGAGCAGCCCTTCGTCTTTCATGCACAATCCAGGCACACCGAGTTGCCTGCCCATCCTCGGCAACTTCAGCAGCGGGGTCATCCCCTCACCCAGGCTGACCACGCGGTCTGCGGAACGGACCGGCAGCAGCTCGTGATACCGCCACAGCGTCGGCGCCCGACAGGCAATCTCTTCCCGGGTCACCGACGCCGCGACCCGCTCAAGGTCGTAACGGGCCAGCAGCGGCGCACCGACCTCCGATGTGCCCTGAACCTGCTCGGCATCGTAACGGGCGCCAGTGCGTGAGCACTCAAGATGAGTCAAAGCCGAGAACATCACACCAAGTCCCCTCACGCTAGTACGCGATCGAGCCGCTACGCACGCGTCCGTACCCGCCAACGCATCTGCGGTGCCCGGCCTGATCATTGCGATCACGCTGACTCTTGCGGAGCACTGGTCATGCCTTGCCTGCCGAGGGTGCGCAACCACAGTGCGATGACACCGGAGAGCACCATGAATCCGGCGACAATCCACAAGCGGCAAGCCCGATGTGTGCTTAAAGAAGTTGCGGGTAACGGGTAGGTCGGTGATAGTTCGGGGCGGGTTGGCCGTGCGTGTCTGAGTCCCTGTCCGGCGACGGGACTCCGCATGGCAGGACACTCCAGCCCCTGGAGCCTGCTCGAGCTGGGAAAGCGCAAGGCCTCCACTCCTTCGGGCCGTCATGTGCCGGCGACACTGGTGGATCCGGCTACCGAATTGACGGCTAGCTCGATCTTGCCCGGCAGGAGGTGGTGTTGTCGTGATCGAGCTGATTTCGGGTGCATCAGGTAGGTCCTTCGTCGTGGGAAAGAAAAGAGGTCTGTTGGTGAAGCGCTATATCCTGACCGGCGCGCCGGGGGCTGGAAAACCATGATCCTGCGTGGTTTACGGGAGCGGGGCTGGGCCGTCGTTGAAGAAGCTGCGACATGTTAAAAAAATGAGTGAAAAGTCTATTCGAGTGCTCATCATTGCCCGCGAGCCAACTGTGTTGGAGCACATGCAGTCCCTGCTCCAGCAGTGCGACGTCGAGTCGATGATCACTACCAGCGACGAGGCGGTGCGGCGGTTGGAGTCAGTCGAGGTCTCTGCCGTGGTGATTGGCAGCGGCGTCCCAGAGCCATCGCGGCGGCAGATCTACGCGGTCGCGGTCCGTCACGGCGTGCCGATCGTGGCGGGTGCGCTGTGCGGCAAGGACCCTGCAACCTATGTCCGCGAGGAACTGCTACCGGCCTTGCGAAGCGCCGTGGCCCGATCGGACTCGGACTAGAACAGTCTCGGCGCATCGCGGGAAACAGCGCACTGCCGAGCCCTGTCCAGCAATCCGCGAAGCGTGTTCCTGTCCGGATCTGTGCTGAGGCAGGTGCGGCGTTGTGGTGCTCAGTGGATTGGGACGGTCTGTGTTCGCTCGTTCACGTACCCTCGGGTGATGAGCGTCGTCGTCGGGTCACTGTTGGAATTGGACCACTCCTACGCCCGCGAACTGCCTGGCTTGTCGGTGCCGTGGACGGCGGCATTGGTGCCGGCGCCTGCTCTGCTGATGCAGAACGAGGAACTGGCCACCGAGCTGGGTGCCGACCCCGAGGCGTTGCGGGAGCCAGACGGCGTCGCATTGCTTGTCGGCAACGCGGTCCCGGACGGGGTGCGTCCCGTCGCGCAGGCTTATGCCGGCCATCAGTTCGGCGGTTATGTACCCCGGCTGGGAGACGGCCGGGCACTGCTGCTCGGCGAGCTGATCGATGGTCGTGGTCGCCGCCGCGACCTGCATCTGAAGGGCTCTGGTCGCACCCCGTTCGCCCGGGGTGGGGATGGGAAAGCAGCTGTCGGGCCGATGCTGCGGGAGTACGTGATTGGGGAGGCGATGCACGCGCTGGGCATCCCCACCAGCCGGGCGCTTGCGGTGGTGGCCACCGGCGAGCAGGTCGCGCGGGAGACGATGTTGCCCGGCGCGGTGCTTGCGCGGGTCGCGGCGAGCCATCTGCGCATCGGCACGTTCCAGTACGCCGCCAACTCCGGCGACCCGGCGCTGGTCCGGACTCTGGCCGACTACGCCATCGCGCGCCATCATCCCGACGCGGCCGAGGCGCAGAACCCGTACCTGGAGTTTTATCAGCGCGTCATCGACGTGCAGGCATCGCTGGTCGCCCGCTGGATGCTCATCGGGTTCGTGCACGGCGTCATGAATACCGACAACATGACCATCTCTGGGGAGAGCATCGACTATGGTCCCTGCGCGTTCATGGACCACTTCGACCCCGCGACGGTCTTCAGCTCGATCGACCATGGTGGCCGCTATGCCTACGGCAACCAGCCCGGGATCGCGCAGTGGAACCTGGCACAACTGGGTGAGACGTTGCTGCCATTGATCGACGAAAACACCGACGCGGCGGTCGAGGCCGCTGCCGACGCGGTGAGCTCGTTCGCCGAGCTCTACGAGCACTACTGGACAACTGGCATGGCCACCAAGCTCGGTCTCGACACGCCGGACCGACTGCTGATCCAGGACCTGCTGGCACTGCTGCACACCCAGCGCGTGGACTTCACGCAGTTCTTCCGCGCGCTGTCGTCGCACCTGCGGGGACACCCGGCACGGTCCCTGTTCACCGAGCCAGAGGCCTTCGACGCATGGGTTGCGCGGTGGCAAGCCCTGCTACCACGGGACCGGGACGCCGTCGCAGCAGCCATGAACCAGGTCAACCCGGTCTACGTCCCGCGCAACCATCGCGTGGAAGAGGCGCTAACCGCCGCCACCAACGGCGACATCGCCCCGTTTCGCCGCCTCGTCGACGTCATTTCCCATCCATTCACCCAGCGTCCAGGCCTGGAGGACTACGCCCAGCCGGCACCCACCAGCTGCGGTCCCTACGTCACCTACTGCGGCACCTAGCACGTAACTTCCCTGGAGACAGTCTGCGTCGCCACCAGGCCAAGATGAAATGGCTGTACCCGGCCAGCGGAGCACAGATACCCACAGCATCGGCCGGATTCATGTTTGACCGGCCTGACTACCGGGGACAGACAGGGACAAGGTAGTGATGCTTACGCCGTGGCGGTGATCTCTTTTCCAGACCACATCGATTACGTGGTATTCCAGCCGCGTGGAGACCTTTCTCTACGCACCCTTCCTCGGATCCGTGACGCCGTGGTCACCTGCCTGCTCAAGACCGGCCGCGCCCTGATCGACCTGTCCTCTTTGCACTGTGGCCAAGCTGAGCTTCTCACCGTCTTCCCGACTGCGCTGGTCCGCGCCGGTGGTTGGCCCGCAGCGCGGCTGGTTGTCTTCGGCGCCGACGCCACCCTGCGCCTGATGATTGACTCTGCTGACATCACCGACCTCGTGCCCGTGGCCAACGACCTGACCTCGGCCCGTGCGCTGCTATCCCAGCGTCCTGTTCGGGTCGAACACGAGCGGCACCTGCCGCTGCACCACAGCGCACCAGCAACTGCACGACTATCCCTCCGCCAAACCTGCACTGCCTGGTCACTTCCCGAGGCTGTGAGGGACACAGCTGAACTTGTAGTCAGCGAGTTGGTGACCAACGCCGTTGAACACGCCCACAGCCGCAGCCTGCTCACCCTGAGCCATACCGGATCAGCGTTACGCATTGCCGTGCGGGACTACCGTCTTACCCCGATCCCCCGACCATGGCCCCTCGACATCGCCGCACCCCGCGGCCGTGGGCTGCATCTAATCACCACACTGACTGACACCTGGGCAGTAGACCAGCACCCCGACGGCAAAACAGTCTGGGCACTCCTGGCCTGTACTCCGATCACGAAACAGCCAGGCCAGTAACGGTCAATCAAGTCATTTACTGAACACAGCAGGTCGCAGGTCAGGCTTGGACGCGAGCATCATGACAGATCCTCAACATCAAAACGCGGGGGTCGACTTTGCGTAACCCAAGCCCACATAAAACCGAGAGCGCCCTGCCTGTTGCGAAAGTCAATAGAACCATCGTCGAGTCGGGCTCAAATCTACCGGCTGGGCAACCGCGGCCGACCTACGTAAAATGCTGAGGCCGCAGCCGCGGCACGCAAACCATTATTTTTCCAGGTCCCCATTACAGCCCGCCATTGCCTGAACAACGCTGTCATACCGTGGTAAACACGGCATGAGGTTACCCTGCTCGAGCACATCAAGCACCAGCGTCACCCGGTGGCTGGCGCCCACTAAGACCATCTCACAACGGTCTTGTTGAGCCCTCCACGTTTCCAGCAGCACCCCCACGCCGCCTACCGACAAAAAGCTGACGTCTGACAGATTCACTATCAGATGCCGCGGTCCGGCCATGACCGCTTGCTGGAGTTGCTCACGCAACAGTGATTCGGTGGCCAAGTCCACCTCGCCCACCAGGGTGCACACTACCGTCCCCACGCGCGGACAGCTCACCGTGATGGCCAGCTCCGACACGGTGAGACCGTGCCCCACTTCCCATTCTGACGTTGCCATGGCGGTCGCTTTCCCGCGACCCCGTCGACTGCACACCCGACCCGTTAACTCACCGCGAGCCTGACGCCCAACCCCACCGGGTACGTTGTCGTCTTCGCTGCCCGCCGCTCACTAACTAGAGACGTGCCTGCGCTGCCACTGACCACGCTACCGCCTCGTGCCGCCACGTCAACGCAGCTGCTTCGGGGACCTACAACCACTGCTGCGGTTCGGATCAGGTTGGTGAATGTGGCATTTGCTCGATCTCCGCAGGGCTACCACCCGCCAACCCGGGGGCGGAGCCAGACGACGACGCGCACCCCCGGAGCCGTCGACGGCTACCCTCAGGGCTGCCGCGTGGTCGGACTACATCAAATCAACAGGATGCCTACAAGAACCCCACCACACAAGATCGACTCTTGAGACCGTCGCTGACCATCGTTCACAATTCCTGATTCGTTCACGACTCGTCCTTGTCCTGGTGCATCCCGAGACGTGCGTTGCTGTCGTAGAAGTTGACGAACGTGATGTCGGCGTGCCAGCGGCCGGATCGTAGGCATCCGCGAGTGCGGCCCGGCCCAAGGTGATGAGCCAGTCGGGCAGCGGCAGTACCGGTGGGCCTTCACGTCGTCCGCGGTCCGGGTGTATTAAGGCTGCCAGTGCCAGCGAGGCAGACAGTCTTGACCGACAGCTGGTGTCCTCGGGGCAGTGACGCGCCTTCGTGCTCCCGCGCCCGGTTGGGCCGAGACGTCGGGTTCGGCGCCGCCCGGTGCGTCAGGCGGCGTCGTGGAACACCAGACCCAAGGTGTAGCGCTGTCCGGAGCGGATCACCGAGACCCCGTGTCGGACGGGTCCGACCGACCATCCCCGCGCGGAGCGAACCGGTCGGTCGCGCGTGGTGAACACGAGGCCGTGGCCGTGTGGGATGAGGGTGGCGGTGGCACGTGACTGGGCTCGGGGCCGCTGCTCGTAGAGTAGAAACTCCCCGCCGGTGTGGTCGACGCCGGGGTTGTTGAGGTTGATGACCACCTGTAGCGGGAACACGAGTTCGCCGTAGAGGTCACGGTGCAGCGCGTTCCAGTTCCCCTCGCCGTACTTGAGCAGGATGGGCGTCGACTTGGTCTGGCCGGCGGCGTGGCACATGTCCAGCCACTCGTCGAGGGTGCCCGGCCAGGGGGTCTCGCGTCCCAGTTTGGTCCACCAGTCCCGGGCGATCGGCAGCAGCCGCGGGTAGAGCTCCTGCTTGAGCGCGACGACCGCGTCGGGAAACGGCTCGGCGAAGTAGCGGTATTCGCCTTCGCCGAAGCGGTGCCGGCCCATGTTGACCGTGGACCGGAATCGGGAGTCGTCGGGGTAGAGCGCGGCAATCTGCGCGGCTTCGTCCGGCGATAGCAGCGGCCCGGTCAGGGCGCAGCCATACCGCTCGAGCTCGGTGCTGACGCTGTCCCAGTCGACGGCGTTGACCCGGTCCGCCCAGGGGGTGTCCTTCATTTTGCGGATCATGCTGCTGTCTCCAGCGTGAGCAGGATGCGTTTGGCTTCGAGGCCGCCGAGGTAGCCGCCCAGGGAGCCGTCCGATCGCACGACGCGGTGGCAGGGGACGACGACTGGCAGCGGGTTGGTGGCGCAGGCGGTGCCGACGGCGCGGATCGCTTTGGGGTTGCCGGCGAGCCGGGCGACGGTGCCGTAGCTCGCGGTCTGCCCGTAACCGAGGTCGGTGGCCAGGTGGTGCAGCACGGTGGACCGGAACCCGCCGGTGAGACGCCAGTCCAGCGGGATGTCGAAGGCGCGTCGCTGCCCGGCGAAGTACTCCTCGAGTTCGACGGCAGCGGCATCGAGGCGTGCCGGGGTGTGCAGGATCCGGGGGCTGATCCGTTCCGCGAGCGTCTGCAGCACCGCATCGTGGTCCTCGCTGGCGTAGGCGACCCGGACGAGTCCGCGCTCGGTGGCAGCCAGCAGCAACCGCCCGACGGGCGTATCTACGGTGCGGTAGGCAATGTCCAGGACGCCCTCGGCGTCGGCGGCTGCGGCCAGGCGGCCGTGCAGCATCGCGAGGTGCTTGTCCGCGGCGGGCAGGTTGCGCCGCAGGTCACGGGCCAGGTCAGAGGCCTCGTCGCTGGTGGTCATCGGGATACTCCTACCGTGCTGGATCGTGCAGTGCTGGACCCGCGCTTGCGGGCTGCACGGTCGTCAGCGGCGGCGTCCCCGACACCGTCGTGGTCTGCGACCGTTGGATAGGTGCGTCGCAGCGCGGCTATGCCGTCGGCGGCGGCGCGGCGCGCCGCATCTGTGGTGCCGCCGACGATGGCGGCGACCTCGTCGTACGGCAGGCCGGCCAGGTAGTGATAAGCGACGGCCTGCCTCTGCTTCGGCGGCAACCGCCCCATCGCGGTGACGAGATCCAGATCGCGGGACTCAGCGCTCGGCACAGGCGCAGTGTCCGGTACCTGATCGACTGGCAGTGCCCGACGGGCGGCGGCTCGGGTGACATCGATGGCCTTGCGGTGAGCGATCGTCACCAGCCAGGCCTCGACGTTCGCGTCGACCGGCAGGTCGGGATACGCCTTCATCGCCGACAAGAACGTTTCAGACCACGCGTCGTCGGCGTCGGTCGGGCCGAGCACGGCGAGACATACCCGCAGCACCGTAGCGCCGTGGTCGGTGACCACCGTCTCGAACGGTCGTTTCTGCATCACACCTAGTAGACGTCGAGATCGGGCGTTCCGTGAGCCGGTCACCGACGATTCTTTCGACGACGGGCGCCACCGCGATCCACGTCGTACGACCGCCGCCAACCGCGCACCGACGCAGCAAGCGGCCATGACGGATGTGGATTCCGTCATGGACCGCTCGTTTACCAGGGAAAGCCGTGTGCAGGCGGCTCACGGTGTGGGCGAGGCCCGTCAGCCCTCGTCGATCAACCCGAGCTGACGCACACCGACACGCCGTCGTCGAGGCCGACCTCCTCGGTGATCAGGCCGTTCTCGACCTTGAGGATGGTGGTGCCGGTGAACCGCATCGTCTTGCCGGTATTCGCCTCCGGCAGGCCACCGAGCGGCAGGTCGATCATAGGCTCGCCGGTATGCGTGCCACCGCCGATCCACTGCCCGACGGCGTAGTCGCCCCCAGCGATCAGATCTGCCGTGCCACCGAACGTCAAATCCGGGAACGCGGCGCGGAACTTGGTCGCGAAGTCACGCACGGCGTCACGACCGCGCAGCGGCGCGTGCAGCGAGTGTGATGGAACGAATTTCGCCGGTGGCTTCCAATAAACGGTAGTTATAACGCTGGAATTGTTCGTGCGTGGAATACAGTGACCAGGAGCGAAGTCGAAACCACAATACCGCTGAAGCGTCGTCGTTTCTCTATAGGATTGCCCTCGCTTCCCTATGGCATGCCGATCAGTGCCAACATGATGATTAGGGCCACACGCATGCGGGGCACCTTCCCACGTCGCTCCTCGCACACCGTTAACCTCTGTTCCCTTGCTCCGTCGTGACCGAGACCCACCGGCGTTGCGTCGGCCGAGACACGCTCAAACAGACATCCAGATCTGGTTGCCTCGGGCGCGCCCGGCGGGTTCTGCGCGGCCAGACCCCGCCACAGGTCCGCGGCAGTGCGTTCTAATACCGCCCCGGTTCCCACACGGCCACGGTGTGCCGGTCTAGGGCGGCGTGCGTATGCTCGGCGCCGATTTCGGTGGGCTCTCGAAAATCTGGTAGCCGGTAGTGGTGGTCCTTACTTAAATGATCACGGTGGTCGAGGTCGAGGCGGCTCAGCGCAGTCCGGCCGGCTCGCCACGCGATTTGCAGAGCTGGGCAGCGGCAGCGCGGCTGGACCTAAAGCGTGTTGTGTTTGTCGAGTTTTTCTCGTAGCTGCTGGAGTGCTCGGTTTCGTGTGGGTCCGATTCCGCCGGGTGGAATTCCAGTGGCGGTGGCGATTTGGGCGTAGGGTGGGGGATTGTCGGTGAATAGTGCTCGCAGGACGGCGCGTCGGCGGGGCGGCAGCTCGTCAATGTGTTCCCATAACCACTGTGTTGTCTCGGTTTCGATGACGATGTGCTCTGGCCCGGTTGATGGGTCAGTAGCAGCTTCTTGTACTGTTTGCGAAGGGTGGGGAATGGATGTGATGTGGCGCAGGATGCGTAGGCATTCGCGGCGCGCAGTGGTCGCAAGCCATGCACCCAGCCGTTGAGGATGCCGTATTTGGTGAGCGTTTTCGGCCAACCGCAGCCAGGTGGTTTGCACTGCATCGCGGGTGTCGGCGTCTTGCAGGCGAAATGATCACACCGTCGCCCAGATAAGAGTACTGTAGCGGTGAAGTATTTCTTCCCAGGCTCTGGGGTCTCCGTCCGCAGCGCGTGGTAACAGGTCGGCTATGTCGTTGGTGGCATCGGTGGAGGAATCGTTGATGGTGGTGACTGCCATTGGTATCGTGGTCCTCCTTTCGAGCTATAGAAACGAGTGCGTGCCGAGGCCGGACAGTGGGATTAGGGGGTCGGTGTCAGACCGCGGCCGGCCCATTTGGTTATAGGTTCGGTGTTTATGGCGGCTGCGGTGACTCTCTCAGGTTGGATGCTTCGCGCCGGCCAGTCGCGGTAAGGCGCCAGTCGCTTATGGACACTGCTTGTGCTGGCTAGCGTTTCTCCCCGGGCCGGTGATTCGCGTGTTGACCAGGAGTCAGTCGGCTTTGATACGCATCCCGGGTGGTTGCTGCGAGTTGCGTATCAATCCGACGCGGCGCTGACGCCACATCCGCATACCTGGCAACCTCATGTTGCGGTTGCCAGTAATTACTCACCGTAAGACCCAGGAGACGGACGGCTGCTGCTTGCCAGGACGGGGATCTCGTTCTGGTTCGCAAGGACCTCTTGGAGCTCGTGGAGCTCTCGCACGCGTTCGGCTATCCGCCGGTACTCCCGGTGGACGGCGTGAGTTTGCAACACCGAGCCGATCAACACACCGAAGGCAAACATCAGAGCTGCCAACAGCACGACGATGTTGGTCATCTCCATCACCTCCTCGACACACTGTATATGTATAACATATACGTAGACAAGGCGAGGTATCGGTGAGCTTGCCTCGGCGGTAGCGTCGCGGCCTGCGTTGATGGGAGGCTTCGCGCCGGCGGGTCAGGCTCCACTCAATCGCGATCTTGGTGGTAGACGACCGGGCTCAAAGATCGCTACTCGACGGGAGCGGGAATCGGTCTGCAACGTTGAACAGTGGCGTTGACGTATATGTTATACAGTGATAGGCTGCTACGCGATCAGCAGGCATGTAGTCACGGTCATCTCGGTTAGGTAGAGGGGAGATCCAATGGCCAGTGAGTCGTCTCCCATCTGCTTTCGCGTGCCCCCTGACGAGCGATCCCTGCTGGAGGTAGTCGCCCGACACCAGGGACAGACACTGTCGGCGTTCGTCCGAGATGCTGCAATCCGTGTCGCCCAAGGCCTGATCGATGAGTATGGGGCCGAGGCGATATTCAAGACGTTCGAGACCACAGAGACTCAACGCGCTGAACAGGCCAGGGCGAGAGTAAATGAGTTTCGCACTCGTTTGCTCTCCCAGTACCGTGGCTCATCCGGCTGAATTGGGCAGTGCCCGGAGGCGATAATGATCAACAGCGGCGAAGCCGAGTCCCGTGCAGTCGCGGGGGCGGTCAGGGGCGCTATTGGTCAGGCTCGCCTCGACGCGGGTGTGAACATCACGGGTCTGTTGGTCGACATGGGCAGCGCTGAGAGCGCGGACTTCCGTCGACATTTTATGTGTTGGCAGCTCACCAGGGTTCTTCGACCTTCTCTGGGCGAGAAAGTGGCACCTGCGGTGGTTCGCAGCGTGGTTAAGGGAGATACGGCGCGGTCGCGCACCGGGTTCCTGAGCGATCGGTCGTGGCGTGCGGGGTCGCCATCATCGGACCTTTTCTGGACGCACATCCAGGGAGGCGTCTGCGCAGCTTCCGCGGGGAGCGGTGATGAGACTGGCGTGGTCGGAGATATCGCCGGTGCGGGAGTCCCGCACCCACGACCAGGTCAGGTAACGTCCGAAAACCGCCGGTGTGATTACGCACCTGACTGCACTATTCCGAGTGGGTTCGCGGACACGACGAACGCGTCACCCCACCAGGAACCGTGCCGGATCACGCAACGCGCTTGTGTCTAGCAATCCTTGAGCGATGAAGAAACGTCAATTAAATAAGATCACCGTAGCCGGGTAATGCTGCCATCGCCGCCGGCGTACCGGGCAGCGACCACAACTTGATACTTAAACTTCGTCAGCGAGTCAGCGCTAGCTTGATCGTTACAGTACTTCACCAAGTGATCAAGAGCTCGTAACAAGTCCGCGGCAAGAGCAACTACAACATCGTTGGTGGTCTCAACGCCAGGCTTAGCTACCCAGCGCAAAGCTTGTATCTTCCGCATCGCGATCGCAGCGATGTCAACAGTATTGGTCAAGCACAACTCCGCGGCATCCACATGGTCCAATGCCAGTTCATAGGTATCAGGAACCTGAAATTCCTCTTTAAGCGTCTTGAACGCCGCTGAGGTCGCAGCGTAGAGATTGACCAGTTCCGGCGGTTTCGCACGATCTTCCTCGATAATCATCATCGTTCCTCGCGCCCGATTCCCGCAACTTGACGACCCAGCCGAGGGCCGTCCGGTCGTACCACGCCTCGACGCCCACCTCACCTCACCAGCACCGAGTTACAAGATTCCCCGACAGCCCCGCGTATCGGCACCGTACCCGGCCACACCATGTCCCTCCACCGTTGGCTGCTGTCCAAGCCCGCTGCCGCCCACTCGCGAGATCCCGGCAACCGCACCGCTTGAAGATCACCCTGGCTGCTCACGACAACTTCTTCGCACTGGTAAGTCGTGATCTTCACGCAGATCGCCCTCACGCTCGCCTTGCCTGCGCCCCTGCCGTCCGATTCGTCGCCTGTCAGCTGGGTTCAGGTTCTGGACCATCGCGCTCGGGTGTTAATTGCAGGCCAGGCGGGGATCCTGGGGTCGTGCATGAGATCACTGGATTGCGCGCGCCCACCGGCGTTGTCAGTGGCCGTGTCGATGACACCGACGAGCGTCGACAAGCGAATCGGGCAATTGCATTCAGCGCGTTTGGTCTGGCCGTCACCGGCCTGGTCGAGCTGGTCATCGCGCTGATTACCGGCTCGGTTGGTCTGCTCGGTGATGCGCTGCACAACCTGTCGGATGTCTCCACCAGCCTGGCGGTGTTTCTCGGTTTTCGTGTCAGCCGCCGCGCCGCCTGCGAGCGGTATCCCTACGGTCTGGAGCGCGCCGAGGACCTGGCTGGGCTCGGTGTTGCCGTGGTGATCTGGGCCAGCGCCGTGTTCGCCGGCATCGAAAGCTTCCACAAACTGCTGAGCCACCAAGGCACCAACCACATCGCAGCTGGTATCACCGCCGCCGCGCTCGGCATCGTGGGTAACCAACTCGTTGCGCGCTACAAGTTGCGCGTCGGTCGGCGTATCCAATCGGCCACGCTGATCAGTGATGCCAAACATTCCTGGTTGGACGCGTTGTCCTCGGCAGGAGCCCTTGTCGGGCTCATCGCGGTCGCGCTGGGCCAACGTTGGGGCGACCCAATCGCCGGACTGGCCGTCACCTTGTTTATCTGCCACGTCGGCTATGAAGTCACCATCGACGTCTCCCGCCGTCTACTCGACGGCGTCGAGGAGCGGATGGTGGTGGCCGCCGAAAATGCCGCGGCCAGCATCCCGGGCATCGGACATGCCCATGCCTATGCGCGCTGGACCGGACGCACGCTGCGCATCGAGATTGAAGGATGGGTCGATCCCACGCTGTCCGTTCACCACGCCGACGAACTGAGCTGCCGTGTCAGTAACGCGATTCACCAGGCTGTTCCCGAAGCGCGCATCATCACCTTCATTCCGCGCGCTATGCCCTCACCACTCTGACCCCAGCCATTAGCGACGCGGATGCGCCTTGCAGGGCCCGCAGTCGCACAACTCGGCCAGCGTCGCTATCGGTGGGCCGGCCGCTGCGGCCATCAACTTCAGGTTGGTGGTCACCCCAGCCACGAAGCCCAGGTCCCTCGACGCCGCCGCATCGCTGGGTAGCGCGCTATGGCGACGGGGCAGTTTCCCTCGGTGGCCCACTGTTCGAATGTTCGCCAAGACTAGCTGGCCTATGATGGCTTTAAGAATATTCTAAGCGAAGGCCCAAGTGGTGTCGGTAGTATTGCGCTTCTGACGGGCAAGGACCCCCGTATCCTCTCCGGCCGTCACCATGCGGCAGGCAAGAGCCCTTACCCGGGGACTCTTCATCCGAGGCTGACGTCAGCGCGGTAAGACGTCAGCTGCCGAGCATGACCGGACGATCGCGCACGGCGAAGAACTCCTGTGAACAAACAGCTGTTACCAATCATGAAAGCGGCCATCAGCCGTTATTTGCCGACGAAAAACGGGTGATACGCGTCATGGCCGGTATATCCATCTATGTGACTGGTTGATCTAAGAGCTAGGGACCTGAAGACCCTAGAGAACTTACAGGCGGTTTTTGGGTATGGTCCTAAGCCGCCTGGTCTTGGAGGGCGTGTTATGACTTCCCCGTCCGTTCCTGCGCTGTCCGACCTGGAGGCGATCCGGTTGCAGCGAGCATTAAAAGACGTGCGATTCTGCCTGGAGCGGGGCGACTGGCAAACCGCGTTGGCAATGGCCCGTGCTGCATTGATCCGCGACTAAAAGGGCACGTCCGTGGTCACCCCCCGGGGCCCGTAGCCCGGGTTTTACTGCTCGGCCTGGGACAGGTGGACTTTGGCGTCCTGATAGCCGGCGTTGCCGGCCGACTCGGCCGGGGCGTAGACGAGGTTCAGCACACCGGTCTCGAAGGTCTGCGACGAGATCAGTGTGAACGGGATCGGGGGCTCGCCCTCGTCGAACAGCCGCATGCCCTTGCGGACAGCGATCGGATGCACCAGCAGGTGCAGCTCGTCCAGCAGCCCCGCGGCCAGCAGCTGACGAACAATGGAGACTGAGCCGCTTATGCCGATGGTGCCGTCACCGGGCTCGCTCTTCAATGCGGTGACTGCCTCGATGAGGTCGCCCCGCAGCTGTTCTGAGTTCCGCCAGGTGAATGCAAGCTGCTGGTTCGATACGACGATCTTGCGGGTGTCACCGAGTACCTTTGCAAAGGGGGCGTCCTCTCCACCGGCCGCTTCCCGCTCGGGCCAGGCCCCAGCGAAGCTGTCATAGGTCTTGCGGCCGAACAGGAAAGTCTCGGCCGCGCCTAGGGTGGCGTTCACGGCAGCACCCATCTCGTCGTTGAAGTACGGGAAGTGCCATTGGTGGGGCGCCTCGACGACACCGTCGAGCGAGATGAACAGGCCAGCGGTGATCTTCCTCATGATGCGTCTCCCACGTAGTCACTGAACGGTCCGTCATCCACTAGGACGACGGATGCCCGACCAACTCGTCGGTCACGTCCCGATCGGCTACCGCCAGCGCCCAGACAAGTGACTTGTCCAGGCTAGGGCGGCGCGTGGAAGTTGATCAGAACGGGAGAGAGGGCACAGATGGTTCGTGCGAAGAGGCCTCGGTACCCGCCGACGGCGGCGTTTCGGCAGCCTCGCTGGCATTCGATGGTCGATCGGCTCACCATGCCGACTGGTACGTCCGCACGGTCTTCGCCCATGCCGCTCTACGCCGATGCCACCACTGCCGGCGTCGCCAACTGCCACACAGGGGATCACCCCGGCTTTCCGACCACGCCTTCACACGCAGGTCGGTCATTCCATCGAGAGCTCGAGAAGGACGATGTCCCAACCGCAGGCGGCCACGATGCCGCCTGCGGGGGTGCCGGTAACGGCGTTGACGTCGCTCGACAGGCCGATTCGGTTGGTGTGACGGCCCATCCGGAGATCCCAGACTCGCACCGTGCGATCCGAGCCTCCGGTGACGGCGATGGGGCTGCCGTCGAGCTGGGTGCAGACCACTGCGGTGATCCGGCCAGTGTGGCCGGACCAGGTTCCGGCCCGCAGCCGTGACCGAGGAAGTAGCCGTGAATGTCGGCGACGTGCTCCCCATGCTCCGCAGCGACCTGGCGAACCCCGGCGTAGTCGATGGCGGCGACACCCCCTCGGCGCGGACGCGGCACGCGGGTAAAGCAACGCGACCGGATCCCGGACGCCGACAGCGCCTTGCTGCGGACACGTTACTGGCCGGACCCCACGGGAGAGGGCCCGGCCAGTGTGCCGATGACGAGCTCGAACGGAGGTGCATTTTCCTCATCGAGACGGTATGAGCTGCCGTTATCCTTCCGCGCGGTGACCCGTGTCACCTTCGGGTTGACCCGGTCTGTGATGGAGCAGCAGCACGGATTGCTGACCGGACTGGTGGCAGCGGTGAAGACCGGCCGTCGCGGCGGACCAGTGATCGTCTCCAGGAGGGATTCGGAGCCAGCTGCCGGTCGCGGCGTGAGCTTGCTCTTCGATGCAAGCCAACGACGGGTGCCTGCAGTTCATTACCACGTTCGACGGCCCATGAGAGGGACCGCCTGGATGCGGGCAGGCATGACCCGTAGAGCTGCCGACCTTGACCTCAACCGTGCTTCAGCTTCTATGGTCGGGTTATGGCCTTCACACCGGAACAGCTGACCCCTTCGCTGTCGGTATTCGACGAGGCATACACATCGCACACGGCGCCCTGGGTGATCGGCCAGCCACAGCCGGCCATCGTCACCCTGGAACGTCAGGGCTGGATACGAGGCAAGGTGCTCGACGCCGGATGCGGTACCGGCGAGCACACGATTTACCTCGCGGCGCGGGGCTATGACGTGTGCGGCCTTGACCTTTCGTCCCGGGCCATCGAACAAGCCCGTGCCAACGCGGCTGCGCACGATGTCCTGGCGCATTTTGAGGTTGCCGATGCGCGCGCGCTGCGCGATGACCCGACTTACGGCACTGTCATCGACAGCGCGTTATTCCACATCTTTGACGCCGGCGACCGTGCCCAGTACGTGGCTAGCCTGCACCGCGCCTGCCGACCTGGTGCTTTGGTGCACCTTCTCGCGCTGGCGAATACCGGCCCCCGTTTCGGACCGCAAGTCAGCGACACTGCGATCCGCGATGCCTTCGGCCAAGGATGGCTCATGGAGGACTTGCGCACAGCGCAGTATCGAGGCGTCATCGTTCGGGACGAGCATGCCCTGGCACTCGACCGTCGCATCGGCGAGCTGGTTGACCTGCCCGCTTGGCTGGCCCGGGTCCGTCGACTCTGACGCCCGCCAGGCGGAACCGCGGTCATCTGAAAGCGCCGGGATGCCAGCTGGAGACAGGAGAACGTCATGTTGCTCGACGGGATCAATCACATTGCGTGGATCTCCAAGGACGTTGACCGCTTGGGCCGGTTCTACGCCGAGGTCTTCGACGCTGACGTCGGGCCGACGCGCCCGCACGGGCAAGACGGGAAGGAGACGATGACCGTCATCCGCGTCGGCCCACACACCGAGCTGAATATCTTCGTCATCGACGGCAACACCGAAGCCGAGCGCCAAACCCCGATGTGGGGACGGGGCCGCATCGATCACTTCGGCTTGCAGGCTGCCTCGCCCGAGGCGTTCGCCACGATCCGGCAACGGCTGATCGACAAGGGCGCCAGCGACGGCACCGTCAACGACTTCGGCGCAGTCCACAGCATCTTTTTCCGCGACCCCGACGGACTCGAGGGGGAAGTATTGATCGCCCAGACATCCTGAGTCCGAGGGACCTATGACGCCTCGGTGACTTTGATGCGGCGGGGCCTGGCGGTTTCCCGCTTCGGAACCCGTACGGTCAGTATCGCACCGCGGACAACTTACCGTTGTCCGAGCATGCACGATCAGCTTACCGTTGTCCGAGCATGCACGATCAGCTGCGCAAGCCCATCAATGTCTGCCAGGCGCGGGTGGCGAGCTGCAGGTTGAAACGGATCTCCGGGCAGGACAGATCATGGCCGGAGATTTCGCGGATGCGCTGCAGTCGATACTTGAGCGTATTGCGGTGCACTGACAATGACTGTGCGGCAGCGTCGTAGCTTCCACCACACTTGAGATATTCGGTCAGTGTCTCGACCAGCTCGGCATTCCTGCGAGAATCGTAGTCGAGTAATGCGCCCAGCCACGACCGGACGAACCGCTCCACTCCCGCCGTGTCCGGGACCTCAGACAATAGCCGGTACACACCGAGGGTATCGAATTGGACGACCTGCGTGACGCCCTTCGCGATGGCGTGCATTTTGAGAGCAAACTGAGCCTCCCGGTACGAGCGAGGAAACTCGCCCGGACGCTCGCACACTCCACCAACCCCGATTCGGCATGCGCCGCCACCGAGTTCCGCCAGGACGGCGCAGCGCAGCCGGTCAAACGGTGCCCCCGCCGGAGAAAGCACGACGATGGCACGCCCCCGGGCAACCAGCAGGACGCCGGCTCCGACATCGCGGGCTGCCCGGCGTACTGCGTGAAAGAAGGCGTCCTCATCCCGCCGCCTGCCACGGCCTTCCACGACCAGCACCTGGTGGGGCCGTTCGAGGTCGTAGTCCAGCATCTGGGCAAGCGCGAGAGCACCCTCGTCGTCGCCGCCGCCCAGGAGGTGGTCAACGAGCTCACGGCGAACGCGCAGTTCGGTGTCGGCCAGGCTGCGTAACCGAGCCAGCTCCATGGCTAGCACCGTGGCACCGTGCTCAAGTGCAACGAGTTCCTGCTCACCGGCGGTACCGCCCGGGTCGACGAGGACGAGCACGCCCAGTACGTCTTCCCGCGGCCGGGCGATGGCGAGCAACCTGCCGGCCTCGCGGATCGGGCGGCCCTCGCGCAGCGCCCGGCGAAGCATCTGCTCGCGACGGGCCTGCGGGTCCTTGGGATACGGCTCTGGCCGGTTGGGGCCAGCCCAGGCCCGGAGGTTGCCGTACCGGTCCTCGACGGCGACCGGCAAGCCGGTCAGCTTGTGCACTGCCCGGGCGATGCCCTCCTGACCCTCGCCGCTGACCGCGACCCGGGTCAACTGGTCATGGATGGCGGTGGAGCGCTCCAACGCTCGGATCGTTTGCGCCAGCGCGGTGTTTGCCGCGGCAAGCTGCTCAGCCGTGGCCCGCTCCTTGGCATGGAGCCAGGCATTGGCCAACGCGACGCCGGTCTGCTGGGCAAGGACCCGGAGCAGAAATTGCTCAGATCCCGACGGCTCTCCCGGTGCCCCGACTACCAGGTGGCCGAGGGGACCTTCGAGACCGAGCAACGGGAAGGCCCATGCCCACGGCTGGTCCTGGATGGCCAGCAGGCCACCGCCTCCACCCAATTGGCGGAGCTGGGCCTCGATTGCGGCGCGGACGTCTGGGTCGGCGCAGGGCGGTAAAGCCGCGTGCCAGCCACTGTTGGCCAGGCGAACACCGGCCACATGACAGCGTCCCAACGACGGTACCGCTCTGGTCGCCATGTCGAGAATCTGCCGCTCGTCTGCGCTTTCGGTCATCACCATGGAGAGCACCAGCAGTCCCCGCAAGTTGGAAAGCTGGTCGCGCAGCAGAGGATCGACCTTCGTAGCCGCGTCAGCAACAGGGACGTCGGTTGCGAGGCGGTTCCCCTCGATATCGACTGACCACGCTGCGGAACTCATCGGCAATAGTTCACCCCGCGCCGCGATGGGTGTTTACCGGAACTGACCGCGAGCGGACCGCAAGGAACTCATCAGGCTCAAGGTAGTTGGGGTTATCCACCACCATTCCGCCAAGCAGTATCCGCGGGTGAGTCTTCACGACGTCGATAATGATCTCACCACCGAACCGCTCTAAATCGTATAGGCAGAGAATTACCTGGGGATAGCGGGGTAGAAAACGGTTGAGCTCGGATTCGTAGCCCACGAGCTCCTCCACTCCGGGGACCTGTCGCAACGCCCAGGTCATCTCGCCTACCGAGCGAGCGAAGCGGAACCTGCCGGTCACTGCTGGACCGACGAAATTTTCCCAGAATTCGAGCATCTCCTCCGTGCAGAACCGTCCCGAACGCAGATAGGCCTCAGTGGACGCCCGTAATTCCAGCTGCGTGTCACTGATCCACTCATCGACCTCGGTCTCGCTGCCCAGCGCTGCCAGCACCTCCCGTGGATCGACCGCATCCACCACGCAGATGCACTTGTCCCCGGTGAGCAGCCCGGTCCGCAAGTACGGAATAAGAATTTCGTCACGCTCGCCAGCACCCCGGTAAAACGCGCAGACGTGATCTCCCGCGGTCAGTCGCAAGCCGGGAATGCCGAGTTCCAGTGTGTGAGTCACGCTGTACTCCTCCTCGCGCAGCGCCGCGCGGGCCATCCCTGGTGACTTCATCACGTTACGCGTCGGTTACCTACCAGGGCTAGCGGCGACCACCGGATTGTGTCTTGATCCATGCAGGGCTCCGGCTACTTGCCGTAGCGGGCCCAATGTGCGGCGAATAGTTCCTCCTCTTCAGCCGGCCGGGGCGGCACCGGGCGAGATACCCAGGTGATATTGACGAAATGGCGAGCGTTGACGTTCTCGGTGGTGATGTTGCCGCCCCAGGTGCCACAGCTGAGGCTCAGCGTGAACGGTAGTCCGTTGCGGGGGCTGCCGGCTCCCTCGTTGAGGTTCTGGTTAACCAGCACCCTGGCGGTTCGGGTACCCATCGCCATCGCATCGACGTGTTCGTCGCTGCTCGTGTGGATGCCGCAGGTGTGCCCGGCACCCTGGTATTCGGTGATCCTGTTGACCAGCTCAACGGCTCGCCTGATTCCGCCCGAGTAGCGATACAGAGCCAGCACGACCGACAGCTTTTCACCAGAGAACGGGTGCTGCGGCCCAACCCCGTCCTCACTGACAATCAGGAAAGTTCGATCCGCGGCGATGGTGAACCCGGCCAGCTCAGCAATCCGAGTAGCCGGCTTGGCGATCACCTCAAGCGCCGGAATGCCGGCACCGTTGGGCCACATCAGCTGTTGCAGTGCGCAGCGTTGCGCGTCGGAGCAGAGATGGCCACCGGACGCTACCAACCGGTCGACCAATGCATCGTAGATGGTCGTCTCGGCCAACACGGCGTTGTCCGCCAGGCAGCTGGTGGCGTAATCAAAGGTCTTCGCCGTGGCGATCGCGCTCGCCGCGTCGTCGAGATCGGCAGTCTCGTCGACCACGTGTACGGCGTTGCCGACGCCGACCCCGTAGGCGGGCGTACCTGAGCTGTAGGCGGCATGCACCATTGCGTGGCCACCAGTAGCGACGATCAAGTCTGCCTGGCGCATCAGCTCCTGGGTCGCCGACAGCGACGGTGCTGAGATCACCTGCACCAAGTCGGCGGGTGCGCCAACTTGTTCGCAGGCCTCGCGCATGTAGCCGACGACGGCCGCGGTGGTGCGTTTGGTGCGCGGATGCGGGGCCACGATGATCGCGTTACGTCCCTTGAGGGCAAACAGGGCCTTCACCGGCGGGGTGGCATCCGGTCCGGTCGTCGGAATCAGTGCTGCGACCACCCCTACCGGCTTCGCGATCAACACCAAGCCGCGCTCGGGATCTTCGGAGACCACTCCCGCAGTGCGCAGCGAGCGCATATCCCTGAGTACGCCAAGCACCCGTTTGTTGATCTTGATTACTTTATCGGCGTAGTTGCCGAACCCGCCCTCCTCGACGGCAAGCTGCGCCAGCGCCTCTGCGCGGTCCTTACGGGCCACTGCCCACGCCACGGCGGTCACCAGCTCGTCGACCTGTTCCTGGCTGTAGTCGGCGATCGCGCCTTGCGCTATTCGCGCCCGCGTGACCATTGACGGCACGTCATCGCTCATGGCGTCAACAGTCTCGCGTAGTGACATCCTCATGATTCGGCACCACAGGACAAACCTAGGAATAGCCCTTGTCCATCAAGGACATCACCGGCCATCTCGGCAGCGCATAAAGTCGGTTCGGGTTGACCGGCACGACAAGGACGGTGGGTCTGTGGATATCTGGCGCAAGCAGTTCAACCTCGCTGAATGGAACAACCTCATTGAGGCGAGCCTGGCTGATGCCGATTCCGAGCCGTTGTTCAACCTGGCCGGCGAGGAGGCCATCTACGACGCCGTGTTCGTGGGCGGTGGTGCGGGAGGCCGGTTCGGCGCGGCGTATCTGAAAGCCATGGGCGGTCGTCCTTTGATCATCGATGCCTGGCCATTCCTGGGCGGATCGTGCCCACACCAGGCGTGCGTGCCGCACCACCTATTCTCGGATGCTGCCGCTGAGCTTGATCTCATGCGGTGGTTTTCCGATGAGCTGTTCTTCCCCAAGTTCGATGCTTCCCGCGCGAGCATCCTGCAGATGGTGAAGCTGTTCGTCGCCGGACGCAGCACTGCGCATGCGTTCATGAACTGGCAGACCAAGGAGCAATTAGAGGTCGAGTACGTCCTGAACGCACGTGCGACCATCGTCGATCGGCACACCGTGCGCGCAGGTGGGCGAACGTTCCATGGACGCAATCTCGTGCTCGGCATGGGTGCCCGACCGGTATATCCGGATATTCCCGGTCTCCAGCTGCGCGGTATCTACGACTTTGTCAGCTTGGTCGAGGAGTTGGACTACGAGCCGACGCGCTGCGTCATCATCGGCGGCAGCAAGGTCGCCATGGAGTACGGGGCGTTTTTCCACGCAACCGGATGCGACACCACGATCGTGACGCGTTCGCCCCTGATGCGGGCGCGCAGCCTGCACCATGTCGACGAGGATCTGCGGCGCTACGTGGTAGAAGGCATGCGCAAGCGTGGCATGGTGATTTACGAAGGCGCGGTTCCCCTCTCGGTGAACGGCAAAGATTCAGCAGGCAGCGTCACAGTAAGGTTGGCCAACGGTGACGTGGTGGACCTGGAGACCGACTTCGTCTTTATCGCCACCGGGGAACGTCCGAACTCCGCGGAAGCGCAAGAGGTTCTCGGTGTCGCGGTTGGTCCCACCGGGCGGGTGATCGTCGATAAGACAATGCAAACGACCGTTCCGAACGTGTACGCGATCGGGGACATGATCGATGGACCCATGGAGATGTTCAAAGCGCGCAAATGTGGCGTGACGGCTGCCCGCAACATCATGGGAGATCACATCGAGTTTGACTTCACCGAGTACCCGGATTTCCTGCACACCACTTACGAGGTTACCTGGGTGGGTTTGACTGAGGCGGAGGCTCGAGCGGAATACGAGGAAGTCGTCATCATCCAGATGCCACCCTATGTCGAAGGGCTGGACACTGAAAATCTGCCGCTGCCGTGTTCGGACCGGTCAATGCTTTACGCCTTCAGCAAGCCTGAGCTGAGCGGTTTCCAGAAACTGGTGGTGGATGGGACCTCCCGCAGGGTTCTTGGTGCGCACCACGTCGGTTACGGCGCCAAGGACGCCTTCCAGTACCTGGACTACCTGATCCACCGGCCAGAGGGGCTGACGATTGATGAGCTTGGCTGGATGAACGAGCTGTTCCTCAATCCCGAGCATTTTATCCAGCTATCCCGTCTGCGGGCCGGGCGCCGTAAGCTCGTCGACCTGTAGCTGCTGGGCTGTCCCTTATATTTGCGATATTTGCGCGCCCTCATATTTGCGGACTCAGGCTGGCCAGCAGAGCTCGGGTTCGCCGTAGGCTCGACTCTGGATCGCCTACCGGGAACATAACCGCCCACAGCTCTGTGACGCCGATGCCGGCGTAGCGCCGGAGCTGCTGTTCCACATGGGACTCCGGCCCAGCCACGACCAGGGCGCCGACTGATGTCACACCCTCACGCTCGAACAGCCTGCGGTAGTTGTCCAACCCCTGGTAGCGAGCGAAGACCTGCTCGGCCGCGGTGCGCGCCAGATCGACGTCGTCGCAGACCGCCACGGGCAGGGCCGCAACGATCCGGGGCTGCCTGCCAGCTGCCGCCGCCTGGACCCCAGGCACGATGCCGTCTGCCAGGCTGCGTAGGCCAGCCAGCCAGGTCACGACGCCATCGGCAAATTCCCCGGCTACCCGCACCATTCTCGGCGACAGTGCGCCGACCAGAATCGAGACCGGAGCCGTGCCCGGCACCGTGAATCCTCCGTCTACCTGGTAGAAGGAGCCCCGGTAGGTCACGCGGCCTTCGCGGAGCAGCGGTCCGAGCACGGAGAGGTACTCCCGCATGTGCTGGGCCGGGCTGGTGTAGGGAATCCCATGCAGGTCTTCGATCACAGGGCGGTGGGACACGCCGACCCCGAGGGTCAGCCGGCCGCCGCAGATTGCCTGCGTCGTGGCCGCCTGCTGAGCCAGGGACAGGGGATGGCGCGGATAGGTGGGTACGACGCCCACCCCGAGCTCTATCCGGCTCGTTTGACTGCCCGCTACGGCCAGGACGCTCAGCGCATCGACGCCGCGTGAGAAGTGAGCGGACCAGGCCGAGGGGAAACCGTCTGCTTCGGCGTGGCGAGCCTCGTGGACGATCTCCCGTGGTGATGTCGGCGCGCCAACGGGCTCGCCACCGATGCCTATCGCGATGCGCATCTTTAGTCCACCTCCGGCCGTGAGCGCCAACAGCTGTTGTCTACGGCTGCCTCGCATCACCGATCGCTTGCTGGGCAGCCGCGATGAGCGCTTGCTCGGTGGCCTGGAAATGCTCCCGCCGGGTGCGAGCCTCTCGACCGAGATCGGTGGCATCGGAGGCGCATGCGGCGGCCATCCGGCAGACCTCCGCGGGAGCGGCGCCCCCGGCAGCGGTGCGCGAGCGGACCACCTCCCGCGGATCCAGTACCCGTGCCAGCGGGCCGGCATCCAGGCCTAGTGGTTGGCCAAGCACCGCGACGGCAGCTGCATCGAGCGCGGCGGGATCCAGATCGACTCCGCGTAGTCCTTGCTCCACAGCCGTTCGTACGGCATGACCGACAACGTGGTAGGCGCTGCGGTAATCCAATTTGCACGACTGCAGGAGGTACTCGGCAAGGTCCGAAGCTTGCGCGAAGCTGCCTACCAGCACCGACCATAGGCGTTCAGGATGAACGTGCAACGTGCGGACCACGCCGCTGGCCAGCCGGGTAGTGCGGACCGCGCCGGCCAGCGCGCGCGGAACCTCACCGTAGGCGAAGATCAGATTGTCGCTGCGGGCCGACGGACTTTTGTTGAATGCCAGTAGTCCAGAAAGCCGGCCGATCATCACCCCCGATGCGCCTCGGATCATGGTGAGCGCATAAGGGTTTCGCTTCTGCGGCATGAGCACGCTTGAGCGGCTGTAAGCATTGTCGACTGTGACATAGCCAAATTCCGGACTGGCCCAGATCTCCAGATCCTCCGCCAGCTTTCCCTGGGTGATGAGCAGGCTCGAGCAGGCCCCGAGAGCGCTGATAAGACCGTCCGTCTGCCACATCGCGTCGCGGGTGTGCTCGATAACAGAACTGAAGCCGAGCAGCGCAGCGATGTGAGAGCGGTCGGTGAGCAGCGCTGTCCCGTTCACCCCGCCCGCGCCGCCTGGGCTGGCGTCTACCCAGGTGAGGGAATCAGTCAAGCGCCGCCCGTCACGCAGCACCGGATAGGCGAAGGACAATACATAGTGACCGAACGTGCTCGGCTGCGCATGCTGAAGGTAAGTCTGATCCACCATCCACGTCTCGCGGTGCTGGCCGGCTAATCTGGCGAGTTCGGTGGCGAGTTCGCTCGCTGCCTGAATAAGGTCGGTGAGCAGCTCCCGCAGGTGCAGCCGGAAGGCGATCCGCATGGCCTCCCGACGCGGGCGGCCGGCATGCAACCAGCCCGCAGCGTCACCTATTCGGTCAGCGAAATAGTGTTCTCGGGAGTTATAGATCTCGCCATGGGACGGGTCGTAAGGGAATTCTTCAGCGGGCACGTCGACAATGTCGAGCAGCAGCTTGAGCAGCTGGCGCGCAGGTTCCTCGGGCACCACCCTGGCAGCCCACAAGTCAAGTACATGCGCAAGGTCGGCCAAAGTAAGCCCGCGGTGGACTAGTGGCGCGTCCGCTATCTCTAACGCGTAGCCGGCATCAATCAGCTCCTCGGCCGGTCCAGTCACGTCCTGCCTCCTGTGGCCGTGAAGAGGGTCGGAACACCGCCGGTGACGAGAAAGACGAGGGGACTGATCGCGCGGGAGTGGCTGACCACACCGCTTGACGCGCTGATCAGCGCAGCCATCGCCTTCGCTCCGAATACTGGATCGAGGAAGACGCCTTCGGTACGAGCGACCAGGCGCGCAGCATCGGTGCCCGCCGCGGAGGCAATGCCATAGCCAGGGCCGAGGAACCCGTCGATCACGGTGACGGCGCGGCTGGTGACGCCGGCCTCACCGTGCGCGCCAGCGCTGAGCAACTTCTCGACCCCTGCTGCCAGCTTGCCGACTTGCTGAAGGCATTGCGGCGCGGGCCGGCTGACCGTCACCCCTACCACCTCGTAGGGCAGCTGGAGCCACCAAGCCCCTGCCAGTAACCCGCCCTGGGTGCCACCCGACCCGGTGGCCAGCCATAACTGTCGGGGCCGCAGGCCGGTGGCGAGCAGCTGCTCGGCCAGCTCCAGACTCGCGTGGGCGTAACCAAGCGCACCAATCGGGGTGGCGCCGCCTCGAGGCAGCACGCACGGGGTGCGCCCGTCACGGCGCAGTTCGTCGGCGAGTGTGGCAATACCTGCGTCGACCGACGCCCGCTCGGGGCTGCCGGTGAACGTGATTCGCGCTCCGGCCAGTTCCGCAAGCAGCAAGTTGCCGGTGGCCGGCACAGGTGACCCGTAGCAGACCAAGTAGGCGTCCAGGCCGCACCGGCGGGCGGCGAGTGCCGCAAGCATCGCCCAGTTCGACTGAGGACCGGAACCAGTGACCAGGCAGTCGCTGCCCTGACTCAGCGCATCACCTAACAGATACTCCAGCGCCCGTACCTTGTTCCCACCGAGGCCGAAACCAGTGAGGTCGTCACGCTTGAACCAGATTTCGGCGCCGAGCATGGTGGATAGCTCCGGCGCCGGTCGAAGCGGTGTCGGCACGGTGGCCAGCTCTACCCGTGGCAGGTTCCACAGGCCCGTCACAGCGGGCACTCCGCTGCCGCTAACACCCGATCAATGAAAGCGGTCGTCGCTCCGAGTGCCCGCTGCGGATCCACACATTGGGCGATCTCCGCCGAATTCAGGTGGTTGCTTACCAATGGATCTGTGACCAGTGCTTCTGTCAAGGTGATGCCGCGTTCGAGGCCGGCCATCGTGGCGTCGTACACCGCTCGCTGTGCCGCATGCTTGCCGATCCGGTCGGCTAATGCGCGCATCACGGGCTCGGACAGCACGTAGCCGCCGCCTGCTTCCACGTTGGCCCGCATCCTGCCGGCGTGTACCACCAGGCCTTCCAGCAGCTGCGACGCCAGCTGCAACGAGACTCCAGTAAGCAGGCACGCTTCCGGTAGTACCACCCATTCGGCCTTCCAGGAACGGCCATCGCGCTCGTGGTCGCTTACCAGGCCCTCGAGGGTGACGCCTGCATCGGCCCGCACCACCCGCGCCAGCGTGACCAAATGTTCGGACAGCTCGGGATTGCGTTTATGCGGCATGGTGATACTGCCGACTTGCCCGGGCGTGAACGGCTCGGATACTTCACCGATTTCTGGTCGCTGTAGCTGGTAAATCTCGTTGCCGATCTTCCCTAGCGTGCCGGTCACCAGCGCCAGCAACCCGGTGAACTCAGCAATCCGATCCCGTGCGGTGATCCAGGCGATATCCGGAACACCTAACCCGAGCCGCCGCGCGAAGGCGTCGAGCAGTGGCAGCGCCGCCGCACCCCAAAACTCCATAGTGCCCAATGCGCCACCGAGTTGAACGACCTCCCAACGGCGCCGGCCCTGGGCCAGCCGAGCCCGGTGACGGCGTAGCTCAGAGGCCCACACTGCTGCCTTGAAGCCGAAGGTGATCGGTAGGCCAGGCTGACCGTGAGTGCGCCCACACATGATCTCATTGCGATACCTGCGAGCTAGTGAGAGCGTGGCGGCTTCCACCCGGCGCAGGTCACGCTCCAACACGTCACCGACGCGTCGGGCGATCACCGCGGTCCACGTGTCGGAAAGATCTTGGACTGTGGCGCCGTAGTAGACCCACTCCCGGGCGTGCGGCGGCAGCACCTCGGTCAGGCACTGGATCAAGCCGAGGGTGGAGTGCCCGGTCGCCCTGGTGGCCGCGCCGACCAGGTCCAGGTCGAGCAGGGTGACATCCGCGTGGTCTCGGATTGCGCGTGCCGCGTCGGCGGGCACCAGGCCGACGTCAGCTTGGGCCTCAGCGAGCGCAGCGAGAATATCGAGCCAGGATTGGAAGCGTCCGTGGTCATCAAAAAGCCGGCGCAGCTCGCCAGTCGCCCACAGATGACCGTAGACAGCGGAATCGATGAGGTGGGCTCCCATCTACGCCGGTCACCTACTCGTGGCTTCGGCCGCCACGCTGGCGTCCACCCCGGCTACCGGGCCTGTCCCGGTCAGCCAGCGCAGGGCGGCGCGGATCTCGTCGAGGTTGGAGCCCCACGGCACGACTGCACGGCTGCCCTCATACTCGACGCCACGCTCGAGCAGGCAGCACTTTGCCAGCGTGAGCTCCTGGGGATGGACGCTTCGGCGACGTGGGCACAGCTCGATGCGGGGTGGCTCGTCACCGTAGAAGTGGCGGTGGAACTGCACCGAGCGTTCGCATCCGATCATCAGCCAGTCGGTCCGATCGGCAGGCCGGGTGTCCAGGTAGGACACCGGCGCGCCGAGTTTGGTGCCGGCACCGCGGCACGGCAGCAGGTAGCTCGGGGCAGGGTGGGAAGCTGCCAGTTCAGGGATGTCTACCGCCTCAAGTACCAGCTCGATCGGAGGTAGATCCTCGTCGTAGGCGACCACCTGCTGAGCCATCGCGAGGAGCTTGGGCGGAGTCGGCGGCACTACCTCGGTCACCCGAATCTGCACCGGGTCTGGTTGCCAGATGAAGTTGACGTGCTCGTAGCGCCCGGTGACCACGTAGGCCAGCGCATTTTTCCGGGGGTGTGCCAGCGCCGCTTGGGCCAGCGCGGTGGCGTTGCCCACGTCGACCTCGGGTGCCTCGATGCACACCACCTGGTCGGGACCGGCGAGTACCCGAGCTTCGACTACGGGCGAGAACAGTGGTGCTTCGGACTGCTTCCGAACCGCTACGAGCGCGGTCTGCCCTCTGTTGCGCAGCACGAGATACTCGCTGCGCCGGTAAACCTCGCGGCCGAGCAGGAAGGCCAGGAGAGCGTGCTCAGTAAGTGGGACATCAACTTCCTGCACTGACAATCCACGATAGGGACGAGTGATGGTGTTCGGCGCGGGGTCGCAGATCATTGCCGTGCCGCCGTCGGGCCGTGGCGCGGTAGCCGTGCGGTGTCGGCCCGCAAACCGAGTCGCAGCGTCTCCAGCGGCAGCACCTCCTCGGGTGGGATGTTCCCGACGTTGACGTCAGCACCGAGGTGGCGCACCATCCACGATTGCTGAATACGCCGCGGCGCTTCGAAGATGATCCGTTCGCAGGGCAGGTGCGCAGCGATCCTGTCCACCAGCGCGGCACGCACGGTCCCGTCGGGCTCATACAGGCCCACTGTCCCGCTTTCCCGGCCCTCCGCAATAAGCCAACGAGCGCCGGCAGTGAGATCAGCCTCCATTTCGGCGAGCCAGGCATCGGCCATCACCGGCATGTTGCTGTCCTTGATCCCGGTCTCGGCAAGGACGATAAATTCGTCGGACAGCTCACGAATAAGCGTGGTCTTGCGCTGCCGGGTTAGCGCTCCAAGGCCGTTGGAGACCTCAAGGGCATTGACTCCGATGTCGGCAGCCCATCGGCGAAACTCGCTAAGCCGGCCCTGTGCGTCCGCCACTTCGAGCAGCGTGCCGCCGAGTGAAACCACCACTCCTGCTGCACGGCACAGCGCAACCCGTTCCTTGACCACCGGGTCGATGTAAGCAATCCCCCAACCGATCTTAAGGATGTCGACGAGGTGTCCGGCTTGAACCAGCAGCGCGTCCAATGCCGTGATGGTGGTCCCTTTGTCCAACACATGGGTCAGTCCGCGGCGGCGTGGTTTGCCAGCCCGGTCTGAAAGGTTCAGAAAGTCCGGGGAGTTCCACACGCCGTGACCATACGATCTAGGCGCCGGCTGGTCTGTGTCCTTCGAGCACCAACACCAGAGTTTCCTTCGTCCCAGGCGAACGTGGGAAGTGCGGTGATCGCTGCTTAGCGTCAGCACCTAGGGACTAAGGAGGCCGTCCGTGGTCCAGCAGGTGGTTGTCATCGGCGGTGGTGCGGCTGGGATGTCCGCAGCGTCTGCGGCTCGCAGGGCCGATCCGGCATGCGACGTTACCGTGTTAGAGGCCACCGGGCACGCTGCGTACGGGGTCTGTGGCATCCCTTATTACTTGGCCGGCTTAGTGGACCGAGCCGATGACCTGGTGGCGTACCCGGCGTCCTATTTTCGGGAACGGCGCCGGATCGACCTGCGACTGCATACCCGGGCATTGGCGCTGGATCCAGAGCGGCGGGTGGTCCATTGCCGTGAGCTGGAGCGTGGTGTACGGCTTCGATACGACCGTCTCGTCGTAGCGGCGGGGGGCGCTGCGGTGTTGCCGCCGTTACCGGGACTGGACGACGACCGCGTGGTGACAGTCCGAACCCTTGAGGATGCCATCGCGCTACGCAGCTTGCTCGACGCCGGGAGGATCGCCCGGGCGCTTGTGGTCGGCGCCGGCTACGTGGGTCTGGAAATGGCTGAGGCCCTGCATGCTCGCCGCGTGGCGGTCACGGCGGTCGAGGCCATGCCGGCGGTGATGCCGACCCTCGACGAGCCGATCGCCGCACTGGTCGCCGACGAGGTTCGCCGGCACGGAGTCGACCTGCGGCTTGGGGCACGGTTCAACGGGGTGACCCGCGACGAAGATCAGCTGCTTGCCCTCGTTGACGGCGAGGCACTGCCGGTGGATGTCGTGGTGCTGGCGATCGGCGTGCGGCCTTCGGCGGACGTGGCCGCTGCTTGCGGTGCGCGGACAGGGCCTGGCGGTGCGTTGCTCGTGGATGAGGAGATGCGCACCAGCCTGGAGCACGTCTACGCCGCCGGTGATTGCATCGCGCCTCAGCACTTGGTGCTCGGTCGGCCCGCCTTCGTGCCGCTGGGTCCAGCAGGGAACAAGACCGGCCGGGTGGCCGGCACCGTGGCAGCCGGCGGGCGGGCCCGGTTTCGCGGCGTGGTGGGGACCGCAGTGGTCAAGGTGTTCGATCTCGGGGTGGCGCGCACCGGCCTCACGCTGGCGCAGGCACAGGACGAGTTCGGCCCCGACGTCATCGCCACCGACATCGTCGGCCGGTCCCGGGCCAAGTACTACCCGGGTGCCGAATCAGTCACCGTGCGGCTGGTGCATGAACCCGGTGGCCGGCTGTTCGGTGCACAGATGGTGTCGACAGCAGACGTCGCGAAGCGGATCGACGTCGTCGCCGCCGCTCTGCAAGCCGGCTTTGATGTCGACGACGTGCTGGCACTGGACTTGTCCTACGCGCCGCCTTACGCGCCGGTGTACGAGCCGCTGCTCCTTGCGGCGCAGGCCGCGGCCACGCATTCGAGCAGGGTGGCGGTGTGAGCCAGCGGGTGGCAGTGGTGACCGGCGGAGCGTCGGGTATCGGTCGGGCGACGGTCGCCCGGCTCCTGGATGACGGTTTCCAACTCGCTGTGTTTGATCTGTCACCGGACCCTGTTGCGTCGGTGCTCGCCATCAATGTCGACGTGTCTGACGCGACCGGCGTTGAGCGCGCTACGAATAAGGTGATCGCCGAGTTCGGGCGGATTGACGTGCTGGTGAATAACGCCGGTATCAGTGGCTCGCCACAAGCCACCACCTGCCACGAGACACCGATCCTAGAATGGGACCGGGTGTTTGCGATCAATGTCCGCGGTCCGTTCCTTTGCGCACGTGCCGCATTGCCGGTAATGATCCGTCAGGGTACCGGGCACGTCATCACGGTGGCGTCGGTTGCTGGGATGGTCGCATTTCCTGGCCGTTGTGCCTACACCGCCTCGAAGGGCGCCGCGTTGCAGTTCGCCAAGTCGATCGCGGTGGATTATGCCGCTGCGGGCATCCGTTCCAATGCCGTCTGCCCGGGAATGGTGCAGACACCGATGACCCAGTGGAGGTTGGATATTCCCGAGCTTCGGGCAGCGGTTGAGGCCCGCGTCCCGCTTGGCCGGGTTGCGCAACCGGATGAGATCGCTGATGCGATCGCCGTCCTGGCCTCCAACCGGCTCAGCTACGTCACCGGTGCCGCTTTCGTGATTGACGGCGGTTGGACCGCACTGTAGCCGACCTGAAATAGCCCTGGGATAGCTCTATCACGAGAGAGGAAGAACGAACCCTATGACCGGACAGCTCGAAGGACGGGTCGCGCTGATCACCGGAGCCGGCTCAGGGATCGGTCGGGCGGCGGCCCAACGCTTCGCCGCCGAGGGCTGCGCGGTGGCGGTAGTGGACCTGGTGGCGGCTGCTGCGCAGGACACAGTCGACAAGATCATCGCTAATGGTGGCCGGGCGATCGCGTGCCCAGCCAACGTCACTGCTGATGCCGAGGTGCGCTCAGCGGTGGAACGCACTGTGGAGGCGTTCGGGCGCCTCGACGTCCTCTACAACAACGCCGGAGTGAACAGCAGCGGCTCGGTCGTCGACGCCACCGAAGATGACTGGGACCGCTGCATGGGAGTCAACGTTAAAGGCACGTTCCTCTGTTCTCGGGCAGCCGTTTCACACCTGGCGGCAAGTGGATCGGGTGCGATAGTCAACCAGGCCTCGGTCGCAGCATTGGTCGGGATACCCAACTTCGCCGCCTACTGCGCCGCCAAGGGAGCGGTGGTGGCGCTGACCCGCTCCATGGCGGTCGACCTTGCGCCGCGCGGGATCCGAGTGAACGTGATCTGCCCCGGCACCGTGTTCACTCCTCTGATGGAACCACTGCTGAGGGCCCGGGGGGACGGCGATCTCGAGGCTGGTTTGGCCAAGACTACGGTCAAGTACCCGATCGGCCGGCTGGGCAGCCCCGAGGAGATTGCTTCGGCCGCGCTGTTCCTGGCCAGCGATCAAGCTTCTTTCCTGACCGGGTCGGTCCTGACGGCCGATGGCGGCATGACCGCCCAATGACGTGACGGCACAGTGAGAGGTCTGTCATGGGGTTTCATCTAGATCCCGACAAACGGGTACCTCTTGACCGGGCAGCCACGCTGGTCGCCGACGGAGCCCTGGTGGCGTTGGGCGGGGGCCTGTCCGCTCGGCTGCCGATGGCGCTGGTCCGGGAGCTGATCCGGCAGGGCCGGCGACGGCTGCATGTCGTGGGGTCGGCCCACGGGATTGATGTAGACCTGCTCGTGGCCGCCGGTGCCATCGCGGTGTGCGAGGAGAGCTATGTCGGTTTCGAGCAGGACCTCGGCCTGGCGCCGGCGTTCCGGCGGGCTGCCGAGCGCGGCACCATCGAAGTCCGGGAGAGCTGCTGCGACACCATCCTCATGCAGCTGCGGGCAGCCGAATTCGGGCTGCCTTTCCTGCCGGTGCGGGGAGTCCGGGGCTCCGACATCCTTCGGCTGCACCCGGAGTACGGCGAGGTGCGGTGCCCCTTTACCGCCGAAACTCTGGTTGCCGTACCTCCGTTGCGGCCAGACATCGTCCTGATCCACGCTCTGCTTGCCGACCGCCAGGGCAACCTTCATCTAGAGCAGCCCTACGTGCTCGACGAGCGCTTCGCTGCTGCTTCCCGGAATGTGGTCGCAACCGCAGAACGGATCGTCGGCACCGAGGAAGTCGCCGCCGCCGGGATCACCATTCCAGGCCACCTCGTTGCAGCCGTGAGCGAGGTGCCCTTCGGCGCGCACCCGTCATCCTGCTACCCCGCGTACGCCTATGACCGGCCGCATCTAGCCGACTATGTCCGAGCTGCGGCGGCCGGAGACGGCGAGCTGGCGTGCTACCTGGATCGGTTCGTCACCGGGGTACCCAATGAAGAGGGCTACCGCAAGGTCGTCGGCGAGGAGCAACTCAGCGCGCTGGGCCGCTGGTCAGACTCCACCAAGGTATGGAAAGGGCTGTTTACGTGAGCAGGGCTGGCAGCTTTTCCCTTGATGAGTGGTTCGTGGTGGCACTCGCGCGCACGATCCGGGACGAAGAGGTCACGTTTCACGGCTTCGGCAGCCCCTGCGCGCAAGTCGCCATGCATGTCGCCAAGCGCACTCACGCGCGGCGCATGTTGCTGGTGGAGGGAGCGACCTACGCCTGTAACCCCGACCCGCCGTTTATCCCCCCCACTGGCAACGATGCCAGCCTGCAACGTGGCGCGGCTTACCGGATGCGGTTTGAGGAGTTCTTCGACGCGGCCATCCGGGGTGACGTCGACCGGATGTTCCTGTCCGGAGGCCAGATCGACGGCTACGGCAACACCAACGTCACCGCGATCGGTACCGATGACTATCCGACCACCTCGCCGAAGGTCAAGCTCGGCGGCGGTGGTGGAGGGTGCAACCTGGCCGCCACGATTGGCCACCTCACACTGTGGACAACCCGGCACCGTTCCGGGCGTGCGTTGGTGCAGCACTGCGACTTCATCACCGACATGGGTCACCGCACGCCTGCGGGCAGCCGCTCCGAGCTGGGCTACTCCGGCGGCGGTCCCCAGTGGCTGGTCACTGAACTCGGCATTTTCGACTTTGATACCGAGGGGGACAGCCAAGGCGCAGCCCGGCTGCGCCAGCTTTTCCCGGACGTCGACGTGGAGACGGTGCGTGCGGCAACCGGCTTCGAATTGCGGGTTGCCCCCGACCTGAGCTCGGTGCGGCCGCCCAGTGCGGCGGAGTTAGCGGTGCTACGCGGCATCGACCCACTCGGGGTGCGTCGTTCAGAATTCTCCGCAGCGGAGTTGCGGCGCACCTTCAGCTATTCCGCCAGTGGCCGATGCCAATGCTGAGCGGCCTCGAGGCGGTATTCGCGCCCCGCCGGGTCGCCCTGGTGGGGGCGTCGGAACGACCCGGCACGATGGGGGAGCTGTTCTGGCGCAACCTCGCCAGCTTTCCCGGTGAAGTCGTCCCCGTGACGCCGTCCAGACGCAGCCTTGGAGGGGTCAAGGCATACCCGAGCCTGGCATCGGTCGACGGCGAAGTGGACCTCGCCGTCGTTGTGGTGCGCGCCGCCGAGGTTCCGGGCGTGATCCGTGATGCCGGTGTCAAAGGCGTGCCAGCCGCGCTCGTGATCAGCGGTGGCTTCGCCGAGACAGGGCCGGACGGAGCCGCCCTGCAGTCCGAGGTGGTGGCGATAGCCCGGGCTGGTGGGGTGCGGATCGTCGGACCCAACTGCTTCGGGGTCCAGAACTGCGATCTCCCGCTGAACGCGTCGATGGCTACCGGGTTGCCGCCCGGGGGTGGCGGGATCACACTGGCGACCCAATCGGGGTCGTACGGCATGGCGATCCACACGCTGGGCCTTGACGAGCGCACCCGATTCGCCAAGGTGTACGCGATTGGCAACAAGGCCGACATTGGCGACGCCGAGGTCTTGCGTTACCTCGCCACCGACCCAGCCAGCCGCACGCTGTGCTTCTTTCTGGAATCGCTGCCCGATGGCCGGGAGTTCTGCGATGCGGCCCGAATGGCCGGGGCTGCGGGCAAGCCGGTGATCGTTGCTCGAACCGGGCGCACACCGGCGGGGATTCGTGCCGCACAGTCGCACACCGCGGCACTCGCGGGCAGTGCACGGATCTGGCGAGCCGCCTTACAGCAGGCCGGTGTATTGGTGGCCCGATCTGGCCTGGAGATGCTCGACGCGGCCCGTGCGCTGGATGCGCAGCCACCACCTGCAGGCAACCGTATCGCGGTGGTGACCAATTCTGGTGGAACCGGTGTCGAGCTTGCCGACTTGCTCGCCGATGAGGGACTGGCTGTACCCGAGCTGTCCGCAGCGTTGCAGGATAAACTTCGGCCCGTCCTACCGAAGTTCGCCAGCGCAGCCAACCCGGTCGACATCACGCCGGTGTGGCGACGTTTTGCCGAGTTATACCCGCGGGTGGTCGACGAGTTGGCCCATTCCGGCGAGGTGGACGCGATCGTCCCTGTGCTGCTCCAGCGGGCGGCCGTCGACGAGACCGTAGCGGCAGGTCTGCGTGACGCGGTTACCCGGCTTCGCAGCGCTGGCGTGGGCATTCCGGTGTACGTGTGCTGGGTGGCGCCTCGTAGCGCCCGAGCCAACGCTGACTTGCTGCAGGAGGCCGGTGTGCCTTGTTTCGAATGGCCGGAGCGCACCGCCCGTGCGGTGGGGCATGCGGTCCGCTTCGGCGTGGCCAGTCCGCGGCCGGCGGCACCGTTGCCCGCCCTGCCGGGGCCTATCGCCAGCGATGACCTGCCCGCCAGGCACCTCGATCCCGACCAGGGTGCCAACCTGCTGCGCACCGTCGGCATAGCCACGGTCGAATCAATCACCTGCACCGGTGCATCCGGTGCGGTCGCGGCGGCCCAGCGAATCGGCTATCCGGTGGTGTGCAAAGTGGTGCACCCAGATCTGGTGCACCGCAGCAACGCCGGGGGAGTCCGTCTCAACCTCAATGGCCCGGATGCTGTTCGAGCGGCGGCGCAGGCCCTGCTGGGCCTCGCCGAGGGCGCTTGTGTGCAGGTCCAACCTCAGCTCGTCGGTGTGGAGGTCGCCGTAGGTGGTTTACGCGACGCCCAATTCGGGCCGATCGTCATGATCGGCCTGGGTGGTATCTGGATCGAGGTTATCGGTGATGTCGTCTTCGGCCTGGCCCCGCTGGCGCCTGATGAGGCGCATCGCCTGATCGCCGGCTTACGGGGCCACGCCGTGCTCACCGGGGCCCGCGGCCGTGAGCCCGTCAATCTCGATGCGCTGGCCGCCACGGTATCCGCGGTAGGAAACCTGCTGGTAGCCAGGCCAGAAGTGGTGGACCTTGATCTCAACCCCCTGCTGGCCACCTCGAGAGCTGCCGTGGCGGTGGACTGGCGAATCACGGTTCGCGGGTAGCCGACGCCGGCGGATCGGTCCTGCGAGGACGAGTTTCAAGATTTCGATTTGGCCCTGCGTTACGGAGCATTGACGCTGCTGTGTCTTTACTGTGGTCCCCGTCACATTTGGGCTGGGCCTCCGCGTGCCCAGCACCGCTAGCGACAGGAGGACAGAAGGTATGCGCATCGGATCACAAGATGTACTGCTACCCACGACCATGGTGGGTAACTACCCCAATCCACGCTGGTATGACGGGCAAGCATATGCCGTCTATCCCAAGGGCGAATTCATCTATGACGCGATTAGTCGAGAGGCCCACGAGGACGCCATTGGGGCGATTGTCCGCGACCAGGAAGCCGCCGGTCTGGACATTATCTGCGACGGCCGCATCAACGGCGGCGACTCGCCATACGGACAGATCCTCTACCACTACGTGGAGCGGATGACCGGCTATAAGCTGTCCGGTCCACCGATCGGGCTCCCGATCTATTCGACGCTGTTCGCGCCTACTTGTGTGGGTGAGGTGACTCGGGAGCATCCGTTCCACATGGCGACTCTCCGAGCCGCCCGCAAGGCAACCAAGAAGCCGATCAAGATTTCCTACACTGGCATCCAAGTGCTCGCGGCGGCCACGAACAATCAATACTACTCGGAGACCAAAGAATTGGCGATGGCGATCGCCAAGGCTTTCAACGAAGACTTCAAGGAGCTCGCCGACAACGGTTGCGATATTATCCAGCTCGATGAGTTTGTTTGGCCCTATGGGATGGGCGACTGGGAGATTGAAGTCCTCAACGCTGCGGTAGAAGGCGCGGGATGCCAGTTCTGGGTACACACGTGCTGGGGAAACTACTCGGGAACGCCCGGCTACTTCCCTGATGAGGAGGAGCGCGAGTTCGGTGCCTGGGTGCTCGACCGCAGGCCGGCGGCGGCTCCCGCACCTGCCCGTGCCCAAGCGATCTTCCCCCAGGTGCTCGACGCTAACATCGACGTGTTGAATTACGAGGTAGGCCGGACCGGTCCGGACGACCTCAAACCGCTACGCGATCACAACTGGTCAAAGGACTTCACGGCTGGAATCATCGACGTGAAGTCGACCGTGACCGAGACTGCCGAAGAAGTTGCCGACCGGATCCGGCAGGTGCTGGAATACGTTCCCGCCGAGCGGCTCGGGCTGTCCACCGACTGCGGCTTGATCAACTTGCCACGCATGCTTGCGGCGAGCAAGCTCCGTGCACTCGCTGACGGTGCTGCTCTGGTACGCGAGGAGTTAGCCGGCAATCAGTAACCGTGGGTTCTCGCGCTCGGCAGTATTGAGCGGCGACCCCGCAGTGAAGTAGCCGCGTAGCGTGCCGCGGGCCTGGGTATCCGCGGCACGCTAGTAAAGCAATGCGACCGGACAGTCCAGGACGCGAACAATGCCTTGCCGTGGATACGCCACTGGCCGGACGCCGATGTGGGGACGGGGCCGCATCGATCACTTCGGCTTGCAGGCTGCCTCACCCGAGGCGTTCGCCACGATCCGGCAACGGCTGATCGACAAGGGCGCCAGCGACGGCACTGTCAACGACTTCGGCGCAGTTCACACTTTTCCGTGACTCCGACGGGCTCGAAGGGGAAGTGCTGATCGCCAAGGCGTCAACCTGAACCTGGCGGGGGCTCGGGGCCGGCTGATGAACGTCGCTGCTAGGCAACGGCGTCGAAAGCTGTCCGGCGATGCTGTGGTGCGAGAAGCGGGCGATCAGCGCCCGGGCGTTGGCTGCCATACTCGGGGGATGCAAGCCGGGTTCTTGCGCTGTGTCGAGCCGAGGTACGGGTTGCTTTACCAGCTCACTGCTGCCGGGATCACCGTGCCGTCTGCTGGGACGAATGAGTGTTTTGTCGCCTCGTTCGGCCTGGCATGACGCGCGTCGCTCGTGAGGCGTCGGAGCACGGCGGTATGCCGGCCGGTGCGGCGACTGCTGTGGTGGTGACCATGCTGGCGGTGGCGAACGTCGCCGGGCATTTTCTGCGCGACGCGCTGTGGTGGGGGCCTGTTGTGGTCATGGCACTCGTCTGTTTTGCACGCTGGACGGGATTGAGCTGGTCGCAACTCGGGCTGAGCAGAGACCAGCTCGGGTCGGGATCCCGATGGGGGCTTGGTGCGATCGCTGTTGTGGCCACTGCCTACCTTGCCGGGGTGCTGTTCCCGCTGACCCGGTCTGCCTTTTTGGATGCGCGGTACCACCTGGCCGTGCCCGGCGCTCTGCTGTCGGCCTTCGTGATCATCCCGATAGGCACGATCTTGGTTGAGGAGATCGCCTTCCGGTCGGTGCTGTGGGGGATGCTGGCCCGGCAGTTCACTACCTGGCGGGTACTTGTGGCCTCGTCGGTTCTGTTCGGCCTGTGGCACATTCTGCCGTCGCTGCATCTTGCCTCGGCTAACCAGGGGGTGGGGCACGCAGTTCGCGGCGTGGGTGGCTGGGCGACCGTGGTGGTGGTCGTGGCGACAGTGGCGATTACCGCGGCCGGTGGGGCGGTGGCTGGTGTGCTGAGACACCGCAGCGGCAGCGTGCTGGCCAGTGCCGGGATGCACTGGGCGACCAATGCGCTGGGCGTGTTGTTCGCCCTCCTTGCCTGGCGCCTGGCGAGCTGAGCTGGCACTGGTTGTGAACGCATCAGGTGCTGAGGTGCCCATCGGGGAAGTTCCCGGCGCAACCCGGCCTACCGGCACGCTTTCTGCGAAGCCGATCGATGCTGGTGGCAGGCACGTCGGCTACCCGCGCTTTCGCCGTTACCTGCGCCGTCCGCACCAGGTCGGCGTGGTGTTGGCGTTGCTGGCGTTTCTGTGTTCGCTGACCCCCTCGCTGCTGCCCCGGTCTTGGGAGGTGCAGGGGATCATCTCCGGTATCGAGGGCGCTGCTGCGCATGCCACGGGAGTGGTGATCTCCTGGCTGGCCTGCCGCACTGGGGCCACACCGCTGAGTCCGCAGATGCAGCGGCGCCTGTGGTACGGCATCGCAGCCGTAGCGGCAGTGGCGGTACCGACCACGCTGTGGCTGAGCGCGCGCTGGCAGGCCGACGTCCGGCACGCGGTGGACATGCCGGCCGAAGGCCACTACTCGTATCTGGGGATGTTCGCCATCGCTGTGGCGGTGGCTGCCGGGCTGGTCGGTCTGGCCCGGTTGGTCCGTGACGTCTACCTCGTGGTGATGCGTCACCTGCTGCGGTTGATCCCGTTGGCGGCTGCCAGGATCATGGTCTCGATCCTGGTGACCGCCCTGGTTGCCGGCGTAGCCACCGGTGCGGTCTACCGCGGGTTGATCCATTTCGCAGACACCGCGTTCTCCACGGTCGACCTCGGCACCGACCCCGGCGTCGTCCAGCCTGCCTCGTCACTGCGATCGGGTAGTGTTGCCTCCTCGGCGCCGTGGACCTCGCTGGGCCGCCAAGGGCGCGGGTTCGTGTCGTCGGGGCCCGCGGTCGTCGATATCCAGCACGTGACCGGCCGACCCGTGATCGAACCGATTCGCGTCTACGCCGGCCTGTCTTCTGCACCGGCGCCGCAGGGCCAGGCCGACTTGGTGCTCGCGGAGTTGAAGCGGACGGGCGCATTTGACCGGGCGGTGCTGGCTGTTGCGACCACAACAGGGACCGGCTGGGTCGACCCGACGTTGGCTGATCCCCTTGAGTACCTCTACGCCGGGAACACCGCGATTGCTGCGATGCAGTACTCCTACCTGCCGAGTTGGATCTCCTTCCTGGTCGACAAGGACCGGGCCCGCCAGGCCGGCCGCACGCTGTTCACCACGGTCTACGGCTACTGGTCGACCCTGCCCCCCATACACCGGCCACGGCTGGTCGTATTTGGCGAAAGCCTCGGGGCGTTCGGTGGCAGCGCGGCCTTCTCCGACCTTGCCGACCTCACCGCGCACACCGACGGCGCGCTGTTCGCCGGCCCGCCAAACGGCACCACATTGTGGCGCACGCTCACCAACGAGCGTGCCATCGGCAGCCCGGAACGGCTGCCCCTCTACGGTGACGGGCAGACGGTGCGTTTCGCTGCCTCGGCCGCGGATCTCCAGGCATCCCACGGCTCGCTGCGCCACCCCCGCGTCGTGTTCCTGCAGCATGCGTCGGACCCGATCGTGTGGTGGTCACCGGAGCTCATCTGGCGCGAGCCTGACTGGCTGCGCGAGCCACGCGGCTCCGACGTGGTGCGGCAGATCCAGTGGTACCCGTTCCTGACCTTCTGGCAGGTCACCTGCGACATGATCGTTGGCGTCAAGCCCCCGCCCGGGCACGGGCACCACTACGGCCCCGAGATACCTCCCGCATGGGCGGCCGTCCTCCACCCACCGCCCTAGGGATTGTCGCCTGGAGCGCGTGGCGATGACGCGGCCCGGCGCGACCTCGCCGAACCGGTCCTGCACCCGGTCGCAAGAGACACCTCACACGCGATCCATCCGCGACGTCTGGCCTGGTGAAATCCATCATCTAGGCTGGGTTTGCGGAGCATGACATGACTGATGACATCAGCCTCGATGACTCGTACACGGTGCCGACCAAGTACTGGCATCAGCTTGAGGATGGTCGGGTCCAATGTGACGTGTGCCCGCGCGCATGCCGCTTACACGAGGGCCAACGAGGGCTGTGTTTTGTGCGGGGTCGAATCGATGACCAAGTGGTGATGACTTCCTACGGCCGGTCCAGCGGCTTTTGCATCGACCTCATCGAAAAGAAGCCGCTCAACCACTTCCTGCCCGGCAGCGCCGTGCTGTCTTTCGGCACTGCCGGTTGCAACCTGGCGTGCCGGTTCTGCCAGAACTGGGATATTTCCAAGTCTCGCGAGATCGACCGCCTCACCGCGGCGGCCACGCCTGAGGGCATCGCGCAAGCTGCGCAACAGCTCGGCTGCCGTAGCGTTGCCATGACGTACAACGACCCGGTGATCTTCCTTGAGTACGCAATCGACGTAGCCGATGCCTGCCGCGCCCGCGGTGTCAAGGCCGTCGCGGTCACCGCCGGCTATGTCGCCGACAAGCCTCGCCGCGAGCTGTTCGCACACCTCGACGCCGCCAACGTGGATCTCAAAGCGTTTACCGATTCCTTCTACCGGCGCACCTGCGCAAGTCGCCTGCAGCCGGTCCTGGACACCCTGCTGTACCTGCGGCACTGCACCGACGTCTGGTTTGAGATCACCACGTTGCTCATCCCGGGACGCAACGACTCGGACACGGAGATCGACGCGGAGTGCGCCTGGATCGCCCGCCATTTAGGTACCGACGTGCCGGTGCACTTCACCGCCTTTCACCCTGACTTCAAGATGCGCGATGTGCCGCCGACTCCGCCGGCCACGCTAACGCGAGCACGCCGGATCGCGCTCCAACACGGGCTGCGGTTCGTCTACACCGGCAACGTCCATGACCCGGAGGGCGGGCGCACAACGTGCCCTGGCTGCGGGGCAGCTGCCGTCGACCGTGACTGGTACGCCATCGGCCGCTACGAGCTAACTGACGACGGGAAGTGCACACGCTGTGGCACCGCCATTCCTGGCCGGTTCGATGGACCGGCGGACCGCTGGGGGCGCCGCCGGCTGCCGGTGTCGCACGCTATTTCGGCTGACCCGCCAGGTGGGCAGAGTTGATGATCTGATCAGCGACGCTTGCTGGTGGGGCCCCTGCCGCATTGGTCACGGCCACGAAGATCAGCGATGTGGGGACCGTTCCCGAGGCGGCGGGACCGGTCTCGACGGCCGCGGTGGCAGCTTGGAACTTCATGTTGGCGTGGGTGTAGGCGAAGTGCACCTGGTAGCCACTGTGACCAGCGATCTGCATGGGTCCCTCGCTGGTGATGCTGGCACCTTGGACGCCGGGCAAGGTAGCGACCGTCTGTTCGGCACCCGACGCTGCTTCGTGGGCGCTGGCGGCCTGGCCACTGGCAAGGCGCGCGATCCCGGTTGCGCACTGAGGTCCTTGCGAGCAGCTCACGGGATACACCATCTGGGGCATTTCGGGGTGGCTTTGATCGGTCAGCTGGTGCCAGCCCGCGGGGATGGCCACGGAAATGGCGACTGCTGAGCCAGCTAGTTCAGATTCACCGGCCAGGCTGCTCGACGGTGCTGCCTGAGCACCGCTGGCTGTGCTGGTGAACAACATGGCTGAGCAGGCGACGCCGCCAATGACGGTAATGCGGCGGTGTGTAAGACGCATCGTTCCCCCCTGCGACTAATTTGTCGCCGATGGTAACTGCATCCGCTGCTCATTTAGATTTGTATGGCATCAAATACGTGGACGAGCGACGAGGATACGTGGCCGCTGACGGAAATATCGGTAGCGGATAACGCACACTACGGTGCGCAGCAGGACCGGCTGCGCGGCCGTATCCCAGCAAGCCCGCTGGCCTTTGCTGCGGGCGGCGGGGCTGCTACGGAGGTGCACCCCGGTCAGCTCAGCCAGTTCAGTGGGCGGTGGTCGGCGCGGGTTGTCGGCGCGTCAGTACCGTGTCGTAGATGACGGAGAATCGCTCTGCTTTGAAAGCTGTTCCTTTTGCCGGTGTCGGTGTTGCCTTGGTGACGTTGTTCGATGATGAGCGCAGGATAGATATTTCGGGAACCGTGAGACATGCTGCAAATCTTGTAGATCTTGGCATGCAGGCGGTTCTGGTGGCTGGTAGCACAGGCGAGTGCAAGGCGTTGACCGACGGGGAACGAACTGCGTTGTCGGCGGAAATAGTTCAGGAAATCCATGGCAAAGCTGTCGTGATTGCATGCGTCGCGGCGTCGTCGACCGATGACGCGTGTCGACTAACCGAAGCGGCGGTTGCGGCTGGTGTCGATTGTCTCCTCAGTACGCCGGACTCAGCTGACCTGGCACAGCACTACAAGAAAGTAAAAGATGTGGCGGGGGACCTCCCCGTTCTCGCATATCACTGGCCGGCGCTGTATCCGCCGGGTGTAGCCGTGCGCGATCTCGACTCCTTGCCGATCACGGGCTGCAAGGACAGTACAGGCGATCCGCACCGTTTGTTGGATGAAGTGACGACCAGCAGCCGGGCCATCTATACAGGTTCAAGCAGCCTATTGCTCATGTGCTCGGCCGTGGGCGGTGCAGGTGCGCTCGTCGCCATCGCGAACGCTTATCCGGAACTGTCGATTGCGGCATTCGAGGGTGACGCTGCGGCGCAGCGCGAGTTACACCTCGTTGCGCGCAGCGTCCTAGAGCTGCCGCTGCCGGCAGATGTAAAGCGGCTAACAGCCGACCGTTTCGGCACCTCACCTGTCGTCCGCGTTTAGTCGGCCATGGGTATCGCACCTGCCTGCGTCCATCGCCAGACCCTTTTGGTTCCGGCCGTCAAGACGGCGGTAGGTCAATATCAGGTGTCGCCGGGGATCGCCTGCCAGTCCACGGGAGCGCGCCACTGGCGGACCGCGATAGTGAACGCTGCGGTGGCGATCAAGATTGCCAGCACGGTGAGCCATGCTGGGATAAAGGCGCCCTGGTGGACCACGGTGATGCGGTTGTTGCACACGTCGAATCCGCTGTGGAAGCCGATACCAAGCCACAGCGCGCCGCTGACCGTCCGGCAGGCCGCCAGCATCAACCCGAACCCGGTCGCTGCCACTGCATAGATCGCGTGCTCCGCGACGGTAGTGGCTCCCTGGCTGGAGACCACGTGCATCGACCCGAAGATCAATGCACTGCTGACCACTGTGGCCCACAGCGGCAGCGTCGCGCCAAGGTTGGCGTACATGTAGCCACGAAAGACCAATTCCTCCGGGAATGCCTGCACCAAAACGGTGGACAGGGCGATCAGGATGATGGTCACCGCCAAGCCTTTCGTCGCCACGTCCTGCGTTGTGTCGGTCGACCAGCCCCAATCGGCGAACCCGAGCTGCACCGTTGCTGCGGCGGCGACCATGCTGACCACGCCCGCGAGCACGATGCCGAACAGCAGGTGGGGGATCGCTGCTCGGTCCAGGTTAAGACGGATGCCGGACCACGTCCGCCGGTCGACGTGCCGCCGCAGCAGCCATACCAGGCCAAGTGCACTGGCCGCGATGCCCACGCTGGCCGCTGCGTTGGAGATCACCGCAGGCAACCAGGAAGTCACCACCTTGACCGCCACGCCGACGACCAGCAGGCAAGCGAAAAACCCCATCCAGGCCAGAACAATCCGCCAGGCCAACCTCAGGCGGCGGTCGTGGCCGACGAACACGCGCGAAGTTCCGCTGCCCGGCATGATGTCCATGCCGGGAAACATAGAACACCGGCATTACTCGCCGTGGTCACCGGGCTCCGCGGTGTGGCCTGGAGCGTTGACCGGTCAACGCGCTAGCTGGGTGCTCCTTGCTGGACAGCTGGACAGCATTGAGGTGCCGCGCTGGCGGCCCGCCCATGCTCAGGCGGCGTTTCGGGTCAGCGTGCCTTTTCCTTCCGGTCGCATCAGTTCAGTTCGTGACAAGGTTGTGTTCATCAAGCGGGCTGCGATTAGTGGTATCGGCCACCTCAATTGTCGTCACCATTGTCGGGTGTATATTTATCGGGAAATGCCGACGTGGCCATTGTGCCGATTTGCGCTGCCGTTTGGTCGGCGCTTGGATGGACTCATTTCTGGCGATCCTTACCACGACGCGCCGCAGCCGTACACACCGCTCACCTCCTTGAGTGATTCAACCATTGTGTAGCTCGCCTTCACCATAATGGCCTAGCCTGTGCTCTATTCGGGTGTCGCGCTTCTGAGCCACCGGATGTCTGATGTGGATCCGTATTACTGACCGTTATTAGGCTGCTCTAACACCGTAGAGCTACTTCTCGTTGGGACCAGCAATGAGCGTCGCTACCGAGTGGCCGCTGGAGTGTACGTACAGGTGTTCTGCTCTTTTATTGCGCTTCGGCTACGAAGGCTGGGACGGTACTTCGGGCATCCGATCGGCAACAACGAGGGCTCGAGGCCGCCAGTTTGATCACACTGCTGGCGGCCGGCCCCCCAAAAGACACGGAGGGTGGCGTGGTGAAGCTCGCTGGATCAGCTTATGCGGCATCGTCATTCACCTGCACCGTGGATGGGCTTGACCACTTGGTCAGCGATGACGCCGCGGCGCGGGGTATTGCTGCCCGGCAGGGAACCTATACCGCGATGTGTGGACACCTGGTCTATGTCGCCGCGCTGGTGACTTGCGCCGGTCCGTTGTGCCCCCGTTGCGCTCAGCTGGCACAGGAAGTTCCCGCACCTGCCTCCGTGCCGCTTGACCAAGATTCTGGCCGCGGGCGTGCCCGGCTAGCCCGCCTGTTCAATTTGCTGTCAACCCCTCCTTTTTAAACGCGTCCAAGCGGTGGACACGAACGCGGTTGGGCACATTTGGTAATGCTTGCCGGCGTCCGCAGCTATACCCCGTGCATCGGAGATTCGCGCTACAGTCCAGGCCATGCGGATCGGGTGCCGGTGCGTCTTTAGCCGTGATCAACAGCCGAAACCGAGTACGGCGCGAGGCGCGCAGCGGCTTGTGTGTCCCGCGTGACCGTCCCCACCACGTACTGCACTGGTCAACCCTGCACCGAGTCGGCACTGCCGGACGGGGCAGCCGGGTGAGCGACCTGAGCTGGCCGCGCGCAACCTTGCCGTTTGTCGGCGAGGGCGAACTGGCCAGGCGGATGCGGGCCTTGGACTGGTCGGCGACGCCACTGGGGCCACTGGAGGATTGGTCGGCGAGCCTGCGCAGCGTGGTGCGCATCCTGCTGACGTCACGATTCCCGATGTGGCTGGGCTGGGGCCCCGAGCTGACCTTTTTCTATAACGACGCCTACTGGCGTGACACCTTGCGGGCCAAGCATCCCTGGGCGCTCGGGCAGCCGGCCCGTGAGGTGTGGGCGGAGATCTGGCATGACATCGGTCCCCGGATCGAGTCTGTGCTGGCATCCGGGGTGGCCACTTGGGATGAAAGCTTGCTGCTTTTTTTGGAGCGTTCCGGTTACCCGGAGGAGACCTACCACACGTTTTCCTACAGCCCATTGGCCGGCGAGGACGGTCAGGTCGAAGGGATGTTGTGCGTCGTCAGCGAAGACACCGACCGGGTGTTGAGCGAGCGCCGGATGGCGACCTTGCGGGATCTGGCTGCGGCGATAGCAGCCGCCCGAACCCGAGACGACGTGCTTGCTGCCGTGCGTGAGCAACTCGGCGCCAACCTCCGCAGCCTGCCCTTCAGCCTGACTTATCTCTTTGATGACCGGGGAATTGCCCATCTGGCGTGCACGACAGGCATCGAGGCCGGTGCTGCCGGAGCGCCGAGCAAGATCGAGCCCGGTGACGAGACGAGTTGGCCGGTTGTCGGGATGCGCGCCGGGCAGGCCGTGCTCGTCGAGGATCTCGCGACCCGGTTCGGGCAGCTGCCGACAGGCGCCTGGGCCCAGCCGCCGAGCCGCGCCGCCGCGGTTCCGCTGGCGGCAACGCCGGGTCAGGACCCGGTGGCAGGCTTTGTTGTTGTAGGGCTGAATCCACACCGCCCGTACGACGACCGGTACCGGGGTTTTATCGAACTGGTGGCCAGTCAGATCGCCGCAGGCTTGGTCAATGCGCGAGCGTATGAGGCCGAATGCCGCCGCGCCGAGGCACTGGCCGAGCTGGACCGGGCCAAAACCGAGTTCTTCTCCAATGTCAGCCACGAGTTCCGCACCCCGCTGACGCTGATCATGGGGCCGGTCGCTGAGCTTCGTGCCACCGAACATCCCGACCCCGCCTGGCTGCGGACCGAGCTGGACATGGTCCACCGCAATGGGTTGCGGCTGGGCAAGTTGGTCAACACGCTGCTGGACTTCTCCCGGCTGCAGGCGGGCCGCATCCAAGCCAGGTTCGAGCCGGTCGACCTAGGGGCGGTCACCGTCGAACTGGCCAGCGTGTTCCGCTCTGCGATCCAACGCGCTGGGCTTCGGTTCGAGCTGGACTGGGCCGACCTGGGAGAGCCGGTCTACGTCGACCGCGAGATGTGGGAGAAGGTAGTCCTCAACCTGCTGTCCAACGCGCTGAAATTCACCTTCGACGGCCACATCAGTGTCACGGTGCGCCGCAGCGGCGATGTGGCGGTGGTGACGGTGGCTGACACCGGTACCGGAATCCCGGCTCAGGAACTACCCCGGCTATTCGACCGCTTCCACCGCGTCCGCGGCGCCCGCGCCCGCAGTCACGAAGGCAGCGGTATCGGGCTGGCGCTGGCGGCTGAGCTGGTTGCCCTCCACGGCGGGCAGATCACCGCCGACTCGTCTCCGGGACAGGGGACAGCATTTACCGTCACGCTGTCGCTGGGCTGCGCGCATCTACCTGCCGAACAGATCGTGCCGGCTTCGACGGCGACCGGAGCCAGTGAAGGCGCAGTGCCGTTTGTGGAAGAAGCGCTGCGGTGGTTACCAGACGGCACCGACGTGCATGAAGAGGCCACGGAACTGCGGCCGGCCGGCGCGGAGCCGCTCGGGACGGCCGCGGGACGGGTGCTGGTGGCGGATGACAACGCCGACATGCGCGAATACCTTGCGCGGCTGCTCGGTGCCCGCTATCGCGTGCGCACTGTCCCGGATGGCGTGGCGGCGCTGGCGGCGGCTACCGCTGACCCCCCAGACCTGATCGTCAGCGATGTGATGATGCCCGGTATAGGCGGCCTGCAACTGGTCGCAGCGCTGCGGGCCGACCCGGGCACCGCGCGGGTGCCCGTGCTGTTGCTGTCCGCGCGCGCCGGGCAGGAGGCCGCCGCCGAGGGCCTGACCACCGGTGCGGATGACTACCTGGTCAAACCTTTCACCGCCGGTGAGTTGCTCGCCCGGGTCGGCGCTCACCTTCAGTTGGGCCAGCTGCGCCGGGAAGCCGAACACCGGTTGGAGTTACTGGCGCAGGCCGCCGCCGCGCTGTCCGCAGCGGTGACGCCCGCCGACGTGGCTCAGGTTGCGGTCACCCATCTCATACAGCTGCTGGATGCCCCAGCGGCCGCGCTCTACGAGGTGCGTGATGGCTCGCTGGACTGGGTAGCTGGACTCGGCTGGACGCCGGAAATAGAAAATACTTGGTCAACAGCGCCGCTGAGTGCGCCGACACCCGCTGCCGACGCAGCCCGCCAACGCCGTCCGGTGTGGCTGGAATCGCTGGCCGATTGCGAGGCGGCGTATCCAGGACTGGTCCCGCTGCTCGTGGAGTACGGCTACCCAGCGCACGTTGACCTGCCGCTGGTGATCAACGACCGCTGTCTGGGCGTCCTGGCCGCCGCGTTCCGCGGGACGCGCCGGTTTGCCGAGGCGGAACGCACCGCGGTGATGTCCCTGGCCGACCAGTGCGCCCAAGCCCTGCACCGGGCTCAATTGTTGACCTCGGAAACCGCCGCGCGGCGCGCTGCGGAGCGGTTTCATCGCATCCTCTCCGCATTGTCGGGCGCTACCCGCGTCGGCGAGGTCGCGCAGGTGATCATCAGTTATGCCGCCGAGCTCGGTGCTGTCGCCGCGGTGGTGATGTGGCGGGGCATGCACGATCAGCTGGCCGTGCTGGCCGCCCGGGGCTACCTCAAGGCCGATGTCCGGCTGGCGATCGACGCGGCGCACCCCCTGGCGCACGCTGTGCGCACTGCTCAAGCGGTATGGCTGGGACATCGCTCCGCGCAGGCGTGGCAGGGCGAGGCGTTCGACGCTGATCTGCCCCTGGCAGTGCAGGTGGCAGTGCCACTGGTTGCCGGTGACAGCGTGATCGGCGCTCTCGGGTTGCATTTCGGCGAGCCGGCGCCCGCGTTCACTCCTCAGGAGCGCGCCACGATCCTCACCCTCAGCGGGCAGTGCGGGCAGGCACTGGACCGGGCCCGGCTGTATCAAGCTGAGCACAGCATTGCTGACACCTTGCAGCGCAGCCTGCTGCCGCGCCGGTTGCCCGAGTTCGAGCGGCTGGAATTGGCCGCGCGTTACCGGCCCGGTGCGCCCGAAGTGGCAGCCGGTGGCGACTGGTATGACGTGCTGGCTCTCGACGGGCAGCAAGTGGCCATCGTGGTGGGCGACGTCGTCGGGCAAGGGGCCGCGGCGGCCGCGGTGATGGGGCAGCTGCGCACCGCGCTGGCCACCGCGCTGCTGCACGGCGACTCCCCGGCCGACGCGCTGGAGCACCTGGATCGCTTGGCTGCGCGCATCCCCGGCGCGCTGGCTTCTACCGCTGCGGTGATGATCCTGGACCTCGACAGCGGCCAGCTGAGCTGGGCCCGCGCCGGGCACCCGCTGCCGTTGCTGATCGAGCCGGATGACGTCCGTTATCTCACCGGTGGTGCCGGTGGCCCGCTGGGCTTGCCACACCGCCCGCCCTACCGCGGCGCCACCACCCGCGTCGAGCCTGGGACGTGCCTGCTGCTCTACACCGACGGGCTCATCGAGCGCCGCGGCCAGGTCATCGACGAGGGCCTCGATCACCTGGCCGCGACCGCTGCCCAGCTGCGTGGCCGGCCGCCGGCTACGGTGCTGGATGGGCTGCTGGCCGCTGCGCTGCCCGACACCGGTCCGGCTGACGACATCGCCCTGATCGCGGCTCACTACCGGCCGGCGGCGCTACACCAGCGGCTACCCGCCGATCCTGTCCAGCTGACCGGCCTGCGCCGCGCGGTCGGCGCCTGGACCCGCGCCAGTGCGTTACCCGCCGAGCTGAGTGACGATCTGCAGATCACCTTGGGGGAAGCCGCGGCTAACGCGGTGGAACACGCCTATGCCGCGACGAGCGACCCGGGGGAATTCGCCTACCGAGTCACCCATCGCTGCGACGGTGCCATTGACGTCGAGGTGCGCGACTTCGGCGCTTGGCGGCCCACACCCCCGAACAACCATCACCGTGGGCGCGGCCTGCTCATCGTGCGGGAGATCGCCACCGACGTCACCGTCAACCCGAGCCCACACGGCACCCATGTCCAGTTCCGGTTACCGGCTCCGCTTCCCAACTCTCCGCCGCCTGAACCGATCCTGTCGGTTTCCCGTGTCCCAGCGCTGTCGCCAGCGCCCGCCCAGCTGCACGTCCACCCCGAATCTGACCGGGGGCGACGCCTGGAACTGCGCGGCGAGCTTGACTTGACCGCCGCCACGACCCTGCGTGATCCCCTCTTCAGGGCGCTCACCGGCGCCGGATCGGCAACGCTTGACCTGTGCCAGCTCGACTACCTCAGCAGCGCCGGCATCGGGTTGCTCATCCAAGCTGCCCAGCATGCCGTCGACCACGACGTCCAGCTGCTGGTCCAGCTGGCCCCGGACAGTCTCCCGGCCCGCATCCTCGCCCTGACCAGCCTAGGCACCATCGTCCCCGTCACCACCGACTACTGACCCCCTTAGTGCAGTCTGCATCCAGACCGCGGGTTTGGCTGGTTGCTTTCAGGTGTCGACAGATCGTTGTGGTGGCACGGCTGGGGCGTCGAGATCCTGCCAGCGGACTGTGGCCATCACCACGTTGAGATCATGATGCGGGGGACCTGATGCGGAAATGCCGCGGGCCGAGTCAGTGGCGGTGACCTTCCATCCGGAGTCGCGGTTGAACATGATCTCGACCTCAACGGTCTGGCGCTGGGCATCAGAATGCCGGTAGCGGTGCATGCGGTAGCACCGCGTGATCTCCCAGACCTCGGAGCCCTCCACCAGCTCTTCGAGTCTCCGGAGAACATTCGTGTCGTTGGTTGGAGCCCCCATGGGGGCACGATAGCGCCGACCAGGGAAACTACGGATCCTCCAAACCATGCCACGATCGTGCGCTCCCCTGGGGCTGCGCACCGGGGAACCGCTGGCCTTCGGGATGCTGATGCACCTTCGAAGCCGTGAACGGAGATCGAGATGAGGCGTGGCTTGGGCAGTGTGCTGGTCGTCGCGCTCAGCGCGCTGGCACTGGCTGGTTGTGGCGGCAACGGGCCAACCGCGGCGACCAGCACCGCACCGATGGGCATTACCACCCGTGGTGTCGGAACGGTCACCACGACCCCGGATACCGTGACCCTCGTGGTCGGAGTCCAAACCCGGGGTCCGAGCGCGAAGGCTGCTCTCGACGACAACAGCGGCAAGGCAACCGCGTTGATCAACATGTTCAAGAGCAGGGGCGTCGCCGCGGCGGACCTGCACACCAGCCAGCTGTCGGTCAACCCGACCTACGAGCCAGCGAGCGGCCGGATCACCGGCTACGAAGTCACGAACCAGGTCACCGCCACCCTGCATGACGTGAATGCCGCCGGGGGACTCATCGACGCCGCCGGCGAGGCAGCGGGTGACGCGGTGCGAATACAGCAACTGAGCTTCTCCAGCGTTGACGACAGCGCCTCGCGGGCCCGGGCCCGGGCCGACGCGGTGCGGCAGGCGCAGGCACATGCCAGGCAGTTGGCCGACGCGGCGGGGATCCGGCTAGGTCGGATGTACTCGATGACCGAGGTGCCGGTCACCCCGCCGGGCCCACTGGGCCGGGAAGCTGCACCGACCCCGGTTGCCCCTGTCCCCGTCGAGCCCGGCAGCCAGCAGCTCACAGTCACGGTGGAGCTGGTGTACGCCATCGACCAATAGACGATCTGCTTGGCCACGTTACGGATATTGAGCTACGTCCACACCACAAGCGGCCGGCAAGTGACCGTCATGATCGCCGTGGGCAACGTGCCGATCTCCACACCGGCAGACGTCCTCACCCTCACAGCCGACCAGGCGCGCATGGTCGAAGCCATCCAACTGGCGCTGTAACAGCGAGCAACACCTTCACCGGCGGTGGGTCAGGGCTCGCTCGGCCGTCCGATGATCAAGCGGTACCCGCCCAGGATGATCAGCGCACCGAGGATGGCCAGTATCCACGTGCGCAGGTCGAAGAAGGTGCCGAGCTGGACATGGAACAGCGTCTTGCCGATCCAGCCGCCGACAAAAGCTCCCGCCACACCGAGCAGCATGGTGATGATGCATCCGCCCGGGTCCCGACCTGGCATGAGCAGCTTCGCGATGGCACCTGCGATGAGACCAAGCACGATCCAACTGATGATGCCCACTGATCTTCCTTCCGTTGCGGTCGACGCACTGGTTTTGATCATGGCGGCAACATCATCCATTGCCAACTCCATAGTGCCGCTGGGGTTATCCATGGCTGGACTGGTTAGCAGCGGTAACGGTTACGGTTTGGGGCATGTTTACCACGCGTCCGGAGCTTGTCGGGACTTTCGGGATGGTGGCATCGACGCACTGGCTGGCCTCCGCGGTGGGGATGGCGGTGTTGGAGGATGGTGGCAACGCCTTCGATGCGGTGGTTGCTGCCGGATTTGTGTTGCAGGTTGTTGAGCCGCATCTCAACGGTCCCGGTGGCGAGGTCCCAGCGGTGTTTGCCACCGCCACGGATCCCGCACCGCAGGTGTTATGCGGGCAGGGGGTGGCCCCAGCGGAGGCGACGTTGGAGCATTTCGCCGCGCTCGGGCTGGACTGCGTGCCGGGTAGTGGATTGTTGGCGGCCACCGTGCCGGGGGCATGGGATGCGTGGCTGATCCTGTTGCGTGATCACGGCACGAAGTCACTGCGGGACGTGCTTGGTTACGGGATCTCCTATGCCCGCAGTGGCTTCCCCGTGGTGGAGCGGATCAGTGCGACAGTGGCCGCGGTGGCGGATTTCTTCGTCGAGCATTGGCCAACCTCGGCGGCGCTGTGGTTGCCCGGCGGCCGGCCGCCGGCGGTCAAATTCGCCAACCCGGCGCTGGCCGGCACCTGGGAGCGGCTGCTGGCCGAGGCTGAGTCAGTCACCGGCCGCGAGGCGCAGATCGATGCCGCCCGCCGCGCGTGGTCGCAGGGATTTGTCGCTGAGGCAGTGGACGGGTTTTGCCGGGCAGCGGTGCGGGACGACTCGGGACGCGATCACGCCGGTGTCTTGACTGGTGACGATATGGCCGAGTGGTCGGCGAGCTACGAACCGGCGGTCACTGTAGAACTCGGCGCGTGGACATTGGCCAAGTGCGCAGCCTGGTCGCAGGGGCCGGTGCTCGCCCAGCAGCTGCTGTTGCTCAGTGGGTTCGCTGACCAGTTGCGCTACGTGGCGGGTGTGCCCACGGCTGACACCGTGCATCTGGCCACCGAGTGCGCCAAGCTGGCCTTCGCCGACCGCGAGGCCTGGTATGGCGACAGCGCGGATGTGCCGCTGGAGGCACTGCTGTCCCGGGCCTACGCCGATGAGCGCCGCCCCCTGATCGGCGAGTGCGCGTCGATGGAGTTACGGCCGGGCTCACCGGGTGGCCGTAGCCCACGGCTGCCGTCGTTCGACGCGCAGCGCCGCGAGTTCGGCGCGGGCCTGCCGGACATCATCAGCGTACTTGGTGATATCCCGATACCCCGCCCTGGCGCCAGTCCTGGTGACACCGTCCACGTGGACGTCGTCGACCGGTGGGGCAACATGATCTCAGCGACACCTTCTGGTGGGTGGTTGCAGTCATCCCCGGCAATTCCCGAGCTGGGCTTTTGTCTCGGTACCCGCGCGCAGATGTTCTGGCTTGAGCCGGGGCTGCCCAGTTCCCTGGTGCCCGGGCGGCGCCCGCGGACGACGCTGTCGCCGTCCCTGGCGCTGCGCGACGGCCTGCCAAGTCTGGCGTTCGGCACCCCGGGTGGTGACCAGCAGGACGCCTGGCAGCTGTGTTTCTGGCTGGCGCATACGGTTGGTCAGGCAAACCTGCAAGCAGCCATCGACGCACCGGTGTGGCACACCACTGCGTTTCCGCGCTCCTTTTATCCTCGTGGCTGGCAGCCGGGTGAGCTTGTGGTCGAATCACGTCTGGGCGAGCCCATCATCGACGAGCTCACAGCGCGCGGCCATCTGGTACTGGACGCCGGGCCATGGGCGCTGAGCCGGGTCTCGGCGGTGGCACGCGATCCAGTCACCGGCCTACTGCGGGCCGGAGCAAACGCGCGGGGCATGCAGGGATACGCGGTCGGCCGATGAGATCAGCTAACAAAGCTGGCGATACCGGCGAGGGACGTGACGTGTACTGCCGTGCCGGCAAGTTGATCGCTGTCCGGCTGAAAGACTGATGGCGAGGTGCATTATTGGGTGATGCGGGCAAGCCGCTTAAGGATTCCCCATCCATGGTTGCCGTGCTGCGGAGACCGGGCGTGACCGCAGATACCCGTTTGTACGGCAAGCGGGTGACGCTGGTGCCCCTCACCGCCGAGCACGTGCCGAGGTTACGGCAGATCCTGCACGCACCGGCCGTGCGGCTGCGCTGGGGGAACGAGGCGGCGTCACCGCAGTGGCCATTCGACGACCCGTCAGCCACCCGGTTCACCGTCTTGCTCGCTGCGACGGTCATCGGAATGGTGCAATACGCGGAGGAAGACGAGCCCGCATACCGGCATGCCTCGATCGACATCTTCCTTGATCCCGAGGTGCACGGGCAGGGTCTAGGCCGCGATGCGGTGGGTACCCTGGCTCGCCACCTCGTCCACGATCGGGGTCATCACCGTCTGGTGATCGATCCGGCGGCGGACAACGAGCCAGCCATCAGGTGCTACGCGGCGGTAGGTTTTCGTCCGGTAGGGGTGATGCGCCGCTACGAACGCGACGCCGACGGTGCGGGCTGGCATGACGGGTTGCTCATGGATCTTCTGGCCGAGGAGCTAGACCGCTGAACGCCAACGTGACTGGCCTGGACCGCGTCCGAACTCGTCAATGGAGACGGGAACCCGGTCTGAGCCTCGACCCCTATACCGATGTGCCATTGCGGAGCAAACTTGTCGGATATGTGGCCGGGCTACAAGTACGCGCAGGACAACTTCGTGTTCGCGCCCGATTGCTTCGTGCGTGAGCTCGCTTTTCACTAAATGGCGCGGTCCTCGCAGGTGCGGACAGTCGGCGACAGGAGAACCTCGTGGCACTCAACACCATTGCACTGGAGCTTGTCCCGCCGAACGTGGAGCACGGCCCGCAGCGTGCCCTCGATGAGGCGCACAAGGTGGTCGAACTATCCCAAGAGTTCGGCATCGAAAAGCGGATCAGGCATGTGATGATCCCGGGGCTGATCGAGGAGGAGGACGATCGCCCGGTCGAGATGAAGCCGAAGCTCGATGTGCTGGAGTACTGGTCGGCCATCAATCCCGAGCTGCCGGGCGTAAAGGGCCTGTGCACGCAGGTCACCGCTTTCATGGACGAGTCAGTGTTGCGCCAGCGGCTCGCCGATCTGCGGACTGCCGGGATCGAGGGGATCATCTTCGTCGGTGTTCCCCGCACGATGAACGACGGTGAAGGCTCAGGTGTCGCACCGACCGACGCCTTGTCGCTTTACCAGCAGCTGGTGGAACACCGTGGTGTCATCTTGATCCCTACCCGGGACAGCGAGTTGGGCCGGTTTACCTTCAAGTGCAACCAAGGCGCCACCTTCGGGATGACCCAACTGCTGTACTCGGATGCGATCGTCGGTTTCTTGACGAACTTCGCCCGAGAAAGTGAGCACCGGCCGGAAATCCTGCTGTCGTTCGGATTCGTGCCGAAGTACGAGAACAGAGTCGGTTTAATCAACTGGTTGATTCAGGACCCGGGCAACGAAGTTGTCGCCGACGAGCAGGCCACGGTCAGGAAGTTGGCCGACAGCGATCCCGACCAGAAGCGCAAGCTTATGGTGGACCTGTACAAGCGTGTGATCGACGGTGTCGCCGATCTGGGCTACCCGCTGAGCGTCCATCTGGAAGCTCCGTACGGCATTTCGGCGGCGGCATTCGAGACTTTCGCCGAGATGCTCGCCTACTGGGCTCCGGACAAGAGCTGAATCGAGGCCGCGCTGGCCGACCACCTGAGATGGTCCACGTTGCTATGTAAGGGCTGTTGAGCTGGGCCCGGCATCCGCTGGGTGCGTCACCGATGGTACTGCGCGGACACTGATCGGAATCCGTATGCACAACGCCGTAACCGGCAGCCGCTCGCGTGGGCTCGGTGCTGTCACGTGAACCAGCTCTGCCCAGAATTCCACTCGGCAGGTTCCTGCCTCGAAAGCCTCGGGTCATCCCGCCCGGCGTGTTTGTGGTGCGGCTATAAATAGGTGGTAAGTGATTTCGTGCTGATATCCAATTGTTCTACCTGGGGGTTCAGCCGTTCACTACTGCTGTGTTCCTGTGCACGCCAGGGCTACTGCGGCGCAACCGACCTAATCGCCGCCGGCAGCTTGAAATCCTGCTCGAGCTTGAATTGCCGCAAGGGGCTGACATGCTACGAGTCGTATCCGGTGGTCAAGCGCTTGGAGAGGTTTGAAACCAACTACGGCCCCTGGGCGCGGAGCGGCCTTTACCGGCGTTGAACCGGATTGTTGAAGGGAGTCGGTTATGGCTTTTCCTAGTGATTTGGAGATTTCTCGTGCGGCGGCTTTGACGCCGTTGGGGGATATTGCGGCGATGATGGGGTTGGGGGGGCATCTGCTGGAGCCC
>JAFAWY010000045.1 GCA_019241525.1 Pseudonocardiales bacterium
CTGGACGATCGCGGGTGTCAGCTTCGTGTCGCTGTTCACCGCGGCCCTGGCCAGCCAGCTGACCGTGCAGAACATCGAAAACAAGATTACTGGGGTGCAAGACCTTAGCGGGGCCAAAGTCGCCACCGTCACCGGCAGCTCAGCGGCGGTACCTGACCACCCACGCCATCACCTTCACCGGCGAGCCCACCATCAACGACGCCTACCAGCAGCTGAACTCCGGCGCAGTCGATGCCATCGTCTTCGATGCTCCCGTTCTGCAACACCACCTCAAGCTCACCCGCAGCACCAACGACACCCTCGTCGGCGGCATCTTCAACCGCGAGGAATACGGCATCGCGCTACCGACCGGTTCGCCGCTGCGCAAGAAGATCAACGAGATGCTGCTCGACATCACCGAGGACGGCACCTACGACCAGCTCTACTCCGAGTACTTCGGGGATAACCCCGCTTGACAGGCACTGTTGCATAGCCGGGTCACCAACTTGGGCAAGCCGAGCCGGTCGCGGCACCGCAGGCAAGGCCGGGGGATGCAGTGATGATCGCCGGTCGTGGTGGATGAGTTGTCGCGTCGGCTGGTGCGCCACTAAATGCTGGGTGCTGTGGACGGACTGAGCAGTCGAGAACTGATCGACTTGGTCGAGCGCCGTGGTCGATGGCCTTACTCCGCAAACATGCCACGGTCGTCTGCGGTATCAGCGGTGGTGGATGCCGCGCCTGATCTAGAGCGGGCTGTTGGTGGTGGGCTGGTTGTCCTGCTGGGCGGCGCAGTCTGGATAGGCACTACCACCGCGCCGACGTGAGACGACGACGCTCCCGTAGTGAATCCCTCTGCGGCCCGTGGCAGATGCGTGTGTGATCACCCGTGGTGATCGGCATCTCCGATGCCGGTGGTCGAGCGCGCTTTTCGAACTGGTCGAAGCGGCCATGATTCGGACAGTGAGAGCGTGACGATTCGGGGAACCAGCAGCGGCCCGCTGTGGGACTCGTGCTGACCACCGGTCCGGCGGTGACTGTTGGAGTGATCGCAGTTGTAGGCTCGCTGGCGTTGGTTGGGGAGTCGGCGGGGTATCGGGCTGGGGAAGATGACTGAAGGGGTGGCGTGGAGATCAGCGAGTTTTTGGACCGCAAGCTAGCGCGACGGTTTCAGACCTTCGATTTTGACGGCGATGGCCGGCTCGAGCGATCAGATTTCGAGAGTTCAGCGATGCGGGTTGGCGACGAGTTCGGTCACAGTGTGGACTCTCCGGCCCGGCAGCGGTTTTTGCAGCTGAGTTTGGATTTGTGGGAGCACCTGGTGTCGGTGGCCGACTCTGATCGGGACGGCACGATCGATCTTGATGAGTACAAGCAGGCGTTCGCGGATGGGTTGTTGGAGACGGAAGGGTCGTTCGATCAGGGATACCGGCCGTTTCTGGATGCGCTGATGGCGGTGGTTGACACCGACGGCAACGGAGTGCTCGATGTTGATGAGTATGTGGGCTGGACGGCTGCGTTGATGCGGCTGCCGGAAAGCGATGCCCGGGAGATCCACCGGCGCCTGGACACCGATGGTGACGGCTTCGTCACTGTGCAAGAGTTGCTCCAGGCGATCCACGATTTTTACTTCGATGACAATCCCGACGGTGTCGGTAGCTGGTTGCTTGGCCCACTGCCTGATTAGCCGCTGCATCTTGGCGAGCAAGCGCTGATGTTTATGGAGTTGAGCGTAGTGCAGTAGTTTTGGGCACGTCTTAGGCAAACAGGGCAAGCACGCGCCACCACGTGATACCAATACCATCGCAGCGGACAGGTAGCCTTCGCTGATACCGTTTTCCTCGGCAACCTTTGCTCGATGTTACGGAAGCCACAACAATGGTCCGGATCCAGACCCGGTGCGGCAGCACCTTGGGCAGTGGTCGGCAGATCCGACTAGACCAAGTTCTATCCGATATGCCAAGTAGAATTGCTCGGAACCCCGCACTTCAAGTTGCCCTGTTCCCCGTCTGCTAAACGACGGTCAGCGCCGCTTCGATGGCCGACTCGGCCCAATGCACCCAACGGTCAGTGTCTGCCCGTATCATCCAGGCCGCCGACGACTAGCGTGCGCGGGCCGATCCCCCGCCCTGCTTAAGGGCACAGACCAGGTCGTTGCTGAGCTCCACGACATCAACCGCACCGCGGGACAGCCCTTGGTCTACCAGCACTACCCTGAAGAGAAAGTCAGCCCCGACGATCAATCCGAAACATACGGTGACCGTTTTGTATCCCTTTTTGCCAAAGCATCAGCGCCCGCGCGGCTATTCATGGATCTTTGCCTAAATTAGTTTTGGTGTGCTGGCGGCCTGGAGCATCGTCCGGAGCCGGGCGCGTGATACTTTGCCGGTGGGTGTTGTCGGCAGCGAATCCAACACTACCAATTCCTCGGGAAATTTGTAGGTGGCGAGGTCTTTGTCCTTGAGGTGGTTAGTGACCGTGTGCAGGGTCAGTGTGCCGCCGGGCCGCAGCGAGACAACTAAGCAGGACCGCTGCCCAAGGCGGACATCGGGCCGTCCCATGACCGCGAGCTGGTCGATGTCGGGAATGTCGGCGAGTAACTGCTCTATTTCGGCGCCGGTGAACTTCATTCCGCCGCGGTTGATGAGGTCGTCGGCGCGGCCCCAGTAGCTAAACGAGCCGTCCGGGTTGGCCCAGGCCAGATCGCCGGTGCGAAACCAGCCATCGTCGGTGAAGGCTGCTTTGGTCAGCTGGGGATCGTTGAGGTAGCCACCGAAGATAAAGGGGCTGCGGAACTGGAACTCGCCGGCTTCCCCGAGCCCGGCGGGATTGCCGTCGGGCCGCATGATACGGGCGCTGGCGCCGGTAATCGGCCGACCGATGGTCGACAGCGCCGCCTTGGGCGGGTCTGATGACCTGGTGTAGGTCCCGGCACCGAGTTCTGACATGCCCCACTGCACGGTGATGTGGGCACCAACCTCGGCGTGGAGCATGCTGACTAAGTCCGCCGCAACTGCGGCGCCGCCGGTGCGGATCTCGCGGAGTTCGGCAGGAGCCGCGGTGCCGGATTCGCAGATGGCCCGCAGCAGATCGCGCAGCTGTGCCGGTACCGCGAAAGCGGTTGTGGCCCGGCAGGTGCGTAAGACGTGCAGGAACGTGGCGGGATCCCAGGCAGGAAGCAGGCCAACCGCTGCACCGGTGAGCAGCGCCATGTGCAGCGAAAGAATGCCGAAGGCGTGACTGAACGGGCTGGCGGAAACAATGGTCTCGGTGGCGTTGAAGCCGCTATCGGCGATGACGGCTGCGGCGTTGCCCAGCAGGCTGGCGTGGGTGTGGATGCACATTTTGGGGTGCTGGGAGGTTGTACCGGAGGAGACCAGCAGCATCAAAGGGCTATGTGGCAACGGTGTGAATCTCGGCGCGGCAGGAAGGCAGGGCGCTTCGCGGAGCAGGTGTGCGTAGCTTCGCGGGGTGTCTGGGGTGTTTCCGGAGATCCAGACATGGCGCAGCGGTCCGGCAGTGGCGGACAGACTGAGGATCTGGGTCGATCGGTCGCGTTGTCGGTGGCTGTCGCGGATCACTAACAGCTTCGCTGCGGTCTGGTTGATCAGCGAGCGAACCTCGTGTGTGCCGTAGGCCATATGCAGCGGCAGCAGGACCGCACCAAGCCGCGCGGTGGCAGCGTGCAGCACGATTAGTTCCCAGCTGTTGGGCAGCTGTATAGCCACGACGTCACCTGCGCGGATGCTCGCTCGGTGGTAGAGCGCGCGGGCCACGATCTCGGCCTGCGCGTGGCAGTCAGCCCAGGTAAACCAGCGGTCGCCATCGAACACGGCGGGTGCCGTGTGTTTGGTCAGTCGGTCTAACCGCTCAGGAAGGGTCGTCTCGATCATTTTGGTCCTTGCTCGATGGGCAGACAGGTCAGCAGCTTCATGTCCAGCGGTAGCGCATGAACCTCGCTGAGTCGAAACCCCGCCACTAATAACAACTTGGCGTAGTCGGTGCTGGTGCGTTCTCTGCCGCCGGTGATGGCGAGCATCTGCATGTCCCACGCAATGGCCAGCGACTCTGCGTCGCAGTCAGGCAGCAAGCGCTCGATGATCAGCACGACAGTGCCGGGCCCGCAGGCCTGGCGGCAGATTCCAAGGATGCGGAGGCAGTCGTCGTTGTTCCAATCGTGGAGCACCCGGGCAAGGAGGTAGACATCGTGCCCGGCTGGAACCTCGAGGAAAAAGTCGACCGGGCACAAGGTCAGCCGGTCGGCTAGACCTGGCTCGATGATGACGCTGGCTACGACGTGGTCGCGGTCGGCCAGCACACCGCGGATACCCTGGTTGCGCCGCAGTACGGCCCGGAGCAATGCGCCGTTGCCGCCGCCGATGTCCACCACCGTTGAGGTGGCAGAGAAGTCATAGACGGAGTTGAGCCGGTCGGCGATGAGCCGGGTGGTGGCTGCCATCGACCGGTCAAATCGCCGAGCGAGGTCGGGTCGCGCCGCAAGGTAATCGAAATGTTCCATACCGAAGGTGAGGGCGAACGCGCTATCCCCTGATTTGATGGCGGGCAGCAAATTGTCCCACGCTTGGTAAAATTCCTCTCCGTAGAGGCGAACCAGGTCGTGGAAGGGATTGTCGATGCGCAGAAGTTCACCGATGGCGTCAAGCCCATAGCACAGCGATGAATCAACCCGGAGCACGCCGATATGGCTTAAGAAGCGCAGAAATCGGGCTATCGCGTCGGGATCGGCGACGAGGAGACGCGCGATCTCTTCGGCAGGCAGGGGTCCGCCGGAAAGGATGTCAGCGATACCGAGCCGCGCGGCGGCGTGTATGGCACGGGCACGCCAATGCCCGGTCAGCATGTTTAACAATTCGCGGGGGGCTTCGTCGGTGCTGCGTCGATGCATTGCAATGATGTCAGGATAGTTTCCGGCGCAGGTGAGTTCCAGGCGCCCGCCGCCCGGCGTGCGGAAATACAGCACGGACCGACCGCCCGCCTCAGCGTCGTCATGCGGATTGTAGCCGCCGCCGTCTGGGTACATCGCAAGATCCGCAACGAGCACGGACCGAAGAGCCCTGAGCTTCGCGGCGCTCGGTTTTATTACCTTGAGCGCGAAGTGTTTTTCCTCGTTTTTGATGCGTTCCCGAGTGATCATTGCTTCGGTCGCTTGCATGCGGGGCAGGCAGAAGATCTCCATCTTGCCGTTAGCGTCTGCGTCAAGCGCAATCGAAGCATGGAGGATGGATATGTCGAGTCGGTCTTCGGTGATCCCGTATCGGAGTGCGATTCGTTCTCGAACAATAACGCTGCAAATAGGGTCGGTTACGTCGAAACCATGCTCGCCGAGCATGTCGACCACGTGAGCGATTTTGTCAGGAAACAAAAGTATGGCAACGTGATCGAAAGAGCATTCCGCCGCGATCGTAACGACAGCATCGTTGTTGAATTCCGAACCGATGACCTGTTCCATTGCCCGTTCGACGGTCAGCTGCCTTACCTCGCGCATGGCGTCGACCAATCGGTTCGCTTCCTGGGTGTCGAGAGAAATCATGGCAGCCATCAGATATCTCATCCAACTCTGTCCGCATAACATGGGAGACGATTTGACGCAATCCGGCGCTGGCATCACCAACAGCCACGGCGACCCAGCTGATCACCCAGGATCCAAAGGCGAATACAGTCACCAGCAGGCGCCGAATGCAGTTGATCGACCCGGGGCGATAGACAACCACGCGCTGCCAGTGCAGCCCGGGTAACACTGGGTCGGTCATCATTAACCTGTTGCCTTCATCCGCTGGCCGCGTAGTAAACTACATCGCCATCCGCTAACACGGCTACCACCGTGCCGTCCGTCACAAAATCGCCGCGCTGCGCGTTACGGTTAGCAATATTTATCCACTAAACGTTTTCATCCGCGCACGGTAAGTCACCTTATCCAGCAATTTTTGATAATCACCCGATCGCCGGATTGTCTTTCCGTCACACCTGAGGACAAGAGCGAAACCCGGTTACGGACCCCTACCAACACTGATGCCCTCTGGATGCCAAGCAGGCGATGACTGCTTTTTAGGTGGGGCTGTGACGATCCGATAGATTTCCCGGGCGCAAAGCCTGATACGCGCAGCTCGCCGATGCCTGTGGGTGCCGAATAGCTCATCCCCAACGGTGATCAGCAGCCTCGCTCGCCGATGGCCGTCGGACATGATCGTGCACTGTGCGGTGCGACTGCGGTATCTGAGTACCCGACAGCTAGTGGGACGTGGCTTGACCTCCTGGCCTGTGTTCGAGGTCAAAGAATCAGCAAGCCCCCACAAGGGCAGCGCCACCTGGCAGCAAATATGACACGACCTCCGACGCGTGACCGATCGTGATCACCTGATGGCTGTCTCGACCCAACTGACCCAGGAACGCCCACGACCACTGCCCAACGATGCCGCAGATCACCGCCGTGGATGGACAGTTCGGCACCTACACATTCTCGGGTGTCGCTTGCCAGCGTGATGGGACCACCGGTTTGCCATGAGCATGGGACCGCTTCGGTGGTCGTGGGCTGTTGTGATGATCGTGTAGTGCGGTGGAATCGTCAATGTTGGGTGTTGCTGTGTCGGGTGTTGGCGAGGGTGGGTTTTTGGCGTTGTCGGTAGCTGGGGCCTTCGATGACGAGTTCGAAGGCAGCCGACTGGAGGCGGTCGAGGGCGGATTGGGCTAGTAGTGGGTCGGCCATCATGGTGAGCATTTCCGGGGGCTCCCGGTTGGAGGTGATGATCGTGGAAGCTTGACGGTGGCGTTCCACGTTCGTAGAAGTCGCTGGTGTCGGTGACATCCAAGGGGTGAAGGGCCAGGTCGTCGAGGATGAGCAAGTCGATGCGGTGCAGCTTGCGTAGTTCGTCGTCGTGGGTGTGATCGAGGCGCGCGGCGCGCAGGCGTTTGAACAGTTTGTCGGCGCGTTCGGCGTGCACGCTGCATCGACGGCGGATGGCCACGTGGCCAAGCGCGTGAGCCAGGAATGTTTTGCCGACTCCGACCGGGCCCATGATCAGGACGTTGTAGGAGTCGAGGACGAATCGCAGCGAGCACAGCTCGGTCCACAGTGTCCGGTCGTAGCTGACTGGGGTGGTGTTGTCCCAGCCTTCCAGGTGCATGGCGGGGTCGAGGTGGGCGGCGCGGGCGCGCAGCTGGGTGGCTTGCCGGTCACGGCGGGTGACTTCGTCAGCAAAAAGCATCTCCAGGAAGTCGTGGTGGGGCAGGTGCTGAGCGGCGGCCAGGGCGAGGCGCTCGGGAAGGGTGTCGAGCAGCTTGCCCAGCTTGAGCCGTCGCATCAGGTCTTTGAGGTCTCGGGATACTTCGATGCACTTGGCCGCTGTTGCGGTGGTGGGGCTCATGAGGGCCGCCGGACGGTGAACTCGGTGCTATTGCGGACAAATCGGCTGGCGGCGCGTACCACGGCGGGCGGGTCGCTGGTGGGCAAGGGTGTGTGGTCGCGCCCGCGGGTCAGCATCCGGTCAATCAGTCCCACGTTGACCGCCTCGGCTTCCAACGCTCGTTGGCAGGCCGAGTTGACGGCCTGGTCGCCGTGGCGGCGGACCAGTCCGAGCAGCCGGTAGACCTGGCGCATCTTGGTCCAGGGCAGCGGATGATCCAGTAGCGCCGCGGTGTAGGCGCCAATATGTGGGCCATAGGCGGCGGCGCGGCGGTGCAGAGCCTCCAGGTCGCGCAACGCGTAGGCGGCGACGTCGCTGGGCAGATCGGCCGGGTCGGACATTGGCTTTTCAGCTAAATCACGTGGACCTATCCTCTGGTTAGCTTAATTACAAATCCGATAAATAAGCTGCTATGTAAAAAATTTTGCGGGTGGTGGCCGGATGCTCTGCGACCACGGAAGGGCTCGTCACCGGCCCTGCCCGATCCGAGCGTCACACGCACTAGCCACGGATCACGGTCAGATCTTTAGTCTTATTCGTCTGCATTACCTCACGGCTTGCAGTTGAGCTAATACCTGCTTGACGTGTTCCTGTCCAGCATCCCGGGCGAATTTCTCCGTCACGTATGTCCACGTGGCGACCCACCCACAAGCGCAAAGTTGGCCGACTCACGTCACGCTTACCTAGCTTTTCTTGGCGGACCGTGATGCTATGAATAACGCTTGTGATTGTCCTGCTCTTTCCAAAGAAGTTGATACACTCCCTCGACCGGCCCCCGCCTAGGCGAGTGCGGTAGCTGTTCGCCGTGGTGGCACCCAGCGCGGCCAGGTTGGGCGCTGATCGCACACCAGCCTACGTACCAACAACCGCCTCCCCCGAACCCACTCGGCGCCGGTCACGCCAACCGCCGGAAGGCCCGCACCCCACCGATGGTGACCTTTCATTTTGGGAGTTCCCGCCTCTGCGGGTGCACTAATTTGGCTGCGGCGCATGGTGTATCCGCGTCGAGGCAGTGTCTGCCTGAAGAAACCAAGCGGTAGGAATCGACATCGCCGAGCGAGGTATTGGCGTTGATCCGCTCGGCGCGCAGCTGATCATAAATCGGCGTCTGACCCACGGCGCGACACTGTAGAGGCGTCATTAACCCCGACCGCATCCACAGGGTGTGTACCCGCACTGTGGACAAAATCTTCACCAAAACACACACCACTAAGCCCACCCGACAACGGCACAATACACCTACCTGATCAAGGTGCCGACCAGTGCCTTTTTATAGCTATTCAGAACTGTTCATACCTATGTACGGTGAGCCACTTTTGCGCACGGCGTTTTAAAGCACCGGTATGGGTGTGTGGCATCCCGCTCGCTTCGATACCCCCTCTGATCGAGGCCGCCCGGCACGGGGCGGCGCCTTGTGCGGGAGATCCGCGTGACCCAGGCCGGGCGCCGCCCAGCACGGGAACTGATCGCACCGTCGAGTTGTCCGCGGGAAGGCGACCATCGTTGGTCGACGGTGGGTGTCCGGTCCCCGAGGGTGGATTGGGTCGTTGCAAAGATGTCGATACAGGTTGATCCCGCGCGTCGTGCTGGGAGGAGGCTGCCTCGGCGGTGACCGGGTGGCAGCGCCATTGCTGGACGGCAAACACTATCCAGCCCGCGGCGACGACTCCGACCAAGCTGATCAGTCGGTACAGCACGACCGCGGGCAACGCTGCCGCGGCCGGGATTCCCCCGGCAACTAGAGCGAGGACCAGGGCGGGCTCGACCACACCGATCCCGCCGGGGACTAGCGATAGCCCTGAGCTGGCCATGCCGGCGGTGTAGGCGACCAGCAACAGCGCCAGGGTCAGCCCGTGCACACTGACAGCCGCCGCGCAGGCGGCCAGACAGCCGGCGTCGAAGGCCCAATTGAGCAGCGCAAACCCGGTCGCCACCGTCCAATCCCGGCCGCTGGACTGCACCGACCGCAGCTGGGTCACCCACTCGGCCAGCAGGTCGGCCCCCGCCGCGCAATGGCGATGCCGAACCCGATTCACCCGGGTCAGGACCCACCGGCCCGCGACGACGACCCGGTCGAGACGCCGGCCGAAATAGCGAGCACTCATCGCCAGCACGAGCACACTCGTGATCTCCATGGTCAGCCGCACCGCGCTGGCTCCACCCTGGGCCAGCAGCGAGCCCAGCAACCCCAGCGCGACCAGACAGCCCGTCGACACCAGCCCGTTGGCGGCCAAACACCACGTGGCCACCACCCGGCTGGCGCCCTGCCCGCGCATCCACCGGAAGCTGTAGCCGGTGGAAAAGGCGCCGCCACCGGGCAGCGTGGCGTGCAAGGAATTCGCCGCATACACCGCCGCGACGCAGCCGCGCAGCGTCACCACCACGCCGGCCGCACACAACAGCCGGCAACGCGCTCGAGCGAACATGCTCATCGAAGCCGCGGCCATAACCGTGGCCACGAGGAGCCAGCCGGCGTTGGCGCCCGAGACCGCCCTGAGGGCACCGGCGAGATCCGGGCCGACCAGACCGGCCTCGATCCCCGCCAGCGCGACCAGCAGGCATCCAACGAGCGCACGCCATCGCCGCCGACCAGACGGCGTCGTCGCAGGGTCGTTGATGGCCACCGGGGGCGATGGTGACTGCGGTCGAGGATCGTCGGCTGCGAGTTCTCCGCCAACCCCGCGCAGCGTCGGCGCTGTCATGCCCGGCAGCATCGCGCCGATAGTTGTGTCACGCCTGGGCGGCTGCGGTGGGTCGCCTGCGAGCAGGAGCATCTCCGCTGCCGCCGCGCAGCGACCCGTTCAGGACATGCGTGCCCGAGTCGCGGGACGTGCAGTCCGGCACCATCGGCGCCATGAGCGCCACGCACCGCGGCCGCCGGCACCAGCCCGCGCCTGTCACCGTCTGATGCCGGCACCGCGTCGGCGGGGTCGACCGGTCCGGCCATCACCAGGCCGCCACGATCGTGCGCAGCACCAGAACGAGAAGGAACACCACGGTAAACGCCAGGTCGATCGACACCGAACCCAGCCGTACTGGCGGCAGCACCCGGCGGACCGGCGCCAACACCGGCTCGGTCACCGCGTACGCCATCCGGCGCGCCGGGATCGACCACCTCCCGCCCCCGACAGCCAGGACCCCCACCCAATCCAGCACCATCCGCGCCACCAGCGCCAGTTCCAACACCATCAGCACCAGCCCCAGCAGCATCCTCATGGCATCCATGACGGCTCCTTTTCCTGCCCCCACCGTGGACCTGCCACCTCTGAGCCAGCTGGACGCCGCCTGGGTGTTCGCCGTCAACAACAACCATGACCATCACGACCCGAAGGCGGGCACGGCACCGTGGGTTGCTGCGAGCTTGGCGCTAGTGCTGGGGGACCACATCAATATCACCCTGCCCATCGCGTGAGCCAGCCGAGCATGCTGTTGCGCGGTTGGTCGAGTCACCCGCCTTGGCCACGCGCTCCATCCGGCACCCGTAGCCGGTGGTGGCAGCGTGTCCCGATCCCGGGATCTGCCGCACCACCTGGCGGTGCGGAGTGGGTCGAGGCATACCGCCACTGATTGCGATAAGCCTGGACATGAGCGTCAACACGGGGAATACCGGCCCGTGGAACGTGGTCGGGGAACTCCGGATCGGCTGACCGAGCAGGATGTTTAGCTCCAGCTGCCCACGGTGTTACAGCTGTGCAGCAGGCAAGCTGGGGGTGCAGCGACAAGCCCCTGCGCTCCACGACGCAAGAGGCGAGTGGGCGTATTCCGTCACTGTTTCCCCTCGAGTAGCTGACCCCCAAACATCTTCTGAAACAATACTCCCAAACGTGTAATAGCAGCCTGGTTGATATGCGCTAGACGGCGTACTGATAAATACTGGCTACCGGCGTGTACATACGGTTAAGCTTCGAAGATTCAGACATCGGACACAACGACTCACTCCGAAAAGCCGCTACAGTCTGCCCCTCACGTACGAAAGTAAGGTGGCCCCGAGTCGGGGTCTGCCACCAGCCTAGGGCCCATGCCGACAAGCTGATCACAGCAGGAGCGCAAAACCGTGGAGGATTCTCAGATTACCGTAAACGGTGTCAAGATCGACCGAGAAGTGCTCGACACCATGCGGCGAGCCGGATGGGAACCTGTCGCATACCAGTGGGTTGTCGTTGCCCAAGCGCTGCAACCAGACGGATCGCTGATTCAGCGAATGATATACCCCGTAACCGCTATGGACGGTGACACAGCCTTCGATATCCTGAAACAGTTCGTCAGCGGTGTTTACGAAAAACACGACGAGGCATCTTAGCCAATAGCCGCTCTCCGACCCGCATTAATGCCGATGACCGGATCTGCCTAACCAACAATCGATGGGTTCCTGAGCCCGAAAAACCCCGACGATAACCCGACGGTTCCTCGACGCCACAGCGATCAGGTCGTCGCGCTCTCGGATCGCCTCGTCGCGGCAACCTGAGCCTCATCCAGCTCCCCCGCGCAGCCACGCGGGTGGTGGAGCTGGCGGCCGGGCGGGCGGCCAGCTAGTGTCCGGCGGCCTGGTGTGCCGGGGTGGATGTTGTGGTGGCTATCCGACCATCTTGTCCCAGCTGCAGCTGGCTGGGAATTACAGTAACTCGCCTTTCGCCGAGTCGATCGTCTGTCTAGGAATAAGCGTTCGACGCCGCCCCACCGGGGCGGTCACAGTAGCGGGATGGCCTGGGAGTTCACCGACGATGTCACGGTGTACCTTGAGCGGGTGTGGCCGCTGCTGGCCGCCCATCCGGTGGACAACACCCTGGCGTTGACCGTGGTGGAGGCTGCGCGGGCTGGTCAGCGCTGGTCGGATGAGCCGATGTTGTTTGGCTGGTACCAGCAGGGGTCGCAGGTATCCGGGGCGGTGTTGCAGACCCCGCCCTATGA
>JAFAWY010000091.1 GCA_019241525.1 Pseudonocardiales bacterium
ACCAAACGATCAGCACACAACACCGGCACACGCAAAGACCCACCCCCCACCAACACAAACACCCCCAACGGAAACCCGAACCCAGCAAACACCAAGCCCACCACCGAAAGAAAGACACAGCGAACAGCACTCATCAACCAAGCATGACAACTGTTGCTGCCCATCCCGAACGCAATACTGCCTCGAAGACAGTCCGACTATGCTAGCGACGATTGTCACTTGATTTCATCACTCTCCGATTTGAAGTCTCACTTCTTTTCTGCCTCGAGGCGTGGCGAGAAGCACGCTTTCCAGGTCAGCGACCGACAGCCGAGATGACCTCCAGCGATGGTCGGCGATCGTGGGCGAATGCCACTAGAGCGGCTATCACCCTCAGTTGGCCCGGTACCACGGAACGAGCGGACGGACACACAGGCGTCGGGCTGTGCGCCCTCGAATATCCGCAATGCTGATGAGCGCAACAGGATCTGGTGCACGTATGTGCCTACGGACTCGGACAGCGGTAATCGAGGGCCACTTTCCTGCGGATATGAGTCTTGACGCGGTGCAGACACTGGGTGGCGCACCTTCCTGCGTGGTCAGGCCGCCGGGCTGCTGGCGACCGATTTTTCCACCCTTGGCAGCATCACACCGCGCCGATTCTCTGTTGTGTTCATCATGGAAGTCCGCACCCGCACAGTGTGCATATTCGGCGTGACCGCTCACCCCACCGCAGATTGCGACCACACACAACTGGTCCGCAACCCGATCATGGATTTCGGCGGGCGCATCACCACATTCTGCTTCCTGATCCGCGACCGGCGCTCCAAGTTCACCGCCGCTTTCGACGCCGTTTCGTCCAAATGTTGGTCAGATCGACGTTGCGTCTGTAAACGCTGATGGAACAGACCGACTGCGCGGCCGCGCGGTCAATCGTCCCTGTTGGCACTGGTTCACACCGTCATTTGTGGGGGATCTGGTAGGTCCCGCAGGTCCAGTCGTACGAAGCGCCCGGGTGGATTTTCGTGACGTTCGCGACCGTCGAGGGAATGGTGGGTGACGAGCCAGCTCTTGCGACCTACCCTCTCGATCGCAGGACCACACGGACAATCAATGTTGCGGGCGCGGGGGTCTTCCTCGATCGAGATCCAGCTGGCCGAGGAGTGCCGATCTTCGTCAACAGTAGTGCCGGGGACCAGGTGCTCGATCTGGTCGCGGAGTGGAATCACGTGGACGGTGGGCATTTGTTAGTCTCGGCGGTGACTTCGCCGCGGCGTGAGTTGCCCTGGCGTAGGCGGTTGAGGTTGGAGCCAGCCCATAGTCTGCTCGCTGCGTGGTACCGGGCGGAGATGACGGGGGCGGCCCATGTGTTTGACGAAGTCAATACCACTTGATGTATCCACGTGATGCGGACTTGGGTTCGCTGTGGCTCTACGCCACCATAAACGGAGAATGCAAGCATATCGGCACCACCTCCCTTCTGGACGTCACTCAATGAGTAGGCCCTTATTGTCGTTGAGTTGCATGGCTTGCATGTTGCGATGACGTTACTGATGCTGCGCGTTGCGCCTCGAGCGATGGAGTACATCGTGGTTCACCGTGAGCGGTCATCGTTTACGGCACTAGGCCCAATGACAGCGATGTGGCGAACCCACGGACATGCAACTGCGGAGCGTCAGCACACGTCCGGCAGATCAGGACGTTACCGGCCTGAGGACGGCAGCTTTGTGGCTGTGCTCACGATGGCTGGGCCTCTCGCGGTTGACCGTCACCCAGCACATCAGCCAGTCGACACGGTAGTGGGGCGTACCGCACTGATGGTGTATGCCGCGATGGTGCTGCTTGGGTCTGCCCGGCGTCCGGGCGCTTCCCCAAACGGGCCGACGTATGTGAAGTCGTCAGTGCGCACACCGAGACGTGATGGGTGACACGCGCGATAGCGTCAGGCTGTGCAGGGCATTCTTCCTTAGGTGCGCGTCGCGGTCGGCGTGAGCAGGACCACGAGCGTCGTACAGATTTTCGGCCATGCCGGGATCTCAATATGTCAGTGGGGTTGAAACTTAGAGTAGACGGCGTGGTGGCCCAATCGGCACGGGTGCATTGCGCTATGCGGGTGGACTCAGCTTGATCCATGTTGCTTTGGGTATTTACGTCCCTCGAGACGCTCCGGACGGGCCTGCGCTCACGCCGCCGGCCGACTGTGAGCTTTCTTAATTTAACGTGAAGTCCGCGACCAGGCCTTGTGGAAACGTTGAGTTCTGCCGGAGGATTACCGCCCGCGTAGTCGAGAGGGACTCACAAGCTGCGCAAACCGGACCGGTCCGCGTTATCTCATGGGGCCCCGGGTAATCTCACGGTAATTTCACTGAAATTAACGCTCGGACAGGGGTTGACCCACTATGACGGGTGCGTTAGACCTTGATATGGACGCATTACGGAGGAGACGCTCGACGGCTACGGACGCTACCGCCGTGGGCCGGCTTGTTATCCGGCCTCCGGCTTTTGATTGATCGCAGATCTACGCGGTCATATATTTACCCGGCGGGCAAGGGGATCATCTGCTGGGCCGAAGTCGGCGGGCTTGTCACAAATACCCGTGGTGTGTCCGTGTCAATGTCAGTGGTCAAGTAAATCGATGCGCAAGGGAGTCGGTGTGACGTCCTCGGCCTCACGACAGCAGTCCAGCACCGGGCAGAACGACACAGGACAGGAAAGCCAGCGCTACCAAGATGAGCGCGCTCTGCTGAATTTGTCGGTCAACGAGTTGCAGCGTGACCTACAGCGAGTGGAAGACCAGGCTCGCCAGGCACAGCACGATGCGCACAACGCACGCCAGTGGGCACAGCAGTCCCGCAATGGCGCGCAGCACGCCCAGAACCAGGCCCGGCAGGCGCAAAACCAGGCCCAGCAGGCGCAAAACCAGGCCCAGCAGGCGCAGGCGCAGCTGCAGCAGGCGCATAACCAGGCCCAGCAGGCGCAAAACGAGGCCCAGCAGGCCAACCAGCGCGCTCAGCAGGCACAAGGCCAGGTGCAGCAGGCCCAGAGCCTGGTGCAGCAGGCGCAGAATGAGGCCCAGCAGGCCAACCAGCGTTCGCAGCAGGCACAAGAGCGGGCCGACCAGGCCAACCAGCAGGCCCAGCAGGCAGAGGACCAGGCTCAGCAGGCACACAACTACGCCGTGCAGGCCCAGACGGATGCCGGGCAGATCCGGACCAATGCTCGGCAGCTTCAGTGGGTGTGACGGCGACCGGTTAACGCGGGCGTGGTCAGCCAGATAACAGCCGGGGGCCACTCATGAGTGGCCCCCGGTGCTAGGCATTTTTAACCCTCGTCATCGGTTACGCACGCTCCCGGCATATCCGAAAATCGATCTATGCCGACCTGCGGGCGCGCGGCAGGTAAATGCGGAGTTGCTGCCTGCCTCGGTTCCAGCCACTGGAGGGAGCGGAAATCACCGTATAGCAGCGGGCTTGAAGACCCAACGGATGGCCAGGGATCGACATGCAGCCCGCCTGTCCCAGTGCCCCGTTATTGACCATGGTTTACCGCAGCCAATAGCGGCAACATCCTGATACTCTGATTACTGGCGTCGGCCGGCGTAAAGCTTGACTTGATGAAGCGGGTTGCCCAGTTAAAAGTGGTAAAAAGGGGACGCCTGGTGGGGTATGGTGTAATCGGCAGCACGACTGATTCTGGTTCAGTTAGTCTAGGTTCGAGTCCTGGCACCCCAGCGAATGCAGTAGCTTCAGGCAACGCCATGTACTCGTCCATGGACGAGTCCGTACAATTCCTAACCGACGGGTCATTTCGCCTCTCCCGATCAGCGTTACGCGCGGATTCTGCGCATCGGGGACTGCGTCTGGAGGGTCGCCGCAGCGAGTCGTGATTAGGCAGTGGCGCGTCCAGACTGCTCGGATGTGCTGACCACCGGCTGTGCAGAAGGACCGCACCAACTGGGCCGTCCGACTCGTTTCTGTCGATCAGTATTCGGTCATGATGAGTACCCACCGGTCAGCAGCGGCGACTCGCAGCTGACGGTAAGCGGCGGCTGATACATCCGGCCTTGAGCTTCCCCACGCCAGTTACCGAGGCAGATTTGGTTGGGCTGCCCACTGCCGCATAGCGTTACCTACGTGCCATAGGCGTGATTGGTCGGCCGCGCGTCTGGTCTTTCCGGGCGCGCTACACCGGCCTGGAATCGACCACCACATCGCGCCGAACGACGCTGGCTTCAAGAGGGCTCACGAAAATAGGAACCGCCGCGCCCTGCGCCCACTGTGTCGCCCCTCGTGCCTAGGAAGGCATTTGGTCCGGGGCGGGTGGACCTGCGGCCCTCCCTTGAACCAATCTGCGCTGCTTGCCTGACAGCGTGAGGCATCTAACACACGGGTACCTCGCTGCACGGCTGCACCGACGGTGGTGCTCGTGACACTGTCGCCTTAACGACGGACAGGGAGCTTTGGCATGACGGTGAGCGCAGGCGGCAGCCTGTCCCCGGCTGCAGATCAATCGAGCAGCCTGGATCTGGAGAGTGTCGATGCGTTCTGGCGGGCGGCGAATTATCTGGCGGTAGGCCAGATTTACCTGCTGGACAACCCGCTGCTGGTCGAGCAGCTGTGCCCGGAGCACATCAAGCCGCGGCTGCTGGGGCACTGGGGCACCACACCGGGGTTGACGTTTGTGTGGGCTCATCTGAACCGGGTGATCGCCGCAGGTGATCTGGATGTGCTGTTTGTGACCGGCCCGGGGCATGGTGGCCCGGCGGTGGTGGCGAGCGCGTGGTTGGAAGGTACCTATTCCGAGCTGTTCCCCGACGTGTCCCGGGATGCAGCGGGGATGTGCCAATTGTTCCGGCAGTTCTCTTTTCCCGGCGGGATTCCCAGCCATGCCGCGCCGGAGACACCGGGCTCGATCCATGAGGGCGGTGAGCTGGGATATTCGCTGGCGCATGCCTACGGTGCCGCGCTGGACAATCCAGGGCTGCTGGTGGCGTGTGTGATTGGTGATGGTGAGGCGGAGACCGGGGCGCTGGCGGCGTCGTGGCATGCCAACAAGTTTCTCGACCCGGTGACCGACGGCGTCGTGTTGCCGATCCTGCACCTTAACGGTTACAAGATCGCCAATCCGACGGTGCTTGCTCGGATCCCGGAAAGCGAACTGCGCGCGTTGCTCACTGGCTATGGGCACGTACCGTTCTTCGTCGACATCGACGCCACAGAAGACTCCATGGTCGCGCACCGGCGGATGGCCGCGACCCTGGACCGCGTCCTGGATCTCATCACCCAGATTCGGGACCGGCCTGCCCGCGGCGAGTGCGGCGAACGGCCGCGCTGGCCGGTGCTGGTGCTGCGCAGCCCAAAGGGCTGGACCGGGCCCGCCGAGGTTGACGGGGTGCCGGTCGAGGGCACCTGGCGGGCGCATCAGGTGCCGTTGGCCCGGGTCCGGGAAGATCCGCAGCACCTGGCCATGCTGCAGCGGTGGCTGCGGTCCTACCGGCCCGAGGAGCTGTTCGACGGCGAGGGTCGTCCGCAGCCGCTGGTGAATGCGGCGCTGCCGGCTCCGTCGCGGCAGCGGATGAGCGCAAGCCCGCATGCCAACGGTGGGCAGCTGCTGCGGCCGCTGCGGTTACCGGACTTTCGCCAGCAAGCAGTAGCGGTACCCAAGCCAGGTGCAGTCACCGCGGAGGCCACCTTTGTGCTGGGTGAGTGGCTGCGGGAAGTGGTGCGGGCTAACCCGAGTAGCTTCCGCCTGGTCGGCCCGGATGAGGTCGCCTCCAACCGTTTACAGGCCGTATTCGATGTCACCGACCGCCAGTTCGAGGGCCAGCTGCTGCCCACCGACGAGCACCAAAACCGCCACGGACGTGTTCTGGAGATCCTGTCCGAGCACATCTGCCAGGGCTGGCTGGAGGGCTACCTGCTCACCGGCCGCCACGGGCTGTTTACCTGCTACGAGGCGTTCATCCACATCGTCGACTCGATGGTCAACCAGCACGCCAAATGGATCAAAACCAGCCGGCAGATCCCCTGGCGACGACCGATCGCCTCGCTGAACTACCTGCTCACCAGCCACGTCTGGCGCCAGGACCACAACGGGTTTTCCCACCAGGACCCGGGCTTCATCGACCACATGATGAACAAGAAAGCCGAGATCGTCCGGATCTACCTGCCTCCGGATGCGAACACCTTGCTGTCCACCATGGATCATTGCCTGCGCAGCCGCGACTACATCAACGTGGTAGTCGCCGGCAAGCAGCCCGAGCTTCAGTGGCTCGACATCGACGCGGCGGTGGCGCACTGCCAGCGTGGAATCGGCATCTGGGACTGGGCGTCGAACGACGGCGGGACCGAACCGGACGTGGTGTTGGCCTGCTGCGGCGACGTGCCCACCGTCGAAACCCTCGCCGCGGTCACCCTGCTGCGCGAGCACCTGCCCCAGCTGCGCGTCCGGGTGATCAACGTGGTCGACCTGATGCGGTTGCAGGATCTCACTGAACATCCGCATGGTCTGCCGCACCGCGAATACGACGCGTTGTTCCCCCCGCAGACGCCGACGATCTTCGCTTTCCACGGCTACCCATGGCTGATCCACCGGCTGACCTACCGTCGCGCTCACCACGACCACCTCCACGTCCGCGGCTACAAGGAGGAAGGCACCACCACCACGCCGTTTGACATGCTCATGCTCAACGACCTCGACCGCTTCCATCTCGTCGCCGACGTCATCGACCGCCTGCCCGGCCTGACCGTGCGCTACGCCGCGTTGCGCCAGCACATGCTCGATGAGCGGCTGCGCTGCCGCGAGCACACCCGCCGCACCGGCGAGGACGCCCCCGACATCCGCAACTGGTCCTGGCCAAGCTGACCGACCATGCAAGTGTTAGTGATCAACGCCGGTTCCAGCAGCATCAAAATCCGCCTCCTGGATCCGGCCAACACGCTGCTGCACGAGGTAAACCTCGACGCCGACCGCGGGCAACCGCAACCGGGCGCAATCGCCGCAGCAATCACCGGCGTCGGGCGGGTCGACGCGGTGGGACACCGGGTAGTGCACGGCGGAACCTGGTTCACCGGGCCCGTGGTGGTGGACGCCGCGGTGCTAGCGCAACTGGAGAAGCTGGTCGCACTGGCCCCATTGCACCAGCCACCAGCACTGGCCACATTGCACGCCACCCTCGACGTCCTGCCCCACGTCCCTTCGGTGGCCTGCTTCGACACCGCCTTCCACACCACGCTGCCCCCAGCTGCGGCCACCTACGCCATCCCCGCACAGTGGCGCACCGACCTCGGTGTGCGCCGCTACGGCTTCCATGGGCTGGCCCACCAGTGGGCCGCCCACCGGGCCGCCGAACTGACCCCGCGGTCAGCGCGGACCGTCGTGGCCCACCTGGGAGCTGGGGCGTCGCTGTGCGCCGTCCGCGACGGGCGCTCCGTCGACACCACGATGGGCTTTACCCCGACCGCCGGCCTCGTGATGGCCAGCCGCTGCGGCGACCTCGACCCCGCCGTCCCACTGTGGCTCGTGCAACACGCCGGCCTGGCACCCGATCAGGTTGCGGCGGCGCTCGACCACGACTCCGGGCTGGCCGGCCTGGCCGGCACGCCAGACATGCGCGCCGTGCTGGCCGCCGAGCACTCCGGCGATGCTCGCGCGCAGCTGGCAATCGGCGTCTGGATACACCGGCTGCGCGGGGCGATCGCGGCAATGGCCGCCGCGCTTGGCGGCCTGGACATCCTAGTCTTCAGCGGCGGGATCGGAGAACACCAACCCCAGCTACGGGCACGTACCGTGGCCGGGCTGGGCTTCCTCGACCTCAAGCTGGACCCAGCCGCCAACCAAGCGATCCAGCTCGGCTGCGACGCAGACATCAGCGCCCCAGATGCCCCAGCCCGCACCCTCGTCGTGCACGCCAGAGAAGACCTCGTCATAGCCGACCAAGTCAGGGCCACACTGACCGCCACCGACATCGCCACAAGGGCATAACCGTCGCGCCACGGTTTTGTCGCCATCGACGGCGCGGGCCCACACTCTGTTCGGACGGCACTGAGGCATTGAGGCGAAAGGCCGTGGGTGTCGAATTGGTCATCCACGTCATGCGATCTGGGAATATCCGCGCATCGGTCCACCGAGCCGATCGCGACATCGGACACGAAGCTGGGAAGAGGACGCAGGCTGACCGACGGTCTCCCCACGGCGCTACATCAACAACCGCAAATGCCCAACGGGGACCGGCGAGGGCCTCGGGCGAGGTCATGGTAGTCACTCGGTGCGTGCTGGACAGGTCGACGTTCAGGTGCGCGATGAGCCTGCGGTTGGTCAGCGGGATGGAGAAAACCCGGTTACTGCGAGACGGCCTCAGCGTTGTTGAGCCGACCTAGCCCTTCGCTGGCCGCCTCGAACTGCCCCGATCGCAACACAACTGTGGTCACAGCGGATCGCCGTTGTCGGTGGCGAAGACGATCAGGCTGTTCGCTGGCACCGTGATGCGTGCCGATGCCGGCATGCCGTGCCTGGATGGCCCGTCGGCGATAATCCCGCCGGCATTGCCCTGGACGGCTGAGTTCGGGAAGGTGTCGTAGTAGTCGCTGTTGAATACTTCGCGCCAGTACCCGATATGGGGGAACCCGAGCTCGTAGTCGCCGGTGAAGGTCGACTCCGCGACGCTTGCGACGACCACGACATCGCGTCCGACGTTGGGTACCCATCGCTGGAAAGCGAGCACCCGACCGTCATGGGCAAGCGGGTACACGGAGACGGGATCGGCACGCAGCGCGGGGTGGCTGCGACGTAGCCAAATCAGGTCGCGGACAAAACGGTGGAAGTCAACCATCGCGCGGTCAGGGTTGGCGCCGTCAAGGCCGTCCCACCAGATCTGCCGATCGGTGAGCTGGATGTTGTCGGACCAAAGCTTGTCCTCCAGGAACTCCTGCCCCATGAACAGCATCGGCGTACCCGGAGCGGTTAGGAGCAGACCAGTGGCGACGCGGGCCCGACTGCGGGCGTACCACGACCGGGCATCGTTGCCGCCGCACAACCGGGCGATCCGCGGCTGCCGGTGGTCGTTGCCGTCGGCGTCCAAGACAAGGTCGTGGTCCTCGAGGCAGGTGTAGGCCTGCCAAGCACCGGGAAATCCCCAGGGGCGCTGCAGGCCAGCCACCACGGGCCCGAGGTCGACAGCAGCGTCGGCCCCGCCTGCGACCAGGCTCAAGACTGCCCGGATCCCTAAGCGCATGCGGTCGTCGTAACCCAAGTCGAAGCCCATACCGGACGGGGCGGGAGTCACCGCAAGTGAGCGGATATCACCCCAGTACTCGGCGATCAGGACAGCCGAGGGCGTGCGGTAGCGCAGTGTCGCGGTGACATCCTGGCACAACGACCACCCGCCGTTGCGGTCAATCACCGTGATTTCATCGAATCGGAGTCCGTCGGCGTGGTACTCGTCAAGAAACATCGTCGCATTGTCGATGAGGAACGCGCGGACATCGGGACGGTCGAAGGCAAATATTTTCCCGCCTGCCCAATCCCGGTTGAAGAAGTACAGGCTATTGCCGGTGTCGGGATGCGGTGGCATGTCGAGATAGTCCAGGCTGGCCGCGTCTAGGTCGCCTCCGGCGTGGTTATAGACCACGTCGAACACGACGGCAATCCCGAAAACGTGACACACATCGACGAACGCCTTGAGCTGGTTGACGTGCCCGACAAGGTCCTGGCGCCGGACCGGTGTTCGCCTGCGCTGCGTGAGCAGTGCGTTGACCTGGTCCAGATAGGGATCAAGGTCAGCATCGGCGACACAGTAGTCTGTCTCCGGCGAGTACAGGTCGGTACCGTTGTAGCCCTGGCTCCACGGACCGTGGAACTCCACAACCGGCAGCGGCTGGACCGCGTTCACCCCCAGATCGGCCAGGTAGGCGATGCGCCCCAGGGCGTCGAGAAGCTTCGCCACCCGGTTCTGGCGGATGTCTCGACCGCCTGGGTCCCGTGCGTAGAAGACGCCGACATGGAACTGGTAGACGACCAGGTCGTTGAAGGCCGGGGTGATGAACCCGGCGTCGTGCCACGGGTACGCTCCCGGATTCCGCACGACGCAGTCGCAGTCTGCCAGCGCAACGCCACCCTCGAGCTCCACCGCCCGTGGATCGCGCTTCAGCGCCGCCGACCCGTCTGCACCAACGACGTAGTAGCGGTAGGTCGACCCGTCGACGACGCCGGGGAAAAATCCGGTCCAGTGACCAGTCGAGGGATCGCGTACAAGCTCGTCCTCCGGCACCGCCTGGTATGTGCTTGTCTCCCCTCGCGCGAGATAGACATGCGCTGCACGCGGAGCCCAGACGCGAAACGTCGCCCCGCCGTCGACCAGCGTCGCGCCCATAGGCGTGTCGGCGGTGACAAACTTCTGCGAGGCCGCCATGATGCTCCCTCCCCGTCACGCGTGTAGCCGTTAAATCAACGAGCGTCTTTGTATCGGCACAACGCTGTCACCACACAGGACAGTAAGCAATCGGATTAACTGGGCTCCGTTGGCGATCCTCTGAGTATGAGAGTGCTGTTTGGGCGCTCCACTGTTTACCGAAACCCGACAGGGGTGAGGCCGCCGAGTGATCCGTGGGGTCAGATGGTGTGATACTCGATCCTCCGAATCTTCGGGCAGAACCTACGCTCTAGCAGGGCACCGATCGATTCGGTGGCAAACAACTTGTCGCGGACGCGGCCGTTGAATGTCGCTGTAGCTGTTTTGGACGTCGCCCAAGCTGCACCGGTAACGCACTACCTTTAGTGGTGAGTTCAGGTCCGTTGTCCCAGCGCAGGTGTTCTGGCCTCCGTCCGGTCTCAGCAACGATCTGTCGAACAGAATGATGGTGTCATCGGCGTGAACAACTGCGCCCATCGAACCGATCATGGACGGTTGAAAGCATGGTTATGCTCTATGCGCGGTGTCAAACAACTTCGTTCAGCACGTGTGATCAGCGCCGGACACGCCTTTATCTAGAACGTTCGCCGTAGGCGCCACTACGAAACTTGGCACCGATGTCGATTCCCAGCATTGCCTAATCTGAGCTCGCGCCCGCTGTCTGATCTGGGCGCAACTGACGGTGATCCCTACGTTTCTCACCAAGCCAACTGTGCCGCCGATTCGAATCCCGGTCGCGGTTGCAGTCTAGGGGGCGAGGATGCAGCCTTCAACGCTGGCTGGTCGCTTCGGGATGTGCGACGGCCACCGTGCTGATGCTTGACCGAGCTGGAGTCCACCGATCCTGTGACGCTGGACGGCTGATCTGACCGTATCCCGACGCGGAGGTATCACCACGCTCGGCGCGCGCCTCCAGCAGAGGTGACTCGATGACGAGGAGGCACCCATGCGCTGCGATTGCGTGTTCAGGGAAGCTGGTTCGGGGGTTTCCGGCGCGCTGCGCCTATGCCCGGGAATCCGGTGACACCGGTGTCGCTGCTGGAGGCTGGTCCGACCGACCGCACGGTTGACCGGAGGGCTGCAGCGCTTCCCCCGATGGGAACCGGCAGCCCGTCAGCCGATGCCGGCTTCGCGGCGGTCGACGACGCCACAGATCCGATTTCCCTCGTGCACTACCTCGATCGGGTGTCCGGTCAGCTAGATGGGGTCAAGCGACAGATCCGGCAGCAGCTGGAGGTGAGCGAGGGCGAGTTCGTCCTGGACGTCGGCTGCGGCGCCGGCGACGAGGCATGTGGTCTGTCCGCGCTGGTGGGTCTTTCGGGCCGGATCATTGGTGTGGACGCCAGCACCACCATGGTGCAGGAAGCCCGGCGACGCGCCACTGGGTCCGCTGTTGCGGTGGGGTTCGCCATAGGTGACGCCCAGGCCTTGCCGTTCGCCGCAGCCAGCTTCGATGCTTGTCGCGCGGAGCGGGTCCTGCAGCATCTGCGGCATCCTGCGCTGGCCGTGACCGAGATGGCCCGTGTCACCCGAGCAGGGGGCCGGGTAGTGGTGTGCGAGCCCGATTGGCAGACGCTGGTCGTCGACCATCCCGATCACGCGTTGACGCAGCGGATCCTCGACTTCCGAGCTGGCAGACTGCAATCACCGTGGATCGGCCGCCAACTCGCCCGGCTGTTCCGGTGCGCCGGCCTGGTCGAGATCTCGGTGAGGCTGGTGTCGGTGGCATTCGGCTTGTCCGAAGCTATCGACAGCTTCCGGCTGGAGGTGACGCTGCGGCAAGCGACACAGGCTGGGGTGATTACCGCTACCGACAAGTCTCACTGGCTGGCGGAATTGACTGAAACGGCTCAGACGGGTTGCTTTGTCGCCGCGGCGACCTGCTTCCTGGTAAGGGGCATCAAACCGTTCAGGGCGTGACGACGTCACCTTTTTGTGGCCGTCGGACCCGGTATCACGAGCAGGAGAAGCGCGCTCTGTATCAGCGTGCAACCCCATCGCTCTCAACCCCGGTCTTGCCGTGGATCCCGCTATTAATCTGGAGGCCCACGATGACTATGAACATCCTCCAGCGCCCGGTCGCGGGCCGCGCGCTGGACGCGGCAACGCTGTGCGAGGCCTTTCAGACCACTGTGGAGACCTGTCCGCAGCGGGTGGCGTTGCGCACACCGGGTGACGCGGTCGTGGTGACGTGGGAGCAGTACGCCGAGCGGGTGCGGCGCACCGCGGCCGGATTGGCCGCGCTTGGCATCCGCCGCGGCGACACGGTCGCTGTCATGCTGACGAACCGGCCGGAGTTCTACTGGGTGGACGTGGCCGCGATGCACCTCGGTGCCACCGCGTTCGGCATCTATAACACCTTCGCTCAGGAACAGGTGGAGTACGTGCTGCGCGACGCTAACTGCGCGGTGGCCATCATCGAGCAGGCGTTCGCCGACATGCTCGGGCAAGCCAGGCGGGCATGCCCACAGCTGATGCACATCGTGTCAGTCGACGGCGGTGAGAACGTGTTGTCACTAGATCAGCTCGAAGCCGCCGGGGACCCCTATTTCGATCTGGCTTCTACCTGGCCGGCAGTGCAGCCAGAGGATGTCGTCACTTTGATCTACACCTCGGGCACAACTGGACCGCCCAAGGGTGTGCAAATCACACACGCCAGCGTGATCGCCAACGCCCGGGCACAGCACCAGGCGATTCCCGCCTTCCGCGACGGTTTCTCGGCAGTGTCGTACCTACCACTGGCTCATGCCATCGCGCGAGTCTTCGAGCACTATGTTGCCCTGACCCTGGGCGGGACGTTGACCTGCTGCGCCGACTTGAACAATCTGGCAGCCGCGCTTGTGGATACGCGTCCCACCTGGTTCGCCGGACCACCACGGGTCTGGGAAAGGCTCGAAGCGGGCGTGCTGGCCTCCATCAGCACTGAACCGGAGGATCGCCGTCGCCGGGACCTCCAGGACGCGATCGAAGTCGGGTTGCGTGTGCTGCGCGCTCAGCAGACCGGTGAGCAGCCCACCGCCGCGTTGCGGGCCGAACATGAGCTAGCCGATACATTGGTGCTATCCGGGCTGCGGGCACGTCTCGGCCTCGATCGGGTCGAAACCGCCGTGGTCGGGGCGGCTCCAATTCCCCCAGAGGTGATCGAGTTCTTCTGGGCGCTCGGGGTGCCACTGTGCGAGGGCTACGGTATGTCGGAGATCTGCCTCGCCACCGTCAACCCGATCGATAGAGTCAAGATCGGCACAGTGGGTCTGCCGATGCCGGGCATCGAGTTGCGCCTGGCCGACGACGGCGAGGTGCTCATGCGCGGTCCGACTCGCATGCTCAGTTACCGCAACCTCCCGGATAAGACCGCCGAGACGATCGACCCGCAGGGTTGGCTGCATTCAGGCGACATCGGTGAGTTGGACGAGGACGGTTACCTCCGGATCATCGACCGCAAAAAGGAGATGATCATCAACGTCGCCGGGCACAACATGTCTCCTACTAATGTCGAAGGCCGCCTGAAGGCCGCCAGCCCGCTGATCGGTCAAGCGGTGTGTATCGGCGACGTGCGCCCATACAACGTGGCGCTGCTCGTGCTGGATCCCGACGCCGCCGCCGCATTCGCCGATCGCCATCGGTTGCCGGACACGTCACTGAGCGCGTTGTGCGCTGACTGGCGAGTCCTTGAGGACGTCGCCGCCGGAGTCGCCCGAGCCAACGCGCGGCTCTCAGTGCCCGAGCAGATCCAGCGCTGGACTCTGCTGGACACCCAATGGCTGCCCGGTGGAGACGAGCTCACCCCGACGATGAAACTCCAACGCCGCACCATCATGACCAAATATGCAGCCGCCATCGAGGCGCTCTATCGCTAGTAAGTAAACCCCTGATCTTCAAGGGCGCCGCAACCTTGTGTCGCCGAGTTCGACGGTGGTGACGATGCATCGCCGATGCCGTCAGTGGGACACGGCGACGTGACTTCCCGGCGAGGGCCGCTACGGCGAGCCCTGCCAGCGGGCACGGGCGGAGTTGCCTCTACCCGGCCGCTCGCACAGCTCCGTGTCGCCCTCGGCGACCGCCAGCTCGGCGGCTGCGAGCTCAGCATCGTCGATGCTGGCATCCTGGCGAGCGGGTCGGGCGGTGCGAGCGAGGGGATCGCTGCGATGCCACTTCTGACGCCAATGTGTCCGATGGAGTCGATCATCGCTTCGATAATGCTGTGGCTGAAGCCACCTCAGGTCGGCCCGTGTTACGGGAGAGCACAGCTCCAAGCCTCCCCAGCACACCGCTGACGGATGCGTGGTGACCGTTCGTCGCATTGTGGCTACGCAGAGGGTTCATTCCTGAGCGCGGTGCGGTGGGCTACAGGCATGTCGGCCCCACAGCCACACGCCACCGCGCGCCGTTGGTTACCTTTCGCCGCCGCTGCCGCTCTAGGCATGGTGCTGGTCGCCACTGGCCTGCCATCGGCTCCTGCAGCTGCTTCCGCAGGCATCACGCAGAACGCAACTACTGGGTGCGACGGATCAAGCATGCGGGTCGACAACACGGGCACCGGTTTGTCCACCCAGCGGTACTCCATGTTGATGCCGGGCATCGCCACCCGGCATGCATGCGACTCCTCCGCCCGCGACGGCGTTGCCCCATCGGCTCGCGAGCTGAAGCCGGCAGCCTTCGTGGCTCTGATAACGCCGCCCATCGTGCTGGCGCAGTCCGCCACACTAAGGGCCTCGGCGGCTGTTCCACAGCAGCCACGACTGGCCGCGAGTCCACAACCGAGCGGTCAATCCACGACCACCTATAGTGTGCGTGTCGGTGACTGTCTGTCCGACATCGCGACAAGTCACAACATCCCCGACTGGCAGGAGCTTTACGCAGTAAACCGCCGAGGCATCAGTAATCCCGACCTGATCTATCCCGGTCAGTTGCTTCGCCTGCCCACCGCACCGACTGAGCAGTAACCATAGGCGCATGCGCCTGAAAACATATGCCCTGGTTTCTGTATGGCCAAACTACCGATCCCGGTAATCGCGACATCGCAAGTCCACGCAGTGCACGTGACCACATACAGTAGTGAGGATCTTGCTCTCACGGCTAGCGCGCGCAAAGCGGTACCGATAGGACGTCAAGCCGTCCAGCTAATCACCGCCGAATTTCCACCAGTTTTCAATGGTTCCCACCCTAGCCGTCTTTGCATCTCCTTTCGGAGTTGTCCCGCATATCCAAACATCGAATTTTTCGAAGCCCGGCGTGCTTTTTAGCTCCAGCTCAAAGGTTGTCAGCGGCTTAAAAGAGTCCATCCAGTTGTCGCTGGGTGGTTCGAAGTCAAATTTTTCCATCTCCCAACCGCCGCACATGTCATCAGCGCCTGGGTAGTTGCGCATGATCTCCGCAAATATTTCAGCCTTGCTCCGGAGTTGGGCGAATTTCAGCATGCGCTTTCCTCTCTGTTGTGAGCGAGTAGCGATGCAGGCTCTGCGCGACATACCTGTCGGTGTCGCGGCACGGATCGGGCCTAGTCTTGCTCACGGCCTCTGCCAACTCGGCTCGCAGAGCCCTGGTTGCCGCGGCTAACCCCGCTTGTGGATCTTCCACGAAGACGCATCCGTATCGTGCACTTGCAGGTGTAATTGCATGTGCACAAACAGGTTAAGACTTAGTAAAGCAAGGCGGCATACGTGTACCCTGAATGGAGCAGTGGCTATGGCATTCAGGAGTCACGCACCAACTACGTGAGCACGAAGCGGACTCTCGCCCATCCCGCAGCCTCTGCATGGAAGTGGCGACGGTGGACGGCCGATGTTGCCTACGGGGTCTCACTGCGGCGATGCAACCAAAGCCACCAGCGCGCCCCTAGAGATCCGGCCAAGACCGGGCTTGGGGACGAGGATCTAGCCAGGAGGGAATGCTGAGGGGCGTCAAGGGATCTGGTTGAGTGTGGTGAATGACGCGGTGGATGGTAGAGAGGCCGACGTTGTACTCCTCGTACTCCTCGTACTCCTCGGCCAGATCGGCTGGAGATACCCCGCCTCTGACTGAGGGTGGTGAAGCGCAGCGCTGAGTCGGGATGCTCGCCGCGTAGGCTGCCTTGCGCTGGGCGATGACCATGCCTTCGCGCGTTCGCGGCTCGTTGACGTTGCCCCGAAGTTGGCCGTAATCACGAATTCTGGGCGAAGTCAACACGTCGTGACCCCGGCAGCACACCACACAGACACCGCACCGAACACACCAGCCCGTTTTAACCCGCGGAGTATCCAGACAGGCGCGACATCCCGGACACGTCCCCGGGCAACACGGTCCCCCATGCCGAGGTGCCCGAATTAACCCCACATACGGCCCCGCTCGCCCACACAGATCGTGCACCGCGTCCGGCGGCACCGGCCGATCGCATCCAGGACTCGAGCACCGTGGCCAAAGCTTTTGACGACGAGACCGAACCGCTGGGACATTCCGCGCATGGGCTCCAGAACCAACGGCGGCCCATCGCGGATTTTTCACTTGTTGGATCACGAAACGCAGATACGACCACGCGCGCAGAAAAACTAGGCCCATCGGGCTAAACGTGACAGAACGGTCAACTTCTACGACTGTAACGGAGCGACGCGCAACACGGGCCAGATCACGGCCGCCGGGCTGTCCATCGCCACCTTGATCAGGAAAGCTCCCAACTTGTTGTCGGGAAGCGTTGACGGGGCTTCTCAGCCCTCTGATCCATACAGGCATGCCGTTATGTCCCACAGGAAGATCCTTGCTAGCGAACAGGAGTCGATCAAGACCGCAACCGGGCGTCTCCTCAGGTGACCCCGAGTGCAGAGTGCACTCACCGTAGTAGTCGACTTCCGCCAGCGTCGCATTTACCACTCGTTTGGACGCAGGGTTGCTCCGCGAGAACAATCTCGAAATCCGTAGGACACCCACCGCGGCGGCAACGAGCTGCCGGGATCGATGACGTCAACCCCGCGGCTGGCCCTGACAGAACTGCACCAATGTTTCTGATGGGTTCGCTATCCATCTAACTGATGTCGTTTGCCGAAACCGGCCTCAGCACAGCTCAGAGTGCGCTCCGGATGCCGGGCCGCGCAAGTACCTGACACGTGGGTCCTTGCTCACCTTCATACCAACCGAACCAGTCGGGTCCTTGCCGCGAATGCCAAGGCAGAACACCTCGGTGCCCAGGTCGTTCTCGATCACCTGGTGCCAGACGGACGAGCCATTGACCGCTTACCTGCTGTGGAGGCCGACGCCTGATTCCTGTCCACCGTCCGTGGCCTCGGCAAGTGGCCACTATTCATTCTCCGACACCAACTGGAGCAAGACATGAACGCCGCTCTCCTCATCGTCGCACGCTGGGCGCACCGGCGCTGGCCCCGGCTTGCGATGTGCATCGCCACCATGGCGGGCATTGGAGTCGGCCTGGTGGTGGTTTACGCGCTGGGACTGACGACCGATCTGGCCGTGAACCTGACCGTTGCTACCTGCATGGTTGGCTTCCAGTCGGTCATGTACGGCTTATTGGTCCGCAGTCACCAGGCCATGATGCCTCCACAGACCCTGGTTTGGGCTGCCGGATTCACCGCATTAGCAACCCTATTAGTGATCCTGTAATGTCATCTGCATATCAGAGCTAGGCAGTTAATGTGCTCTCGAGGACTATTCGGTTGCGACTGGCACTGCTCGGTGGCCAATCCGATAATCACCGGATCGGCTAATTTTATTTGAGCGCGAGGATCCGGTCAACGATAAGTTGGGAGAAAGACTCGACCGATACGTTTGTCCGGACCGACGAACACGGTCAGTTGGACACCGCCGAGCACCGGGTCGGTTCGCCAGACAGCGTTGTAGGCTTGACGGCGGGCTGCACCAGCCGGGTTGAATGTGGTCGCGAGTTTCGGTTCTGACCCGAGCGGCCACCCGAAGCCGGCGCATGCGCTCTCGGCGTTCGTCGCCATAACTGGCGAAGGCCGACGCGGACCAGTCTGATCCGCTGCTCAGGACGTCAGTGACGATGCGGACATCACGTAATAGCCAATCCTTGCCCCGATGATGGGGTCATTTCACCCGGCGGCGTCGCCGATCAAGATGACCCCGGCAACGTAGGGCTGGTCGATCCAGCTGTCGTTCATTGGATAAAATGCGCACGGCCCTGCTGAATGGGCAGCGCGGAACATTTCGCTACCCGAGATGCAGCGCAACCCGAAGGCAGCCAAAAACTTCGCATGCCGGTCCGGGCCGGAAAAGCGGCCCTTCTGGGCGATGTCGTGCAGTAAGTACAGTCGCGCGCGCCCGTTCGCTCGCGGGGACACATAGGAGAGCAGGTCGTCCCTCAGTCCCGACCGAGTATTGCTGGGCCGGCCAGGCGTCGAGACCGTCGACAAGCATGCCCACCCCAGATGCGCGGCGTGTTCTGGTGGAACTCAACGCCGAGCTGACGACGAACGGTGGACATCCGCCCATCGGCGCCGACGATCAGCCGACAGCGCAGCTCATGAGCAATGTCGTCATGCTCATAACGCACCACTGGCGCGTCGCCTGGCTCGACGTCAACACCCCCGACACCACGGACCACGGTGGCCCACCTGCCACCTACACCGTTACACACACCTGCGCAGCTCGATTTGATTCCAGCACCATCCGCGACGGTGGACCAGACCTTTCGCTGACAAAGGAGGCTGCTGCGCCGCTTCTCATGATCGCCCACTGCCGGGCGCAGGTTCGTGCCTGCCGCAAACCAGAGGTCAGTTCACCGGAAACAGGCCCAGGCATTCGGTGACCTCAACGTCTGCTGCTCCATCCGACTCATCACAGCCGTCTAGGTACTTGGAGCCGCAGACTCCGTAGTAACTGGCGTGAGGAGGCTTAAGAGTTACGTACAACTACTGATTGCCACGTAGCGTGTCCAGTAGGCACCGTAGGTACTACGCCGATCCGGCACTGCCCGCCGGTGGCGATATCCGTACCCGGACCGTTTCTTCTAGGGGGACCAATGTCGGACGCGATGAGCTTTGCCCAGTTGGAAGACCAGACTGCCGAGCTGCTGCCGGCCCGCACTGTCTTGTCCATGATGGGTGCCAGCACGATGAATAACCCTGCTCCGATCGGCCAGACCGGCAATCCAACCGGCGGCGATCACCCCATGTATGACACCTGGATGAACGCGTTGACGCTGTTGGGTGTGCCCCACCACCAGTCCCCCGCCAACTCCCAGTAAGCATAATTCGGGTCGTTCGGCTGATCCACGCCGCTACGAAGTCATGATGACCCAGGCCTGCACGCGAACTTGGGACAACCTGGTTGGCGGGAGGCTCGTCGTGGGTCTGCATACCGCTTAGACATGGCCCTTGGTGGCAGCGAGGCCAGCTCAACATAAGTCGCAAACATCCGTAATCAGGGGTGTCGCATCCGTAGAAGCTGCTGCATAGTGCAGGTCTGAGCGGGGTCTGGGCTTCGGCCGTACCGCAGGAGCGGGCAACGACTCAGCACAGCGCGGCGGGCAACTGGGCCTCAGCCAGGGCTCCGCAAGAGACGAGCTGCCCACCGGTCCCGCTGGGTGTATCCACCCAGCGGGTGGGGCAGCTGGCCAAGTAGCTGGATGTCAAACGATGGTCACCTTCGTAGATGAGCGCGTTTCGCCAGCGCCTCTGCTTCTCTCTTGGCAATGCTGAGCTCCAGTAAACCTCAGTTCGTTTGTCGTGACGCGGCAGTGCAGTCCAGGCCATAAGGAGGGTGGAGGAGAACAGCGTTGGCAACCGTTAGATAGACGCCGTAGTGCTTGTCAATGAGAGCAGGAACGTCTTGGCCGGTGCGTCGCCAGAGGGCGATGTTGCGTTCCATGTCATCAGCCCGGTTGTGCAGCAAGCCAGCAAGGGCAGGCCCGTGTGCCAAATTGGTGCGGTCTCTCAGTGCGCGGGCTGCGGCCCTTAGCGTGTGCGGACCAGTCATGCCACCACCTCTGTCCCGGCTTTACGGCGACTGTTCGCTCAGTGGCAGCACGCTGGTCTGCAGATCCTTGACAACCGGACCCGACGCTGGCCGTGGAGGCCGATCACAAAGGCTACCGAGAAAGCCCTTGCATTGTAGAACCTAACGGCGATGAAGTTAACGTCATATCGATCACCAGAGAGCCGTCGCACGGTGGAGGGCACCGGTGACGACGCTCGGAGGTGTGGTAGAGGTGGTTGGTGCTACGCCAGGGGATGTCGGTGTTTCGTCAAGGTGATAGCTGGCGCAGACGCGTTGGTAACCACCCGCGATTTCGAGAAGTCTTGTGCCGGGTGAAGGTCTCCACGGATAAGCAGAACCGGGGACAGCGGCTTGTTATTTCTTATTTTCGTCAAATCGCCTGCTAAGGGGGGATTATCTGGTGGCAGTAGCCGCAGCACGGAGGCCGAGACGTCTTTGGCCTTGTCGTACCTCAGCGGGACAGCCTTAAGTTGGTCGATCAGCGCGTTGACCTGGCCAGCGCCTGGCGATCAACTACAGTTAGGCGGCTAGTCATGAGAATCCGGCTCGTTTTTCCAGCTCACCTTGCTCACGGTGCTCCTTTCGGCTCGTCGAGTAGGCACACAGCAACCGACACCGCGTCAAGCCAACATCGAAATACGTAGGCGGATAATCTCGACAACCGTTCCGAATAAGCCCGCATCCGGGTCCGCCGCTGATCCTTCGTCGGTTCTGTGATCTTCGGCTCGGAAGCTCGACACCACTCGACGTACGGCCAACGCCGCAGGCCAGGGCGCTGGCGCGGAGCCGGCCACACACCGCGCAACCCGTTAGATCAGTCCTGGCTTTCCTCAATCTCCCGCAAGGCTTCGATCTCAGCCCGGACGGCTCGCTCCCGCTCACGAATTCGCCACGCCTCGCGGCCCAACTCGACCATCTCGGCAAACAACACAGAAAGTGACCGGTCGCCAGCTGGAGCACTGGCGGCTACAGTCTGCCCGAAGCCCTTGAGTGGTACGTCCCGGTGCTGGCGCCGGTGACGAGGGCAAATTTCGCTTGGGGCCGCGGCCCTGACCGCAGTTTGGCGGCGAAGAATCTTCCGACTACAACCCGATAGGGTGATCCCTAGCACCTTATGGCTTTAACCCGCGCCCTCGGTCTCTTACCAAAGAAGGAGAGGGATACGGCCATGGACAGTGAGTGGTCACACCAGAGCTCCCAGCAGTGGAAACATTCGTTTTCTCGTCCATCGCTGCTGCGGCATCCATTTGCCTGGCGTCGCGCTCGGCGCCTAGAACGCGTCCACCGTAGCAACGACCAGCGACTCGCCTGGCGCGTGCAGGACGTCATCGTCGGATGTGGGTTGAGCCAAGACGACTACAGCGTCGGTGGTGGCCGGGTTTTTCACATCCCACAGGTGCTTTCGGTGAGCCACGGTCCGCCGGTGTCGCTGGACATCCGCATGCTCCAGGGCCAAAGACCCGAGGACTTCGCCGCCCATGCGTCGGCCATGGCCTACGACCTGGGCGTGGCCGAGGTCCGGGTAATCCCGCTGGACACGCCCTTGATCCAGTTGCAACTACTGTCAATACCCACCCACCAAGCCAACGTGAGGATAGGGCGCGTCGGGCAAGGGCTTCGTCCATAGTCATCCGGGATGACACCGATCACCGACGCACGTGTGGTCGGTGCGGGCGAGCGCCAGGACAGAGCGCTGACAGTTGGCTGCTACTTGATGAAAAGACGTTCGGGGCTACGAGGCCGGATCACCAAGTACGTTCGCCAGATCGCCGTCAACAGACGGCCTGGAGCATCCTCGGCGCACGCTCGTAGACAACGGCTAAGCCGCAGTTTTGCGGGTCCTCATGGCAGCTGGCAGCTGCGCGAGTACTCCCTCCATCGCCGCTTGTGCTGGCGTGTACTTATGACTGGCCTGCGCGTTGTGGCGCTAGGCAATATATGGTCATTGCGGGAGATTGATTGTCTTAGCAAAAACAGTTGAGTACTCTACTGTCATCAGCACGGTCTCTGACAAGAGGGGGAAGTTCTATGCCGCGGGCAAGCTGGAGCATGGCGACCGTCATTCTTCTCACAATGCTGATACTTGTCACCGGAAATGACAAATCTTCCGCCCGGCAACCCGTTTGGGTCCATACGCTCGCTTATCCTGCTATTCTTTCTGCTAGTCTTGTTGCCGCTCCTGCCAGTTACGTGATAGCGTCACAAGAATTTTTGGAACCCAGCTGGACAATGCCCGATCTTCACGGCTGGAGACTCAATGCGGCCAAGAGGGAAATCTTGAGATTGACGGATTATAACGTTGCTTCTCTTAAATCGCATGATGCGAGCGGCGCCAGGCGAGCACAATTCTGGGATCCAGACTGGAAAGTATGTTCACAAAATATTCCACCGGGGACCAGGATTAGCACCACGACAACAATTGACTTCGGGGTCGTCAAAATTAAAGAAAATTGCTAGGCGCCCATCCTTTTTCTGGGCCCGGAGTACATTCGGATGAAATGGATGAAGCGCCCTTCTCGCCGCTCCTGCCGCAATGCGCACCCTTGCGCCGGATTTGCACAGAAGTACGCCGATGGCAGCTACCACGCTAAAACCAATTTGACGTGGAGGGCCGTCAAGAATACTATCGGGTTGGAACTCAAAACCGTGTTCGACAGCTCCGGATTGAACGTACAATTTTCAATCTTTTGGCAGCACCCCTCGGACGCGGGGCAACCGACTTAATGCTGGCCAACGAGAAGTTGAGGTCCGGCATAGACCAGGTACAACATCGTGAGATTCAACATTACTTGGCGCAACAGGCGCCGTACAGGGAACGTTGGTATCGAGCCACAAGACCTGTTGTCGACGTGGCGGCGCCGCTGGCGAGATTAGTAAACGCGGAAGCCCCCATTGCCCACAAAGGGTCTCGAGTAGGCAGGAGCGTGACGAGACACGGCGGTCGGTGTGGTGGCACCCGTAGCCGCCCGTTCTAGCTACCATGGCCCCCCACCGAGGGACGGGAGAAGCTGGATCGCGATGCGCTGTAGCACAAAGGTCGCTGTCACCCTCACGGTTGCCCTGATCCTGGGCGTCACCGGTTGCACTGCCTCGCAGCCATCGGGTCGCGAAGCCACGGCCGTGCCTGCTGCTGTCGCCGACGCAAGTCCCCCTGCGTTGCAGCATGATCCAGCCGATCCGTTCGCCGATTCTCCTGCGCCAGCCCCTGATCCCGCCGCTGTCGCCCCTGATCCCGCTGCACTCCCACCGGGTTTCCCAGTTCTGCCACCCGGCCCTCCGGTTCTGCCCCCCGATCCCAGTGCTGTGCCGCCCGATCCCACTGTTCTGCCGCCCAGCGCTCCTGCCCCGGCGCCCGATCCCGCTGCCGTACCCCATGAGTTCGTCGCACCCGCCGCACCGACCAGATTCGAGATGTCGGGTCCGGCGTTCGACATCAAGGCCAACGTCTGCCAAATGGACTATGTCCGGCCGCTCAACCCGCCTGGCAACCAGAAGCGCACAGTGTGCTGGGTACGGAAGGGCTTCGGCGTCGCGCCCGGCAGCGACTCCGGCGGCACGAGTTACATCCTCGGCCACGCATGGGCAAAGACACCGTTGATTTTCAACCCGCTGTCCGAGCTCGCGATGCAGGAAGTGACCGGGCAGAACCCCGAGATGCAAAGCGGCGTTCCGACCTACCCGGTAAAGGCGATCAACGGATATAACGTCGTGCTGCACACCCCGACCGGGACCCTCACCTACACAGTCACCCGCGCGTTCGCCGTCGCAAAGTCCCAAGCGGGGGGAGTAAAGTCGCTTACGGCGAACACCCCGAACCGAGTGGTCCTCATCACTTGCGGCGTCAAAAATGGCGTCGACGTCAACTATAACATTATTGTAGATGCCTATCTGACGTCCTCAACAGCAGGACGAAACCGAGGTGGGCGTGGATAAAAATCACATCTGTTCCTCAATGCCTGATCCGCACTTATCCCGTGACATTGAGGGCAGTCAACCGCGGCGGATAGCGAATTTATCAGATACGGTCTGATCGCGGGATCAAGGCTACTGGCGGTAGCCTTCGAACTGGATCGGGTACGGTTTGATCCTTCGTCGATTCCTGCAATCGAGCGATCTACATATTAGGTCCTATGCTGTTCTGTGACGGGCGGCTCGCTTTCTGCGTACCTGGTCCATGTCCAGCGCGCGGGCCTGATCCAGGAGATCCTCCATGTCCTCCAGCTGCAGGGTGCCTGATCTGGCATAGATCACAAAGCCTTCTTTCATGACCACTAAGGTGGGAAGGGACATGACGCGGAACATGGCGGCGAGTTGGCCATGCGCCTCGGCATCGACCTTGCCGAACACCACGTCGGGATGGCGATCTGATGCTTGCTCGAAAATCGGTTCGAACGTGCGACACAGTCGACACCGCGGCCCCCAGAAGTCGACAAGGGCCAACTGCACACCGGCCACCACCTGGGAGAAGCTTTCCTTCGTCAGCTCAATCGTCGCCATCTGTCCCTCCGTTTGATCCCTTCGGTGGTATCGGTGAAGACGCCAGTTGCGCTTTGAGAGCCTAGATGGTGTCCCCCATTGCCGAGGCCATCAAGAGCTCGTAGTGATCGTTTTCAGCGTGCCATCGGCGGAAGCGGCGTGACACGTCAACACAAGCGGCCTTGCCGCCGCTTGACTTCAGTATGCCGTAGACGACCTTTCTATGTTCCGGCATGTTCAATTGCGCGCGTCTCCGCAACCGTGAGCTCAAACTCACATACAGCAAGGTCATCGACCATATGTGCGGGATTAGTCGTGCCAGTAAGGATAACCATTCCTAACTGCAGAGCAAATCGGATGATCACCTGCGCCGCCGAACGCTGGTGACGACGGGCAATATCGTTAACGAGCGAGCTACGGACGGCTCGCTCGTTGGCAGTGAGTAGGGAGAATCCCTGATAGGTCACCCCTTCGCGCGCACAGATGGCGCGCATGCTCGCATCCCATCCCTGCGATGCGTAGCAACGGTTCTGGACGAATGCCGGACGCACCCGCGCTCTCCGAAGCAGGGTTAGGAGCTGGTCGGGTGCAAAATTGCTCACTCCGATAAAACGTACTTTGCCCGCGTCGTAAAAGCTTTCCATGACACGCCAGGCTTCGATATCGGCTTTGCCCAGTCCCTGCGGCACAGACGGAGCATGCAGCAGATAAGAATCTACAACATCTATCCCCAGGTGCGACAGCGAGCGTTCGAAAGATTGTTGAACCTGGCACGCAACGGGTGCGGCCGGATCATAAGGCAACCGGTGATCTTGGCCCGACCGGAAAGTGAATTTGGTTTGGACAAGGACGTCTTCACGACGCAGCAGTCCTCGCTGCAACTCAGCCTGCAGTGCACGTCCCACGTCAGCTTCGCGGTAATGCCGGCGCTGATTGGCCGTGTCAACCCCGCGAAATCCCATCCTCAGCGCCCGCGCAACGAGATCTGCGGTCCGCTCTTCTTTCCAGGCTGTCCCATAGAGCAGAGTTGGCACTGTCACCCCGCCGATCTGCCGGGTGCGCTGTGTCATCTCTCCTCCGATGATGGAGGCCGGCTCGAAGCCCTGCTCCACTAGCACAGACCTTCCCCAGTCGCAGCCTACCCGCTGGTTGAATGTCATCGTGCACGAGACACCGGCTGATCTGGCCGCGCTGCAAGGCCTACTCGACCGCAGCTACACCACTGCAGGTCGCCACCTGCTCAGCATCATCACGCCGGAGCGGCGTCTGAGTGCAGTGCAGGTTGCCGACCGTCTGACTGGTATGTGCCTGCTGGCCCTGGCGACTGTCACCGCTGATGGTCGACCAATTGTCGGACCAGTTGATGGAATTTTTTTTCGCGGCGCTTTCCATTTTGGCTCGTCACCGGACTCGGTCCGCTTTCGTCACATCAAAAATCGACCACAGGTCAGTGCGACTCACCTGCCGAGCGAGGAGTTGGCGGTCACTGTCCACGGTCGCGCGGTTATCCTCGACGTCAATGGGGACGAAGCGGCGGAGTTCCGGCAAACTCTGCTGGAGCTCTACCTTCCACGCTACGGACCGCAGTGGGAGGACTTCCTCAATTCCGGCCCGCTCTATGCCCGCATCGATGCCGACCGGATGTTCACTTTGTCCATGCCGCCCGGCAGCGATTGAGCGCCGCCCGCACCAGCAACGTCGCAGGACGGTGTCCGGCACGCACCGTCGCTAGGCTGGCTTAGTGATCGGAAGGCGGTCATGACGGCTCGTTCGTGCCGAAATTAGCTCTTAAGAGTGGCCAAATGAGCGGAGAGTCACGAATCAAGGGAGGAGCTCGCGGCTACCTGTGTCATCCTTTCGGGGTTCGCAACTTATCGTGAGTTCGCAGACCCCTCCATGATGGCTCTATCCACACCCTCCGCACAGCTTGCCCACGAGTGATACACACTCCACATCATCTGTCCACATGATGTGGATGTCGGCGCCGTCGCGCTATGCATACGGTGCGGGCTGTGAGCCAAACGCCAACCTATGACCAGCTGCGTGGCGAGCGAATCAATGCTGATGTGCCACCGAGCGAGGTGGACCCGACACGGCTGGAACAACCGGGCAGGCACCACCCACTCGACGCACCCGGACTACTGGCGCCTGGTCCGGCGCGGGACGCTGCGGCTCCTCAAGCAACAACCTGGTCTTGGTTCGAGTCGGTCGAGGGCAAGACCTCCGGCAAACACCACTTCTGGAGCGAGGTGTCGGGCGCCACGGAGGTGTCCGATCCTTCACCAGCCTCGCCGGCGTGCCGCTCGCGGCTGAGGATGGGCCAAGCCGAGAACGCCGGGGCGGCGAGCGCCACAGAGTGCGATGAATCACTTAGACCATCGCCACCTGGACTCCCCGCAGCCCTTCCGCCAGTAGCCCACGCACGGCACACGCCATCACACGGCAGTGGCAGCTCTGCGATACCTGCAGGCGCTGTCGACAATCTTTCACGCGACAAACCGACCGGTGTCCGCTGCGGTCATCCCGGGCCCGGTTTGCATCCCCCAACAGCAGACAGGGCAGCAACCGCGTACCTGATGCCCAAGGCCGTTCATTAGCCAGCCATCACGCTGCGCGATTCGGGTGTGGGGCCACCTCGTGCATCCGGAATCGAAGTGGTGGGGCAAGTGCATGCGTCGACGGCGTGAGTGACCGCGATCACCACCAGCGCGCTGAAATTCGGACGCACGGCCCGTGAAGCAAGGGCCTGTACGGGTGTCCGGCAAGCATGGGAGTGTCACCGGAAGCGATCCCTGGCTGGCTGGCCGGGCCCTGACCTACGGGCCGGCAGCCAGCGGTGTCCTGGTGGATCGGGAGGTGTGCGATGCGGTCACGACGATGCGTCCTATTCCGCGCACGAAGGCTGGCGTGGAGTGTGCTCGTCTCAGTGATCATGCTCCTCACCATTGGCTGTGCCGGCCAGACGACGCCGCGAAACGGACGGCCGGTGGAAGGTGGGGTGGCCACCTTCGCCGAACGGCCGAACGCCACGCCGAACTACATTTTCCCATTCATGGGAACCCAATACTTCAGCGTAACCAATGGGCCAGACTTCCAGGCACTCATGTACCGGCCGCTGTACTGGTTCGGCGACGACGGAAAGCCCGTCTTGAACGACAAATTGAGCCTCGCCGACTACCCTACTTTTACCGATGCCAACCGCAGCGTGACCGTGAAGCTGCGCGACTACGCCTGGTCCGACAACACGAAAGTGACAGCTGACGGCGTTATCTTCTGGATCAATATGATGCGGGCGGAGAAGAAGAACTGGGCCGTATATGTACCGGGCGGAATTCCCGACGACATCGACTCGGTGATCGCGGACACGCCGAACCAGGTGACCTTCCATCTCAACAAGAGCTACAGCGCGAACTGGTTCGTGTATAACGAGCTGTCCCAGATCACCCCACTCCCCCACGCCTGGGACCGTACGGCGACAGGCCCCAGCGACTGCGAACATACGATGAGCGACTGTACCGCTGTCTACGATTATCTCACCGGGCAGGCGAAAAGCATCAACAGCTACGCGATGAATCCGCTGTGGCAGGTGGTGAACGGACCGTGGCGATTGAAATCCTTCAATGCGGATGGCAATGTCAGCTTCGTCCCCAACAAATCCTACTCGGGACCGAACAAACCTCACCTCGACCAGTTCAATGAGGCACCGTTTTCAGACAACGCCGCCGAGTACAACGTCCTGCGCTCCGGCGACAATTCCATCCAGGTCGGCTACCTGCCGCCGGAGGCGGCACCAGCTAAGCCGGACGGCCAGGAAATGGGCCACAACCCGCTGGAGGCTAATTACACCCTCGACCGGTGGCATAGCTTTGCGGTCAACTACTTCTTACTCAACAACCACAATCCCAAGGTCGGCCCGATCTTCCAGCAGCAGTATGTCCGGCAGGCGCTGGAGTCCCTCATCGACCAGAAATCGATCATCAGAGTGGTGGCCCGCGGCTACGGCGTGCCGACCAACGGCCCGGTGCCCACGACGCCACCGAACCCGTACGCGAGTGCCGAGACAGAGCCCAATCCATTCACCTACGATCCTGATCGCGCCGAAAAACTGCTTGCTGATCATGGTTGGAGCACTCCGCGCGATGGTGTGGGTACCTGCGAGCGACCGGGTCCAGGCCCTCACCAGTGCGGATCGGGAGTGCCAGCCGGCGCGAGACTGGAATTCCAAATGATCTACGCCACCGGCACCCAGACAACCACGCTGGCAATGCAGCAGCTGCAGTCCTCGGCGACCAAGGTCGGCATCAAGGTCGATCTACGGGGCGCGCCGTTCAACACCGTGATCGGCACCGCCAGTCCGTGTGATGCCAGTAAGCCCGATTGCAACTGGCAAATGGCTAACTGGGGCGGCGGCTGGGTCTTTGCACCAGATTACTACCCCACCGGCGAGCAAATTTTCGCCACCGGAGCGGGATCCAATCAGGGTAGTTTTTCCGACCCGAAACTTGACGAACTCATCGCCGCCACGCAGTACAGCGACTCACCAGAGGCTATGCAGGCCTACGCGCAGTACGGCTCGCAGACCCTGCCGGTGATCTGGATGCCGAACAATGACTACCAGCTGACCGAGATCGCGAACAACCTCAAAGGAGTCACTCCGCAGAACCCCTATTTGAACATCACGCCGGAGGATTGGTACTACGTGAAATGACCGGATTCATCACCCGGCGGTTACTGCAGTCCCTGATCGTTGTGTTGCTTGTAACGGTGATCGTTTTCATCCTGCTCCACCTGCTCCCCGGGGGACCAGCGCGTGCGCAGCTCGGACCCCGGGCCACGCCGACCGCGATCGCGAGCTTTAACCATCAGATGGGCTACGACCGACCCGTTCCGGTCCAGTACTGGAACTGGCTAACCCAGCTGGCCACCGGCAATCTGGGTTTCTCGACGCAATTCAACCAATCGGTCATCTCGTTGATCGCTGAGCGGCTCCCCAAAACCCTCGTTCTGACAATTCTGTCTATCATCTTGGCCCTCGCCGTGGCGATCCCACTGGGCATACTGCAAGCGGTGAGGCGCAACAACCTGGCAGATTACGTGATCACCTTCTGGGCGTTTGTTTTCTACGCAACGCCATCATTTTTTCTCGGCGTCGTGCTCATCGTGGTGTTTTCGGTTTACCTGCCGATCCTGCCCGCAGAAGCACCCCAGAGCGCATCGATCCAGGTGATCTTGTCCCAACCGGGTGGCCTGATTCTGCCGGTGGCGACCCTAGCCTTGCTGACCATCGCGCAGTTCTCCCGGTACATGCGGTCGTCAGTAATCGAAAATCTTGCTGAGGACTACGTGCGCACGGCCAGAGCAAAGGGTGCGGGCGAACGGACTGTGTTGATCCACCACGTGCTCCGCAATTCGCTGATTCCGATTGCCACCCTGCTCGGCCTGTCCTTGCCGACCATCTTCTCGGGTGCACTGATCACCGAGGCGGTGTTCAACTTCCCCGGTATGGGTCAGCTGTTCTGGACCGCCGCGCAAACGCAGGACTACCCGATCATGCTCGGCATCACTGTGCTCATCGGGGTGGTTACGGTGATCGGCTCGCTGCTCGCCGACCTCGCCTATGCCGTTCTGGACCCCAGAGTGAGGTTCGCATGACCGCCATTCCCGCCGGGGACGCGACGCTGCAACACTCGCCCAAGACACATGGCTTCACGCGGACCATGTCCGCTGTGCTGACGAACAAGCTCGCCGTGGTCGGTCTCGGGATCATCGTGGCGTTCATTCTGTTCTGCTATGCCGGCCCGCTGATCTATCACACCGACCAAATACACATCGAGTTGTCCCGGGCCGCGCTGCCACCTTCTGCCGCGCATCCGCTGGGCACCAACGAGGTTGGCTACGACCAGCTCGGCAGGTTGATGGTCGGCGGTCAAACGTCCCTTGAAGTGGGAATCGCCGCAGCTTTGCTGGCCACCGTGTTCGGCACGGTGTGGGGTGCGATTGCCGGCTACACGGGTAGTTTCATTGATTCCGCCATGATGCGTGTTGTTGATGCACTGCTCGCGGTGCCTGCGCTGTTCCTGCTGTTGTTCCTCGCCTCCATCGCCCGCCCCACAGCGTGGCTGCTGATCTTGGTGATTGCGCTGGTGTCATGGCTCGGCCCGGCTCGCCTGGTACGTGGTGCCGCATTGAGCCTGCGCACCAGGGATTTCGTGACCTCGGCGCGGCTGATGGGTGGCGGCCCGTGGCGCGCCGTGTTCCGGCATATCGCACCGAACGCGATTGGCATCGTGGTGGTGAACGCGACCTTCCAAGTAGCAGATGCCATCCTGGTTCTGGCCGCGCTGAGCTTCCTCGGCCTGGGGATACCGCCACCTGCCGCAAACTGGGGGGACATGCTTTCCAGCGGCATTAGCTACACCTACGCCGGCTACTGGTGGCTGATCTATCCTCCAGGCTTGGCCATCGTCTGTGTCGTGATTGCGTTTAATTTCCTCGGAGACGCATTACGGGATTCATTCGACGTTCGGTTGCAAAAGAGGTAGACCGGTGACTCCCGTGGTAACCGTTGTTGATCTGCACACCGATATCGCACTGAGCAAGGGCACCGTGCGCCCGGTGAGCGGCGTGAGTTTTACCGTCAATAAGGGTGAAAGTCTGGGCATTGTCGGTGAATCCGGTTGCGGTAAGACGATGACGGCGCTATCGATCATGCGACTGCTGCCGCCTGGCGGGCGGATCGTGGGTGGCTCGATCGCGTTGGCAGACGTCGATCTCGTCGCGATGGATGAAGCCGGTATGCGTAGGATCCGCGGTGACCGGGTCGGCATGATCTTCCAGGATCCGATGACCTCGCTCAACCCATGTATGACCATTGGTGATCAGGTCTCCGAAACCGTTTTGCTGCACCGGGAAGTGACCCGGGAACACGCGCGCGAGCGCGCCGCTGAGGTCCTCGACCTGGTCGGGCTGCCGCACGCCAAAGAGCGGATGAACTCCTACCCGCACCTGCTGTCCGGCGGGATGCGCCAGCGCGTGGTTATCGCGATGGCACTGGCCTGCGACCCGGAGCTGTTGATTGCCGACGAACCGACGACGGCACTTGATGCCACCATTCAGAAGCAGATACTTGAGCTCATTGACGATCTGCGCACCCGTTTGGACATGGCAGTCATTTTGGTGACGCACGACCTAGGCGTCATTGCAGGGCACACCGATCGGGTTGCGGTGATGTACGCAGGAAAGATCATGGAGACCAGCCCGACACCGGAGCTGTTCGCCAACCCGCGGCATCCCTACACCGAAGCACTTTTTCGTGCGCGGCCCGAGAATGCGGGTTCTGACCGCAAGCTTTACGCCATCCCTGGCCTGCCTCCTGACCTGTCTGACCCTCCGCGCGGCTGCCGGTTCGCCGCTCGCTGTGCCTATGCCACCGAGGAATGCCGAGCTCAGGAGCCAGAGCTGACCGGCGACAACCACGCGTTCGCCTGCTTCCACCCGCTGGGCATCAACCAACAGGCGGCGCCGAACCCGCCCACCCCACTCGCAACCGCTCAAGCAGCTGCCCCTTTGCTGGAGGTACGTAATCTGGTCCGGGAGTTCCCGGTCACTTCCAACGGTGTGCTGCAACGCAAAATCGGTGCGATAAGCGCGGTGGCGGACGTGTCGTTCACCGTCGGCGCCGAAGAGACGTTCGGTCTTGTCGGCGAATCTGGCTGCGGCAAAAGCACCATCAGCAGGTTGCTCGTCGCCGCCGACACGCCGACGTCCGGCTCGATCACTTTCGATGGCATCGAGATCACCGGCAAATCTAACCGGGAGCTGCGTAAATATCGCGGAGACTTCCAGCTGATGTTCCAGGACCCTTACGCCTCACTGGATCCTCGTATGCGTGTGGGCTCAATCCTGCGTGAACCACTGGTTATCCAGCACCGCGGATCTGCAGTTGATCAAGAAAATGCTGTGGTCAGGCTGCTCGACGAGGTGGGATTACCGCGCACTGCGCTGCGTCAGTACCCCCATGAATTCTCTGGTGGGCAGCGTCAACGCATCGGGCTCGCCCGCGCGCTCGCGCTTCGACCGAAACTGATTGTGGCCGATGAGCCAGTGTCCGCACTGGATGTTTCGGTGCAGGCGCAAATCCTCAACTTGATGCGGGACCTGCAGCGTGAGCACCGGCTGACCTATGTGTTCATCTCGCATGACCTGTCCGTTGTGCGCTATGTGGCCACCACTATCGGCGTGATGTACCTGGGCAAGCTGGTGGAAATCGGTCCAGCCGAGCAGGTGTACACGGCTCCGGTGCATCCCTACACGCGGGGCTTGATCGATACGATCCCACTGGCTGATCCCCAACGGGAACGGCGCAAGTCCAAAGCCGGCGTCCGAGGTGAGCTGCCATCGGCGATGAACCCGCCGTCGGGATGCCGGTTCCGCACTCGATGCCCGCGGGCCAGCGACAAGTGCGCCGTAGAGGAACCGCTTATGCTCCCGTTCAGCGTGCAGGGCCATCGAGCCGCGTGCCACCACCCGCTGCGGTCACCCATCCCGCTGTCCACGAGCGCACACACTGCACCACCCCGGCCCTGACCCACCACGATCACGAGACGGCCTCGAAAATCGCGGCAAGGCCCTGACCGCCACCGATGCACATTGTCTCCAGCCCGTACCGGCTGCCGCGCCGGTTCATCTCGTGCGCCAGGGTGGCCAGGATCCGACCACCGGTGGCGCCAACCGGATGTCCCAGTGAGATGCCGGAACCGTTGACGTTGAGCCGGTCGTAGTCGTGTTCGCCGAAACCCCACTCCCGCAGGCAGGCGATGACCTGCACAGCAAATGCCTCATTCAGCTCAATCAAGTCGATATCGGCCAGCCTGAGGTCCGCACGATCTAACGCGACTGCGGTAGCCGGCACTGGACCGATGCCCATCACTTCGGGATCCACGCCAGCGACCGCCCATGATCGCAACCGGAGCATCTGGCGTAGACCATGGCGTTGGGCCACGTCGCGAGTGGTGACCACGCACATGGCTGCGCCGTCATTCTGGCCGCTGGAGTTACCGGCGGTCACCGTCGCATCGGGATCGATAGCAGCTCGGATCGGGCGCAGCCTGGCTAGGGCATCGAGCGTGGTGCCGGGACGAGGCTGCTCATCCGCGATGACCAGAGCGGGCGATGTACCGGCCGGTCCAGGTACCTCGACACCGACGATCTCGTCATCGAACAAGCCCTTCGTAATCGCATCGGCGGTGACCTGCTGGGAGCGCAGCGCAAACCGGTCCTGTTCCTCCCGGCTGATCCGGTAGCGGGCACGCAGGTTTTCCGCGGTCTCAAGCATGCCGCCGGTGATCGGGTGCGACCTCCCGCCCACTGTGACCCGGGCCCTGGTGAGCCGGTCTACCAGCTGGATGTCGCCACAGGCTCCGTGGCGCAGGCCGAGGGCGTAGTGCTCAGCCTGGCTCATCGACTCCACGCCGCCCGCCACGACCAGACCCGCGGCGCCGGTTCCTACCTGCATCGCCGCGTTAAGGACCGCCTGCAGCCCCGAACCGCAGCGGCGGTCGACCTGGATTCCGGGCACCGACGTGCCGAGTCCGGCGTCGAGCGCAGCCACACGGCCAATCGCGGGGGCCTCACCGCTGGGGTAGCACTGGCCGAGCACGACGTCGTCGACATCGCCTTCGGCTAGGCCCGTCCTGGCGAGCAGCGACGTCAGTGCCGACGTGGCTAGATCAGCGGCGCTGAGCCCAGAGAAGACCCCGCCGAACCGGCCGACTGGGGTGCGGATTGGTTCACAGATCACAACGTCGATCACGTGCCGCCTCCGGCCCGGATACTGCACCACATGAACTAGGGCTTCTCCCGTGGATCGGGAAATTGCGGCCGGTGATCTACGGTACAGGCTCATCCATAAACCGGTGGAGATAGCAGACTGGTACTAAGCCGTCGCAAGTATTGATGAGGTTGAGATTCATGATCCGTTGCGGCTGCGTGCTGAGACGGTGATGACATGACTGCCGAAGTCACGCGGGCCTGGCGGGTGCGGCAACCCGGACCGATGCAGACACATCCACTGCGCCGGGTAACGGAACCGCCGCCCCGGCCCGCTGCCGACGAACTGCTCGTGCGAGTGCTCGCCTGCGGGGTGTGCCGGACCGATCTGCATGTGGCTGAAGGGGATCTACCGGTGCACCGGCCCGGCGTGGTCCCCGGCCACGAGGTGGTCGGCGAGGTGATCGGCTCCGGTGAACAAGTAACTGGCCCATTCGAGATCGGTCAGCGGGTCGGGATCGCCTGGCTACGCCGCACCTGCGGTAGGTGTCGGTACTGCACCCGGGGAGCGGAAAACCTGTGCCCGTACTCGGAATACACCGGCTGGGACGCTGACGGCGGCTATGCCGACTGCACCACGGTGCCCGCGGGCTACGCCTACCCGCTGCCCGGTAACTATCCCGACGCCGAACTAGCGCCACTGCTTTGTGCCGGCATTATCGGGTGGCGGGCGCTAGCTCGCGCGAACCTGCCGCCCCGAGGCCGTCTCGCCCTCTACGGGTTCGGCGCCAGTGCCCACCTGACCGCCCAGGTAGCCCTCGCGCAGGGTGCCACCGTGCACGTGCTGACGCGCAGCAGGCAAGCACAAAAACTCGCCCTGGAACTCGGTGCCAGCTCAGCGGGCGGAGCCGCCGACCCGCCACCCGAGCCCGTGGATTCGGCGATCCTGTTTGCTCCTGTTGGAGATCTGGTTCCTACCGCCCTCGCCGCGCTTGACAGTGGCGGCACCCTGACGCTGGCCGGTATCCATCTCACTGACATCCCGGTACTGAACTATCAGCGGTATCTGTTCCGGGAACGGCAGATCCGCAGCGTCACTGCCAATACCCGTCGAGACGGCCGCGATTTCTTGCGCTTCGCCGCCGAACACCACCTCCAGGTGGTAACCAGTCCTTACCCGCTGGATAAGGCCGACGTGGCACTGACCGATCTGGCGACTGACCGCGTGCAGGGCGCAGCTGTGCTCATCCCTTGACCGGCTGGTACCGGGAGCGGATCCACTGCTCCAGTTGGCGGATTCGCAGGTGTCCCTCCTGCATGATCGCTCCGCCGGCAACCCCATCTGCGAGCAGACGTTGGCACCGGGTCAAGGTGTCCATGCTCAGCTCGCGGGCCTGCTCATGTTCACCGAGCGCGAGCAGGTCACGGGTGAGGTTGTAGGCCGACGTCAGTGTGTTGGGATGGTCATGGCCGAGCACCTCTCGGCAGCGGGCCAGAGTGTCCTCGTCCAGCGCCCGAGCCTGCTGGTATTCACCCAATGAACGCAGGTCGAGTGCGACGTTACTGGCTGAGATCAAGCTTTCGGCATGATCGGGGCCGAGCACCCTGCGCCGCCGGCCAAGGGTGTCCTCACCGAGTGCTCGAGCCTGCTCATGCTCACCGAGGACGCGCAAGTCGTTGGCCAAATTGTGGGCCGAGGTCAAGGTGTGGGGATGATCTTCGCCCAGCACCCGCCGGTAGCGGGTCAGCGTGTCCTCGTCGAGTACCCGGGCCTGCTGATAGTGACCAAGCGCCCGCAGGTCCGCAGCGCAGTTGTGGGCTGAAATCAAGGTGTCGGGATGATCCTCACCCAACACCTCGCGGCGCCGCTTCATGGTGTCTTCGCCGAGCCCTCGGGCTTGCTCGTGTTCACCTAACGCCCGCAGGTCGTTGGCAAGATTGTGCGCGGCAGTCAACGTATGCGGATCGTTTTCGCCCAGCGCTCGGCGGCACCGGGCCACCGTATCTTCGCCAAGTTCCCGGGCTCGCCGGTAATCCTGCAGTGCGCGCAGGTCGCTGGCGAGGTTGTGGGCTGCGGTCAAGGTCTGGGGATGGTCTTCACCGAGCACGCGGCGGCACCGGGTCAGGGTGTCCTCGCTGAGCGCTCGGGCCTGCTCGTACTGGCCCAAAGCCCGCAAATCAACAGCGAGATTGTTCGCCGAGCGCAACGTAGCGGGGTGGTCCTCACCAAGTACCCGTCGACGCCGGGTCAGGGTGTCCTCGCCGATAACGCGCGCCTGCTCGTGCTGCCCTAACGCGCGCAGGTCGGTGGCCAGGTTATGCGCCGAACTCAGGGTAGGCAGGGCGTCGTCACCCAGCATCCGACGGCGCCGGGTCAGCGTGTCCTTGTCGAGAGCGTGGGCGCGCTCGTGATCACCCAGCATACGAAAGTTGGCAGCCAGATCGTGGGCCACGGTGAGGGTCATGGTGTGGTCGTCACCCAACTCCGCCCGGCAGCGGGCCAGTAACTGATCGTCGGGCGTGCCCTCGCCGAGAATGTCCCGAAACAGCTGGGTGACCCGTTCGAGCAACTCGCTCGGGAAAGCTTCGTGCTCCGGGTCAGGCATAACCCCAGCATCCCACCCACAGCGCGACAGCATCAGCACCGTGGTCGGAAGCCGGGACAGGAGTGCGTCAACCGTGGAGCAGCCGCTGCAGTGCCTCGCGCGCCGCGCTATCTCGGGCAGCAACCTGCGCAAGATCGTGCGCCAACGCCTGCAACCAGTCGTCCATCCCGATGCTACGGCGGCTGATCGTCACCCCGTGCACCACTTGCCGCACTTCCGCGTCGATCTGGCCATTCTTCGCTTCGCGAAGCTCGAGGTCCCGTTTGTTGCCGTGCACCACAAGGCGAACAGCGCGCCCCGGGCGGCCGGCTAGCCGGTCGCTGACGCTGCGCTGGTACTCAGTCTCCACCATGCCCGGCGGTAACGCCTGAGCAAGCGCCCCGCTGAGCACCCGGGCGTACGAGGCGACCTCCGTCTGGTCTGACCGCAGCATCGCGGCCAGCAACTGCACGTCGCCTATCGGACCCAGGCCGCTGTCCCCGCTGGGCACGGGCTGATCCGTCATCGGTCGGTCAGCGGCAGCACAAGCTGCGGTTTGGCGATCACATGGTCGGCGCGTAGCGGGCGCACCGCGGTGCCGATCGCAAAGAACTCGGTGGTGTGGCCGCCCCAACGATGTCCCATCGACAGCAGCTGCACTCCGACGATGCCCTCGGCGGCCAATCGCTCCGCTTCGGCCTGCATCCGGCTCATGGCCAGTTCCCGCGCGTCGTACAGTGCCTCGGTGAACTGCGGCAGTTCCACGTTCTGACCAATGTTTCCCATCGCCTGCCAGAACCGCTGATGCGCGACGTGGTACACGCAGGTGCCCATCACCATGCCCAGTGGCGCGTACCCGGCCTGGATCAGCGTCCAGAAGTCCTGACCCGACAGATCGGAGGTAAACGGCTGGCCCTGATTGTTGCGCCAGGGCTGCCCGTCCGGTGTCTGTGGCTCATCCGCACTGACGGCGGTGCCGACCGCAATGAACTCGGCGAGGTCTGAACCGAACTCCTTGAATTCGATGTCCAACCGGACCCCGACGATGCCGTCGGCGCCCAACTGATCCGCCTCGGTCTCCATCCGGGTCATGGCCAGTTCCCGGGCGTGGTACATCGCCTGGGAAAGCGTGGTCAATTCCTGGTTGCTGCTCCACCGGCCGAACTGGAACCCAACGTGGTAGACGCTGGACCCCAGCACGAGGCCGAGGGGACGGAATCCGGCCTCCCGTACCAGCAGAAACTCGTTCACCGACAGGTCGGAAGTGAACAAGCTGGTCGCCTGACCGGGTCGCATCTCGGCGAGGCGGCGCATCGCATCCTCGGGGATGCCGAGGGCCGTGGGATCGGCGGTCATTCGCTACTCCTCGTCTTCGGCGACGGCTATCGCACCGGCAGGATGGTCAACGATCGGGTCGGTGCGGTCGAGTCCCGGTGAAAGCGCACCAGCGCGGTGCCGAAGACACTTGCTTCGGCGACATGATCACGATGTCCCTCCGACGGCTCGATCTCACTGACGTGGAGACCCATCGAGGACACGATCGCTCCTTCCGCACCAGCTGCGCGGACCCGCTGTTGGAAGCTGTGACGGGCATCCGCACGCACGTGCCAGACAAGCTCGGTGTAGCCAGATACTTCCGTGTTACCCGCACCCCAAGACGCCTGCCGCTGGGTCGCCCAGTCGTCATGGCGCACCGCCACTGAGATCCCGTAGACGACAGCGCAGGGCACCCATCCGGCCTGCAGCAGCTTGGCCACGTCCTGGCCGGCCAGATCGGTAGTGAATACCCGGCCCGGGCGGTACTGAGACCGGGCACGGACCGCGGTGCCTGACGCGACGAATTCCCGATTGTTGTTACCGAGGTGGGACACCGACAGCTGCACTCCCACGACACCATCGGCCTCCATTGCGGCGGCTTCTTCCATCATGCGCCGCAACGCTGTGCCGTAACCGTGGAACAGTGCATCAACGTACGGGCCGAAGCCGACGAAGCCGCGGGACCCGGAGGACGTGACGGTCGGACCGCCGAGGCCGAAACCGCTAAAGCCGCCAAGGCCTATGCCGCCAGGACCCGTGATGCCGCTGACGTAGCCGCAGCCACCGAAGCCGCTCCACCCGATGTGCTCGACGATGCAGCCCATCACCTCGCCAACCGGATCGAGGCCGACCGTCTGCACACCGGCAGCTCCTGGCACGGTCAGCAACGAGGTACGTAGGCCGCTGCGCGCGAAACGCGCCATCCGTTCGGCAGCCACCGGCGGTAGCCCGCGGCCGTCCCAGTCAGCCATCCATGCTCACCTCACATCCGCACACCACCACCATAAATGTCCGGTTTCTTTGCTCGCGCCGCGATGACGATGCCCGCGTTGCACTTCCGCTGGGTGATACCTTCCTCACTGAGCGAAACATCCCGGTGCAAGCGACCGTCCTACCAGGCAGGAGCAGACATGGCGCGCGTCGGACTGTTGACCTTCTCTGACGGACGTGATTTCGTCCACACCGACATCAAGGCATTCGAGCTCGACGTCGAAGGCCGCATCGCGCAGGCGCTGGAGCAAGCCGGGCATGAAGTGATCCGCGCTGCAGAGCCGGTCTGGACCAACGCGCTGGCCACCAGCGAGGCGCGCCGAGTAGCCGATGCGCGGCCCGACCTGACCATCTTCAACTATCCCGTGTGGGCGTTCCCGCACTTCTCCATGCTGGCCGCCGAAGCCTCCCCAGGCCCGCTGTTGCTGTTTTCCAACATCGACCCGCAATTCCCGGGAATGGTCGGCATGCTGGCCGCCGGTGGCGGGCTGGACCAGGTCGGCCGTGCGCACACCCGCGTTTGGGGCGACGTGTCCGAGTCCGCGGTGCTCGATCGGGTCCTGGCAACAGTTCGGGCCGCCACTGCGGTGTCTCGGCTGTCGGGCAGTACGTTCGGCCGGATTGGCGGGCGTCCGATGGGCATGTATACCGCGGTAGCCGACACCGACCAGTGGATGAGTACGTTCGGGGTGGACGTCGAGGAAATCGACCAGTGGGAGATCGTCCGCCGCAGTGCCGCTGTCGAGCAGTCCCGGGTGACGGCCGGCCGGGAATGGCTAGAACGTCACGCAGGCAAGGTGCATTACGACGGCAAGCAGCTGACTCCGGAACTGCTGGAACGCCAAATACGCTCCTACTTCGCCGTGCGGGAACTGATCGACGAATGGAACCTGGACTTCAGCGGGATCAAAGGCCAGCCGGAGCTGACCACCCACTTCGCCACCATGGATGTCACCGAGGCCTTCCTCAATGATCCCTATGATTGGGAAGGCGCCAAGCCCACGCATGTGTGCGCCACCGAGTCCGACATGGACGGGGCGCTCACCATGCAGCTGCTCAAGGGGCTGTCTGGCACTCCGGTGCTCTTCGCCGATGTGCGGCACTACCACGCCGATCGCCACATCTGGGACCTGTGCAACTCGGGGCAGCACGCCACCTGGTTCGCCGCCCGCAGTGACGACCCGGCAGAGAATTTGCGCTTGGTGCACTTTTACCCGGAGATCTTCTACTTCCCCGCTGGTGGTGCCTCGGTGTCCTTCTTCGCCGCCCCGGGGCAAGCGACGTTCGCCCGGCTGACCAGGATCGGTGGCAGGTACCGGATGCACGTGGTGCGCGGGGAGTTCGAACGCTACGACGATGCGACCAACGAAGCACTGGCCCGGCAATCCACGTTTGAGTGGCCGCACGCGTTCGCCCGGCTAGAAGCTGAGGCCGATGAGTTCCTGTCGACCTTCGGGGCCAACCACATCCACGCGATACCCGGCGACCACGTCGCTGAGCTGCGCGCCGTATGCCGAATGCTCGACATCGAATGGGCTGGGATGGGCACAAGTCGCGTGGACGGGACCTGCGCGGCCGTAGCGGACACAGCTCAGTGAGCTCGCTGCTGCTCGGTGTCGACATCGGCACCGCCAGCTCCAAGGGAGTACTGGTCCGCGACGACGGTACCGTCGTTGCGACCGCCAGCCGCGCACACGAGGTGTCGATGCCGCACCCCGGCTGGGTGGAGCACGACGCCCAAGCGGTGTGGTGGGCAGATTTCACGGCGATCAGCCAGGAACTGACCGCGGCGGCTCCTGAAGCCATTGCCGCGGTGGGAGTCAGCGGAATCGGCCCGTGCCTGCTACCGGTGGACGGCGAGGATCGACCACTCCGGCCGGCAATTCTCTACGGCGTAGACACCCGCGCTCAGATCCAAATCGAGGAACTGAACCGGGAGCTAGGTGAGCAGACCATCCTGGAGCGCTGCGGTTCGGTGCTCACCTCGCAAGCCATCGGGCCCAAGGTGGCTTGGCTACGCGCAAACGAACCCGCCATCTGGGCATCCACCCGCCGATTTCTGATGGCCAGCAGCTTCCTGGTGCGCCGGCTGACCGGCTGCTACATCCTCGATCACCACTCCGCCAGCCAATGCACGCCGATGTACGACCCGGTGCAGCACCGATGGATCCAGGAGTGGACCGATCTCATCGCCCCAGGACTCGAGCTACCGGAGCTGCGCTGGCCGTCGGACGTTGTCGGAGAGGTGCATACGACTGCCGCCGACCAGACCGGTATTCCGGTGGGTACTCCGGTGGTGGCCGGCACCATCGATGCCTGGGCCGAAGCCACCAGTGTCGGCGTCACCGCGCCCGGCGACGTCATGCTGATGTACGGCACCACCATGTTCCTGGTCGAGGTGCTCGATCGCGCGCGCCGGAGCCCGGCTCTGTGGGGAACCGTGGGAACGTTTCCAGGCACCTACAACTTCGCTGCGGGGATGGCCACCTCAGGCGCGATCACCGACTGGATCCGCAAGCTGACGGGGGAATCCGGGTTCGATTGTCTCGTCGCAGAAGCCCACCAGTCGCCGGCAGGTGCCCACGGCTTGCTGATGTTGCCCTACTTCGCTGGTGAACGGACTCCACTGTTTGACCCGGAAGCCCGTGGCGTGCTGATCGGCCTGAGCTTGCGGCACAACCGCGGCGATATGTACCGGGCCGCTTTGGAGGCCACCGCCTACGGAGTCCGGCACAACCTGGAAGCAATGCGTGACGCGGGTGGCCAGTACCGCCGGCTGGTCGCGGTGGGCGGCGGCACCAAGGGCGGGCTGTGGACGCAGATTGTCTCCGACGTGCTCAATGCCCCCCAGGAGCTGCCCCGGCAGACGATCGGCGCGTGCCTTGGCGACGCGCTGCTCGCGGCCATCGGGATCGGGCAGTCACCGGACATGCTTCACTGGAATCCCATCGAAACCACGGTCCAGCCGCGCACCACGATGGCGGCCGCCTACGACCGTTACTACGACCTTTACCGGCAGCTGTACCCGCGCACTAAGGAAATCGCCCATGCGCTCGCCCGGGAACAGCATCTCGAGGATGTCGCCACCCCCGAGCCATCGATCCCCTCGCATACCGGAGGTAGCTGATGGGCGGCCCTGCGTTCTTGAACCGGGTGAGTACTCGACGCGTGTACACCCTGGGTGCACTGGCAGCGGTGCTGTTCGGTTACGACAACGGCATCATCGGCGCAGCGTTGCTGTTCATCTCCCGTGACCTGCCACTGACCCCGTGGCAGGAGGGCGCCGTGGTCAGCGCCACGGTGTTCGGGGCGATGGTGGGCGCGCTGGGCAGCGGCCCTGCGGCCGACCGTCTGGGTCGGCAGCGGATCCTGCTGGCCGCCGGGATCGTCTTCACCATCGGCGCCCTAGGTGCCGGTCTGGCCGCCTCCGTCGCCATGCTGGTGGCGTTTCGCTTCATCCTCGGACTGGGCATCGGTATCGCCTCGGTGCTGGTGCCCCTTTACCTGGCAGAGATGGCCCCGGCCTCAGACCGCGGCGTGGTCACCTCGCTGAACCAATACATGATCATCGTGGGGACGGCGCTGTCCGCGGCTCTCGGCTATGCGCTGGCCTTCGCCGGTTCCTGGCGCTGGATGCTGCTCGTCGGAGTGTTTCCTGCCATCGTGCTGGTACTCGGCATGCTGGCCATGCCGGACACCCCCAGGTCACTGGTACGACGTGGACAGGATGACAGTGCGCGGGCGGTGCTGATCGGCTTACGCGGCGACACCGCGGCGGCCGATAAGGAATTCGCCGAGATCAGCGCGCTGGAACAGCAGCAGCACGACACGCGTACGCTAGCCCGCCTCTCATCCGGCTGGGTACGCCGGCTGCTGCTACTAGGCGCGTTGCTCGCCATCTTCCAGCAGGTCACCGGGATCAATGCGATCGTGTACTACGCACCGACCATTCTGACCGGCTTCGGCCTCTCGAAGACGACCGCATTGTTGTTCGGTTTCCTCAACGGGCTGGTGAACATCGGGACCATCGCGCTGGTCGTGCGCGCCAAAATCGTCGACCGGCGCGGCCGCAAACCAATCTTGCTGGCTGGCTTGGTGGGAATGTCGGTCAGCCTATTCGCTGTCGGTATCGCGGCACTGACACTCCCGGTCAACTCCAGCGCACTTTTCGTCATTGCGGCGGCGGCGTTTGTGGTGTTCACCAACACCTTCTCGGCCACGTGGGGGCCGGTGCTATGGGTGATGCTGGCGGAAATCTTCCCGTTAGCCATCCGGGGTGCGGCGATGGCCATTGCCACCTTGTTTAACTGGTTGGCTGCCTTCGTCGTGTCACTGACATTCCCCAGCTTCGCGGCCGTGGCCGGCACGGGCACGGCCTTCATCGTCTATGCCGCTGTGGGCGTGTTGCTCTTCCCGGTCGTGTGGTGGATGGTGCCGGAGACCAAGGAGCGCAGCCTGGAATCGCTGGAGGCAGCGTTTCGCGACAGCACCGGTATCCGGTTTGCGGTCACGCCTAAGACTTCCGCTGCGGGCACCGGAGGGCAAGCATGACCGTCAATTACGGACCGTACGGTTCGAGCCTGCGTGATCTGCCGCGGCTGCGCAGCACCCGGAGGAGACGTGCGTCCAGCTGGGATCGCACCGGCGGCAACGACGATCGCCTCACTCTGCGCCCGGGACAGCGCGCGACCCTGGCAGACATCGAGGGCGCCGGCACGATCAATCACATCTGGGTGACCGTGGCCAACGAACGGATGATCCGGGACCCGTGGATGCGAGAACCCGATTACCTGCGCCGGCTCGTACTGCGTGCTTACTGGGACGGCGAAGAACATCCCAGCATCGCCGTGCCGCTCGGCGACTTTTTCGGGGTAGGCCACGGCCGTACCACCAACTTCGTCTCCGCGCCGCTACAGATGAGCCCTGAGGACGGAAAGGGCTTCAACTGCTTTTTCCACATGCCCTTCGGCGCGGGAGCCCGGTGGGAAATCGCCAGCGAGCTGACCGACGAGACGGTCTTTTTCTACTATTACATCGACTACGAAGAGATTGACGAGCTCGAAGACGGCATCGGGCGTTTCCACGCCCAATGGCGCCACAGCAATCCGTGCTCCGGGGTCGAGCAGGGATCCGAAACCAACGCCGAGTTCTTGCTGGCCGGCGAGAACCTCGACGGGAAAGCGAACTACACCATCCTGGAAGCAACCGGCCGCGGGCATTATGTCGGCTGCGTGCTCAACATTCACAACCTTCGCGACACCACTGAGTGGAACTGGTATGGCGAGGGCGACGACATGATTTTTATCGACGGCGAGGCATGGCCGCCGAGCTTGCACGGCACCGGCACCGAGGACTATTTCAACACCGCCTGGTGCCCGACCCAGACCTACCATGCGCCGTATCACGGAATCACCTTGCCTGGCGGTGACAACTGGAGCGGGCAGATCAGCCTGTACCGGTTCCACATCGAAGATCCGGTGCCGTTCGAGCGATCAATCAGGGTGAGCATCGAGCATGGGCACGCGAACAAACGCAGCGACGACTATTCATCGGTGGCGTACTGGTACCAGGCCGAACCGCACCACCCATTCGACCTCGCTCCCGTCGAGCAGCGCGCCCCACGAGCCCGGTGACGTGGTAGCCGCATCACGGCAACCGGCCAACGCTTTCGATGAGGGCGCTGCCTGGTTATGCGGACTGGGCAGGCCACTGCGGCGGGCCGTCGGCATCCCGGGGACGCCTGCCGACACCGTTACCCGTATCCATCCACCAGATCTCGTGGCATTGGGGGCATTGCACATGCACCATGTTGGCGTTCGAATCGAGCAGGTACAGGCCATCCCGATGTGAGCAGTGGGAACACGGAAGCCAAGCCTTCCGGCCGATGTTGACCGATGGGTCAAGAGCCATCAGCGAATACCTCCACGCGTCTACCAGTGAACCGGCAGCGCCACGCTAGAACGCGACCGAGGCTCTCTTCCAGAGAGCTGGAGTACTTACTTACCGGCTCGGGCTACCCACGTCCATCTCGATCAAACATATGCGACGAGCCCACTTCAGCCCACGTACCGGCGGGCCGGCGACCGCCGTTGCGGTTCCTCCAACAATCGGAGCCCATGCTCGACGGCTGCCGGTACCACCCGACGCTCCCGAACTACCCAGGTCAGCCCGGCTAAGGCCTCAGCGAAGGCCGCCACGCTGGCCCAGTCCCGAGGTACTGAGCGCAGCATGGTGACGGTCCGTCGCAGCGCGCTTGGTAACGGGCGGCGCAACCACGCGGTCCATAATGTGTTGCGGATCCCCAACTGCCGCCGTCGTCGCGGATCCCGGCAGCTCGATGGGGCATGTTCGATGACCACATCCGGTGCCCAGCACATCCACCAGCCGGCGGCGGCGAGGTCCAGAGCGAGCAGTTCCTCTTCACCGCCCAACCACAGCCGCGGCGAGAACCCACCGACCTGGCGGAACGCTGCAACACGAAACATGCTCGCCCCCGCGAGCACACCGAGCAGAGCTGGACCAGGCAGCCAGGCCGGCCCGGGTACGGGAGAGTTGCGCAGCTCAGGAGTGATGGGATCCTCGGTCATTGCCGGAGCCACCAGGATCCGTCCGGTCACCGAAGCCAGTTGTTGGTGGGCGTCGAGCACGTCAGCAGCCCGCCTTAGCGCACCGGGCCGCCACCGGGTGTCGTCATCGCAGAACGCCACGTAACGGGTGTCAATGTCTCGAACCGCCAGGTTGCGGCCTAGTGCGCCGAGATTGCCCGCGCTGCGCAGCAGTTTTACCTGGCCGAAGCGTTCTGCCACAGCGTCGGCGGTACCGTCGGTGGAGCCGTTGTCAACGACCACCACAGGAGCGCGGTCCGGCAGCGCTGTCATGTGCTGGAGGGTCTGTAACAGCTCCGCCTTGCGGTTCTGCGTGATGATCACCACCGTGGTCCGGCCGCCGGTCATCAGCCGGCGTCTTCCAGCATGCGGACCTGCTCCTCCACCGCGGGAGGCAATGGAGCGCGCCGCCGCAGCGCCGCGGGCAGCCGAACGATTGCCTCACCTAACGCGGTGCGAGCGACCCCGTCCCGCATCGAATCTCGGGCCAGAGACGTCGCAGCAGCGACGGCGACCGGCCGCGGCCTGCGCAAGACCGCGGTGAGCAAAGCGTTGCGCAGCTCGGCCACCCGGCGACGTTGCGGATCTGAACGGTTCGAGGAGGGATGGTGGTAAGCGACGATGTCATGCAGATATGACCGCTCCCACCCTGCCGTAGCCAGGTCGTAACACAACAAGCGCTCCTCCCCCACAAAGAACAGCAGGCTGCTGAAGCCACCTACCTCACAGAACGCCGCCTTGCGCATCACGGCCGAGCACGCCAGGAAACCCAGCACGGATGGACCGGGGGCATCCGGGGAACGGGGCAGCGGACTGCATTCCAGCAACAGGGTGATCGGGTCGGCGCGGTGCATGGGGCCGACCAGCGTCCGAGCGGCGACCAGGCCAAGACGGGGGTGACTGTCCAGTACCACTGCGGCGCGCTCCAACGCACCTGGAGCCCACCAGGAATCGTCGTCGCTGAAAGCGACGTAAGGAGTACGCGCCGCCACCACGCCGAGATTGCGGGCAGCGGCACCGTGGTTTCTGGGCAACGCCAGCACGACCGTGGCGGCGAACTGGTCGCCCACCGCCTGGGCCGTACCGTCGGTTGAGCCGTTGTCCACGACGATTACCGGTGGTGCCGGAACAAGGTCGTGTAGCCGCTGTAGCGTGCGGATCAGCTCGTCGCGTCTGTTGCGGGTGGCGATGACCACCGTCACCCCGCTGCTCATCGCGGCTCCCCCAAGCGACGCACCCTGACGGGCCTTCGTACCCGCCGAGCGCCTGTGGCAAACATGCGACCGCGTTTCACTTCGCCCCAGCGGGGGTATCAGGCTGCGGGTAGAGCGACAGGGGGCGTGGTGAGCACCAGATTCAGCAGGGCTGTGGTGACAGGTGGAGCTGGGTTTCTCGGGTCACACCTGTGCGAACAACTGCTTCGCCGCGGTACTGGCGTCATGTGCCTGGACAATTTTCTCACCGGCACACCGGCCAATATTTCTCATCTCATCGGCGAGCCTAGATTTCGTCTGATCAAGTGCGATGTGACCAACTTCGTGCACGTTCCCGGTCCAGTCGATTTGGTGTTACATCTGGCCTCGGCAGCGTCCCCTGCCGACTATCTACGGTTGCCCATCGAGACGCTCAAGGTAGGCAGCTTGGGCACGCTGCACGCACTGGGTTTGGCCACGGAGAAGGGCGCGCGCTTTGTTCTCGCGTCGACCAGCGAGGTTTATGGCGATCCGCAGCAGCACCCGCAAGGCGAGAGTTACTGGGGCAACGTCAACCCGGTCGGCCCGCGAAGTGTCTATGACGAAGCCAAGCGCTATGCCGAAGCGCTGACCACCGCGTACCGGCTCTCGCGCGGCACGGATACCGCAATAGTCCGGATCTTCAACACTTACGGTCCCCGGATGCGGCCGGACGACGGGAGAGCCATCCCGACCTTCATCCGCCAAGCGCTGGCTGGCGAGCCGCTGTCGGTCACCGGCGATGGCAGCCAAACCCGGTCGGTGTGCTACGTGGATGACACCATCCGCGGCATCCTGGCGTTAGCCGAGTCGGACGAACCAGGGCCGGTGAACATCGGCGGCCCGCAGGAACTACCAGTTGCCGAGCTGGCCGCGACCGTCCTGGAGGTCAGCGGAGTACCGGGGTCGGTCCGGCATATCGCGCGCCCCGTCGACGATCCCCGCGTGCGACGCCCAGACATCACGTTGGCCCGCGAACTACTCAACTGGGAGCCGCAAGTCCAACTCCGCGACGGTCTCGCGCGAACTATCGCCTGGTTCCGATCCCAACTCTGCGGTGCCGACATAGGGACATACCGGCCAAACAAGCGTGCTGCGTACCCCGATATGGCTCCCTCTGGGACGTAGTTTTGAACGCAATTTCGCTGGGTAGTCAGTCGCTATACGTTCGGGTGGCGGCTCATGCCTACGGAGGGCCAGATGCGCGTCCTGGGTATCAACGCGATCTTCCACGATCCAGCAGCGGCGCTGGTCGTCGATGGGGAGATCGTGGCTGCCGCCGAGGAGGAGCGTTTCACCCGCCGCAAGCACGGCAAGCGCCCGGTACCGTTTGCCGCCTGGGAGCTGCCCGAGCGGGCCGCGCGCTGGTGCCTCCAGTCCGCCGGGATCGGTCCCGACGACCTCGATGCCGTTGCCTATTCGTATGACCCGGCATTGGTACGGCCGGACGTGGGCGGGTTGGATGAGCGGTGGGAGGATCTACGCACCACCTACGCCCGGCGGGCTCCGCATTTTCTGGCCACTGCGCTGCCCGAGCTTGACCCGGCTGTCGTGCACTTCGTACCGCACCACCTTGCCCACGCCGCCTCCGCGGGCCTGGCCGCACCCTTTCGTGACTCCGCGGTCCTTGTTGCCGATGGTCGGGGGGAGGCCACCTCTTACCTGGCCGGTCGCTACCGCGACGGCGAGCTCGACGTGCTGGCCAGCCAGGAACTGCCCCATTCGTTGGGCTTGATGTACGAGGAGGTCACCGATCACCTGGGTTTCCTGCGCTCCTCCGACGAGTACAAGGTGATGGCGCTGGCGTCGTACGGGCGCCAGCCCGGCACCGAACCCGCGTTGCTGCCCACCCTGCGCGACCTCATTTACCCCACTGGCGACGGCGGGTTCGTCGTGCGGCCCATCGACTGGTCCGAACTCGCCAAGCGGCGCCCGCCCGATGAAGAGCTGCAACCCGAGCACGTCGAACTCGCCGCCGCGGTGCAGGTGCGCCTGGAGGAGGTGCTGCTGGAGCTGGCATCGTGGCTGCACCGGCGCACCGGCGAGCGGCGCCTGGCGATGGCCGGCGGGGTGGCACTCAACTGCGTCGCGAACACCCGCCTGGCCGCGCAAGGCCCCTTCGACGAAGTCTGGGTGCAGCCCGCTGCGGGAGACGCGGGCACCGCACTCGGCGGGGCTTTACACCTCGCGCAGTCCTTCGGTGAGCCGATCACACCGATGCCAGGAGCCGACCTTGGCCGGGGCTTCAGCGATGACGAACTGACCCGCTGGCTGGACGATGCGCACATCCGCTACGAACGCCCACCAGACGCAGCGGCAGCAGCCGCCGAGGCGTTGGCCGCCGACGCGATCGTGGCGTGGTTCCAGGGACGCAGCGAGTTCGGCCCTCGCGCGTTGGGCCATCGCTCGCTGCTCGCGCACCCAGGCCACGCCCGGAACCTCGACCGGCTCAACGCAGTCAAAGGACGTGAGCAGTTCCGTCCGGTGGCGCCCATGGTGCTGGCCGAGCGGGCTGCCGAGCTGTTCAACCGCGGCCCGCTGCCCAGCCCATACATGCTGTTCGTCCACGACGTCGCACCCCGATGGCGCGACCGGATCCCGGCGGTGGTGCACGTCGACGGCACCGCACGGATCCAGACCATCGACCGGGACAGCGAGCCGCTGCTGGCGCGGCTGCTGGACCGGTTCGCCGAGCTGACCGGCCTGCCGACAGTGGTCAACACCAGCCTGAACACCGCAGGGCGGCCCATGGTCGACGACCCGCGCGACGCCCTGGAGTGTTTCGGGTCAGCTCCGGTCGACGTGCTGGTGCTCGGGCCGTTTGTCGTGCGGCGTTGCGAGCTCACCCGATGAGCTACACCGTGGTGATCCCGACAATCGGCCGGGCGAATTTAGACCAGCTCCTGACACGGCTGGCAGAGCTGATGCAGCCCGTGCTCGTCGTCGACGATCGGCCGGCCACCGGCGCGGAGCTGCGGCTGCCGGACACCGGCGCCTCGGTGCAGGTGCTGCGCTCGGCAGGACGCGGTCCGGCAGCGGCGCGCAACGTTGGGTGGCGCGCCGCGGATACCGAGTGGGTGGCGTTCCTCGATGACGACGTGCTGCCTGGGCCGGACTGGGCCGCGCAGTTGGTCCACGACCTGCACGGGCTTGGCGCGGATGTGGGCGCCACCCAGGGTCGCATCGAGGTGCCGCTTCCGGGGCACCGGCGACCCACCGACGCCGAGCGCGGCACCGCTGGTTTGGCCACGGCCCGGTGGATCACTGCGGACATGGCTTACCGCCGCGCCGCACTGAAGCGGGTCGGTGGCTTCGATGAACGCTTCGGTCGTGCCTACCGGGAAGACGCCGATCTGGCGTTGCGGGTGATCGCCGCTGGCTACCGGGTCGTGCAGGGGCAGCGGCACACCGTGCACCCGGTGCGGCAGTCCGGACCGCTGGCCAGCGTGCGCGCGCAACGCGGCAACGCCGACGACGTCTTGATGCGGCGCCGGCACGGATCTGGCTGGCGGGAACGGATCGGCGACGGACCCGGCCGGTTGCGACGGCACCTGCTGACCACCGCAGCCGCCGCGGTGGCGGTCGGTGCCGCGACGCGCCGCCACCCCCGGGTGGCGGGTGCGGCGGGTCTGGTGTGGGCTGTGCTGACCACCGAGTTCGCCGCGCACAGGATCCTGCCCGGGCCGCGCAGCGCCGGCGAGATCGGACGGATGCTGGTTACCAGTGTCGCCATCCCCCCGGCGGCGTGCTGGCACCGGTTGGCTGGCGAACTGCGCTGGCGAGCTGTGCCCCCAGCCATCGGTGTGCCCGCCGCGGTGCTGTTCGATCGTGACGGCACGCTAGTTCACGACGTCCCCTACAACACCGATCCTGCGGTGGTGCAGCCGGTTCCCGGCGCCCGCACGGCGCTGGATCGGCTCCGTGACCTTGGTATCCCCGTCGGTGTCGTCACTAACCAGTCCGGGGTGGCGCGCGGGCTGATCAGCCCTGCCCAGCTGCAGCGGGTCAACACCAGGGTGTCGGAGTTACTGGGCCCGTTCCAAGCGTGGAGTGTCTGCGTGCACGGCGAAAACGACGGCTGCGGCTGTCGCAAGCCGGCCCCAGGTCTGGTCAAAGACGCCGCCGGGCAGCTGGGCGTTCCGGCAGACCGGTGCGTGGTCATCGGAGATACCGGCGCTGATGTCACCGCCGCCGCCGCGGCCGGTGCCCGGGGAATCCTGGTGCCCACCGACCGCACGCTGCACCCGGAAATCCAGGCCGCCGCCGAAGTAGCTCCAGACATCAGCACAGCCGTCGAACTCGCCCTGTCCGGGCGGGTCGGGCCATGAGCACCGCCCCGATGGCCGGAACCGTTCTGGTCGCTCGGCTCGACAATGCGGGAGATGTGCTGCTGGCCGGGCCGGCGGTGCGGGCCGTCGCCGCGGACGCCGACAAGGTCGTGATGCTCGCCGGCCCACACGGCAGCGCGGCCGCGGCGCTGCTGCCTGGCGTAGACGAGGTCATCGAGTGGTGCGCACCGTGGATTGATCCCAATCCCGACCCGGTCACGCCGGAGCACGTCGCCGCCCTCCAGGAGGCGGTACGGGTGCACGCGCCGCAGGCCGCGCTGCTGTTGACCTCGTTTCACCAGTCCCCGCTGCCCCTGGCGCTGCTGCTGCGGCTGGCCGGAGTCGGCTGGATTGGCGCGATCAGCGAGGACTATCCCGGTTCACTGCTGGATCTGCGCCATCACGTCGAGGGCGACGTACCCGAGGCACAGCGAGGCCTCAGCCTGGCTGAGGCTGCCGGCTACCGGCTACCGGCCGGGGACGACGGGCGCCTTGCGGTGCGCCGGCCGCTGCCTGCTGTCGAGCACCTCACGGGAGCGCCCGGCTTTGTCGTGATGCACCCGGGTGCATCGGTTCCCGCCCGGGAATGGCCCGCGCAGCACTGCGCAGCAGCGGTCCGATTGCTCACCGACGCCGGTTATCGCGTTGTCGTCACCGGATCGGCATGTCAGCAACGGCTCACCGCGCAGGTGGCCGGCGACACCGGCATCGATCTCGGCGGCCGCACCGACCTGCGCACGTTGGCTGCGGTCCTTGACCGCGCCGGCGTGGTGATCGCCGGCAACACAGGGCCAGCACACCTGGCCGCCGCAGTAGGCACACCGGTGGTGTCACTGTTCGCTCCAGTCGTACCCGCAGCCCGGTGGGCGCCCTACGGCGTTGCCACCGTCTTGCTCGGTGACCAGCAAGCACCCTGCCGCGATACCCGGGCGCGGCACTGCCCCGTGCCCGGCCATCCGTGCCTATCCGGTGTGCAGCCAGCCGACGTCGTCGATGCGATCAGTTCCCTGTTCCGGACCCGGATGGAGGTCGTGGCATGAACGTGCTGCACTGGCATGTCCACGGCTCCTGGAGCACGGCGTTCGTCCACGGTCCGCACACCTACCTGGTGCCGGTAACACCGGATCGAGATGCCGACGGCCGTGGCCGGGCCCGGACATTCGACTGGCCCCCGAACGCGGTGGAGATCACGCCTGCTGCGCTGGCCAGTGCGGACATCGACGTCGTCGTGCTGCAACGCCCGCACGAGCTCCAACTGGTGCAACAGTGGTTGGGCCGCCGGCCCGGACGCGATGTGCCGGCCGTTTACGTCGAGCACAACACGCCTGGGGGTGACGTTCCCAGCACCCGCCATCCGATGGCCGATCAGTTCGACATCCCCGTCGTGCATGTCACGCCGTTCAACGATGTTTTCTGGGACTGCGGCCGCGCACCCACTGTGGTGATCGAACATGGCATCCCCGACCCTGGTTACCAGTACACCGGTGACATCCCGCACGCCGCGGTGGTCATCAACGAACCGGTTCGCCGCGGGCGGGTGACCGGCACCGACCTGCTACCCCGCTTCGCCGGTCAGGCTGCGCTGGATGTCTTCGGCATGGCGGTGTCGCAGCTACCGGCCAGCGACCGGATCACCACCTTCGAGGACCTTCCCCAGGCCCGGATGCACACTGAGCTGGCCCGGCGCCGGGTGTACCTGCACCCGATCCGCTGGACCTCGCTCGGCCTGTCACTGCTCGAGGCCATGCATCTGGGGATGCCAGTGGTCGCACTCGGCACCACCGAGGTGGCGGAGGCGGTACCACCTGATGCCGGTGTCATCTCCACGCGGATCGATCGGCTGGCCAGCGCACTGCGAACGTTCATCGCCGACCCTGACCTTGCCCAGCACGCGGGCGTGATGGCCCGAACCGCGGCCCGCCGCAGGTACTCCCTCGATCGGTTCTGCACCGACTGGGATCAGCTGTTCAAGGAGGTGAGCCGGTGAGGATTGCCCTGATATCCGAGCACGCCAGCCCGCTCGCGGCGATCGGCGGTGCCGACTCAGGTGGCCAGAATGTGCACGTCGCACAGCTCGCTCGAGCATTGGGCGAGCGCGGGCACCACGTGACCGTCTTCACCCGTCGCGACGACCCCGGATCGCCCGATCGGGTCCGGATAGGCCCTGGAGTGACTGTCGAGCATGTTCGCGCGGGACCCGTCACCATGCTGCCCAAGGACGCCTTGCTGCCCCACATGGCCCAGTTCGGCGATCATCTGGCGCAGCGATGGCTGGTGGAGCCCCCAGATGTCGCGCACGCGCACTTCTGGATGAGCGGACTGGCAGCGCAACGCGCGGCCCGCAGAATCGGCATCCCCGTGCTGCAGACTTTTCACGCGCTCGGCGTAGTTAAGCGCCGGCACCAGGGCGCGTCAGATCCCAGCCCGCGGTCGCGGTTGCGGCTGGAGAAGCAGCTAGCGCGGGACGCGGCGCTGGTGGTGGCAACCTGCACTGATGAGGTGACCGAGCTGACCGCCCTTGGCGTGCCAGCGTCCCAGGTAGCAGTGGTGCCGTGCGGGGTGGACTTGGAATGCTTCACCCCCCGCGGGCCGCGGGCGGCGCGCGGCGGCCGCCATCGCATCCTGTCCCTGGGGCGGCTGGTCGAGCGTAAGGGCGTCGAGACGACCGTCCGGGCGATGGCTGCAGTGCCGGACGCGGAACTGGTCATTGCCGGTGGTGGGGACGCCATTGCGGATGCTGAGCAGGCCAGGCTGACCATGGTTGCGGCGGCAAGTGGCGTGCAAGATCGGGTCCGGCTGATCGGCCAGATCCCCCGAGATGAGGTTCCCGCGCTGCTGCGCTCAGCCGACGTGGTGGTCAGCGTGCCGTGGTACGAACCGTTCGGGATGGTACCCCTGGAGGCGATGGCCTGCGGGGTACCGGTGATTGCCTCCGCGGTGGGTGGGCACCTCGACACCGTGGTCGACGGGCGCACCGGCGCGCTGGTACCACCCCGGGACCCGGCCGCGCTGGCACAGCGGCTGCGCGAATTGCTCGCCGATCCCGCGAGGCTCGCGGCCATCGGTTCGGCCGCCGCGACGCGGGCGCGGGTTCACTACGGCTGGAGCCGTATCGCGACGGAGACAGAAGCGCTCTACCGCCAAGTGCTGGCAGGCGAGGAGGTCAAGGCAGCCTGCCTGCCGGGAAGCAGCCCAGCCACCGCCGCGGGAGGCCAACCATGAGCCGCGAGCACCTAGCCGCGTTGCGCAGCGCGCTGGCGGCGATGGAGGACATCGCCGGTGCCCGCGCGGTGCTGTGGGGGCGTCACCTCGCGGGCGTGCTCGGCGCCGGGGGCCGCTTGCTCGCCTGCGGTAACGGCGGCAGCGCCGCGGAGGCCCAGCATCTCACCGGCGAGCTCGTCGGCCGGTTCCTGCATGATCGGCGTCCTCTGTCGGCGATCGCCCTGCATGCCGACACCTCGGCGCTCACTGCGATCACCAATGACTACGGCGGCCACGAATCCTTCGCCCGGCAGGTGTTCGCGCACGGTCGCCCAGGTGATGTGCTCATCGCGCTGTCCACCAGCGGCGCCAGCCGCAACGTGGTCTCAGCAGCAAAGGCGGCGCACGAGGTCGGCATGATCGCGTGGGCGCTGACCGGCCCGGCGCCCAACACGCTGGCCGCGGTCTGCGACGACGCGATCGCCGTTGAGGCCCCTAACGCCGCCACCGTGCAGGAGATCCATCTCGCCATCGTGCACGCGATCTGTCTCGCGATCGACGAGGCTCTGGGCGTGACCCCGCTGAAACTGCAGCTATGAGCGGTGGCCGGGTGGTCGTGATCGGCGACACGCTGCTCGACAGCGACATCGCCGGCCGGGTGAACCGGCTATGCCCGGATGCGCCGGTACCCGTCGTGGACGTCCAGACTCAGCGCTGGCGTCCCGGTGGAGCGGGCCTGGCTGCGCTGCTGGCGGCTCGCGCTGGCCACAACGTGGTCTTGGTGACGGCATTGGGCAGCGACCCACCAGCTCGGCTGCTGGTTGACTTGCTCGCATCCCACGTGGAGCTGGTACGGATGCCGCTGCACGGTACTACCGCATGCAAGACCAGGATCCGTACGCAGGGCGGTCCGCTGGTGCGGGTCGACACCGGTGACGGCCGCGCGGGCGGAGCTCCCGCCGGCAACCGCTTCGCGACGGTGCTGCGCGGGGCCGAGGCAGTCCTGGTGTCCGACTATGGGCGCGATGTCACAACTGAACCCGCGGTCCGCGATGCGCTGCTGACCGTCGCCCGCCGGACACCCGTCGTATGGGATCCGCACCCCCGGGGTGCCTCGCCCGTGCCCGGCTGCCGCCTGGTGACGCCGAATGAGGCCGAAGCATCCGCGGCTGTGCCTGCCACCGACCGGGGATTAATTACCGGAGTGACGGCTGCCACGGCGCTACGTGGCTGGTGGCAGTGCGACGCGGTGGCGGTGACGCTCGGCGCCCGCGGCGCCGCCTTGGCCGTTGCAGATGGCTGCACCGCCGTGCCGGTACCCGAATTGGAGATTGCCCGGGATGGCGACACCTGCGGTGCGGGCGACGCGTTCGCTGCTGCGGTGACTGGTGCCCTGCTCGGCGGCAGCTCCATCCGTGCAGCGGTGGCCGCCGCGGTCTGCTCGGCGTCAGAATTTGTCGCCGCCGGGGGTGCCGCATCGATCAACGCGCTACCCCGTAGGCGCCCGTCGCCGCCGCGCGGCTGTCCCGCCGACGTGGTGACCCGGCTGCGCCATCAAGGCGGGCGGCTGGTGGCCACCGGCGGCTGCTTCGACCTGCTGCACCCGGGCCATCTCAGCCTGCTGCGGCAGGCTCGGGCCCTGGGCGATGCCCTGCTGGTCTGTGTCAATACCGACGAATCGGTACGTCGGCGTAAGGGCCCGGGGCGGCCAATTGTGCCCGTGGCCGACCGGATTGCGCTGCTCGAAGCACTCGAACCGGTAGATGCAGTGATCACGTTCGATGAGGACACTCCCACCGCACTGCTGGAAACTGTGCGCCCGGACGTGTGGGTGAAAGGCGGCGACTACACCCTCGGCGATCTGCCCGAGGAGCCGGTGGTACGCCGGCACGGCGGGCGCGTCGTGATCATTCCACTGGTCGGCGGATATTCCACGAGCCGGCTTGTCTCCGCTGCGCGGTCTGCCGCGCAACCGCAGTTGCAGCGCCCGATGAAGGAGAGGGTATGAGGCCGCTAGGCAATGTGCTGATCACCGGTGGCGCTTCCGGCCTGGGCGCAGCCACCACCGAGGCCGTACTCGCCGCCGGGGGACGTCCGCTGGTACTGGACCGCAATCCCCCATCGATCAAGGTCGACCACGTGCAAGCCGACCTGGCTGACCGGATGGCCACCGAGGACGCCGTCGCAACCTTGGTGTCCGCAGGCGGCGGGACCCTCAATGCGGTGTTCACCGCCGCCGGAATCGATTCCTGCGGGTCATTTGGCGAGGTGCCCGCCGAAGCCTGGGAACGGGTGATCGCGGTCAACCTGCTCGGCACCGCCCGGGTGGTGCGCGCCGCACTGCCGCACCTCGAGCGCTCCCGGGGCACCGTGGTGACCTGCTCGTCCACGCTCGGCTTGCGAGTGTTCCCGGACGCGACAGCCTACTGCGCGTCCAAGTTCGGCGTGATCGGATTCACCCGCGCGCTGGCCGCCGAGACGGCCGGGCGGATTGGGGTGACACTGCTCATCCCGGGCGGCATGCACACCGCGTTCTTCGACGGCCGCGACGAGCAGTACAAGCCACCGCCGGACGCCAAGCTCAACCGGCCCGCGGACGTGGCAGCAGCGGTGATCCACGCACTGCGCCAGCCGCCGGGATGCGAGCTGCGGGAAATGGTGGTCTGCTCGTCACACGAGTCATCCTGGCCATAACCGGCCGACAAATCAGCTATCAACGCTGCCGTGAACGGTCCGACGGTGCTGGTGCTGCGCGCCCTGGGTCTCGGTGACTTGCTGACCGCGGTTCCCGCGCTGCGTGGCTTGCGGTCGGCCTACCCAGATCACCAGGTGGTGCTCGCCGCTCCCGCATCGCTGCGCGAGCTAGCCCTGCTCACCGGCGCGGTTGACGACCTACTGCCTACCCCGCAGCTGGGTCGCATCAACTGGCGGGAGCCATCCCCAGTGGTCGCGGTCAACCTGCACGGACGGGGACCGCAGAGCACCTGCGCGCTGCGCGCTCTCGAGCCCACCACCTTGCTCACCCATGCCGGCTCCGAGGTCCCGGGCCCGGAGTGGGACAGCGATCTCCATGAGGTGGTGCGATGGTGCCGGATGCTGGCGTATTTCGGTATCCCCGCTGCTCCGTCGAACCTCGACCTGCGCCGCCCACGGCTACCGAGTCCGCTACCGCGGGCGGTAGTGGTGCACCCCGGATGCGGCTTCCCTGCCCGGCAATGGCCTCCCGAGCGGTATGCAGCAGTGGCACGCCGGCTAGCCGGCGCCGGACTGCACGTGATCATGACCGGCAGCGCGGTCGAGCGCCCGCTTGCGCAGCAAGTGGCCGCTACGGCCGGCCTACCGGAGGATGCGGTGCTCGCCGGGCGTACCACATTGTCCGAGCTGGCTGCGCTGGTCGCGAATGCCACCATGGTGATCTGCGGCGATACCGGCATCGCTCATCTCGCCACTGCATACCGCACACCATCGGTGGTCCTGTTCGGTCCGGTGTCCCCGCGGCACTGGGGTCCACCTCCTGAGCGTCCCCAGCATTGTGCGCTGTGGGCGGGAAGGACCGGTGACACCTTCGCTGATCGGCCCGATCCGGGTCTGCTCCAGATCACCACCGCCGATGTCCTCGCCGCTACCGCTCGATTGATCGAGACGGCCCCGAGCAACCAAGCGGATCACGTGATCGAAGCACGGGTAAAGTAACCAGCGAATTGATCGAGAAAATCCTGCCTGATGCGGTGGCCAGTGCCGAGGCCTGGGACGACTCGCCTGACGCTGTACTTTATCCCGGCGAAGCGGAACTGATCAGCCGCGCGGTGGACAAGCGCCGCCGTGAATTCCGCACGGCTCGCCATTGCGCCCGCCGCGCGCTGCACCAGCTCGGCTTGCCGCCGGTGGCGGTGCTGCGGGGCGAGCGCGGAGAGCCACAATGGCCGCCAGGCGTCGTGGGCAGCCTGACCCACTGCAGTGGCTACCGCGCCGCCGCCATTGCCCGCAGCAGCGTCATCCGCGCGCTGGGAATCGATGCCGAACCGAACGAACCACTGCCAACCGGCGTGCTCGACACGATCGCACTGACTGAGGAGCAGCGGCGGCTGTCCCAACTAGCCGCGGCGGACCCGACCACGTGCTGGGACCGACTGCTGTTCAGCGCCAAGGAATCGGTGTACAAGGCATGGTTTCCGTTGACGCGCAGGTGGCTAGGGTTCGAAGACGCTACCGTCACGATCACAGGCAACGCAGCCGATCCTGCCCGCGGCAGCTTCGCTGCCCGCCTGCTGGTGCCCGGACTCACCCACACCGGCCACCCGCTGACCCAGCTGGATGGCCGCTGGCTGCGTAGCGGGCAGCTGTTGATCACCGCCATCGCTCTGTCGGCCACCCAGCCACGCTGACGCGCTGCCCGGCCCACCATCTGCTGCCAAGCCCGAGATGGAGACATCCAGGGTAAAAAGGGGCCCTGTTACCGCGATATGAATCCATGTCGGGGCGGCGTCGGCGGCGTCGCACGGCAAGGTGGCAAGGGTGCTACCTGATCATCATCACATGAGGTTCGCTACGATTCGCGGCCCGAGATCGATCTTTCTGGTTCGACCAACGGATGGGGGTACGCGCATGGTCAGCGCGCTCGGCGTGCCCGACTTCATACGTGGATTGCTGTTCGATCTAGACGGCGTGCTCACGCAGACGGCCAAGCAGCATGCCGCAGCGTGGAAGCAGATGTTCGACGACTTCCTGGCCCAGCGATCCCAAGACACCGGCGAGCCCTTCGTGCCGTTCGACTCCCGTACCGACTACGACACCTACGTCGATGGCAAACCGCGGTTGGCCGGCACCCAGGCGTTCCTCACGTCGCGGCACATCGCGTTACCGACCGGCACACCAGACGACCCGTCCGGGGCCCTGACTGTGTACGGGCTGTCCAACCGAAAAAACGATCTTGTTCTGGAGTTGATCAAGAGCCAGGGGGTGACCGTCTACCCCGGCTCGGTGCGCTACCTGCACGCTGCTCGCGAGGCCGGCCTGCCCTGCGCGGTGGTGACCTCCAGCGCCAACGCCGAGCAGGTGCTTACCTCCGCGAAGCTCTTAAACCTGTTCGATGCGCGTGTCGACGGGTTGGTCGCCGGACGTGAAGGACTTGCCGGTAAGCCCGCGCCGGACACCTTCTTGGCCGGAGCCCAGCTGCTCGGAGTGCCGCCAGAGGCGGCCACCGTGTTCGAGGATGCGCTGGCGGGAGTGGCAGCCGGTCACGCCGGGCACTTCGGCTACGTCGTCGGGGTGGACCGGGTCGGGCAGGCTGATGCGTTGCGGGCACACGGCGCCGATATCGTCGTCGGCGACCTCGCTGAGCTACTGGGGCGTACATGATCGAGCAGCAGCGATTCGCCGTCGAACCATGGGCAGTCCGGGAAGTCGGGCTGGACCTCACCGCCCTGGGCCACACCGAGTCGGTGTTCGCCCTGGCCAACGGGCACATCGGGCTGCGCGGCAACCTCGATGAAGGCGATCCACACGCCCTACCCGGTAGCTACCTCAACTCCTTCTACGAACTGCGGCCGCTGCCCTACGCCGAAGGTGGCTACGGCTACCCCGAATCCGGCCAAACGATGATCAATGTGACCAACGGCAAGCTCATCCGGCTACTGGTCGACGACGAACCGCTGGACGTGCGCTACGGCCAGCTGCGCTCGCACGAACGCACTCTCGATTTGCGGGCAGGCACCCTCAGCCGCCGGTTTGAGTGGGTCTCCCCCGCTGGAAAAGCAGTGCGGGTCGCATCACAGCGGATGGTGTCGCTGGTCCAACGAGCTGTGGTCGCCATCAACTACGAGGTCGAGCCGGTCGACGATCCGGTGCTGCTCGTGCTGCAGTCCGAGCTGTTCGCCAACGAGGAGATGCCGCCCGTCGCCCAAGACCCGCGGGTGACCGCAGCGCTGTCCGAACCGCTGGTCGCCGAACAGCACCGCTGCAACGACAGCGGGGCGATGCTGCTACACAGCACCCGCCACTCCGGGTTGCGGATGGCCGCGGCGATGGACCACGAGGTGACGGGACCATCGCGCACGGAGTTCCACTCCTCGGCGACCGAGCACGTCGCCCGGACAACGGTGATCTGCCGGCTGGAGCCCGGGCAGCGGCTCCGGGTGGTGAAGTATGTGTCCTACGGCTGGTCCTCGCAACGATCGTTGCCGGCACTCAATGATCAGGTACGGGCGGCCCTCGCGGCCGCGCGCTTCACAGGTTGGACCGGGTTGACCACCGAGCAACGCCGCTATCTCGACGAGTTCTGGGCCGCGACCGACGTGGAGGTCGAAGGCAACGCACAGCTCCAGCAAGCGGTCCGGTTCGCGTCCTTCCATGTCTTGCAGGCCGGAGCGCGAGCCGAGCGGCGCGGCATCGGCGCCAAGGGCCTCACCGGGCCGGGATACGACGGCCACACCTTCTGGGACACCGAAACATTCGTGCTGCCGATGCTCAGCCACACGGTGCCAGACGCGGCCGCCGATGTGCTGCGCTGGCGGCAGCAGATCCTTCCGCTAGCCCTGGAGCGCGCTGCGCAGCTCGGCCTGGCTGGCGCGGCGTTTCCCTGGCGCACCATCCGCGGCCAGGAATGTTCGGGGTACTGGCCAGCCGGTACCGCGGCCTTCCACATCAACGCCGACATCGCCGACGCGGCGATCCGCCACGTGACCGCGACCGGCGACACCGATTTCGAGCGCGATGTCGCGCTGGAACTGTTGGTGCAGACCGCGCGGCTGTGGCGTTCGCTGGGCCACCACGACCTGGAGGGCCACTTCCGTATCGACGGCGTGACCGGGCCGGACGAGTACAGCGCACTGGCCGACAACAACATCTTCACCAACCTGATGGCACAGCGAAACCTGCGGGCTGCCGCCGACGCGGTGCAAAGACACCCAGATCAGGCTGCCACCTTCGGCGTCGACTCTGAAGAGAGTGCGTCCTGGCGAGACGCCGCCGCTGAGATGGTGATCCCGTACGACCCGAAGTTGGGTGTGCACCCGCAGGCGGAGGGTTTCACCGAGCATGCCCCCTGGAATTTCGCTGCCACGGCGCCCGATCAGTACCCGTTGCTGCTGCACTTTCCGTATTTCGATCTCTACCGCAAGCAGGTGGTGAAGCAAGCTGACCTGGTGTTGGCCATGCACCTGTGCCCGCAAGCATTCACTCCCGAGCAGAAAGCCCGCAATTTCGCCTACTACGAGCGGATCACCGTCCGCGACTCATCGCTGTCGGCGGCCACCCAGGCGGTGCTGGCGGCCGAGACCAATCACCTCGACTTGGCTTACGACTACCTGTGCGAAACCGCCTTAGTGGATCTGGCTGACCTGGCCGACAACACTGACCAGGGCTTACACATCGCTGCGCTAGCCGGTGCCTGGTCTGCGCTGGTGGCTGGATTCGGCGGGCTTCGCCACCTCGACGACGGCGGCTTGGCATTCGCCCCCCGGCTCCCCGAGGCATTAACCAGGATCACGTTCCGGTTGCGCTGGCGCGGACGGCGATTGCGAGTGCAAATTACCTCAGGTCAAGTGGAGTACCAGCTACTCGAAGGCGAGGAACTGGAACTGCACCACTACGAGGAGGTCATGACGGTCACTGCGGCGCCGCTGGTCCGGCCAATCCCGCCGACTCCCCCGACCGATCAAGTGACCCAACCGCTGGGACGCGAGCCGCTCGCGCGCCGGCTACGCGAAGCAGCCAGCCAGTAAGTGGCACCCGACCTGTCTTTTTCAATCAGTGCCGTTATGTTTGCGGGTGAACGATCAACCCGTGTAGCCGTGGATCCTTGAGCCAGGACCGGGGACCGGCATGCTGCACTCGCAGCGATGCCACTGCCACCCCGAAGTTCAAGCTACGGAGCGGGTCGGTGACACCCTGTGCCCGGGCGAAGGCATAGGCGCCATGCAGCACGTCGCCAGCGCCCAGAGTGTCGCGGACATCGACTGCGGGAACCTCCACAACCCCTGTGGCGTCGCGGGTCCGCCACCGTACCGGTGCGGCCCCGGCTGTCATTGCCACCAGGCGCGCGCCCGCGGCCACCAGCGCCGTGGCCACCGTGTCGAACTCACCCGGTAAACCACTAAAAGTTGATGAGCACACCACGGCGTCGGCAAGCGGAACCAATTCGTCATACACCGCCTTGGTACTGCCGCAGTCCAAGACAACCGGTATCCCAGCATCCTTCGCGGCCCGCGCGGTCGCCACAGCGAGCTGCGGATGGTGCCCGTCGATGAGCACGATGTCGGTGTTCCGCATCAAAACTGGCAAGTCAGCAGGCACCGCGACGACAATGTCCTCTGCGTTGCGCGACACCACCGACCGCTCACCGGTGCCATCAAGCACGGTGATCGCCGAGACACTGAGATCCGCACCACCTGCCCAAGCATCCGCGATCTGCACCCCGGCACCGTTGAGATCATCCTTGACGAGCCGCCCAATTGGGCCAGGACCTAGCGCAGATAGCAACATGGCATGCCCACCTAGTGCACGGAATGTCACCGCGGCAGCTGCGGCCGGCCCGCCCGCAGCCAGATCACTGCACTGCGCAACCACTTTCTCGTCCACCCCGGGCCGCCGCCTCACCCGCTGAACCAGATCCAGCGTCGCCAGCCCGACAAATAACCCCCGCACCACCTCCGCCACGGTAGCGCCGTCCTCTTTCAACACCGATCCGCTGAGTAGCGTTGGGTGAATGCGGTTTCTGGAGGGACAGGGCGCGGGGTACGAGCTGACGTACGACGATGTGTTCCTCCTCCCATCGTGCTCAGACGTGGGGTCGCGGTTCGATGCCGACCTGTCGACGGTGGATGGGTCGGGGACCACGATCCCGCTGGTGGTCGCCAACATGACCGCGGTGGCAGGACGCCGGATGGCCGAGACGGTGGCCCGCCGCGGTGGCCTGGTGGTACTGCCCCAGGACGTCGACCCGGCAGTGGTCGCCGAGACGGTGAAGTGGGTCAAATCGCGGCACCTCGTGTTGGACACCCCGCTCACGCTCGGCCCGCAGGACGCTGTCGCCGACGCGCTCAACCTCTTGCCCAAGCGGGCGCACCGGGCTGTGGTGGTGCTCGACAGCGCGCACCGACCGGTCGGGCTGGTCACCGAGGCCGAGTTGAGCGGAGTGGATCGATTCGCGCGCCTAGCGGACGTGGCGCAGACCGACCTGGTTGTGGTGCCCGCCGATGCCGAACCGCGCAAGGTCTTCGACCAACTAAACCGCCGCCGTCAGGAACTCGCGCTCGCGGTCGACGCCGAAGACCGGCTGGTCGGTGCGCTGACCACGACCGGGACGCTGCGTGCAGACCTTTACCGCCCAGCGGTGGACAGCAGTGGCCGGCTTCGGGTAGCGGCGGCGCTAGGGGTAAACGGCGATGTCACTGCCAAGACCGAGGCGCTGCTCGCAGCAGGTGTCGACGTGCTGGTTGTCGACACGGCGCACGGCCATCAACGCAAGATGCTCGACGCGCTGGCTGCCGTCCAGTCCTGTCGGCCCAGCGTGCCGGTAGTGGCCGGCAACGTGGTGTCCGGGCAGGGCACCCGAGACCTGCTCGATGCAGGCGCCGACATCGTCAAGGTCGGGGTTGGCCCGGGCGCGATGTGCACCACCCGGATGATGACCGGGGTAGGCAGGCCGCAGTTTTCTGCAGTAGCTGAATGCGCCTGCGCCGCTCGCGCTGCTGGCGGTTACGTGTGGGCCGACGGTGGCGTGCGCCACCCGCGTGATGTCGCGCTGGCGCTGGCCGCTGGAGCCTCCAACGTGATGATCGGCTCCTGGTTCGCCGGTACCTACGAGTCACCGGGTGACCTGCAGCGCGACGAAACTGGCCAGCCATACAAGGAGTCCTACGGGATGGCGTCCAAGCGTGCCGTCGCCGCCCGTACCACCCGCGACGACAGCTTCGATCGGGCCCGCAAGGCACTGTTTGAAGAAGGCATTTCCACCGCTCGCATGTACCTCGACCCGCAGCGCCCCGGGGTGGAGGACCTCATCGACTACATCTGTGCAGGGGTACGCAGCGCTTGTACCTACGTCGGCGCGCGCACCCTGCCGGAGCTAGCCGAGCGGGCAGTCATCGGGGTGCAGTCGGCGGCTGGGTTCGCCGAGGGACGCCCGCTGCCTCAGGGCTGGTGAGTCAGCTGGCCACGGACACTTCAACGTCGTCGATCCACTACGTTGGCGGCGGTCGCATCCTTCAGCGCGTCGCCAGGGTTGTCGCGTTACTACTCGCCATCCTCATCGGTGGCTGTCAAACCATGTCATCACCCCCGAGCGACGGGACCCAATGAGCGAAGCATCTCCACGATTTTGTCAACGGGTACTTCGCCCGCAATCCGCCATTCGCTGTGCAGCAAGGAAGCCACGAATACGATGGCCGACTCCCTGACTGGAGCGCTGGCGGCATCCAGGCCGACGTGCAGTGGTTGCACGTGCACCGCACCCAGACAGAGATGTTTGACCAAAATTCGTTGAACGCGTCGGAACGCTTCGAGCAACGATACCTGTTGTCGCGCATCGACACGGATTTGTTTTGGCTGGAACGAGCACAGCTGCCATTCACCAACCCAGCGTTCTACCTCAACAGCGGCCTTGATCCAGGCGTGTAGCTCACCCGTCCCTATGCACCGGCCGAAGCTCGACTGAAAGCATCATCAGTTACCTACACGCCATACCCGCAGCTGCTTCACAGATTCGAACTAACCTGCGGGCGCCGTTGCCGCGCAGCTTCATCGAGTATGGCGTCAACAGCTTCGGGGGTTTCCGGACTTTTACCGCAAGGATGCGCCCAAGATCTTTGCGAATGTACAGAATCCAGCGCTGCAAGCAGAGCTGGTGGGTGCGGCCGAGCCGGCAGCGCGGGCAATGCAGGACCTTGCGGACTGGCTGTCCAACGGGGCGGCCCGGGCAACCGACAATTTCGCGCTCGGCCCGGACAAGTTCGCTGATATGCTGTGGATGACCGAGCGGGTCACCACGCCACTCGGCGAGTTGGAACGTGCGGGTCGCGATGATTTGGAGCGCAACCTCAACGCGCTCCGGCAGGTGTGCGCAGCATATCTGCCCGGCGTGACAACCGAAGCCTGTGTTGCCAAAGTAACAGCAGGCAAGCCCATTGGCGGCGCGATCGCAGGCGCACCTATGACCCGGCTATCTGAGTTACACTCTGGGTAAGCTGATGATCCGTAAACTGCGTGCAGACTGGACCGCTATCCATGGCTGGCGTACTGGTTGGCGAGCATTCCACGACCGTTTCCTCTCGTGCGGGTGGCCACCAGTTCCACTGGTACGCGAGCAAATGTTGGGAACCGCCCAAGGCGACTTGTTCTAGCCGGCAACAGTGCAGGGACGGGCCTGCTCCGGTTGCCAACGCCGCCACCACGCTGACCTGCACGAGAACACGCGTTTAGCCCGATCGGCCGGCGCTGCGGCCCGAGCTGGCTCGACAGCCTTCGTGTGTCCGTAGAATCGGTCAAATCCCGGCCCGCGAGGAGTGTGACGACTCGGTGCCTGCCGCATCGACGCCTGGCTGTAGTAGCTGGCCGGGCCCCGGGCCCGGCTGCCCAAGGATCGTGCGGATATGACGGCGATGTGATGGACGTCTTACGCATTGTCTGGAGTCAGGTCTTGGTCCCGTTCTGGGGCCTGTTCGCCCTGGTCGCGTTGACCGCGGGCACCTTCGTCTTCGTCGCAGCTGAGTTTGCGCTCACTACCGTGGAGCGCAGCACTGTCGACGCGCATGTACAGCGGGTCGGTGACCGGCGAGCTCGGCAGGTGCAACACGCCCGAAACACGCTGTCTTTTCAGCTCTCCGGCGCCCAGGTAGGCATCACGATCACTACCCTGCTCACCGGGTACGTCGCCCAGCCCGCGATCATCGAGCTGGTCCGGCCGGGCGTACAAGCTCTGGGGCTGTCCGCTAGCACCGTGGGCGCGATCTCCCTCGGGGTCGGGTTGGCCCTGGCGACCATGATGTCGATGGTCTTCGGTGAGTTGATCCCGCAGAACCTGGCCATTTCCCGACCGCTCCAGACGGCCAGGCAGGTCGCCGGCGTGGTCAATGCGTTTTCCGTCGGGTTCGGTTGGCTTATTTCCGCATTGAACGGCACCGCCAACTGGATCGTCCGCCGGCTGGGTATCGAACCGGCAGTGGACTTGCGCTCCGCGCGCTCACCCCAGGAGCTTGGTTCCCTGGTGCGCAGCAGTGCCCAGCACGGGACGTTGGACCAGGGCACAGCGACGTTGCTCGATCGATCGCTGCGCTTCGGCGAGCGCACCGCCGAAGAGCTGATGACGCCCCGGGTGCGGGTAAAGGCGTTGCGCGCGGACGCGCCGGTGTTGGCTCTGGTGGACACTGCGCGCCAGACCGGCTTTTCCCGGTTTCCGGTCTATGGCGGTGACCTCGACGATGTGCGTGGCGTAGTGCACGTCAAGCAAGCTTTTGCGCTGCCGGCTGCTCAGCGCGCCGTGATCAAGGTCGGCTCGCTGGCCAGCCCGGTTCCCACCGTGCCCAGTTCGCTGGACGGCGATGTGTTGCTCGAGCGGCTTCGTGGTCAGGGCCTGCAAGTCGCGATTGTGGTCGACGAGTACGGCGGAACCGCCGGCATTGTCACCCTGGAAGACCTCGTCGAGGAGATCGTCGGAGATGTCCGCGACGAGCACGACCGGCTGGAAGTCTCCCGGGTGCGGGCGCTGGACGAGCGGAGCTGGCTTATCTCCGGGCTGCTGCGAGCAGATGAGCTGGCCGATGCGGTCGGGTTTGTGATGCCCGAAGGCGACTACGAGACCGTGGCGGGGTTGGTACTGGAACGGCTGGGGCGCATTCCCGCCGTCGGCGACGAGATCGAACTCGACGGCTGGCAGCTGAGCGTGACAAGGATGGATCGCCGGCGCATTGCTGAGCTGCGGCTCAGGCGTACCGCACACGCCGAGCAGGTGACCTTGTGAGTGGCGCCGCGCTGCTGGTTGCGCTGTTGTTGCTGGCAGCCAATGCATTCTTCGTCGGCGCAGAGTTCGCCCTGATCAGTGCCCGGAGGGACCGGCTGGAAGCACTGGCCAAACGCGGGACGGCGCGTGCCGGCACGGTGATGCACGCTTCGGAAATGCTGCCGCTGATGCTAGCCGCGGCACAGCTGGGCATCACGATCAGCTCATTGGGTCTGGGTTCTCTCGGTGAACCCGCCGTCGCCCACCTGCTGGAATGGTTGACCGATCCGTTGCCTGTACCTGACGCGGTACTGCACACCGTGGCCTTTGTCGTCGCGCTCGGCATGGTGACCGTGGCGCACATTCTGCTGGGCGAGATGGTGCCCAAGAACATCGCAATCGCCGGCCCTGAGCGTGCCGCGCTATGGATGGTTCCGCCTTTGGTCGCCTTCATGCGGGTGACCCGGCCCGTCATTGCGCTGTTCAGCCAGACGGCAAGGCTGGTGCTGCGCGTGTTCAGGGTGCAGGTCCGCGATGAGCTGGAGAGCGCCTACAGCCCCGACGAGTTGGCTAATCTCATCGCCGACTCCAGCCGCGAAGGTCTCCTCGACAGTCAGGAACACCGCAGATTGACGCAGACCTTGTCCACGAGGGAGCGTACGGTCGCCGATGTGCTGATTCCGCTGCCCGACTTGACCACGATTCGTGCCCAACCGACGTTGGGCGATATCGAACAGGCCGTGGCGCAGACTGGTTTCTCCCGCTTTCCGCTGTGTCGCCGCGAATCGGCGAGCGATGGGCAGCTGGTCGGCTACATCCATGTGAAAGACGTACTCGAGCTGCTCGGCAGTTCCCCGGACACGCCGGTGCCGGCCAGCAGCGTCCGACCACTACCGGAGGTGGCGTCGACCGCCAAGTACGGCGAGGCGCTGGCCTTGCTGCGCCGCTCGGGTAGCCATCTCGCCCGGGTTGTCGGCACTGACGGAAAGACCGCGGGTGTTGTCGCGCTGGAGGATCTGGTCGAGGAATACGTGGGCAGCGTGCGGGACGCGACGCACGTAGCATCCCGCACCTGACCGGCTAAGAATCGGTTCGGCAGATTTAGCCCGAAGGATAGATCAACGTAGCTTTAGCACCGAATCGTGGTGCCCGATGCGTTTCACCGGCGTGGCATCCGTGAGCGCAAGATTGGCCGGCGTCGCAAACCATTCTTTCGGCGTACTGTCGGCAATCTCGATCAGCGCCGGTAGTGCCTTTGCTACCAGCTTGGTGGTTTGGTTGATCCGCCCAAGCCCGGGCAAAACCACCTCGGCGTGCCCTACAACCTTCTCCGTGTTCTCCAAACAATCGTCGAGATTATCGGCGATGCCACCAAGCAGAACTGCAATCGCCAAAAAAAGCTCCCACGATAACGAGAAACAATGCAATGAGAACCACGGTTATGACGATAAGGATCATTTTTCATCACTTCCCTGGGGGTTCTGCCAGTTCAATACCGTCACCGGTGGAGCGCCGGCAGAGTCATCTCGGCGATGAGGACTCCTTCCGGGTCGCGAGCTCGAACAAGGCGACCAGCTCGCGGGCGTAGGCATCCGGGTCGAAGTCGGGGAATGCGAGAATCTGTGGTGCGGCCGAGTCGATGGCCGTCCGGAGAAAACGCGCCATGGCCGCAGGCGCGAACTCACGAAACTCGCCGCTTCGTTGCCCCGCTTCGAACAACTGACGCAGCGGGGCGAGGAGTGGCTCGTCGGTGTGCACACCGTAACGCAACTTGCCGTCAGCTGTGCGATAGTTCGTAAAGATGTCGGTGAGGACAGCCACCTCGCGCGGGTGGTCGCGGATGAAATCGATGTTGCCGGTGATATAAGTGCGCAGCGTTGCCGCGACCGTGGGTTGTCGCTTGAGGAGAGGGGTTAGCTGCTCCGCGCCGCGCTGGTAAATGTGGTCCACTACACGCTCGATCAGTTCGTCCTTGCCGGCGAAGTGGTAGGAGATCACCCCCTTACTAATTCCGGCCCGCTTGGCAATCTCGGCCAGCGAGGCGCGGACGTAGCCCACATCTGCGATCGTGTCGATCGCGCATTGGATGATCTGGGCGCGGCGTGCCTCCTCGGTGAACGTCGACGCACGCTGTCCGCTTGGACTAAAATCTGACCGCACGGCCAAAAAATAGCACGGTTGTGTAGGCCGTCAAGCGCTGTGTTGCCAGACTGCCGCGGCCCGAGACCGCGCAACGTCCACCGTTGGAGTCCATCCGCCGTCTGCTGTCGCAGCCCTTCTCGGACTGACCAGTAGCCAAGTCAGGAGGTGAACGCCTCGATCGGGGGGCAGGAGCACATGAGGTGGCGGTCTCCGTGAGCCTGGTCAATCCGCCGCACCGCCGGCCACACCTTGGTGGCCGATCGACCCATGGGGTAGGCAGCGAGTTCGCGGCTGTAGGGATGGTCCCACTTGTCAAGCACGCAAGTCGCCGTATGCGGTGCACTGCGTAGCGGATTGTCCTCGACAGGCCATTCCCCCTCGGCGACCCGGTCGATCTCATCCCGGATCGCGATCATGGCGTCGCAGAAGCGGTCAAGTTCGGCGAGGGTCTCACTTTCGGTGGGTTCCACCATCAAGGTACCGGCGACCGGGAAGGACATGGTCGGGGCGTGCAATCCATAGTCAGCCAGGCGCTTTGCGACGTCGTCGACGGTGATCCCGGTGGCCTTGGTAATCGATCGCAAGTCGAGGATGCATTCATGAGCGACGAGCCCATTGGGACCGGTGTAGAGCACCGGGAAGCGGTGCTCCAGGCGCCGTGCCACGTAGTTCGCGGCCGCCACCGCGGTGAGGGTGGCGCGGCGCAGGCCGTCAGCGCCCATCATCCGGATGTAGGCCCATGAAATGGGCAGGATTGAGGCGCTTCCCCACGGTGCCGCGGTCACCGGGCCCACGACGGCGTCGGGGTCGGTCTCCGGGTGTCCAGGGAGGAACGGAGCCAGGTGTCCCCGCACGCCGACGGGTCCGACCCCGGGGCCGCCGCCACCATGCGGGATGCAGAAGGTCTTGTGCAGGTTGAGATGGCTGACATCGGCACCGAAGTGGCCTGGTCTGGCCAGGCCGAGCAGCGCATTGAGATTCGCCCCGTCGACGTAGACTTGGCCGCCGGCCTCATGGACCAGCTCGCACACCTGCGTCACACCCGGCTCGTAGACCCCGTGTGTGGACGGATAGGTGATCATGATAGCGGCCAGCCTGGCGCCGTGCTGGGCGATCTTTCCGCGTAGATCGTCAAGATCGATGTCACCGTGGCTATCGCAGCCGACAACCACGACGCGCATTCCCGCCATCACGGCCGAGGCCGCGTTGGTGCCGTGCGCGCTAGACGGGATCAGGCATACATCGCGACCGGATTCGCCGCGGCTTCGGTGGTAGGCGCGTATTGCCAGCAGGCCGGCCAACTCACCCTGGCTGCCCGCATTGGGCGCCAGGCTGACGGCGTCATATCCGGTTAGTTCGGCCAGCCACCGTTCCAGGTCGCTGACCACCTCGAGCAAGCCGGCTGCGTCTTCGCGGGCGGCGAACGGGTGCAGCTGCGCGAATTGCGGCCAGCTGATCGGCTCCATCTCCGCCGTGGCGTTGAGTTTCATGGTGCAGGATCCCAGCGGGATCATGCTGCGATCTAGCGCCAGATCCTTGTCGGCCAGCGCTCGCAGATACCTCAGCAGTGCCGTCTCACTGTGGTAGTCGGTGAAGACTGGATGGGTGAGAAATGGCGAGGTTCGCCGCAGCGCGGATGGGATGGCATCTGGGATGTCCCGGTCAAGGGTGTCCGGATCGGGCTCGGGCACGCCGAAGGCCTCCCAGACCGCCCTGAGGTGTGCCCGGGTCGTGGTCTCCGCGCAGCTGATCCCAACGTGATCGGTGCCGGCCAGGCGCAAGTCCACGCCGGCCTCCCGGGCAGCCCGGACGACCTCGGCGGCCCGGCCAGGCACCCTGGCCATGACGGTGTCGAAAAATGCCTCGGGGGCCACTTCGATGCCCCCACCGCGCAACCCGGCGGCGAGCACCGCAGCCATTCGGTGCGTCCGGTAGGCGATCTCACGTAACCCGTCAGGTCCGTGGTAGACGGCGTACATCGAGGCCATCACGGCCAGCAGCACCTGCGCGGTGCAGATATTGCTGGTGGCCTTGTCCCGGCGGATGTGCTGCTCCCGGGTTTGCAACGCCAAGCGCAACGCCGGTGTCCCTTCGGCGTCCCGGGAGACGCCCACCAAGCGGCCAGGCACCTGCCGCTCCAAGCCCTCGCGTACGGCGAGGTAGGCGGCATGCGGGCCGCCGAAGCCCAGCGGCACCCCGAAACGCTGAGTAGAACCGATCACCACGTCCGCACCCAGCTCCCCCGGGGGCACCAGCAGGGTCAAAGCCAGCGGATCCGCCGCGACGGCTACCGCGGCGCCACGTAGGTGCGCCTGCTCGATCAGCGCCTCGTAGTCGCGCACCACGCCGGACACGCCCGGGTAGGAGACCAACACGCCGTAGAACTCGCAGTCAGGCAGCCCGCTGGACAGGTCTCGCACGTCCAGCTCGATGCCCAGTGGTTCGGCCCGGGTGCCGAGCACGGCGAGAGTCTGCGGCAATGCGTCGGTATCCACCAGGAAACGCGATGAGCCACCCCGGCTCGCCCGGCGTAGCAACGTCATCGCCTCGGCGGCGGCGGTGGCCTCATCGAGCAGCGACGCGTTGGCCACCGGCAGACCGGTGAGATCGCAGATCATCGTCTGGAAGTTCAGCAATGCCTCGAGCCGCCCCTGCGAGATCTCCGGCTGGTAGGGCGTGTATGCGGTGTACCAGGCAGGGTTTTCCAGCACCGAACGGCGGATCACCGGCGGCGTCACGGTGCCGTGATACCCCATCCCGATCATCGGCACTCGCGGGTGACACCGGGCCGCCCGCTCGCGCAGATTCGCCAGCGCTTGCTCCTCGGTAGCGGCGGCCGGAAGGTCCAGGACTGCACCGGCGCTACAACCGCCAGCCAGGGCAGGCGGCAGCATCCGCTGCGCGAGTTCCTCTAAGGACTCGACACCGATGACGCCCAGCATCCTGGCTAGATCAGCCGGACGGGGCCCGATGTGCCGGTCCGCGAAAGGCCTGCCCTGCTCCAGCTCGGGCAGTGAACGCCGATCGGGAGTATCCATCGCAACAACCTCCGGGCCTCGCGGTGGGAGTGCCGGCTATCGTCTTCGATCGGTCTTCCCGCTGTGTTGCCCACACCCGGCCAGAGCCAAGATACGGCTGGCGACTCTCCTCGCGCGGGATTGGCGACTACCCCCTCAGACTACCTGGGGAAGTCGGCCTGCCGTCGACTCGGCGCGATGCTTGTGAGCAGCTACACAGCGAGCTGTCAACTGATCCTGCGGGCACGGCGCCGCTTGGTCAGCTCGTCTTCCGGAGCAGCGTCGACATGTCCGCCGTCGGCTCGCTCGGGAGGAAACTGGCTTATCGTTCCGGCGATTTCCTTTATTGCGCCGCTGACGGCGATGCCGAACACCCCTTGGCCGCCCTGCAAAAGATCAACGACTTCTTCCGCCGAGGTGCACTCGTAGACCGTCGTGCCGTCACTGAACAGCGTGATACGGGCCAGGTCGTGCACTCCACGACGGCGTAGGTGCGCCACGGCGACACGGATGTTCTGCAGCGACACCCCTGTGTCCAGCAACCGCTTGACCACCTTGAGGACCAGAATGTCTTTGAACGAGTACAGTCGCTGGCTACCCGAGCCAGAGGCTCCGCGGATGGATGGCACGACCAGGTTGGTCCGTGCCCAGTAGTCCAGCTGACGGTAAGTGATCCCGGCGATCTGGCACGCTGCCGGCCCTCGGTAACCGAGCAGGTCGTCGGTAACGCCGTGAGGGTCGGCCAGGACTGAGTCGGGGAACAGGGTTTCTTGCTCAGCCGGTGCATCAGCCGGGGACTGCGCGAGGTCATGAGCAGAGGTGTCCGCTGCGCCGCGCGGTCCGTCGACCACCGATGCCTCCCACGCCGTGCGCCGGCGGTCCGCCCACCATGTGACCCGCGGCAGTTCATCCGGCTGTTCGAAGCGAATCACACCGGCGCGACTCGCTGTGAGGGTCGACGGTAGGCGCCGCCGCGTAGCCGGTCAATACGACGCGCGGCAAAGTCTCACCCTCAACCTCAGATCGAGGCCATAGGTGACAGCTGCAAGGCAAGCTTGCTCAGGTATCCGCCCCGCGGAAGTCCTCCGGGGTGACCGAGTCGAGGAACTCGCGAAATTTCTCGACCTCGTTTTCCTGCTCGTCCGGGATGATCAGACCGGCTTCGGACAGCACCGCCTCTTCGGCGTGAATCGGCACGCCGGCCCGCAAGGCCAACGCCACCGAGTCGCTCGGCCGTGCAGAAACCCGTACGTTGCCATCAAAGACGAGTTCGGCGAAGAAGGTGCCCTCTTGCAGCTCGGTGATCCGGACCTGCTTAAGCTTTCCGCCCAACGCCCGGATCACGTCCCGCAGCAGGTCATGGGTCATCGGCCGGGCCGGCTGCACCCCTTGCTGCTCCAGCGCGATGGCGGTTGCTTCCCCCGATCCGATCCAGATCGGCAAGTAACGCTCACCATTGGTTTCCCGGAGCAGCAGGATCGGCTGGTTCGCTGGCAGCTCCACCCGGACCCCGACGACACGCATCTCGCTCATCGCGTTTGCGCCTCCCTCCCGCCGCAGCCCGTAGTCCGGGTGCCTCAAGGATCGTCGTGTTCGGCGGTGGATTGGGTACCGGCCGCCAGCAGCTGCCAGCCCAGTCGCGTCTCCGCCATCGCTACCCCTTTAGACGCTACACGGGGCGCGGTCGGAATGCCGAGTCCTGCGGCGAGGCAAATTCCCGCTGCCTCGGTCTGTCATTTCTCCGTCAGGTTCCGGTGACGCCCCGCAGCCCCACCTTCACCAGTAAGGCGTGCAGCCGCACGGACAGCACGGCCAGCTCCCGGACGACCTCGTCGGCACGGGCCCGCGCGTCGGGATCGCGCTGCCGGGTCATCGGAGTCACAATCTGGGCCAGCAATCCGACTTCACGGTCGGCCGAGGCTCGGAAGGCGCGCAGATGCCGGGGCTCTAGCCCGAACTCGGTCATCGCCTGCGCAGTCTTGGCAACCTGAACGGCATCGGTGTCATAAAAACCGGCCGGGCCGGGGCGGACCAGGCCGAACTGCTCAAGTTGTGTCAGCACCGCCCCGCTGATCTCCGCCGCAGCGAGCAGCTCCTCTTGCGTCACCCGGCCGGTACCAGCGCCGCCAAGCAGCTCAGCGGCACCTGGTTCGACTACCGCGTCGGGATTGCCGTCGGGCACAGCGTGCGGGCAAGCACTGACCAGCTGCCGCGACGGCGCCGGCCAGCGGGCGGCAGCCGTCCTTTCGGGGGCCTGCCCGGGAAGATGCTGGGCAGGCTCGCCCCGGTCTCGCGCGTCCAGATACTCCTTGATAACCCGCAGTGGCAGGTAGTGATCTCGCTGGGCGGCGAGGACGTAACGCAGCCGTTCCACATCCGTTGACGAGAATTGCCGGTAACCGGCGGCGGTCCGGTCAGGCTGGACCAGCCCTTCAGACTCCAAAAACCTGATCTTGGAAATAGTGACATCGGGAAATTCAGCCCGCAGCTGGGCAAGCACCGTGCCGATGCTCATCCCGGAACGATCCCCGGATCGGCGTGGGGCCGTCACTGTGTCCCCTGGTCAGCCCCTCGGCTCCCGCGTGGACCGGTGAGGAACACCAGCCGGAACTTGCCGATCTGCACCTCGTCACCGTTGGCCAGCATTGCGGTGTCCACCGGCTCGCGATTGACGTAGGTACCGTTGAGGCTGCCGACGTCGACGACGACGAACTCACCGCCCTCACGGCGGAACTCCGCGTGCCGGCGAGACACCGTGACGTCGTCGAGGAATATGTCGCTATCCGGGTGGCGCCCAGCACTCGTAGTAGACCGGTCGAGCAGGAAGCGGGAACCGGCGTTAGGGCCACGCCTGACCACCAGCAGCGCCGAGCCCGCAGGCAGGGCATCAATACCAGCGATAGGGGGCGCCGGCGCCTCGATACCTTCGGCCTCGGACAGGAAGTCGGCCCGGAAAGTCGAGGTTTGCTCCGGGCCCCGCTCTGGTGGTACACCGGGCCCGTCGTTCATGGTCACCCTGGGCTCTCCTTCGCGGGGTGGTCGCCGTTGATCGCACCACAACCTACCGTGCCACAGCGGACATCGCGGAGGAGAGGTCGGCGCCAGCTGCCGGCCACCCTCAGCCTTCCCCGATGAGCGCCCGGTACTCCTCTGCGATCATCAACGAGTCCGTCGCGCCCGGCTGCGCCGGCTTGATCTCGATCATCCAGCCGGCACCGTATGGATCGGAATTGACCAAGTCGGGACTGTTCTCGAGGGCATCGTTGCGGCTCACCACCTCACCATCCACCGGCGCGAACACGTCCGACACGCTCTTGGTGGACTCGATTTCGCCGACTGGTTGCCCGGCCTTGACCGAATCACCCAGGGGCGGCAATTGGATGTACACCACGTCCCCGAGTTGGGTCTGGGCATAGTCGGTGACACCGACGCGCACGGTGCCCTCCTCGCTCAGCAGCACCCATTCGTGTTCCGGGGTATAGCGCAGCTCCTCAGGAACCATCACGACCTCCCATCACGCGGAGTTGGCGTCTGCCACACCGCGCATCGTGAGCACAACCTGGATGAGATACAGCACCGCCGACCACACGTACAGTGCACCGCCCCACCCGGTAAACGCCACCGCGAACGCGTGGGCGAGCGCGCCCACCCAACCGTGTACGTCAGGGGCGAGCAACAGCAGGGGGAACGCGTATAGCAGGCAGAGGGTTGCCGCCTTGCCCATATAGTGCACCGGCAGCGGGCCATGGCCGTAATAGCGCAGCACCGGCAACGTGGCAGCAAGCACCAGGTCCCGGCCGAGTAACACGGCGATCACCCACCAAGGCAAGATCGCCCGCAGGCCGAACGCAAGCAAGGCGCTCACGGTGTACAACCGATCGACCGCGGGATCGAGCATTTCTCCTAGCCTGCTGGACTGGTTGAGCAAACGCGCGAGCTTGCCGTCCGCCCAGTCGGTCAGACCCGACAACCCCAGCACCACCACAGCGAGCAGATCATTGCGAGGCCCGAGTATGAGCCACAAGAACAGCGGGACGCCGGCCAACCGGAGCAGGCTGAGCACATTGGGCACGGTGACCAACCGATCAGCCGGATCCCGACTCGCACTCATTGGTCCCTCATGACACCCTACGAACCCGCACTCGGCGACAGCGGTTGATCATCAATCGATGGCGCCGTCGAACGCTCGACCTTCAGTGAAGTAGGGCGCAATCTTGTTGTCGAACATTGTCAGCGCCGAACCGATGGCCATATGCATGTCGAGGTACTTGTAGGTGCCCAACCGGCCACCGAAAAGCACATTCTGCTGCGCGGTCTCGGATTTCGCCAGCTCCCGGTAGCGGCCGAGCTTGATTCTGTCCTCCGGAGTGTTGATCGGGTAGTAGGGCTCGTCTTCTTTTCCGGCGAATCGGGAGAATTCCCGCACGATGACAGTCTGATCCGTGGGATAATAGTTGCGCTCGGGGTGGAAATGGCGGAATTCGAGAATTCGGGTGAACGCAACGTCGGCATCGGCGTAGTTCATGACCGGGGTGCCTTGAAAGTCGCCACAATCGCGCAGCACCTCTTGCTCGAAGTCCAGGGTCCGCCAACCCAGCCAACCTTGCGCGTAGTCGAAATACCTGTCGAGCGGACCGGTGTAGACCACAGGAATACGCTCGGGCAGATCGTCGCGCACCTCGAAGTAGTCAGTGTTAAGTGCCACGTCGATGTTCGGATGCGTGGCCATCTTCTCCAGCCACGCGGTATAGCCATCGACCGGAAGACCCTCGAAGGCGTCGTTGAAGTAGCGGTTGTTGAAGGTGTAGCGCACCGGTAGGCGGGTGATGGTGGCGGCCGGCAGCTCGGTAGGGTCCGTCTGCCACTGCTTTGCCGTGTAATCGCGGACAAACGCCTCGTACAACGGGCGACCGATCAGAGATATTGCTTTTTCTTCCAGATTCGCGGCTTCCGCGCCGTCGATCTCCGCGGCTTGTTGGGCGATAAGCGCACGAGCTTCGTTCGGCGTGAAATAGCGGCCAAAAAATTGTGAAATCAATCCTAAGCCCATGGGGAAGGGATAGACCTGACCATGGTGTACCGTGAACACCCGGTGCTGGTAGCCAGTGAAATCCGTGAACTGATTCACGTATTCCCATACACGTTGGTTCGACGTATGGAACAGGTGCGCACCGTAACGGTGCACCTCGATCCCCGTTTCCGGTTCCTGCTCCGAATAGGCGTTACCGCCCAGGTGATGTCGCCGTTCGACCACCAGCACCCGCTTGTCCAGCTGGGTGGCCGCACGCTCGGCCACGGTAAGACCGAAGAAACCCGAACCGACAACGACGAGGTCATATCCCATGAGGCTCACGTCGCCGGAGGGTAGCCGTGGGACGTGGTCAGGCGCCGAGTTGGGGTAGTCAGAACCGGGTGTGCTCCAGCCAGTGGTCCAGAAGGCCCACATCGCCAAACATCGTGATCGGCGCGTCAGCAGGCGCGACGCGCCGGGTCATGACCAGCAGTAGGTCCATCACTGCACCCCGGACTGCGACGTCGCCTTTGGTGTGTCCATGCTCCCAGACGGGACCCGACGGGGTGCGTCGCACGATCCACTCCCCATCCTCGCCCAACCCTGGGTCGGTCGAGTGCAGGTGCATGATCTGGCCATCGCCGCGCAGTTCGGCAAGCTCCGGGCGGAACTCCACAGCCTGCGGCAGGCTCACCAGGCTCAGCCACTCGGAAATGGCGTCAGCGGCGAGGTCGGCCTCGAGGACGAACTTGCGGCCCAGCGCCAGCTCGGCATCAGCCCGATGCACGGCCGTCTCGTGGGTCATCCGACGGCCCCAGAACCCGGAACTCTGGTCATCAGACCAGCTCCAGATCTGCGTCTGCGGGCCCACCACCCGGATCGCCTCAGCCAATTCATCAGCACCTCCGCGCAACCAGGACACCAACTCGTGGGGAGCGGCTGGCGCGGTGAGGGAGGACATGTCGAAAACAGGCGCCGTGGTGACACGGCGACTAATGATCCCGGCGGCCCAGCGGTGAGCCCGGCCAACATGCTCGGCAAGTTCCCGCAATGTCCAGTCAGGGCAGGTGGGTACCTGTAGTGTCAAGTCAGCGCCAGCGAGCGCCCCGGCCAATAGCGCCGACTGGTCGGCCAGTGCGTCAAGGTAGCGGTCGCTGTGTAGCAATGCCATCGGCTGCCTTCCTGTCGTGGGTTCGACTTATCACTTAAACACCTGAGGACATTGGTAATGCGGCGGCTCACCAGGTGGTGTGCACTGTGACCATGGCTTCGCATCCAGCCTGGCGTTCGCGAGATCCCGGGAAACGCACGCTGGGCAAGGGGCATGGCGCTTTTTTTGCCGCGGCGCTGAGATCTCCGCGCGAGGTCGGGACATTGTTGCCTTCCGGACCCGAGCTGGCCCGGCGTTTGGCCGCGGTCATCCCGCGATCTGGTCACCCGGGGCAGCCTCCGGTGGTGGTGGAAGTGGGCGCCGGCGCTGGCGCGGTCACCGTCGCGATTGTGCAGCATGTCGATGAGGGTGCCGTAGTGATCGCCGTGGAGAAGGACCCTGAACTCGCTGAGCAGCTGCGGAATCGCCAGCTGGGTGTCCACGTGGTCACGGCAGACGCCCTCATGTTGCCCGCCATTCTCGCCGACCACGGGGTGGACCGCGCCGACGCGATCGTCTCTGTGCTGCCGTGGGCTCTTTTCGGGCCACAGCAGCAGCGAGAGCTGTTGGCGATCTTCGCCGGTGCGCTGCGGTCCGATGGGGTGTTCACTGCCGCTGCCTACAGCCTGGGTTACTGGACACCTGCGGCTCGCCGGTTCCGCCACGAGCTGGAGCGATTCTTTGGGGAGGTGCTGCCCACCCGTACCATGTGGCGCCACCTACCACCGGCAATGACCTACGTCTGCCGTCGCCCGGGCCAGGGCAGTGACGCTGTCACCGTGAATCTGAGTCGATGAGCAGATGACCATCCATCCGGGTCACGCGTAGCACTCGCTTGACGACTTCTGAGCTACCCGCTTTGTGGTAGGTGACATCAACGGGCACCCGTACCGAGCCATCGGGATTGTAGGAAAGTCCGAATGCATTGGCACCGCTGACCGAGGAGTACTGGCTCCAGTACGACCGGAAATCAGCTTCGCTGCCAAACGTCGCTTGTGCGGTGGGTGATAGCAGCGCCCACGCCGACGCCGTGTCGTCGAGGCCGTTGTAGTAATCGATCACGAGCTGCCCGGCATCGTGCCAGGCGATCGGCTGGGCATTGTCGACGCGCTGCACCTGCGGCTGCGGCGACGGTGGTGCTACGGACGGTGCTGGCACTGCCGAGGGTGCCGCGGTGGCCCCCGGTCTGGCGGTGGGCGAGGCCTGCTGCTCCGAAAACCCCCGGGACAGCAGTGTTCCCACACCAGCAAAGGCAAGAAGCACCAGGACAGCGACCGCAACCAAACCGGCGCGGTCCGTTCGGCGCGCCACCCTCCTTGGCGAGGGCCACGCAGGTGGTGACACAGCGACTTCCGGCTCAGCGCCAGGACGTGGCGGGGGAGCCACAGCCGGAACCGGATCAGCTTCGGATCCCGCGCCACTCGTGTGACGGAATCCGTTTGCTGCCGAACCGGGGGCCACCAGCGTCGGCGGCAGCGCCGAGAGCGGCCGGTTCGCCCGGGGCGATCCAGGTGCTGGAGACGATCTGGGTACCGGCCGAGTGGTGGGCGCGGCGGCTAACTCCAGACTGGCGCGGTGCATGTCGGGGCGCGCCGCTGGATCCGTGGCCAGCAGCTTCATCAGCACCGCAGTAAGGGGACCGGCGTACTGGGGCGGCCTCATCTGGCCGTTGGCGACCGTGTGCAGCAGTGCGAGCGGGTTATCGCTGTCCCCGAAGGGCCCCTGCCCTTCCAGCGCCGCGTACAGCGTCGCGCCGAGAGAGAACACGTCCGACGCCGGAGTAGGAAGCTGACCGCGAGCCACCTCGGGAGCCAGGTAGGCGGGAGTGCCGGCCATCATTCCGGTCTGGGTCACGGTGACGTCGCCGACGGCGCGCGAGACCCCGAAGTCGGTGATCTTGGCGGTACCGTCGTCGGCGATCAGGATGTTGCCCGGCTTGACGTCACGATGCACGATCTGCGCGGCATGGGCCGCGGCCAACGCCGAGGCGATCTGCCGGCCAATGGAGGCGACCTCGGGCACCGGAAGGCAGTACCGTTCGCCGAGTACTGCGGCGAGGCTGCGCGAGGGGAGGTATTCCATCACCAGGCAGGGCTCACCGTCGTGCTCGGCCACGTCGTAGACGACGATGGCGTTCGGATGCTGCAACCGCGCGGCGATCCGGGCCTCGCGCAGCGCCCTAGCCCGCGCTTCGTCGGTCGCTCGGGGACTCAACTCGGGTTGCAACAGCAGCTGCTTCACCGCTACCGGCCGCTGCAGCCGCTCGTCCATGGCCCGCCAGACGACCCCCATACCGCCGCTGCCAATCCGCTCGAGCACCCGGTAATGGCCGGCGATCAGCTGACCCGTGTCGATATGCGGTCACTCCCTTTTAGCTTCCCCGCATGGGCAAACAGCGTCCCCGACCAAGTCAGGCTACCGCCCGGCAAGCGGCTTGGCGCGCCCGCCCGCTGGCCCCGCCTAGCCCTGGTTGAGGCACCACCGGCACCATCGTGGTCACCATGACCCTCACCGAGAAACTGCGCCGCGGTTGCAGTCCCGACGACCTATTCGAGATTTTCACCGAGTGGGTGTTGGGCCAGGGTCTGAGCTTGTACCCGGCCCAGGAAGAAGCTTTGATCGAGATTGTCTCCGGCTCAAACGTGATTTTGGCCACTCCTACCGGATCCGGTAAGAGCCTTGTCGCAACCGGCGCGCATGCCGGCGCGCTGGCACAGGGCAAACGAAGTTTCTATACCGCGCCGATCAAAGCTCTGGTGTCGGAGAAGTTTTTTGCAGCGTGTGACGTGTTCGGTGCCGATCAGGTCGGGATGCTGACCGGAGACTCCAGCGTCAACGCCCAAGCACCGATCATCTGTTGCACCGCAGAGGTGCTGGCCAACATGGCGCTGCGCAGCGGACCGGAAAGTGATGTCGGCCTAGTCGTCATGGACGAATTCCACTTCTACGCCGATCCGGATCGCGGCTGGGCGTGGCAGGTGCCCCTGCTTGAGCTCGTCCGTAGCCAGTTTCTGCTGATGTCCGCCACGCTGGGTGACGTCAGCTTCTTCGAGCGCGACTTGACACAACGTACCGGCCGTCCTACCGCGGTGGTGCGCTCCGCCCAGCGACCGGTTCCGCTGCATTTCCGGTACGCGACCACCGCATTGCACGAGACACTGGAAGAACTGCTGGCCACCAACTCCGCGCCGGTGTATGTGGTGCACTTCACCCAGGCCGCGGCTGCCGAGCAGGCCCAGGCTTTGACCAGCATCAATGTCTGCAGCCGCAGTGAAAAGGATGCCATCGCCGAGTTAATCGGGGGATTCCGGTTCACCGCCGGTTTCGGGCGCACGCTGTCCCGGTTGGTGCGCCACGGCATCGGGGTACATCACGCAGGAATGCTGCCCCGGTATCGACGGCTGGTGGAGCGGCTTGCCCAATCCGGACTACTCAAGATCATCTGTGGCACCGACACCCTCGGAGTGGGCATCAACGTTCCCATTCGCACAGTGCTGCTCACCGGGTTGGCCAAATACGACGGGACCCGCACCCGTCACCTCACCGCGCGGGAATTCCATCAGATCGCCGGGCGAGCCGGGCGAGCCGGTTACGACACCAGCGGCACGATCGTGGTGCAGGCGCCGGAGCATGTCGTGGACAACACCAAGGCGGTCGCCAAGGCAGGCGACGATCCCCGCAAGCGCCGCAAGATCGTCCGCAAGAAACCCCCCGAGGGATCGGTGTCCTGGAGTGAACGCACCTTTGAGCGGCTAGTCGCCGCTGAACCGGAAGCGTTGACCTCCAGCTTCGCGGTTAGCCACGCGATGTTACTCAATGTGGCCAGCCGGCCTGGTGACGCGTTCGCGGCGATGCGCCACCTGCTCACCGACAACCACGAGGATCGTCCCGCACAGCGCCGGCTGATCCGAGTAGCCATTGCGATGTACCGCGCATTGCTGGCTGCTGGTGTCGTCGAGCGATTGCCGGTGCCCGACGACCAGGGCCGTACCGTGCGGCTCATCGGGGATCTCCAGCTTGACTTCGCGCTCAACCAGGCGCTTTCTCCGTTCGCCCTGGCGGCGATCGAGCTGCTGGATCCCGATTCGGTCGACTACCCGCTGGACGTCTTGTCGGTCCTGGAGGCGACCTTGGAGAACCCACGGCCAGTCCTGGCCGCGCAGCTGGCCAAGGCCAAGGGTGAGGCGGTAGCGGCGATGAAGGCCGAGGGAATCGAGTACGAGGAGCGAATGCGGCTGCTCGAGGACGTCACCTACCCGATGCCCCTGGTTGATCTGCTCGACGCGGCTTTCGAAACCTACCGGCAAGGCCACCCATGGGTGGCCGATCACCACCTGTCTCCCAAATCGGTAGCCCGAGATCTCGCCGAGCGCGCGATGACCTTCACCGAATACGTCGGGCTTTACGGCCTTGCGCGGTCAGAAGGGCTGGTGCTCCGGTATCTGGCTGACGCCTACCAGGCGTTGCGGCGGACGGTGCCGGACGACGCCAAGACCGAGGCACTGCGGGATCTCGAGGAGTGGCTGGGGGAACTGGTCCGCCAGGTCGACTCTAGCCTCCTGGAGGAATGGGAGAAGCTGCGTGACCCCCAAGCACCGCAGGCCGCACCTATATCACTGGATGACCGGCCAGCGCCGGTGACCGCCAATGCGCGGGCCTTCCGGGTACTGGTACGTAATGCGCTGTTCCGTCGGGTAGAGCTGGCCGCCCGCCGACGTTGGGACGCGCTCGCGGCGCTCGATGGGGACGACGGCTGGGATGAGCAGGCCTGGCGGGACGCCGTTGAACCCTACTTTGACGAACACAGCGAAATCGGCACCGGCCCAGATGCCCGCGGTCCGCACTTACTGATCATCGACTACCAACCCGACCGCTGGGTCGTGCGTCAGATCCTGGACGACCCGGCTGGCCATCACGATTGGGCGATCAACGCCGAAGTAGACCTGCCTGCGTCAGATGCAGCGGGGGTCGCTGTCCTACGGGTGGGCACAGTCGGCCCCTCTTAACGCGAGGATCGCGGTGCCACCCGTCAGGTCGGTTCGTGGCCCGGCTTCCATTTGATCCCGCAGCCGAGGCTGGGCATCTGTGGCTCGCTCACCGGCTTGCCTGCCAGCACCGAGTCCAGCGCGGCCCGCAGCGACCGGCCGGTCACTGGGACGTCATTGCGCGGGCGGGACTCGTCGAACTCCCCCCGGTAGGCGAGCGTCCGATCAGCGTCATAGAGGAAGAAATCCGGGGTGCACGCGGCCCGGTAAGCCAATGCCACCTGCTGGGTCTCATCCACCAGGTAGGGAAAGGTGAATCCCGCGCGGCGGACCTGCTCGGTCAATCCCGCTGGACCATCGTCGGGATAGTTGTCGACGTCGTTGCTGCAGATCGCCACCGCGCCGGCATCACCGGTGTATTCGCTGACGAGCAAGCCGAGCTCGCGCTCGATATGCCGGACATAGGGGCAGTGGTTGCACAGAAACATCACCAGCAGCGGCTGGCCGGCGGCGAGGCCGTCCGACTGCACCATCTGTCCGTCGAGCGACGGCAACGCGAACTGCGGCGCGGGGCTACCAAGCGGGACCATGAACGAATTCACTGCCATACCGCGAGTTTCCCATCAGCGGCAGCCTTGCGCGGCTCAAGGTCATAAGTTCGATGGGTATGTTGACCGATCGTGGAGCTTGACGAGGTGTTGCGGACAACGCCGGCGACCCGGGAGTTTACTGACGCGCCGGTGCCGGATGCGGTGATACACCGGATCCTTGACCGCGCGAGGTTCGCGCCCAGTGGGGGCAACCGACAGGGCTGGCGCGTCGTCCTGCTCCGGGATCCGACGATTCGACGCCGAATACAAGAGCTCTATGACCTCGGTTGGCGCGAGTACATGGCCCATGTCGATGCAGGTTTGGTGCCATTTGCACCTGATGAGCACGGCCGCTGGAATGGTCCGGCGGTCGATCTGGATGCCGCCCGCCGGCTCCCGAGACCCAACGCATTCACCGACAGTCTGGACAAGGTTCCCGTGTTGCTCTTGCTGATTGCCCAGCTCAGTGTGCTGGCATGCGTGGACAATGGCCTGGGTCGGCAGAGCATAGTTGGTGGCGGGTCAATCTACCCATTTGGACATAACATCTTGCTGGCCGCCCGCAATGAAGGCCTCGGTGGCGTGCTGACGTCGGTGTTGGTCCGGCAAGAGCCAGCGGTGCGGGAATTGCTTCGCATCCCGGAGGATCACGGGATCGCCGGCCTGATCGCCCTGGGGCATCCGGTGCGGACAGTGCGCAAGCTACGGCGCCGGCCCGTCGAACAGTTCACCACCGTAGACCGGTTCGACGGGCCTGCCTTTGATCCTGGTCGGTCCTAATCGGCCCTAGTGCCCTTACCTCAGTCTTTACTGCCGCCCCGGAACTTGCTCGTCACCGCATCGAGCTGGGCCCGCAACTTACCCTGGGTGACCTGATCGACGAGGCCGAGGGCCCCTGCGGCGATCTTGCCGGCCGCCTCGGGGTTGGCCTTTGCGAAACGGCGAGCGCCTTCCACCAAACCCGCCAGAACCAGCAGCTTCACCAGCTTCCCCAGCATTTGTTTCCTCCCTGTGGCCAGCCACATTCCCCTCGCGATCATCGCGAAGTGGCGAGAATACCGCGCCCGCATGGGGCCTGGGCGGATAGCCGGCAAAAGCCGGTAATAATCGCCCAGTCAGGACATTTGACGTCAGGATCCCCTGACCGGATCGCCGTCAGAATCCCATCGCTTGGGCGCGGCGCTTGACCTCGCGACCCCGATCGGTTCGTAGCGCGCCGATCGGTGTACCGGGCAACGAATCCTCCGCGGTGAACAGCCAACGCAGGATTTCCTCGGCGCAGTAACCGGCATCACGCAACAAGGTGATCGTTCCGGGCAGCCCCTTGACCACAGCGTTGCCGCTAAGAAACTCAGCAGGTACGACGGCGATACCGTTGCGACGTATGCCGAGCAGTTGCCCATCACGCAGCATCTGGTGAATTCGGGTTACCGGCAAGCCGAGCCGTTGCGCTACGTCAGGCAGCGGCAACACCACCACCTCAGGATCGAGCACATCCCGGGCGATAGGGAGATCGCTCACAGTGGCCACCCTGCCATACCGGCGAGGCGCAGCCGTTCCGCCGTTCGGGGCGCGCGGGGAATCCGTACCATCCTCGGACTGTGGAGTGGCCGGGGTCCGAGCATGACGAAAGCCTGATGGGCACTCTGCTGGACGGGCGCTACTGGATTGGCCCGGTGCTAGCACGCGGCGGCATGTCCACCGTCTACCGTGGCACGGACACCCGCCTGGAACGTCCGGTAGCGATCAAGGTGATGGCTCCGCGGTTCGCCGCGGACCCAGTGTTCTTGCAGCGTTTCGAGCGAGAGGCGCGTGCCGCTGCGCGGTTACACCATCCGTGTGTTGTCGGGGTCCATGATCAGGGAATCGACTCCTCCCCCACCGGTGACTACGTGTACCTGGTGATGGAGTTGGTAGATGGCGGGACACTGCGCGACTTGCTGCGTCAGCACGGCCGCCTGCCGGTTCCCCTAGCACTGTCAGTGGCCGAGATGGTGCTGTCCGCACTCACCGCAGCGCACCAAGAGGGCTTGGTCCATCGCGACGTCAAGCCGGAGAACGTCCTCATCGGTGCCGGTGGCGTGGTGAAGGTCGCCGACTTCGGGCTGGTCCGTGCCGCTGCGGAGGCCAGCAACAGCACCGGAGACGTCATTCTCGGCACCGTTGCCTACCTGTCACCCGAGCAGGTCGCGACAGGGGCGGCTGATGCCCGCAGCGACGTCTACGCCACCGGGGTCCTGCTGTTCGAGATGCTGACTGGGTCGCCCCCTTACACCGGTGAGACCGCCCTGTCGGTGGCCTATCGCCACGTCAACGATGACATGCCGGCACCGAACGCTGCTGGGGCGGTAGTGCCCGTGGCGCTGGATGAGCTGATCGTGCGAGCCACCCGGCGGGATCCCGCTGCGCGCCCACCAGACGCAGCGGCCTTCTTGCAGCAGTTGCAGGCGCTGCGGGCCGACTTGGGAATCGATCGGGTCGCGGTCCCGGTACCGAGCAGCGCCGGTGAGATGTCGGCCACCACGATCACCGCATCACCCGCGGTGGGACCGTGGGGAACAAGGGCTCTGGCCAGGACCGGTGCTGCGACAAGCGAACCGGTGACCCGCCCGGCCAGCCCGGGCTCCCCGGTACTGAGCGCACTGGAATCTCCCCCGCGCAGAGTGCATTCCACCACCGATTCCTACCGGCGCGAGCGTGCCCGCAACCGGCGGGCCTTCCTCGCCTGGATGGTGGTCGTGCTGATCCTGGCCAGCGCGGTCGGAGTGGGTGCTTGGTGGCTCGGTAGCGGCCGATGGACCGTGGTGCCCAATCTGACGGGTCTACACCGCGGGGCGGTGTCTGGCGCGCTGGCCTCGGCCGATCTCCAAGCCCATCTTGTCGAGGATCACAACGACACGGTTCCTGGCGACGTGGTCGTTCGTAGCGACCCAGCGGCAGGCCAACGAGCACCGCGCGGCTCGGACATCACCGTGGTGATCTCCCTGGGCCATCCGGTCGTGCCTGCCGTGGACCCGGGCAGCACCGTCGACGACGCGCAGCAGGCGGTCGAGCAGGCAGATCTGCAGCCGCGAACGGACGTTAACGCCGACGAATTCAACGACACTGTTCCGGCTGGCGCCGTGGTCGGACTGCGGCCGGCGCCGGGCACCGTGCTGACAGTCGGTGCGCCGGTCACGGTGGTGGTGAGCAAGGGACCAGCTCCGATCACGGTGCCGAACGTGCGAGGGATGCGCCAAGCTGAAGCGGTAGCAGCTTTGACCCGTGCTGGCCTGACCGTGCAGGTGCGACGGCAGTTCGACGACCAGACAGCCGGTGGACGCGCGATCGGTACCGACCCCAAAGCCGGTACTGGCCTAGCCCGCGGGGCGAGTGTGACCCTGCTGATCAGCACCGCATCAGTGGTGCCTGATGTGGTGGGGCTCTCGGTGGACCAGGCCCGCCAGGCCCTCGCGGATGCGGGCCTGAACAGCACGGTCAGCCAGCAATTCGGCGGGTTCGGGTTCTTCGGTGGATTAGGCGGCTTTGCAAACCGGGTAGTGTCCCAATCAATCGCGCCCGGCCAAGCCGTCCGCGAGGGCACCACGGTAGCCATCACCACCGCCTTCTAGCCGCCCCTTCCTCACCGCAGTCTGGATCAAGACTGCGGTGAGGAAGGGAGGAAGGGGGTTAGGAGCGGAGCATCTCGGCTACAAGGAAGGCCAGTTCTAGGGCTTGTTGGGTATTCAGGCGGGGGTCGCAGGCGGTCTCGTAGCGACCTGACAGGTCAGCATCGGAGATGTCCTGGGCGCCGCCGAGACACTCGGTGACATCCTCACCGGTGAGCTCGACGTGGATGCCGCCCGGGTGGGTACCCAGCGCATGATGCACCTCGAAAAAACCCTGCACTTCATCGACTACCCAGTCGAAATGCCGCGTCTTGTACCCACTGGACGATTCGATGGTGTTGCCGTGCATCGGATCGCACTGCCAGAGCACCTGGTGCCCGGTGGCAGTGACCTTCTGCACGATTTCGGGCAGCAGGTCGCGCACCCGCTGCGCGCCCATCCTGGAGATCAAGCTGAGCCGGCCGGGCATCCCGTGCGGATCAAGCCGCTCGACGTACTCCACGGCTTCGTCCGGCGTGGTGGTCGGGCCCAGCTTGAGCCCGATCGGGTTGGCCAGCAGCTCCGCGAAGGCAATATGCGCGCCATCCAGCGCCCGGGTTCGCTCCCCTACCCACACGAAATGCGCGGACAGATCGTAAAGCTTGGGCATCGGTCCGGAGCGGTCCAGCCGCAGCATGGCACGCTCGTAGTCAAGGACCAGCGCCTCGTGGCTGGCATAGATCTCAGTGGAGCGCAGGGAGGAATCCTCCACGCCGCACGCCGACATGAACCGTAGACCTCGGTCGATTTCCCCGGCCAGGGCCTCATAACGGGCACCAGCCGGGGAGCGCCGCACGAAGTCTTTGTTCCAGTCGTGCACCCTGTGCAGGTCTGCCATGCCGGCCAGGGTCAGCGAACGGACCAAGTTCATCGCCGCCGCCGCGTTGGCGTAGGCGCGGATCATCCGCGATGGATCGTGTACCCGCGCCTCAGCCGCCGGAACCAATGAGTTGATCATGTCGCCGCGGTAGGACGGTAGGCCGAGCGCGTCAATCGGCGCGGAGCGCGGCTTGGCATACTGCCCGGCCACCCGCCCCATCTTCACCACGGGCAGGCTCGACCCGTAGGTGAGTACCACCGCCATCTGCAGCAGCGTGCGAATGTTGCCCCGCAGGTGCTGCTCCGTGTTGTCGGCGAAGGTTTCGGCGCAGTCCCCACCCTGCAATAGGAACGCCTCACCGCGCGCTACGGCCCCAAGCTGATCTCGCAGCTGATCCACCTCGGTCGGCACCGTTATCGGCGGGACGCTCTCCAGCACGGTGCGGATGTTGCGCACCGCGTCTGGGTCGGGCCAGTTCGGTTGCTGCGCCGCCGGCAAGGACAGCGCGGCGTCGAGCTTGGCACGCAGATCAGCAGGTAGGGGCGGTAGCTCCGGCAGCGTGTCGATGGGCACGTCCACGGTCCAGTTCACGGTGATTGAGCGTATGGGGTGCGGTGTGGTGCCGGTTCAGTGGGCCCACCCGGCAACCGATGGCCTGCGCGGTCAGCCGAAGAAGACTTCGGCCTCTGCGTAGCGGCCTTGCGGAACCGTCTTGACCACCGCGGTGGCCTCCGCGAGTTTCACCCGAACGATATCGGTGCCCCGTAGCGCGACCATCACGCCGCTGTCGCCCTCATGAACCGCATCGATTGCATGCACGCCGAATCGAGTGGCCAGCACACGGTCATAGGCCGTGGGCTTGCCGCCGCGCTGGATGTGTCCTAGGACGACAGCGCGGGATTCGGCACCGGTGCGGCGGGCGATCTCATCGGCCAGCCAGTTGCCCACACCGCCGAGGCGCTTGTGACCGAAGGCGTCGACCTCCGCACCGGCGAGCCGCTCCCCCTCGCCTTCCGGTACCGCACCCTCGGCCACCACAACAATCGCAGCGTCATCCCGCTCAAGGCAGCGCACGACCCATTGGCAGACCTTGTCGACACAGAATGGCCGTTCCGGAATCAGGATTGCATTCGCGCCGCCGGCCATCCCGGAGTGCAGCGCAATCCAGCCGGCGTTGCGACCCATCACCTCCACCACCGCTGCACGGTGGTGCGATTCGGCGGTAGTACGTAACCGGTCGATTGCCTCAGTCGCGATGTGCACCGCGGTGTCGAAGCCGAAGGTGTAGTCGGTGGCGTTCAAGTCGTTATCAATGGTCTTGGGCACGCCCACGACGAAAACCCCGTCCTCGCTAAGCCGGCTGGCCACCCCGAGGGTGTCCTCGCCACCGATCGCGATCAGGGCGTCGACGCCGTGCTCGGCGAGGGTGCGCTTGACCTGCTCAGCACCACCGTCACGGTAAGGATTGGTACGGGAGGTGCGCAGGATGGTCCCCCCGAGAGGGAGGATGTGCTCCACGTCAGCCAAGCTCAGCGGCTGAATCAAGCCCTGCATGGGTCCTCGCCACCCATCGCGGAAGCCGACGATCTCGTGGCCGTAGGCCTCGATGCCCTTGCGAGTGACCGCCCTGATAACAGCATTAAGACCGGGGCAGTCACCGCCTCCAGTCAACACGCCGATGCGCATGTCGGTTTGCCTTTCCCTGCTGTCCCTAATTGACGGGCGAGAGCCTGGCACGAACCGAATCAATGAGCAAAACGACAGGTCAACGGAGACGGCCCTGTTGCGCCATGCGGTGCTGTTCGATCACCCGCCAACGCAAGAGGTTGTAACGGGCGTCCGCAACCGCATCGTGAGCATCATCGGGTGGCGGGGGCAAGGTCGGCTTGCCAGCGTCCTCCCATCGTTGTCGCAGATCCCTGGTGAATCGAGGTAAGGCCTTCGGCAACGCCGGCATCGGACCCCATAGCTGCGCGAGAGCGACGTGGTCGTAGGCGGCGAACCACGCCCACAGCTCCACCCGTTCACCGGGAGCAGTGAGAAACTCCAGCAGCGTGTCGCGGATGGCCGCACGGCTGCGCCACGCCGGGTGACCCGGAGGGGGCAGCTTGGGCAACACATGCAACCGGACCCAGTCACCAGCCCGCTGCGGATCAAACTCGGTGGATACTGCGTAGTACTCGTGACCCTGCTCGTCCACCACCCCGATAGAGATGAGCTCGATGGTGACGCCGTCTTCGATGAACTCGCAGTCGTAGAAGAACCGCACTGAGATCAACCCTCACCCTCTCTGAGCTGCGCGAACGTTAGGACAATCTTCCTCGTGTCCGCACGGTGTCCGCAGTACGGTCGATCTTGACTGACAGTGCTCGCTCCACAGCCTGCCGTGTCCTGTCATCGGAGTCTGGCCAGAGGTGGGTATAGGTGTCCAAAGTAATTGCCGCGGAGGAATGCCCCAGACGCTTCTGCACAATCTTCACGGACTCGCCGTGGCGAATCAGCGCCGAGGCGTAGAAGTGCCGCAGCGCGTGTAGCCCCGTCCGGGCCGGGAATCCTGCCGCCTTAGCTG
>JAFAWY010000145.1 GCA_019241525.1 Pseudonocardiales bacterium
CCCGGTCATGGCCGGCCTCATCGCTGCCGTCGTCGGGGGAATCGTGGCGGGCCTTCTTGGAGGCTCACCTTTGCAGGTGAGCGGTCCAGCGGCGGGGCTGACCGTGGTGGTGGCCGACCTGATCGGGCGGTTCGGCTGGGGTGTGACGTGTGCGATCACGGTGGGGGCCGGACTGCTGCAGGTGCTGTTCGGCGTCAGCCGGGTGGCCCGGGCGGCGCTGGCCATCTCGCCGGCGGTGGTGCACGCGATGCTGGCCGGGATCGGGATCACGATCGTGCTGGGTCAGCTCCACGTGCTGCTCGGCGGGTCACCGGGCAGCGATGCGATCACCAACCTGACCGGTCTGCCTGGCCAGCTCGCAGATATGCACCATCCGGCCGTGCTGGTGGGTCTGGCGGTGATCGCCGTGTTGCTGCTGTGGCCGCGGTTACCGCAACCGGTGCGGCAGGTCCCGGGACCGCTGGTGGCCGTGGTGGCCGCGACCGCATTGGCCACGGTTCTCGCGCTCGACCTCGAGCGCGTGGTGATTCCTGGCTCGTTGATCGAATCGCTGCACCTGCCGCAGGTGCCTGGCGGCATGTGGCTCGGCGTGCTCACCGGCGTGCTCACGGTGGCGTTGATTGCCAGCGTGGAAAGCCTGCTGTGCGCGGTGGCCACCGACAAGATGGGTGGCAGCCGGAGCAACCTGGACCGGGAGTTGATCGGTCAGGGCGCAGCCAACACCCTGTCCGGACTCGCGGGTGGCCTTCCGGTGACCGGCGTGATCGTCCGCAGTTCGACCAATGTCACCGCGGGCGCCCGGACTTGCGCCTCAGCGGTGCTGCACGGGGTGTGGGTGCTGGTGTTTTCGGTGCTACTGGTGGGGCTGATCGAGCTGATCCCGATGGCTGCGCTGGCCGGCCTGCTGGTGATGATCGGCCTGCGGTTGGTCAAGCTGGCGGATCTCCGCTCGGCCCGTAACCAGGGTGAGCTGGCGATGTATCTGGTCACTGCCGCCGGTGTGGTGTTTCTCAACCTGCTGACCGGAGTGCTGATCGGCCTGGGACTGTCGCTGCTGCTGGTACTGCGCCGGGTGGTCTGGTCTGCAGTACACGCCCAGCAGCTGCGGCCGGAATCGGCGGGCACACCGGCCTCCTGGCGGGTGGTGGTGGAAGGCACGTTGAGCTTTCTGTCCATCCCCCGGCTGTCTTCGGTGCTGTCCCGGGTGCCGCCCGGCAGCCACGTCACAGTGGAGATGGTGGTCGACTTCCTGGACCACGCCGCGTACGAGCACCTGGCCAGCTGGCGACGCCAGCACGAGGCGACCGGCGGCACCGTCATCGTCGATGAGGTGGGGCCAGCGCGGCTGGACGACGAGAACGGCAACGGGCGCACCCGGCGGGTGTGGGCGCCGGCTTTGCCGAGGGCGTTCTCGCCCTGGTGGGTCTGGCAGGCGCAAGCCGAGCACGTCGATGACGGTCCCGGTGGACTCCAGCCAGTACTGGCCGGGGTGCGGGAGTACCACCGCCGCCGGGCGTCCGACGTGCTGCCGCACCTGGAACGGCTGGCCGGCGGCCAGCGTCCCCGGGCACTGTTTTTGACTTGCACCGACTCCCGGGTAGTGCCCAATGTCATCACCAGCAGCGGACCTGGTGACCTGTTCACCATTCGCAACCTGGGCAATCTGGTCCCACCGTCCGGCCATGAGTCGGATTCGTCGGTGGCCGCGGCGTTGGTCTACGCGGCCAATCACCTTCAGGTGCCGACCATCCTGGTGTGCGGGCATTCGGGTTGCTCGGCTATGCAGGCGCTGCTCGATGGCGACAACCTCGACGAACCGTTGAACCGGTGGCTGCGCTGGGGCCTGCCCAGCCTGGACGCCCTGCGCGGGGGGTGTCCTGTCGGGGTAGCGGCGGCAGCCGAAGGCCGGCCTGAAGTTGATCAGCTGTCCATGGTCAACGTCGCTCATCAGATCGACGCGCTGCGCACCCATCCTGTCGTCCGGGATGCGGTGGCGGCCGGTCGGATCCATATCGCCGGACTGTTCCTTGACATTCCCACAGCGCGGCTGCTCCTCCTGGACCCAGCCGCTGGACGCTTCCTGCCGATGCCTGACCAACCGCCTGATGGCCTCGTCGTGCCCAGCACCACGGCCCGCGGCTAATGCGGGACATGGTGATGGCCGAACCCCGGAGCTCCAACCGGGGCTGTCGCCTGCACCCGCTCCCGCGGTGGTCGCACACGACGTCGGGTGATTGTCCACGCATAGATCGCGGTTTGTGTCTTTCTGGCGATCGATTCTGTCGCGATAATGCACAAACCACGATCAACGCTCAATCGGGGACAGAATTAAGCGGGCACCACCGTGACGCATGTCGACTCAATGTAGCTCATCAAGGTATCGGTGACCTTGTTGACGGAGTGCACTTCTTTCAAATGTTGGGCTATCAGCACCTCGAGGTCGTCCTTGGTAGGAGCAAAAACCTGGCTGCGGCATTGTTCATGACCACATTGAAACCGGTACACCTCGGCATTTGTCATGTCAACATTGTACGGCGACTGTGATGATCGCGAGTTCGTCTTCACACCGTAACTTTCGGATGACAACTATGCCCGGTTCAGTGCGTCGCGACGATGCGCTTGTGGCCGTCGACCTGGAAGGCCCGGTATGTCGTCGCGTCGGCGAGCGTGCCGGGTACAGCTCCGCGAGTCCGTGACTGGCCGGCCGCTGGCGAATAGCCTGTGGGCTCGTGACGCGCGCAGCGTTGGTGCTTGTGCTCGCGGTGTTGCTCGCCGGATGTGGAGATCCGCGGCAGACCGCTGCGCCCACGCGCAGTCTGGATGCAGACTGTGCTCAAACCAGGCCTGAAAACGGTAGTCTGCATCCAGACTGCGGTCTAAGGTCGACAGATCCGCACTCGCTGGCCCGTCAGATCGCCGTTGCCGAGAAAGCCGTGCGAGATCGTGCGACTCCGCCTGACCTGGTTGCTGATGCCGGCAGGCTGGCTCAGCTCGGCTACCTCACACTCGTCGATCATCCAGAGTGGGACGCTACCGTGCTGGCGACGGTTCCCGGATCGTTGCGGGACACCATCGGGCGCAACGCGGCGGCGGGTCGAGAGCTGCACGCGATGGCAACTCAGCTGCCGACGACCGTTCCGGCCTGGCACATTGTCGAGCCACCGGACGTGATGCAGTTGCGGATGTACTACTCGCAAGCGCAGCGGCGCTTCGGCGTGCCCTGGTTTGTGCTTGCCGCGGTGCATCTGGTCGAAAGCAGGATGGGCCGGATTGTGGGCGACTCCAGCGCCGGCGCGCAGGGGCCGATGCAGTTTCTCTCGAGTACCTGGGCGCACTACGGCCTGGGCGGCAACGTGTGGAACAACCGTGACGCGATTCTCGGGGCTGCCAATTATCTGGCCGCCAACGGCGCCGCCGACGGCACCGACGCGGGACTCGACAGGGCCCTGTACCGCTACAACAATGACGTCCGTTACGTCCGGGCGATACGCCACTACGCCGGGGTGATGCAGGCCGACGAGCGGGCCTTGTCCGGCTATCACGCCTGGCAGGTTGACTACCGTACGGCCCTTGGCGTGATCTTGCTGCCGACCGGGTACGCGGCCGCGCAGGCGATGCCGGTGCAGGAGTGGCTGGCCAAGCATCCGCAATGACGCAGTGACGAACGCGCGTTCACGACAGCCGAAGCGGTATCCCGTCACCGAGGCCGCGGGTAGAATCGGCGCCCGTGACAGCGCCGAAATCAGAGGGCGAACGGGTCGTCTTGGCACGACGCGACAATTTCAATCCCATGGTGCCGTTCCGCTGGGCCCCCGATGCGCCGCCCGGCCTCAGTGATATCGACTGGGCCGAGGAGCTCGGCGCCAAGTGGGAGGGCGACGAGCTGGTCACTTACGACTACCCGACGTTCACCGACCTCCTCGAATACTACGAGAAGAACGAGTACCTGCCGGACAATGACTGATACCCGCACGGTGGGGTAGTCATCGCGGGAGGTCGGCGGGATTCCTGCTCAGCGTCGAACCCTTGTCCTGACCGTTGGCTCGCCGGCCGGATCTGGAGATCCGACCTGGGGTAGGTCTAGGTAGTCCCCGGCGTGGCGGCCCGGGCGGCGCCTTCGGGCAGAGTGCAGGTGGCGTCAGGCAGTGTGCTGTGCTGTCGATTGGTGATGGCAGGTGCGTGGAATTAATGTTCCAGTGGTGGTCGACTGTGTTGATGAGCCTTTCTTCCGGGAGCGATCGCGTGGCCGTAGGCGCGGCGCGAAGAGAAGCAAGCTGCGTGCTCAGGCTTTCCTTGAGGTCCTACTCGGCTCGCAGTATGTAGACTTCAAGCGCGACCCAGTTCCACTTATTGTGGTCGTTGGATCGAAGGGCAAGGGCACCGCTGCTGCGTATTCATCAGCAGTGTTGGCTGCCGCGGGCTTACGGGTTGGCACGTTGACCAGCCCGGGATTCCGAAGTCACCGAGAGCGTATCCGAGTTGACGGACGATCGCTCACATCGGCCGAATTCTCTGCGTTGGTGATGACGATTGATGAGACACTCACAAGGTGTGGAGACGTCCTTCCCGACGATGGTTATCTCTCCCCGACGGGTTTGTTCACCATGGCCGGTATCTTTCATTTTCTCCGCATCGGATGTGACGCGTGGGTGTTCGAGGCGGGGATGGGTGGTCGCAGCGATGAAGTGTCACTGCTGTCGCCACACGTGGTGGCCGTCACGACAATTTTTGAAGAGCATGTCGGCATCCTAGGAAGTAATGTTCAAGAAATTGCAATGGATAAACTCGGTGTGGTGACGGAAGAAACTGCGCGTGTTGTGACGTTGCAGAGGCAAGATCGGTCGGTCATGGAGGTCATTTCGTCAGTCGCAAAGAACCGTATCCGGGTTGTCGATGGGGAGCGGTTGCCTGCGCTGACATGGCCGTCGGGACTTGGCCTGGATAATGGTCAACTAGGTTACGTCGCCGGGATGGAATTGATCAGTATCTTAGACGTTGCTCGGCCAAGCCCAGGGGATGTTGAGGGGTTACTGGGCCGGCTTCAACTTCCTGGTCGTCTCTCGGTCCACTACGAAGGGAATCGCACCTGGATTCTTGACTGTGCGATCAATCGAGTAGGGGTGGAAAAGGTGATTCAATGGGTTTCTGCTCGGTATGGTCGCCCTGATGACGTCCTCATTTCGTTACCGGACACCAAGTCACCGGTGGGCATCGATGATGTGCTTAGCGGTCTTCGGGTTACGAAAGTAAAGGGGCGGGCGTCCCACCTCTGTTACGAGGGGTGGGGGGCCGGTTCTCCCTACCTCGATGTGGTCATCCAAGCAGAGCTGGGACCGGTCGTGCTCGCTATCGGAACGGTGTCTTTCATCGCGGAAGTGCTTGAATTCCTTGATGCCCCCGTCGACGAGTGGTGGACACAGTGAGCGACTACCAGTCACTGTTGTCCCGGCTGTGCCACTGACCGCGGATGCGACCTGCAGGGCTTGCCAAGGTCGCTCCGGCGCGGATATAAATCGCCAGCTCTCGCTGACCAGGTAAGTGGCACGATGGACAGGTCGACGGTTGATGGAGACCGCCATGGCCGAACAGCACTCTACCGACGATCACACATCGGGTGAAACGCTGCCACGGATCCGGTGGCGGGTGCGTTCCGAGAGCACCCGCACCACGGCTGGACCATCCGGTGGGGTGACGCTAACCCGGCCTCTGGGGACGATCCTTGCCGTGCTCATCTTGTGGTTTTGTCAACACCACGGGGCAGTCCAGGATCAGTCCCTGGCCAGCGGGACGTATCTGCTGGCGCAGAGTGGGCTCCAGCATCACGAACTGACCACGGGCGCAACCGGCGACGCGGTTGTGTACCACCCGAGAGCAATGGTGTCGCTTTCCGTTCCGCCACCCCCAACCCCGGTGCCACCAGCCCCTGTCCCAGCGATTCCGCGTCCGGCTCCGGTGGTTCCGGTGGTGCCGCGTGTTGCTCCGGTGGTTCCGGTGGTGCCGCGTCCGGCTCCGGTGGTTCCGCATTCGGTTCCAGTCGTCCCGTATCCCGTTCCGGCGCCGGCGACTCCGACATGGGTATTTCCGCGTCCCATTCCGGTGGTTCCCGCGCCGACTCGAGTGTTTCCACCTCCGGTTGTGGTGCTGGAGCCGGTACCCAGCCTGGTCGGCGACGACGTGGTTACCGCCGAACAGGTGTTGATCCAACATGGGCTAACGATGGGGTCAATCTCCAAGCAGGAATCGAACCTACCTGCGGGCACCATCGTGTACACCATCCCCAGGGCCAACACCGCGGTCCCTGCCGGCACCGCGATCAACCTCGTTGTCGCTGCGTGATCCAGCTGAAGTAAGTCGACGTCCGTTGCTCGTCCTGGCCCGCCGCTCGTGCAAAGTAGCCACAGTCGCGACCACCAGGAAACAGCAGACGCTCATGCGTATCCCGGCGGACGATGGCAGATCGTTAAGGCCTGTTAGTGAGCATTAACAATTTTGGCTGTACTACTCCGCGTTTGCCCTACAACAAACGCGGAGACATCTGCAAGCCTGGCTGGACTGAGCACTGCCGTGAGCGAATATCTGAGCACCACCGCCGCCAGCTGACACCGCAAGGGCGACCGGCAGAGTGGTTCAGACCGCGTGGACCGGCATGGCGGAAGGAGCGCCGTGGACCCCATCAGCTATCTCCGGGAGAACGTCGGCACGGTGCTGTTTTACGGCGAGCAGCACTTTCTCGTCGTGCTCTGCGCGATCGCCCTTGGCTCAGCCATCAGCATTGGCTTCGCTTTGCTGGTCAGCATGGATGCAGGCTCCCAGCGCTGGTCACTCGACTGGATAGTCGGCGCGGTCCGCGAGGGAGCCCTGGTGGTCACCGCGGCGGCCTTGACGGTGCCCTCCCTGGCGCTGCTCGTGCTGCTGCTCCCGCTGTTCGGCCTCGGTGCCGCCACCACGGTCACCGCGTTGACCATCTACTCGCTCTACACGGTGCTGCGCAACAGCGTGGCGGGCCTGTCGTCGGTGGATGCCAGTGTGTTGGAGTCTGCCAAGGGTTTAGGTATGGGCAGGCTGCGCCGCCTGATCTGGATCCAGTTCCCGCTGGCCTGGCCGGTGATCCTCAACGGGATCCGAGTCGCAACCTTGATCGATGTCGCCATCGCCGCGGTGGCTGCATTGGTGCGTGGGCCGGGGCTTGGCCAACTGGTGCTGACCGGACTGTCCCGTTACGGCGCCGCCAATGCCTTCAATCAAGTCCTCGTCGGCACACTGGGCTGCCTGGTCGTTGCCGCCGTCTTCGAAATCTTCTATGCCGTTGTCGAGCGACTGACTGTGCCGAGGGGAATCCGTGTCTGAGACGACCACGAACCCACACGGTATCGCCGAAGGTCACCCTGACCAACGGCCCATGATTGTCTTGGAGGGTGTGAGCAAGACCTATCCCGGGCAAACCATCCCTGCGGTGGCGGAGCTGGACCTCGCCGTTCCGCGCGGGTCAATCGTGATGCTCGTCGGGCCGTCCGGCTGCGGCAAGACAACCACGTTGAAGATGATGAACCGGCTCATCGAGCCCACTACCGGGCGGATCCTGCTCGACGGTGAGGATGTCACCGGGGTGAATGCCGACCAGCTGCGCCGCCGGATCGGCTACGTCATCCAGCAGGTCGGCCTGTTCCCGCACTTCACTGTCGGGGAAAACATCGCAGTGGTGCCCAGGATGCTGGGCTGGGATCGACAGCGCATTCGCCAGCGGGTCGACGAGCTGCTGGAGCTGGTGGGCCTGCATCCCCGAGAGTTTCGCGACCGGTATCCCCGCCAGCTGTCTGGAGGCCAGCAGCAGCGCGTGGGGGTGGCCCGCGCGCTGGCTGCCGATCCGCCGGTGATGCTCATGGATGAGCCGTTCGGTGCGATCGACCCGGTTACCCGCGAGCGGTTGCACGACGAGTTCCTCGAGATCCAGCGGACAGTGCGCAAGACGATCTGCTTCGTCACCCACGATCTCCAGGAAGCGATCAAACTCGGCGACCACATCGCGATCTTCACCGCAGGCGGTCGGCTCGCCCAGTACGACACTCCAGAAGGGATCCTGAGCCGGCCGGCCAACGATTTCGTTGCGGAGTTCGTCGGCAGCGGAGCTGCGGTACGGCGGCTGCACCTGATCGCCCTTTCCACGCTGGACCTCGACGAGATCGCGACCGGCAGCTCGCCGACCGCGGCGGCGTTGGTCACCGTGCCGCTGTCCGGCAGCGTTTACGACGCCGTCGACGCGATGCTCGACGCGCAGACCTCGGTGGTGGCGGTGGTGGACGACGACGGTCAGGCGGTTGGGGCACTGCGCTGGAACACACTTGTCGAAAAACTGCAGCTGCGGGGGCTCCACCCGTGAGTGTCGGTGGAGTGCCCGGCCTGATCACGGTGTCGCGGCGCCGTAAAGGGATGCGTTCCTATGCCGACCTGCTCAGTACACCGCTTATCGTGTTGCTCGGCGGGGCAGCTGTAGCGCTGTGGGTATCGACTCGAACGTTGGACGATATCGAGGCGCGAGCGCTACAACCATCCGCAATCCTTTCCGACCTCGGTCAGCACCTGATCTTGACCGCGTACTCGACCCTCTTTGTGATCGTGATCGCGGTGCCCCTGGGTATCCTGCTCAGCCGGAAGGGCGCCCGCCGGATCCGAAATGTGGTGCTCGCGGTCGGCGGATTCGCGCAGGCGCTGCCGCCTTACGGCGTCCTCGTGCTGATCGCTTTTGCACCGGCGCCCTTCGGCTTCAATCCCTTCTCCGTGATCATGGGTCTGGTGGCCGCTGCGCTGCTGCCCGTACTGCGCAACACCGTGGTCGGGCTGCGACAGGTCGATCCTGCACTGATCGAGGCCGCGCGGGGAATGGGGATGTCTGGCCGCGCGACCTTGTTCCGAGTGGAGTTGCCGCTGGCGGTGCCGGTGATGATGGCCGGGATCCGAGTGGCGCTGGTACTCAATGTGGGGACCGCTGTGCTGGCCACCTTTGTCGGTGGAGGCGGGCTGGGCTCCCTGATCGTCCGGGCACAAACGTTGAACCGACCCATCGTGCTGGTCACCGCTGGCGCGATCGTTGCCGCGCTGGCCCTGATGGTCGACTGGTTGGCCGGTGTGGCGGAACGGCTAGTGCGTGCTCGCACCAGCTGAAAGACGAAGGAGGGACAACCGTGGGATGGGCTAGGCGACAACGGTGCCGGTCGTATACCAGAGCGCTGGCGGCGATCAGCGTCATGGCCGTTGCGGTGACCGGGTGCAGTGCGCTCAACAGCAGCGGGCCTAGTGCGCAGGGTGGCAGCATCGGGCAGGGCCCATCGTTGGCGGGGCAGACCTACAACGTTGGCGGCAAGGAATTCGACGAGCAGAAGGTGCTCTGCCAGCTCACCATCGCCGCGCTGCAGGCGGCGAAGGCCACCGCGAACGACAAGTGCGGCATCGTCGGCTCAGTACCGACCCGGGCGGCACTGACCTCTGGCGCGATCGACCTGTACTGGGAATACACCGGGACGGCGTGGACCACATATCTCAAGCGCAGCAATCCATTGCGTGACTCCCAGCAGCAATACCTCGCCGTCAAGGAGGCCGACGCGCCGAATAATATCGTCTGGCTGGATCCAACGCCGTTTGAGAACACTTACGCGCTGGGCGTGAAAAAACAGACCGCTGACCGGCTCGGCGTCAAGACGATTTCCGACTTCGCGAAATTAGTGCGCGCAAACTCGCCGGATGCCACGTTATGTGTCGCCCAGGAGTTCGTGGGGCGCAACGACGGCCTGCCGGGTCTGCAGCAGGCGTACGGCTTCCATATGCCCGCCGAAACCGTCAAGGCGTTGGACCTAGGTCCCATCTACCAGGCCGTCGCCAATGGCAACCCGTGCACCTTCGGCGAGGTGTTCACCACCGATGGGCGGGTTTTCGCCCTGGGACTCAGCACGCTGACCGACGACAAGAGCTTCTTCCCACGGTTCAACGCCGCAGTCTCGATTCGCAAGGAGGCTTTTGACCATGATCCGGACATCGCCGGGGTGCTCAATCCCATCGCGACGAAACTGACCGACGACGTCATGCTCATGCTCAACAAGCAGGTCTCCCAGGACGGAAAGGATCCGCGCGACGTCGCCCGGAGCTGGCTGCGGCAACAGGGCTTTATCGGTAGTTGATGCGTACGCGCAGGAAGACTGTCGAGAGCTGGGGTGACAACCAAGTGCCTGACCCGCACGGTAATCTGGTCGTGAACGGGGTAACGCTGACAAGCGCATGCGGGGCGGTGCCACTGTCACCATCCCCGACCGCGGCAGCGCACTCTCCTCGGCCCACGCCACCTGAAGCGACGTATCACTCGCCACGATCCCCTGAACTGCCTGCTCTGCGCCCCCAGCTGCGGGCCGACGACCACCGGAGTCGCGAAGTTCGGCGGCAATCGCGCAGGACACGCACGTTCGCGGTGAGTCCCCGCGCCGACACCGAGGGCAGGAATGCGAAACCAGCAAGCGGGCGCCCGCGCGTCCGTGGTGTGAGAGAGGCGGGGCGATCCCGCCCCACGTCGATTCCGGTAAAGGCTAATTCAGCAACGTGAGGTGTAACCATGCGTAACTAAGAATTCGGGACCGATTTGGGACGGTCGCGTTAGCGACGGGCAACAGTGGGGTATGACGTCGGGAGGTCGAGTGTCCGGGGCGGTGTCGTGTGTCTTACGATTGCTGATCATGTTTAGTACGGGTTAGGCGGGTGATATGCCGGGCGTTGATGAGCGATTGCGTCGGATCGAGTGGGTGACCGACGCCGCGCTGGCGCATCTAGGCGTTGAGGATTTGTTGGCTGAGCTGTTAGAGCGGGTGCAGGCGCTTCTCGAGGTCGATACGGTCGCTGTGCTATTGCTGGATGCTTCCGCCGAGCAGCTGGTAGCGACCGCTGCGAGGGGAATTGAGGCGGAGGTTCGTCAAGGGGTTCAGATTCCGTTAGGCCGGGGTTTCGCTGGTCGTGTCGCGGCCGAGAAGAAACCAGTGATCCTTCCGCAGGTGGATCACACCACGGTGCTGAATCCGATCCTGTGGGAGCATGGGATTCGTTCGCTGCTGGGGGTACCGCTGCTGACAGGCGGCAGCGTGATCGGTGTGCTGCATGTGGGCACACTGGGTACCCGCCAGTTCACAGCAGATGATGTCCGGTTGTTGGAGATTGTGGCTGATCGGGTCGCGTCGGTGATCCAAGCTCGCCAGGCTCAGGCGCAACGGACGGCGGCAGGGCTGCTGCAGCGCAGCCTGCTGCCCACGCGGTTGCCGGTGGTGCCTGGTCTGGAGATGGCGGCTCGCTACGTTCCAGCCGAGCGTGGTGGGGTCGGCGGCGACTGGTATGACGTGTTCGTTCTTCCCTCGGGTGGGTTGTGCGTTGTGGTGGGCGATGTGGTGGGGCGCGGGTTTGCTGCAGCTGAGGAGATGGGGCGACTGCGCAGTACGCTGCGCGCCCACGCCTTTTTTAGCAATGATCCCGCCGAGGCCCTCATGAGGCTGAACGAGCAGGTCCAGCATTTCGACCGACCGCGGATGATGGCCACGGTTCAGTTGGCGATGTGGGAGCCCTCGTTTGGTCGGCTGCGCCTGTCTTCAGCGGGCCATCTTCCGCCCGTGCTCGCCTTCGCGGATCGGCACGCGAGCATCGTTGATGTGTTGAATGATCCTCCTGTTGGGGTCTCCAGTGGGGTGCGCCGCCGGTCGACGACGATCAACGTGCCGGAAGGTGCGTTGTTGTGTTTTTATACCGATGGGTTGGTTGAGCGGCGTGCGATTCCGCTGGATGATGGTCTTCAACGCTTATGTGGGGCGGTAGGGGCTGGTCCGGCGGAGTCGGTGTGTAGCCGCATCATGCGGCAGCTTATTGGTGACGAGCCACCTGCTGATGACATTGCGGTGTTGGTGTTGCGTCGTCAACAGCTCACTGAGATCGGGCCGTTAGAGTTGGCGTTACCAGCGCAGCCGTGGTCGCTGAAGGATGTTCGTGATTCCTTGCGCCCTTGGCTGTCGGCAGTGGGTGCGGGGCCGCGTGCTGTCGCTGATTTGCTGATTGCTGTCGGTGAGGCGTGCACCAATGTCGTGGAGCATGCCTATGGGCCTGAGGGCGGCATTATGACAGTCCGTTTGGAGCTTGAACTTCCGGATGTGGTCGCTACCATCGAGGACTTAGGTCGCTGGCAGTCGCAGCATGAGGGGCGAGGACGCGGAATGCTGGTGATGCGCCGTTGCGTGGACGACGTGCGTATCAGCCGCAGCTCTACCGGCACGACCGTGGTGATTCGTCGCTGTCTGGCCGAGGAGATCTGCCGGTGATGACGGCCAGAGCAGAGGCCAGTGCTGAAGATGGATCGGTTCGCATCTTCCTGAGTGGCACGATCGATCGGGTAAACGTGGCCGCCGTCGAGGAGCAGATCCGCGCAGCAGTTTCTGGCCGGCACACAGCGGTCTCGGTGGACCTTACCAGAGTTATCTACATCGATAGCGCTGGGAAATGGTTACTCTTCGATTTGGCGTCTCGTTTACGGGAGTCGCATATTGCACTGGAGCTTATTGTTCCATTTGAATCATCGGTCCGCCGGTTAATTGAGCTTTACGGACTCCAATCGCTTGCCGTATTAGTGCTCGTGCGCCGTGAAGACAGCAGCGAAGTTGGCCCGTTGGAGTTGGTGCTGCCGGCGCGGCCGTGGTCACTGAAGAATATTCGTAATGCTCTGCGCCGTTGGCTGTCGGGAATCGACGCCAGCCGGCGTGTCGTCGATGACTTGCTGATTGCTGTAGGAGAGGCGTCGACCAACGTCGTAGATCATGCCTACGAAACAGAGGGGGGCACTGTGACGGTACATCTGGAGCTTCAGTTTCCGGCTGTGGTCGCCACCATCGCAGATACAGGCCAGTGGGGACAGCCGTCGGCTGGTAATCGAGGACGCGGAACATCGTTTATGCGCCATTGTTCCGACGATCTGTGGATTGACCGCGATCCTACCGGCACCACGGTGGTCATCCGTCGCCACTTGATCGAGGAGAAAACTCCATGACGAGCGCAACCGTGGACACCAGCGCGGACCACGGAGAAGTCCGCATCACCCTGAGCGGTGAGATCGATCTTGCAAACTCCTCAACCGTCGACGAGCAGATCCGCGCGGCGGTGTCCGGCCAGCCGACAGCGGTGTCGGTGGATCTCACCGACCTTACCTACATGGACAGCGTTGGGCTACGCTTGCTTTTCGATCTGGCCGCCCATCTACGGGAATCGCACATTGCGTTGAAGCTTATCGCGCCGTTTGAATCACCCACTCGCCGGTTAATTCAGTTTTCTCGGCTTGACTCCCTTGCTACGCTTCAACCTGCAAGCGGCTAGTAGTCGTAGAGCTGCCCCACATTATTTGGGCCCGTGTCGGGTTATCCTCTTATCCTCGACTCAACATGATGAGTCACCGGATCAATCGAAGGTCAGACGAGACCTGAGCCAAAAAAGCTACCCACGATGCTGTTGAAAATGTTCACGACGTCGGCGAAGGGTAAGCTTATGAAGGTGGGCATGCTGAATCGGTCCTTTCGTCAAGGTTTCAATGGTGGCTGGCCTTGGGGGTGTAGCCAACCGCAAGCGATACTAGTCAACCGGCGACCGCGACTGTCAAGACGTCATCCATAGTAATTTGTGATGTAATTTAAGGTATCGCCTGGAGCGAGCAATTGCATTCAAAGAGTGAGCCAGTACGCAGCGACACAATCGTTCACGGTCTGAAAGCAATCAAGGGAGATCCGCAGGTAATTCGCCATAGAATGCCAGGTCAACTCGAGTGCTGCTGATCAGCCAGCAACGGTCGGAGTCAGTGCTGGCGGTGCCGATCTTCACCAGCAGACCTCACGCATACAATGTGTTCTTGGACACGGTTAGCGGATCCTCGATGCTGCTGGCCGTGATCATATATGCGCACCTCAGGTAACCCGTTACCCTCGTGCTCAGCCTTCGCGGCGTGCCGCAGTTGACTGCCATTTTACTCTTCGGTACAGCGCGCAGAGAGCGGAGACTAAGCGCGCAGACACAGAAGACACCAAAATGGAAGAAACCGGTGTTTCACCAGGTGAGGCGTGCCGGACGACCAGCCCACCGAGCGCCACCCACAGGGCGGCGTTGACGCTGGAGGCGGTCGGCCTGACATATCGCTTGGGTTTTGCATTGCAGCGGCTGACGTGAAGCGAACGTGCGCCAGAGCTTGGAAACCCTCAATGATGCCTAGGTCCCGGCGATGTTGGTGCGCATGCCGACGATACGGTGGCCGTTGACGTCGGTAATGCGTAACTGCGCGCCGGGGTGGGGACGTTCGCGGCGTAGAATCAGTCGGTTCCTTGCTGGCCAGGCAGTCAGGTCGACCAGTCCGGTCGCCTCGGCCACCCAGGCACCCTCGCGGGGCTCGATCACTGTGCCGTGCTGTCCCGCGCGTGGTGTGCGCACCTGGTAGGCAGGTGTCCAAGCCTGCTCGGGCAGTTGGTTAACGACGGTGTGGATGTCGAAGTAGTGCAGGTAGGCGCCCACCGAGAACTCCACTCCTAGGACAGCGAGGTGATGGGTGAAGGCGTGCGTGGCACCAGCGGCGTCGGTGCGCACCAGCACCGCCCGCCGCGGCGATCGGCGAATTACTCCGCGCTGCCTTGGAAGCAGGCCTGACCGGCGACCAAGCGCATCGACTTGCCAAGCAACTGCGGGTGGATTTGGATCTACACGTCTGGCGGCGGAACCTGTCCGCAGGTTCGCCAGTGCAGGCACACTGTCGGCCGGACCTGACCTGGCGGAGCGCAGCGAGGAGATTCTGCGCACCGAGCCATCTGGCACGGCCGCGTGACCCTGGTTGACGCGGGCAGACACCGCCAGCAACTCCCCAACGGCTGCCAGCGCATATCATCCGCGCGAACGTAGCCGCTGACTGTCTATATCAAGTTGACCCTGGCGATCCAACCAACCCGAGATCAATAATCTCGCCTCTCTCAACTTTGCTGCCGCTCGTCGAAATTCCCCAGAGTTGCTAGATCATCTTCCCCGGGTGGTGGGTTGAGGTTAGCGCTGTTGTGAATGGTCTGAGGCACCTCCGGTGGTCGGATGATGGCTGCGGCGGCGGGGATGACGACGCTGATGATGGCCAGCGGTTGTCGGCAGTGCGGGCATCGGTGTTGTCCGCCGTGGTGGGGGACGTCGTCTGGGAACGCGGTTGGGACGGCGAGGATGGCGGGGACGACGTGCGGGACGACGTCAGCGCTGGTGATGTTGTCGTCGCGGTGGCGTTCGCGCCAGGCGGCCTTGCGGCAGGCGGTGTTGCAGAACCGCTTGCGTGATGCCCGTCCGGTCGGGGTGGGCATGGCGGTGCCGCAGTGCGCGCAGGTGATCACTTTTTGCTCGCCCCGATCGCCTGGCGTAGTTGTTCGGTGCGTTGCTGGTGTGCCCGCATCCGATACGACGGCCCGTCGATGGCCACGACGATGCCACGGTGCAGTAAGCGATCCAACAGGCTGGCTGCCAGCATTGGGTCGGCCAGCCGTTCGCCCCAGGACGCGATGCCGGCATGGCTGGTCACGATGGTGGACGACTTGAGATAGCGGCGGCTGATCACCTCGAACAGTGCCGTGTTCGCCTCCGGGTCCGGGGTGTGGCGGGCGTAGGCGAACTCATCGATCACCAGCAGCCGGGGACCAGCGAAGAATCGCATCGCGGTGGGCCAACGCCCCTCCAGGGCGGCGCGTTTGCAGCGCTTGGCCAGATCGGCGGCGGTGGTGAAGTAGACCCGGTGCCCGGCAGCGACCGCGGCCCGGGCCAGCCCGATGGCGATCATCGTCTTACCCGTGCCGGGCTGACCGACCAACAGCACGTTGCCGGCGTCGTCGAGGAAGCGCAGTGAGGCCAGTTCGCGGATCAGTTTCTCCTCCACCCCGGGCTGGGCTGAGAAGTCGAAGTCCTCGATCCGGTAGGGCGCCGGCAGCGAGGCGAATCGCAACAGTCCGGCCTGGCGGCGCGACTGAACGGCGGCGACCTCGATACCGAGCAGCCGCTCCAGCACGCTGATCACCGACAGGTGTTGTTCCCGGGCGGCATCGAGCACGGCGGTCAACGACTCGGCGGCGGCCACCAGCCGCAGCTGGGACAGGTGTGATCGCAGTCGTTGGTAGGCCTGCGCCTGCTCGCCGACCATCGGCTCGGGCACCTCGACCATGTCGGTCGGCTCCACGCGCTTCACGGGGTGCCCGCCTGCTCGTGCGTGCCGTGAAACGGGCGGGTCTGCTCGACGTAGCCAGCAAAGTCGATCACCACGTGCTCGCCGTCGCCCAGACCGCAACGGTCGCGGCGGATCCGTTCGGCTTCGGCCAGCGCCGCCGCGCTCGGAGGACGACGGGTCTTGTGGCGGCACGGGTCGCGGTCACTGAAGTTCGCCAGGACCACGTTTGTCAACGCGGTCACGTGTTCGTCTAGACGGACCACCGCCCCGGCGCCGTCGGCCTGCCGCACATGGTGGGCCAGCAACGCTCCGTGCCGGTCGGTGACATCGAGGGTGGTCGTGCCGAGCTTATGCCCTACCGCGACGACCTCGCCCGAGTGACCAGGGACGAGGGAGTATCTGTTGCCGCGAAAGGCGATCTGTGCCTGGTTGCTGACCGTACGCTCGACCTCGACCATCGCCGGGAACGGTGCCGGCAGCGGCCGCAGCGGTTCAGCGTCGGCGAGCTCGCCGACCGTGGTCCGCACTCCCTTGCTCATGCGCTTGCGGGTGTCGAACCTGACGCAGATCCGGTCCAGGCTTGCCTGCGCCGCTGCCACCGTCACCTCATCACCCAGCGTGCGCCACCAGCGCTGCGCGATCGTGTGCGCGCTCTTCTCCACCGCGCCCTTGCGCCAGGCATGCTTGCTGGGGCAGATCGAAATGCCGACCTGGTAGTGCATCGCGACCGGCCCGAAGCTGGCGGTGATCCGCCCCGAGCCGGGATGACACACGGTGGCCATCCGGTCGAAGCGCCAGCGCTGTGTCAGGCCGCCAAGGCGGGTGACGACCTGGTGCAGCCCCTCGATCAGGTGCGGCTGGTCCTCACACTCGGCGATCCAGCCACGCCACCGGCTCGAGTGCGGCAACACCCCAAGAAGCAGATGCGCCGTGTCGCCGAACCCCCACCCCGTAGGCGGGTCCGGCAGCTCAAGCCAGTCCCATTGAGTTTCCTCGCCAGCCGGGTGCTCGATCACCGACCGGTCCTTGCTCCTGGCCGCAGCGCACGCCGCGCATCGCGGTCGCAGCTCGTGTCGCCGCACCGACGCGGTAAACGCCTGATACGAGCCGGTAAAGCCCAGATCGACGACCTCGTCATATAACGTCGTCAACCACAGATGTGGATCATCGGCTAGCCGCTGCCGACAGTAGCCAAGGAAGTCCACCATCGCCTCCGCCCGACCCGGTTTGCGCTCACCCGGACGGCGCTCCCCATTCAGATACGCACGGATCGTCTTGCGGTCATGCCCGAGGTGGTTGGCAATCGCGCTGATCGACCAACCCCTCGTTCGTAGTGCTTGCGCCTCCACGCAGTTCTCCCATGTCAACATCGGGACGGGCCCCTTCGACGGACAGCAGCGCTGGACAAGCCGCAGCCTCGAAGGGGCACCGCCACCTCTCCCGGAACTCAGACGGTGTGTCACCGACCTGGGGAAGTTGACCTAGCAGGAGCGGGGAATTTCAGACGAGCGGGGGCAACTTCGAGTCCTCCGTCGTGAGATCGCTAACGATGGGTGTAGAATGCGCTGTTCAAGATGTCCCACGCGAGAACTATTTATTGGCACCCCATCTTTCCGCGCTTGAGAATATCCCAACCAGAACGATGAGAAAAATAGGGGTTAATTCACGTGTCCGAATCTCCGTTCGCCGATCTCTGCCCGGACGACAGAATCTGCTTTTTTCAAGAAGATGGTTGCTAGGGGCTATCTGAGATACGTTCTGGATCGTCTGTGTGCACGCATCTTGACGTGCTCCCCGCGGCCAGGTCGGTCGTAAACAATACCGCCGTACCGATACAAGTATACTCGTCTCTTGGGTGCTTGGGGTCTTTCGTGGAGGTCGCACCGGAAAGCGGTTGCGTAAGTCTCAACCCCCCAGGACGGTCTTTTAAGAATAAACAAGGATAAGCTCGAATCCGCGTCTAGGGCTTGGGAATCTCTCTACCGTGCCAGTTGATAGATGCTGAGCTGCTGATCGCCGCTACCGCGGCGTACCGCAGTTGACCGCTATTGACCCTTCTTTACAGCACGCAGACAGCACGGCCGGGATGTTTAGGGTGCATGACAGGTAGTTGGCGTATGTATAGTTCATCCCCTGCGTTGCTGTGACTACAATTCCGCGCCGTGCGGAAAATTACCCAAGTGCTCCGTGTAAATTATTCCGATCAATGCTGAGGTTAATTGCGAGGCATTGGTCGATCCACTTTGTGCATGCGCTTGGCGTCACGCAGGAGACCGGAGTCGACAGTCACGACCGGGCTGTGCGCTGAGGTTGCTGCGCTGGTGGTGGGGTGTTTGCATCGGGATGTCTGGGTGTTATCTAGCGTGTGTTCGTTGTCGTGACCTGTTCGTGGTGGATTCGTCTCGTTTGCGTTGGGGACGTGCGATGCTGCGTGTTGTGGCAGGACCACGACGAGTGTTTGTGAGCCATACCTCGGAATTGGCGCGGTTTCCGGCGGGGCGGTCGTTCGTGGCCGCTGCGGAGCGGGCGGTGACTCGGGCCGGAGACGCCGTTGTTGAGATGGCCTATTTCGGGCCGCGGGAGGCACAGCCGGCACAGGTCTGCGCCGATGCGGTGCGGTCTGCCGATGTGTATGTCGCGGTGGTGGGATTTCGCTACGGCTCGCCGGTGGCCGATCGCCCGGAGTTGTCTTACACCGAGTGGGAGTTTGCCGTCGCCAGTGATGCAGGATTACCGCGACTCGTGCTGCTCATCGGTGAACTAGCCGAGGGCCCCAGGGATCTGTTTGTCGATCTACGCTACGGCGCTCGGCAAGAGGCATTTCGGGCCCGGCTGGCCGCTAGTGGGGTGACTACGGCGACAGTCACGACCCCAGAACAGATAAGCGAGGTGCTGTTTCAGGCCCTGGTGAAGCTGCCGCACAGCCGGTCGCAGGCCATGCCAGAGGGCCAGGTGTGGAACGTGCCCGCCCGCAACCCGATGTTCACCGGGCGCAAGGAACTGCTCACCGCAGTGCATACCGCTTGGCACGACGAGCATCATCCGAGAGCGGTGGTCCAAGCTCTGCACGGGATGGGAGGGATCGGCAAGACAGCGCTGGCGATTGAATACGCTCACCGCTACGCAGCCCACTATGAGCTGGTCTGGTGGGTTCCGGCCGAGCAACCAGAGCTGGTGGCTGATCGGCTAGCTGAACTGGCTTACGCCCTGGGTTTAGCGGTCGTGACCGATCCGGTGACCGTGGCGGTGGCCCGGCTGCGGGGGGCGTTACGGGAGCGGCACCGATGGTTGTTGATCTTTGACAATGCCGACGATCCCGCGGCACTGGCCCAGTATCTTCCCGGGGGTAGCGGCCATATGCTGATCACGTCCCGCAATCCCGCCTGGCAGGAGCTGGCCAGCCCGGTGGGAATGGATGTGTTCGACCGCAGCGAGTCGGTCGCTCTACTGCACCACCGCGCCCCGCAGCTAACCGAAGAGCAAGCGGACAGAGTCGCCGAGGCCTTGGGAGACCTGCCCCTCGCGTTGGCCCAGGCAGGAGCGTACTTGGCTGATGCCGCCACCGACGTGGACGGCTATCTGACTCTGTTGAGTGAGCGAACCGCGGAACTGCTGGCCCAAGGCACGCTGCCTACTTATCCATTCTCGCTGGCCGCCAGCACTCAGATCGCCCTGGACCGGCTGGCTGCCCAGTCCCCCGCCGCGCTGGCGCTGCTCACCCTGGCCGCCTATTTGGCACCAGAGCCAATCCCGTACACCCTGATCACCAACCACCCCACTCACCTGCCTGACCCTCTCGCAACCGCGGCCAGGGATCCGCTGGCGTTCACCGAACTGACCCGGTTGCTGCGCCGGCACGGACTGGGTCGGGTCGAACCCACCACTTTGCAGCTGCATCGGCTACTGGCCGCGATCCTGCGCGCCCAACCCCACCCACACCAGGACCTGCCCACCCTGGTGGTGGGGCTGCTGCACGCCGCGGTTCCAGCCGACCCGTGGGACAACCCCGTGGCCTGGCCAACCTGGCGCCAGCTCCTCGCGCATGTCCTAGTCGCCACACAGCCCCACCACGGTCTCGCCGGGGCCGAGGAAGACATAGCCTGGCTGCTCAACCGCGCTGCTGTCTATTTGCAAACCCGGGGGCAACCCGGCACTGCCCGACCGCTCTTCGAACGCGCCTGGAACCTGCGCCGTCGCGTACTCGGCGACGACCACCCCCACACCTTGGAAGCGGCCAGTAACCTCGCCCACGATCTGTGGGCACTGGGGCACTACAAGCAGGGCCATCAGCTCGGCGAGCACACCCTCACCCACATGCGTCGGATCCTGGGCGACGAGCACCCCCACACTTTGGAAGCGGCCAGTAGTTTGACCCTCAATTTGTGGGCACTAGGGCAATACGAGCAGCACCGCCAGCTCAGCGAGGACACCCTGACCCGCCAGCGTAGAGTCCTGGGCGATGATCACCCCCAAACCCTGACTTCGGCCACCTACCTTGCCTCGTCCCTGTGGGAATTAGGGCACTACGAGCAGGCCCGCCAACTCGGCGAGGACACCCTGACCCGCCAGCGCAGAGTCCTGGGCGACGACCACCCCCAAACCCTGCAATCCGCTTACCAACTCGCCATGTACCTGCGGGACTTGAGGCACTACGAGCAGGCCCGCCAACTCGCCGAGGACACCCTGACCCGCCAGCGCCGGGTCCGAGGCGAGGACCATCTCCACACCCTGGCCTCAGCCATAGTCCTCGCCACCATTCTGCTCGAGGTGGGGCAGTGCGAGCAGGCTCGTCAGCTCGGCGAGGACACCCTCGCTCGCATGCGGCGGGTTCTAGGCGAGGACCACATCTACACCTTGATCGCGGCCAGCTATCTTGCCACCATCCTGCGGAAGGTGGGGCAGTACGAGCAGGCCCGCCAACTCGGCGAAGACACCCTGACCCGAATGGGGCGGGTCCTAGGCGAGGATCACCCTGAGACGTTGCGCTCAGCGCGCAGTCTCGCGCCTGTGCTGGCATCTGAATGAGCACCACCAGTTCATCAATTGAACCGCCGATCGGTGCACGCGTCATACAACTCTGCATCTGGCTAGCGTGCGATAGCCCTCTTGAAACAGCTCGAGAACGACGTATCCCGTCGCGTCGGCAAGCTCGTCTCGGAATAGACACCGCACGCGCCGAACGATCCAGTGGTGGGGAGTATTCCACCGCCCTGGTCTTGAGCACCGCAGATGACAAAAACGAAAATGACTCTGAATTGTTCCTTTGCGATGATGCGGGTGACCGGCATCGAACCCGTGTCTAGAGCTTGGGAACCCTCAAATGGTGCCCTGGTCTATGCCTTGAGCTGTGGTCAAGAGCGACCCTGGTTGACCGTGATTGGCCCCGGCTTGTGGCACGACAGCGGGCCTGCTTCCTGCCGTCGCGCGAGCCGCGATCAACCGTATCGACATTAGGAATGCCCGGTTAGTGCGAGATGGTCACCACGTAATGGTTGAATCGTTAACCGCCAGTTCTCAAGACTCGCGGTAGTAGTTCGCTAAACAACTTTACTGTTCGGGGCACGTTTCGCCGCATTGATTCGCGGACTAACGAACATGGGCACCGTAGACGGCTGAGACCAAGATAAGATCGTGATACCACTGCGGCTCGTGCAATATGTCGCTCGAGCCGGGCCGAGCAGGGTTGATGCGAGCCAGTTGTCGTGAAGGTTGGCAAAGGTGTCGAGGCTGTAACCGAGACCTCACGAAGAGTCATACACCGGGCGGGTAGGCTCAGTATCATGGGTACAACGTCGAACTCCTCGTCGAGCGGCTTCAAGGTCGTCGTAGATGAGGACGGTAACTTGACTGTGCCCGCCGGAGAGCTAGCTCGGCATGGCGTACGCCCCGGAGCTCGCTTGTGGATCATCCCTGAACAGCGGGGCGGCGAGCGTAGAAGCATGCTGGGTGCACTTAAGGATGCAGTGTCACCTGAAGCCGTTGAAGACCTGCTGCGCGGGCTTGATGCTGCGAAGGCTGACCGTATCGCCTACTACACCGAACAGTCATAGGCGTGCGGGTTGTTGCCGACTCTCATGTTTTGATCTTCTACTTGCTCCAGCCTGAGAGGCTGACCGATCCTGCGTTAGCGGCCTTGCTCGAAGCGGAGGACACCGACGGAGTGGTGGTGTCAGTTGCGACTATTGGCGATCTTTGGTACGCCTCGCGCAAGAGCGGGCCGAATTCCCTGGCGCCCGGTGCTTTTGAGTTGCTTCGTCGAACAGTGCTCGACCCTTCTGCAAACCTTGAGGTTGTTCCGATTGTGGTTGACACAATGAAGCACTTTGATCGTGTTCCGCTGGCTGACCTTGCTGATCCGTTTGATCGATTCATTGTGGCCACGGCAGCGCAGTTAGAGCTGCCTCTGGTGACGGCGGACAGGGCAATCAGACAAACGAACGTCGTCAAGGTGATCTGGTAACTGGTGTAGAGTTTGGCGTGGCGGCCACGACGACTGGCTTTGGAGGATGGTCAGCGCGGGTGGTGATCGCATCAAACGATCGGATAGCGCATTTGGGACCGCGAATCAGCAGCTCGGGATCATTGTTGTCGGCACACCCGCTAAGGCTTCCCGAAACTGGGCATCTCTACCTGCTGCCTAACCGCATGTAGAGAGCGCGCCGGTAAAATTGATTGTCAACACATAAGGCCCAGCTTTGCACATAACAATCCCTCTGGCATGGGACTTTCCAATGGAGCGGGTGACGGGAATCGAACCCGCGTCTAGAGCTTGGGAACCCTCAAATGACGCCCTGGTCCAGGCGTTGGCCTGCGGCCAGCCGTGGTCAGGAGTGACCCTGGTTGACCGTGATTGACCCCGGCTTGTGGCACGCCTGTGGCACGATGGCCGGCTCTTACCCGGCTGCGCACGGGTTCTGCGTTTCTGGCGAGCACGATCTGGCCGTATTTACAAACTTCCTGGTTTGTCCACTCGCCAAATGTTGTGGTGCGTATTGTGTTCCGGGAGCCACCCACCGCGCTCAGTCAAGACCGCTGACGGTGGAGGGTGTCCAGCCGTGGGATACTTATGTCATGGCCACCAGGGACGAAATACATCACCTGCTCGATGGTGTGCCCGACGACCGGGTTGCGGCGATCGGCGAAATACTTCGCGCCGCCTTGGAAGCGGGCCTGACCGGCGACCAAGCGCACCGACTCGCCAAGCAACTGCGGGTTGATCCGGACCTGACACGCCTCGCAGCGGAGCCTGTCCGCAGGTTCGCCAGTGCAGGCACGCTGTCGGCCGAACCTGACCTCGCGGAGCGGAGCGAGGAGATTCTGCGCACCGAGCCTCCTGGCACGGCCGCGTGATTCTGGTCGACACCGGACCGATCGTGGCCGTCATTAACGACCGCGATGACCATCACCGGGAGTGCACGTATCTACTGGAGCGGCTGCCCGGTCCGCTGCTGATTCCCGCCACCGTGGCAACCGAGGTGTGCCTGATGCTCGAACGTCGCCGGGGAACCTACGCAGAGTTGGCGTTCTTGTCAGATGTACGGGCTGGCCGGTACACCCTGATCGAGTCGTTGTCCGCCGATCTTGACCGGGTCGCCGAACTTGTGGAGAAGTATGACGACCTGCCGTTGGGCACCGTGGACGCCTCGGTGATCGCGTTAGCTGAGCGGCTGAACATCAGTACCGTCGTGACCCTCGATCGCCGTGACTTTGGCATTGTGCGCCCAGCCCACGTGCCCGCATTAACCCTGCTGCCTTGATAGCGTACAAATGATCACAGGAGCCAGCCCGCGTCAACCGCAATCTGCAAGTTACATCGGCGTGTTCCTCGCAATGGGCGTCAGCCTGACGATATTCTGCTTTTGGAACTGGGTTTTTGAATGGAGCGGGTGACGGGAATCGAACCCGCGTCTAGAGCTTGGGAAGCTCTCATTCTACCATTAAACTACACCCGCAGTAGCGCCGAGCTTAGCATGCGTCCGAGCTAGCCGAGGCACCTGCTGGGTATCAGGGATCCGGCTAGTGTGACGCCGTGCTGCTGTCCGACCGTGACCTGCGGGCCGAGATCGATGCTGGGCGCCTCGGTGTCGAGCCGTTCGACGAGAAGCTCCTCCAGCCCTCCAGCATCGATGTGCGGCTGGACCGTTTCTTCCGGGTGTTCGTCAACACCCGGTACACCCACATCGATCCCTCGCAGCAGCAGGATGAGCTGACGTCGCTGGTCGAGCCGGAGGGGGACGAGCCATTCGTGCTGCATCCGGGAGAATTCGTGCTCGGTTCCACCTTCGAGGAGATCACCCTGCCCGATGATCTGGCGGGGCGGCTGGAGGGGAAATCGTCACTCGGCCGGCTCGGCTTGCTGACGCACTCCACGGCGGGCTTCATCGACCCCGGTTTCACCGGCCACATCACCCTGGAGCTGTCGAATGTGGCCAACCTGCCGATCACACTGTGGCCGGGAATGAAGATCGGCCAGCTGTGTCTGTTCCGATTGTCCAGTCCCGCCGAGCATCCCTACGGCAGCGCTGGTGTGGGCTCTCGCTACCAAGGTCAGCGAGGCCCCACGCCGTCGCGCGCCTACCTCAATTTCCAGCGCACCGACACCCACCGCGCAAGCCGGGATCTCAACGGTCTCAAGGATGTATAACGCCTCCGAGCCGCTGAAGGGACTGCGTCGAGCATCTCCTGCTTGGCCTACTTGATAACACCTGTGTTCGAACTGACCGACCCGGATTTACCCTTCAGCGCCGATCAGCGGCAATCCTCCTACCCGGCATGGAGGCATACCGGGGTGATGAAGCGATCTGTAGCCCCGATGCGTCTCCATATCGGAGGTGTCGGCGCGGGGGCTTCAGGACGTGGAATTGTCTGACTGTGGCGGCTTGCTCGAGTCGCCGCGCTTGACGCTGGCCAGCAGGAGCTGGGCGACGTCAACCACCTCCGTTGTCTTACCCGCCGTGCCCTCGGCCTCGCGGGCGGTGAGGCCGTCGGTGAGCATCACCCGGCAAAACGGGCATCCGGTGGCGATCGCAGAGGTCTGAGTGGCGATCGCCTCGTCGACCCGCTCCAGATTGACCCGCTTGCCGATGCGCTCTTCCATCCACATCCGGGCACCCCCTGCACCGCAGCACAGCGCTCGGTCGGCGTGCCGCGGCATCTCGGTCAGTTGTGCACCGGATGCACCGACCAGCTCGCGCGGTGGCGAGTACACCTCGTTGTGCCGGCCCAGGTAACACGGGTCGTGATAGGTGACGGCAGGACCATCGTGACCCGGTACCGGGGTCAGCTTGCCTTCCCGCACCAGCTGGTTGAGCAGCTGGGTGTGGTGCACCACCTCGTAGTGCCCGTCCAGCTGCGGGTATTCCCGGCCCAACGTGTTGAAACAGTGCGGGCAGGTGGTCACGATCTTGCGCCGGCCAGGCGGACGGCCGTCGAATACCGTGTTGAGCACCTCGACGTTCTGCTGGGCGAGCATCTGGAACAGGAACTCGTTGCCCGAACGGCGGGCCGGATCACCGTTGCAGGTCTCCCCGTCGCCGAGCACCACATAGTTGACACCAGCGCGGTGCAGCAGCTCGGCGACCGCCCGCACCGTCCGTCGCGCGTTGTCGTCAAAGGCGCCGGCACAGCCGATCCAGAACAGGTATTCCACCTCGTCGGGCAGCGTTTCCTCAGCCAGCTGCGGGACCTCAAAGTCCAGGCCTTTGGCCCAGTCCATCCGGGCCGACTGGTTTTGCCCCCACGGGTTGCCCTTATTTTCTAGGTTGCGGAACAGCGTGCCGAGCTCGGTGGGAAACTCCGATTCGATCATCACCTGGTAGCGCCGCATATCGACGATGTGATCGACGTGCTCGATATCCACCGGGCACTGCTCCACGCATGCCCCGCATGTGGTGCATGACCACAGCACGTCGGGATCGATCACGCCGCCGGTTTCGGCAGAACCGACCAAGGGTCGGGCCGCCTGCTCAGGGCCCGAGCCAGCAACCCGGCCGAACCCGGACTCGGGAACGTGGTGCCCGTTGCCGGCAGCCAGCGCCAGCACATCAACGTCGTCCGGTACCTGCTGGTCACCGAGCAGGTAGGGAGCCTTGGCAAACAGGTGATCGCGCAAATCCATGATCACCAGCTTGGGAGACAGTGGCTTGCCGGTGTTCCAGGCTGGGCACTGGCTCTGGCAGCGACCGCACTCGGTGCAGGTCGCAAAGTCCAGCATGCCCTTCCAGGTGAAGTCCTCGATCTTGCCGCGGCCGAAGATGTCGTCCTCATCGGGATCTTCGAAGTCGATCGGCTTGCCGCGGGATTCCATGGGCAGCAGTGGACCGAGCGCCTTGGGCATCCGCTTGGCCGCAACATTGATCGGGGCGATGAAGATGTGCAGGTGCTTGGAGTACAGCACGATCATCAAGAAGGCCAGCATGACGCCGATGTGCAGCAGCAGGCCGACGGTCTCCAGCACCTGGTTGACCCCCACGCCCAGCGGGGCGAGCAGCGCGCCGGCCGCCTCCGACGCGAACGCTCCGGAGCGGTAGGGGAAGGTGCCGGTATTGACCTCAGTGCCGCGGAACAGGAACAACGTCCAGATCACGTTGAAGATCATGAACAGGATCAGCCAGGCGCCCCTGGTGTGCGAGCCGTAGAAGCGCGACGACCGCTGCCTGCGCTCGGGATCTTGCCGGACCCGGATGATCGCAAACGTAATGATCGACACCAGAACCGCCAACGCGATGATGTCCTGCAAGAAACCCAGTACCGGCGAGTGCCCGATCAGCGGGATGGCGAAGCTCGGGGTGAACAGTGACCCGTAGGCCTCGATGTAGACGGTCAGCAGGATCACGAAGCCCCAGAAAGTGAAGAAATGCGCCAGGCCGGGAATCGTCCATTTGAGCAGTCGCTGTTGCCCGAACACTTCCGTCAGTTGGGTGCGCAGGCGGCCGCTCAGGTCCGCGGCGCGGCCATGATCTGGCTGCCCCGAACGGACCAGGTCGTACAGCCACCGCACCCGGCGAGCGGCCAGGACGAGCGTCAGGATGGTGAGCCCCAGGCCGATCACCAGTCGTGCTGCTATCACGGTATCCACACTAGGGCTAGTTACTCGCTAGTAGCTAGGCGGGATACCGGCCGGTCTCAGAAGGCACGCCACAATCCGGTGATTCGGGTCGCAAGGGCTCGGGCGCGTTGGCCGACGGCAGCCGGAATCGTCATCGGGCGTTGTTTCACAGCGCACCAGGAACTTGTGCGTCTCTACTACGACGTCCAGGACGAGCGTTTTGTCGTACCGTTCCCCTAGCGCCCCGCAGTGTGCAGCTTGACCTCATCCGGGCTCCTGTGGCTTGGCATCTCACGCTGTCCGGTACCGGGCTAGCCGGTTGCAATCAGCGCGCCTGAAACCGCGTTCTGGATGCAGAACGCGGTAATCCACGGCGCCGTAACCGCACTCTGCATCCAGACTGCGGTAGATCCGCGGGCCGGTGTGGCGCGCGCGGGAACATCCAGGGCTGCCCTGCCGTTGAGGGTGAGCAGAAGGTTGAGCGAGGTCTGCTCAAGTTCTCGGTTGACGACGCGGTATAGTCGCTCCCGAGGTTGAGTGGGCATCAGTCAAGTTCGAAAGGGTTTCTCACATGGCTCGTGCGGTCGGTATCGACCTAGGCACTACGAACTCTGTCGTCTGTGTCTTGGAGGGCGGCGAGCCCACGGTGGTGGCGAACTCGGAGGGCTCCCGGACCACGCCCTCGGTCGTCGCTTTCGCCAAAAACGGCGAAGTACTTGTGGGCCAGTCCGCCAAGAACCAGGCGGTTACCAACGTCGAGCGCACCGTCCGTTCGGTCAAGCGGCACATGGGGTCCGACTGGACGATCACGATCGACGGCAAGAAGTACACCCCGCAAGAGATCAGCGCCCGGGTGCTGATGAAGCTCAAGCGCGACGCTGAGGCTTACCTCGGCGAGGAGGTGACCGACGCGGTCATCACCGTGCCGGCTTACTTCGAAGACGCGCAGCGCCAGGCCACCAAGGAGGCCGGGCAGATCGCCGGTCTGAACGTGTTGCGCATCGTCAACGAGCCGACTGCGGCGGCTCTGGCCTACGGCCTGGACAAGGGCGAGAAGGAGCAGACCATCCTGGTCTTCGACCTGGGTGGTGGCACGTTCGACGTCTCGCTGCTGGAGATTGGTGAAGGCGTGGTCGAGGTCCGAGCCACGTCCGGGGACAACCACCTCGGTGGTGACGACTGGGACCAGCGGATCATCGACTGGTTGGTCGACAAGTTCCGCTCTTCTCACGGCATCGATCTGAAGAAGGACAAGATGGCCATGCAGCGGCTGCGTGAGGCCGCGGAGAAGGCCAAGATCGAGCTGTCCAGCCAGTCCACCGCGACGATCAACCTGCCCTACATCACCGTCGATGCGGACAAGAACCCGCTGTTCCTCGACGAGACGCTGTCCCGGGCGGAGTTCCAGCGGATCACCGCTGACCTGCTGGACCGCTGCCGCGCGCCGTTCCGCAACGTCATCAAAGACGCCAACATCTCGATCGGACAGATCAACCACGTCGTGTTGGTCGGTGGCTCTACCCGGATGCCGGCCGTGACTGACCTGGTCAAGGAGCTCACCGGCGGCAAGGAGCCGAACAAGGGCGTCAACCCTGACGAGGTCGTCGCTGTCGGTGCCGCGCTGCAGGCCGGTGTGCTCAAGGGCGAGGTCAAGGACGTCCTGCTGCTCGATGTCACCCCGCTGTCGTTGGGTATCGAGACCAAGGGCGGGATCATGACCAAGCTCATCGAGCGCAACACCACGATCCCGACCAAGCGCAGCGAGATCTTCACCACGGCCGACGACAACCAGCCGAGCGTGCAGATCCAGGTGTTCCAGGGCGAGCGGGAGATCGCGGCCTACAACAAGAAGCTCGGCATGTTCGAGCTGACCGGGTTACCGCCGGCTCCCCGTGGCGTGCCGCAGATCGAGGTCACCTTCGACATCGACGCCAACGGCATCGTCAACGTCTCAGCCAAGGACATGGGAACCGGCAAGTCGCAGGCGATGACCATCACCGGTGGCTCGGCGTTGCCCAAGGAAGACATCGACCGGATGATGCGCGACGCCGAGGAGCACGCTGCGGAGGACCGCAAGCGCCGGGACGAGGCCGAGACTCGCAACCAGGCCGAGTCGCTGGTCTACCAGACCGAGAAGTTCCTCAAGGACAACGACGACAAGCTGCCGTCTGACGTCAAGGACAAGGTCAACGCTGCGCTGGGTGACGCCCAGCAGGCCCTCAAGGGCACCGACACCGACGCCATCCGGACTGCGATGGAGAAGCTCGCCACCGAGTCCCAGGCAATGGGCCAGGCGCTGTACAAAGACAACCCAGCCGGCGCTTCGGCAGCCGGTGGTGACGCTGGTGCGCCCGGGTCGTCCACGTCAGGTGATGGCGACGAGGTTGTCGATGCGGAGATCGTCGATGACGAGCCGGGGAGCGGCAGGAAGTGAAGCCGGCCCGGGACCCCTTCAGCAATGGCGCTGAGGGTGACGAGCAGACCAGAGTCGTAATCCGAGACAAGCGGAGGATCGATCCGGTGACGGGTGAGGTTCGCGTTCCACCGGCGGGCGAGCAGCCCGCCGGTGGCGGCGTGCATGTCGACGAACGAGACCCCGGAGAGGACACGGCCGCTGGCGCGGGCGATGCGTCAACCGCAGCGTCTTCTGGGGCAGCTGAGCTTGACGCGCTGCAGGCCCGGCTGGACGAGCGGACCGGTGACTTGCAGCGCATTTCTGCCGAGTACAGCAACTACCGGCGCCGAGTCGAGCGCGACCGCCAGCTGGTGATGGACATGGCGAAGGCGCAGGTGATCAACCAGTTCCTCACCGTGCTCGATGACTTCGAGCGGGCGCAGGAACACGGCGACCTGTCCGGTGCGTTCAAAGCTGTGGCCGACAAGGTGGTAGCGGCATTGCAAGCGCAGGGTTTAGAGCCCTTCGGGGCGATCGGGGACGGTTTCGATCCGGAGGTGCACGAAGCGGTGCAGCACGCCACTTCGCCGGATGTCGACAAGCCAACGGTCACGACGGTCTTGCGTCGGGGTTACCGCCTCGGTGAGCGGGTACTGCGCCCAGCGCTGGTCGGGGTCACTGACGCCAGCGGTGAGGCCGACCTGCTGAACGACACCGAAACACGTGATGACGCTGGACAATTACAGGACAATTGATAACGGCACAACGCGAGTGGGAGGAGGTAGCTGGTGAGTGCCCGCGAATGGCTGGAAAAGGATTTTTACGCGGAGCTGGGTGTCTCCTCCACCGCGTCTGCCGATGAGATCAAACGGGCTTACCGCAAATTGGCCCGGGAATTACACCCGGACGCCAATCCCGGTGATTCCCGTGCCGAGGCGCGCTTCAAGTCGGTGTCCGAGGCCTACGGCGTGCTGTCGGACCCGGAGAAGCGCAAGCAGTATGACGAGGCGCGCAGCCTGTTCAACGGTGGTTTCCGACCCGGCGCTGGGGGGTTCGGTGGCCCCGGCGGCGGGTTCGATCTCGGTGATCTGTTCGGGTCGGGGGCGGGTCGATCCGGGGACATGGGCGGTCTCGGTGACCTGCTCGGCGGCCTGTTCGGCAACCGCGGTGGCGCGGGTGGCCCCAGTGCCAGCCGCCCGCGCCGCGGCACCGACGTCGAGACCGAGATCCGGATCGACTTCACCGAGGCGGTCCGCGGCGCTACCGTGCCGCTGCGCATCGCCAGCCCGGCTAGCTGCGGCAGCTGCGGCGGTACCGGTGCCCGCGCCGGTACCATCCCCCGGTCCTGCCCGGCGTGCAATGGCACCGGGCTGGTGACCCGTAGCCAGGGAGCGTTCGCTTTCTCCGAGCCGTGCCGGGATTGCCGTGGTACCGGGCGGATCATTGACGACCCGTGCACCGAGTGCGGCGGTCGTGGGGTATCCAACCGGCACCGCATGCTGACCATGCGTATCCCTCCGGGGGTGCAGGACGGTCAGAAAATCCGGCTGGCCGGGCAAGGTGAGCCGGGCCAGCGCGGCGCGCCGGCCGGTGACCTGTACGTACTCGTGCATGTCAGCCCGCATCCACTGTTCGGCCGCTCCGGTGACGATCTGACCCTGACAGTGCCGGTGTCGTTCCCGGAGTTGGTCTTGGGCACCACGTTGACCGTGCCAACCTTGGACGGCAGCGTGAAGGTCAAGGTGCCGTCGGGCACCAACAGCGGTCGGACGCTGCGGGTTCGCGGCAAGGGCATCGCCCGGCGAGACGGGCGCGCCGGGGACCTGCTGGTCACTCTGCAGGTCGTGGTGCCGACCTCGCTGGACCGCAAGGCCAAGGAGGCGCTCGATTCCTACGCCAAGGCCACCGCGGGTGATGACCCGCGGGCGGATCTGTTCGATCGCGCGCAGCGCGCGGGTTCGGGGGCGGCACGATGAGCTCCCCCCACCCGCCGGGCGTGGATCAGGACACCCCCGTTTTCGTCATCTCGGTGGCCGCCCAACTGGCCGGGCTGCACGCGCAGACGCTGCGTAGCTACGACCGGATGGGGTTGGTCTCGCCGGGTCGCAGTCCGGGAGGTGGCCGCCGCTACTCGGCCCGCGACATCGCGTTGCTCCAAGAGGTGCAGCGGCTATCCCAGAACCACGGGGTCAATCTCGCCGGGATCAAGCGGATCATCGAGCTGGAAAACCAGGTCGACGCGTTGCGTTCCCGGCTTGCCGAGATCTCTGCGGAACTGGAACAAGCCCGCGCTGAGCTAGCCCACGCTCAGGCTGCCGCCGAGCAAGCCGCTGCCGCGGTGCACGCGTCGTACCGCCGCGACCTCGTCCCGGTGCGCCACGGCACCGAGACCTCTCTGGTGATCTGGCGCCCCCGTAGGTAGCTCTTCAAGTACCGCCAACGCCGGCTGGAGCTGCTGTCAACCGCTACCAACCCGGCCGCTCGCGGCACCAGCAGCAGGGGTTGGTAGCGGTTTGAGGTGAGCAACAAGGGGTTGGCGGTACTTGAAGAGCCCCGGCTAGTCGAGGGTGAACGGGTCGTGAGTGATGTGGTCAAGGGGGGTGCCGGCGACCAGCATGCGCGACACGGTGGCGCGGATCATGTTCGGAGAGCCGCAGATCAGCACGTCGCGGTCTGCCCAGGCGCCGAAGCGGGTGATCGCGTCGGCCAGCGTGCCCTGTTCCATCCCCGCCACTCGCTGGCGCTCCACCACGGGGATTACCTTCAGCCACGGATTGGTGGCGGCGATAGCGGTGAGCGTGTCCAGGTCGTGCAGGTCGCTGCGGGTGCGCCCGCCGGCGAACATGGTGACCTCGGGATTGTCACCCCACTGCGACAGCTCCTCAAGGATCGCCCGCATCGGCGCCGTGCCGGTGCCCCCCGCGACCATCAGGACATCGCGCCCCGATTCCCGATCTACCGTCATGACGCCCATCGGTGTGCCGATCCGCCAGATGTCGCCGATCTGGGTGTGACCGACGATGGCGCGGCTGACCGAGCCGCCGGGGACCGCGCGAATGTGGAACTCGATCGACCCGTCCGGGCGGGGAGCGTTGGCCGGCGACAGGTACCGCCACAGCCGGGGCCGCTGGGGCACCTCGACGCTGACGTATTGCCCGGCCCGGTAAGGAACCGGCCGGTCCGCAACGACCTGCACCACTGCCACGTCCCAGGTCAGCCGCCGGTGGTCGACCACCCGAGCGGTCCACCAGGCGGGGCCGGACTCCGCGTCGGCCGCCTCGTGCATCGCCTTGACGATCAGGTTGTAGGTGTCCCGCCACGCCTTTTCCACCTGCGGTGTCCAGGCCGGACCGGCGTACTGTTTCAGCGCGGTTATCAGCGCGGTCCCCATCGCGCCGTAATGCTGCGGCAAGATCCCGAACTTACGGTGATCGCGGCCCAGCTGGTGCAGGAAGGGAATCAGCTCGTCGGACCGATCCACGTGCTGCACGATGTGCACCAGAGCGCGCCAGAACCGGTTGCGCTGCGCCTCCATGTTCACCGCGAACAGCTCCCGGCTGTCCGGCGCGATCGCGAAGAACATCGCGTAGAAAAACTGCATGAACTCCGCAGCGTGGGGTTGGATCTGGGCGTAGCTTTCCCGGATCAACCGAACCGTGGTCGCAGCCGCGCCCGGATAGGGCTGCGGCTGGCGATCCGGCAGCGAGGGGTAGCTGCCTACGGCATCAGCTGTCATGGTCCGGGAGCGTCTTCTCCTGGGTGGATGGCAGGCGACCCCTGTCCGGGGATGCAATTTCGCCGAGGGCTCCGGAACCTTACCCTCCTGGGCTCGACCTGTGTGCTATCCCTCCCATACTGCCCAGCCTTGAGTGGAACAGACTCAACTTTTCTTACGTTAGATAGATGACGACTTAGCGAAGGGAAAGCTTCGAGGATGGATTCCTTCAACCCGACGACCAAGGCCCAGGCCGCCATCTCCGCGGCGGTACAAGCCGCGTCGATGGCTGGTAACCCTGACGTGACACCGGCACACCTGCTTGGTGCACTGCTTGCCCAGGCCGACGGCATCGCCGCACCGCTGCTGGCAGCGGTGGGTGCGGATGCCAAGGTGATCCGGGCTGAACTCGACGCCATCGCGCAGCGGCTGCCCTCGGCGACTGGTTCGACTGTGGCCGCGCCACATCTGGACCGGCAGGCGGTCAAGGTCCTGGGCCATGCCCAGAAGCTGGCAACGGAGATGGGTGACTCGTACGTCTCCACCGAGCACCTCATGGTGGGCTTGGCAGCCGAAGGCGGCGATGTCGCGCAGTTGCTGCGCCGTCACGGCGCCACTGCGGATGCACTCAAAGAGGCGTTCCGGTCGGTGCGGGGATCCGCTCGGGTGTCCACTCCCGATCCCGAAGGCACCTACCAGGCCCTGGAGAAGTACGGCGTGGACCTCACCGCGCGCGCTCGCGCGGGCGAGCTGGACCCGGTGATCGGCCGTGACGCCGAAATCCGCCGCGTGGTGCAGGTGCTGTCCAGGCGCACCAAGAACAACCCGGTACTCATCGGCGAGCCAGGCGTGGGTAAGACCGCGATCGTCGAAGGGCTCGCGCAGCGCATCGTCGCTGGCGACGTGCCCGAGTCACTGCGTAACAAGCGCGTCGTGGCGCTGGATGTCGGATCCATGGTCGCCGGCGCGAAGTACCGCGGCGAGTTCGAGGAGCGGTTCAAGGCGGTGCTCAAGGAGATCACCGACTCGGCCGGACAGGTCATCACGTTTATCGACGAGCTGCACACCATTGTCGGTGCCGGGGCCACCGGGGAGAACGGCACCATGGACGCCGGCAACATGATCAAGCCGATGCTGGCCCGCGGTGAGCTGCGCATGGTCGGCGCGACCACGCTGGACGAGTACCGCAAGCACATCGAGAAGGACGCCGCGCTGGAGCGGCGTTTCCAGCAGGTGTTCGTCGGTGAGCCCTCGGTAGAGGACACCATCGGGATCCTGCGTGGCCTCAAGGAGCGCTACGAGGTCCACCACGGTGTGCGGATCACCGACTCTGCCCTCGTCGCCGCCGCAACCCTGTCCGACCGCTACATCACCGCGCGGTTCCTCCCCGACAAGGCGATCGATCTGGTCGACGAGGCTGCGTCCCGGCTGCGCATGGAGATCGACTCCCGGCCCGTGGAGATCGACGAGGTCGAGCGCATGGTGCGCCGGCTGGAGATCGAGGAGATGGCGCTGGAGAAGGAAGACGATCCGGCGTCCCTACAGCGGCTCGCCGCGTTGCGCGCCGAGCTGGCTGATCGCCGGGAGCGCCTCGCCGAGCTGACCACCCGCTGGCAGAACGAGAAGACCGCCATCGAGGCCACCCGGGAGCTCAAGGAGCAGCTGGAGCAGCTCAAGGGCGAGTCGGAACGCGCCGAGCGCGATGGTGATCTCGGCCGGGCTGCGGAGCTGCGCTACGGCAAGATCCCGGTGCTGGAAAAGCAGCTTGCTGAAGCCACCGCGGCGACGAGCGAGACGGAGATGATGCTCAAGGAAGAAGTCGGCCCTGATGACGTGGCTGACGTCGTGTCGTCATGGACCGGCATTCCGGCGGGCCGCCTGCTCGAGGGCGAGACCGCCAAGCTGCTGCGGATGGAAGATGCGCTCAGCCACCGGGTGGTCGGCCAGCCAGAGGCGGTGCGCGCGGTATCCGACGCGGTCCGCCGGGCCCGTGCCGGCGTCGCCGACCCGGACCGTCCCACCGGCTCGTTCATGTTCCTCGGCCCCACCGGGGTGGGGAAGACCGAGCTCGCCAAGGCGCTGGCGGAGTTCCTGTTCGACGACGAGCGCGCCATGGTGCGCATCGACATGAGCGAGTACAGCGAGAAGCACAGCGTCGCTCGCCTGATCGGCGCCCCGCCCGGCTACATCGGCTACGACCAGGGCGGCCAGCTCACCGAGGCGGTGCGCCGGCGGCCGTATTCGGTGGTGCTGCTCGACGAGGTGGAAAAGGCCCACTCCGACGTCTTCGACATCCTGCTGCAGGTTCTCGACGACGGGCGGCTGACCGACGGCCAGGGCCGGACTGTGGACTTCCGCAACACCATCCTGATCATGACGTCCAACCTCGGGTCGGCGGCGCTGATGGACGCAACGCTCAACGAGCGCCAGCGCAAGGAGGCCGTGCTCAACACCGTGCGCCGGCACTTCAAGCCTGAGTTCCTCAACCGGCTCGACGACCTGGTGGTGTTCAACTCGCTGTCCAACAAGGAGCTGACCGCCATCGTGGAGATCCAGATCGAGCAGCTGGGGCGCAGGCTGGCTGCCCGGCGGTTGACGCTCGATGTCACCGACGCGGCCAAGGAATGGCTGGCACTGGGCGGGTTCGATCCGGTCTACGGGGCACGTCCCTTGCGCCGGCTGGTGCAGACCGCGATCGGTGATCAGCTCGCCCGGGCGCTGCTGGCCGGCGAGATCTCCGACGGTGACACCGTCCGGGTCGACCTCGATGACCGCGCCGGCGGGGGCACCGGAGCCCTCACCGTCACCCGAGCCTAACCCAGGCTCCTTGACTCCGACATGGAGACATATCGGGGTCAAGGAGCCTTTCTTCACGCCATATGTCCCCATGTTCAGAGCGGCGGCGGCGTGTGTGCACACGAAATGTCGGGGTGCCGATTTACTCTCGTTCGGTGACACCGTGGGTGTGGTTTGCGATCTCTGGGCTGGCCGCCGCTGCCGGGAGCGCGCTGCTGGCCGCCGACCGGGGGCAGCGCAGCGCACATCACCGGGAGCGCCGGCAGTGGGCAGCGTTGCGCGGGTGGCGCTTCATGCTCACTGACCCGCAGCTGACCGAGCGTTGGAGCCGCGGCGTGATCGCCCGGGACGGCATCGGCGTGGCCCGCAACCTGGTGATCGGCAGCCTGTTCACCCGGTTAGGCAGGCGCGTGGTGCAGGTTTTCGATCATGAGCCGGCGGGTCATGTCTCCAGTGTCGTGGTTGCGGTACAGCGTCGAGTCCGCGACGCCGATCTGGTGGTCGAACTGTGGCTGCCCGACCAGCCACTACCCCAGGATCCGCAGCTTGCCAGCATGGGCACCGTGGGCGATCGGATCGTCCTGGTCACCGAGCCGGCCAAGGCTCGCGCGCTGCTGACACCCGATTTCGTCTTCAACGCCAACGCGCTGGGCGCCGACATCCCCGTTGCCTGGCTGGAACAGGACTGGGTGCTGGCCGCGGCACCGTGCGGGGTGACGCCGGCCCGGTTGGAGCGGCTGCTGCGGGCCTTGGACGAAATCGCCGACCTGCTCGACAGTGCAGCGGCCAACGAGGCCACCGAGACCGTCGACGGTACCGATCTGTCTGGCTGGGCCGTTAACGACTTCAGTCCCAGAAAGTAACGGTTAGATCTCGCACAGCGATCTTCCCCATGCGGTGCATGTCGGGGGAGGGTCATGGGGGGATCCAACGCTGTTGAGACATCGCCAGTGGGCGCGCTGGCGGTATCGGCGCGCGCGCTCGCGCCTGATCTGGCCCGTGGGGCGATGCTGTTGCTCATCGCCCTGGCCAACGCCTGCCTTTACCAGTACGGGAATCTGCCTTTGGGTGGCGGCTTGTGGTTGCGTGGGCATCCAGCCGCCGACCAGGTGATCCTGCTGGTTGAGACGATCTTCGTGCGGGGTCGTGCCTACCCGATGTACGCCTTGCTGTTCGGTTACGGCCTTGTGCAGTTGCTGCGCCGGTACGCCAGCAGGGGGATCGACGAGGCAACTGCCCGCCGGACCGTCCGCCGGCGGGGCTTGTGGATGCTGGTCATCGGTTTCTGCCATGCCCTGTTGCTGTTTGGTGGCGACATCATCGGTGCCTACGGGCTGATCGCGGTGTTGCTGGTCGAGGTGATGTTCCGGGCGAAGGATCGCGTGCTGCTGATCACCAGTGCGGTGTGGGTGATCCCGATCGCGCTGTTCCGGGGATTGGAGCACCGGTTGAGCCCGCTGCGCGACAGGGCCACTGACACCCCCGAACTGCTCTACGCAGCACTGCTGCGGGTGCTGCACTGGATCGAGGGCAGCATCATCGGGTCGCTGTTCATGCTGGTTCCGGCGGTGTTGCTCGGTGTGTGGGCAGCGCGACGCCGGCTGCTCGACGAGCCGGCGCTCAACCAGCGGTTCTTGGCGCGTGCGGCCGTGATCGGTATGAGCCTGGCCGCAGCCGGCGGGCTGCCCTGGGCGCTGGTGCGCGCCACCTGGTGGAAACCGTCGTCCGACGTGGTGTCACTGCTTGCCGGTGGGGCGCACACGTTCTCCAGCTACGCCGGCGGCGTGGGCTACGCCGCGATCGCCGGCCTGGTCGCCATCCGGGTGCAACACCGCAACGAGCACGGGCGGGTCATCAGCGCGCTGGCGGCCTGCGGGCAGCGATCGATGACCTGCTACCTGCTGCAGTCCGTGGTGTTCGTCGCGGTGCTGGCCGCCTACGGCGGCGGTCTGGGCAGCCGGCTTGGCCTCATCGAGATCGCCGCCCTGGCCACCGTGACGTGGCTGCTCACCGTGTTACTGGCCGACGTGATGAGCAGGCGCGGTTATCGGGGTCCGGCCGAGACCCTGCTGCGCCAGCTCACCTATGGCGTCCCGGGCGCCGAGCATCGGCGTATCTCGGTGCCAGCGCCTCGCATCGGTTAACGCAGGAACGAACCTTTTCCGCCCGGCGCGCGAAGAGAAAGGATCACCGTGGAATCCGGCGCGGCTGATCGTGCCCTGATCGGTGCTGTCCCGGTGTCGGCACGCGCCCTTGCGCCTGATCTGGCGCGCGGCGCGATGCTGCTGCTTATCGCGCTGGCCAACGTCCCCCTGTATCTCTACGGCGACGGCAGCTTCGGCGATGGCATCTGGCTGCGCGGGCATCCGGTAGTCGACCAGACGGTGCTGTTCGGCCTGACGGTCCTGGTGCGCGGGCGCGCCTATCCGATGTTCGCCTTCCTGTTCGGCTACGGCATCGTCCAACTTCAGCGGCGGCTGGCCAGCACCGGAGTCGACGACGTCACCGTGCAACGGCTCATCCGCAGGCGGGGTACCTGGATGGTGCTCATCGGCTGCTGCCACGCCCTGCTGCTGTTTTCCGGAGACATCATCGGGGCGTACGGGCTGCTCGCGGTGCTGCTGGCCGGGATGCTGGTCCGGGCTCGGGAACGCATGCTGTTGATCATCAGTGCGGTGTGGGTGGTGCCGCTCGTGCTGTTCCGCACGCTGGAAGGCCAGTTGAGCCCGCTGCATGGCAAAGCCACCAGCACTACGGATGTGCTGCAGGCAGCCGAGATGCGAATTCTGGAATGGGTGCAGCACAGCGTCGTCGGCTCGATCTTCATCCTGGTTCCTGCGGTACTGCTCGGGGTGTGCGCGGCGCGGCGGCGGCTGCTCGACGAGCCACAGTGCCACCACCGGTTCCTGCTGCCTGTCGCGCTACTGGGCGTGGCGCTGGCGGCTGCCGGTGGCCTGCCTTGGGCGCTGGTCAAAGCGTCCTGGTGGGATCCGCCATCCGAGGCTGTCGCCATGACCGTGGGGGTGGTGCAGACCCTGACTGGCTTCGCCGGCGGGTTGGGTTACGCCGCAATCGCCGGGCTGGTCGCGATCCGGGTGCAGCACCGTGAGCAGCGCCCCGGGCGGGTCATCAGCGCGCTGGTGGCCTGCGGCCAGCGGTCGATGACGTGCTACCTGCTGCAATCCGTGGTGTTCGTCACGGTGCTGGCGTCCTACGGTGGTGGCCTCGGGAACCGGGTTGGGTACGCCGACATCGCCGCGCTGGCGGTCGCCACCTGGGTGCTGACCGTGCTGGTGGCGGCGTGGATGAGCGGCCACGGTTATCGCGGACCGGCCGAGGTGCTGCTGCGCCGCCTCACCTACCGCGCGGCCGGATCGGCGGCGGTGAGGTAGCGCTGGAGGGTGGGGCCCAACCAGGCGGTGACCTCGTCAGCAGGCATGGTTACGAACGGCTCGAGCCGCAGGACGTAGCGACACAGTGCAGCGCCGAGTACCTGCGACGAGACCAGCGCGGCGCGCGCCGGCGCCTGCGCCGGGTCGGGGCACGCTTCGGCGACTACGGGGGCCACCACCGGGACGAGCTGCTGGGCGAACATCTCCCGCATGCGCTGCGCGGCCCCGCCGTTGGTGGCGGCCGCTCGCAGCAGCGCTGCCATCGTCTCGTCGTGCTCCCATCGGTCCAGGAAGTGCCGGGCCAGCCGCTCGCCCACCTGGTCGCGCGGCACCGCGGTCAGGTCGGGCAGCCGGATGTCGATCTCCGCTGCGGCGGCGAACAGCTTCTCCTTGTTGCCGTAGTAGCGCATCACCATCGTCGGGTCGATGCCGGCGTCGGCAGCGATGGCACGGATGGTCGCCCGCTCGTAGCCGTCAGCGGCGAACCGCTCCCGCGCCGCGGTGAGGATGGCGGCCCGCGTCGCGTCGGAGCGTCGGGGCTTACGGTCAGTCATGCCAACAAGTGTAGGCCAACAATTGTTGACATAGCGGCTGAGTCGCACCTACTGTTGCCAACAAGCGTTGGCCAACGATTGTTGACGTGGAGGGCTGCAAGATGGATGCAGACGTCGTGATTGTGGGGGCGGGACCCACCGGGCTGCTGCTGGCTGGTGATCTGGCCGAGGCAGGCGTGACGGTTACCGTCCTGGAACGGCGGACCGAAGAGTCGAACGTGACGCGGGCCTTCGCCGTGCACGCCCGGACCATGGAAGAACTCGACATTCGCGGGGTGGCCGGCGAGCTGGCCAGGACCGGCACGCCGATCCGCGAGTTGAACCTGTTCGACCGGGTACGTATCGACCTGTCGACGCTGCCCAGTGATTTCGCCTCCCTGCTGATCACGCCGCAGTACCAGACCGAGCGGGTGCTCCAGCAGCGTGCCGATGCGCTGGGCGTCCGGATCGTCCGCGGCGCCGAGGTGACCGGCCTGACCCAGGATGGCAGCGGCGACGGTGGCGTCGACGTTACGGTGTGCACCGCGCAGGGCCCCGTGGCGACGTACCGGGCGTCGTACGTGATCGGCGCCGACGGGGTGAACAGCGCGGTCCGCCGTGCTCTCGGGTTGCCCTTCCCGGGGCGCTCGGTGATCAAGTCGATCATGCTGGCTGACGTCCGGCTCAGCGAGCCACCCGCAGACGTGCTGGCGGTCAACGCGGTCGGTGATGCATTCGCGTTCGTCGCCCCGTTCGGTGATGGCTGGTACCGGATCTTCGCCTGGAACCGGCGCCACCAGGTTGATGACAAGGCTCCGGTGGACCTCGAAGAGATCCGGGAGGTCACCCGGCGGGCGCTGGGCACCGATTTCGGGATGCACGACCCTCGCTGGCTGTCCCGCTTCCACAGTGACGAGCGCCAGGTCCCGCGGTACCGGGTCGGCCGGGTGTTCCTCGCCGGTGACGCCGCGCATTGCCACTCGCCCGCGGGCGGGCAGGGCATGAACACCGGGATGCAGGACGCCGCCAACCTCGGCTGGAAGCTGGCCGCGGCCGTGCACGGATGGGGCGGAGAGTCCCTGCTGGACTCCTACCACCAGGAGCGCTACCCGGTCGGTCGGCAGGTGCTGCATAGCAGCGGTGCGATCCTCCGGCTGGCGCTGATCCGGCCCGGGTGGGGCCGGAAAGCTCGCAACATCGTCGGCCAGATCCTGATGGCGATCCCGCCGGTTGCCGCCGCAGCGGCGGGCACCATCTCTGGCATCGGCATCCGGTACCCGGCGCCACCCGGTGCTGACCGGCGGGTCGGCACCCGGATGCCCAACATCCCGGTGACCGGTGGCCGGCTGCACGACGCCCTGCGTGGCGGCCGGTTCGTCCTCGTGGGTTCCCGCGCTCCCACCGTCGATCTTCCCGCCCAGGTTGACGCCGCCGTGCCCGTACGCCCGACCGGTGAGCTGCTACTGGTCCGCCCCGACGGCTACCTGGCCTGGGCGGGGACTGCGGCGGAGTTCCCCGCTTGGGCTAACCGGTACTTCGCCGGTTCATCTCGGCCTGTTGAGCACCCGTCGACGACCGAATAGCACCAGGTATTTGTTCCCCTCGCTGCCGGCTCTTGTCTTCGATAGTCCCAGCCGAGGAGGGGTCATGACGGACAAGGCAGTGTCGGGAGTAGCCAGGATCGAGGACATTGAAGACGCTGGAAGGGCTTTTCAGGATACATTCAATACAGGGAACGTCGACGGACTGGTCAGCCTGTTTGACCCAGAGGCGGTTCTTGTTCCCGCTTTCGGGCGCGTCGCCGTTGGTCCCGATGCGCTACGAGAATTGTTCACCAATATTATAATGACCGGGGCGCGGTTCGAAATAGTCGAGGTATTCGACGTGCATCGGGTGGGAGACATCGCGCTCGCCACCATCGAATGGAAGATGGACGGTGCCGATCCGGACGGCAATCCGATGACCATCCGTACCCGTCCCGCGGTTGTCTTCCGCCGCCAGGTGGACGGATCCTGGCGTTTCCTCTGCCTCCCCCTTCGACTGATCGGGCCTGGGTGTCCGTGAGGGACAGGTACCGCTCTCTCGGTGATATCCGGGCATTTCACATCGGATGTTGCCCCGCACGAGCAAGCAGCCGTCTTGCTCGTAGCCCGCAGCGGGCTTGTGCGGTGCGAAGTTCGCTCAGTCGCATGGGTCTTCTGCTCTCTGGTGCTCCCCGGTTGACGGGTTGAGGATGGGCGTGAACCTGCTGAACTGACAGGCCGGGTGAGTAGAATTGGTGATAAAAATTTCTGACTTCGCCCGTCATTATCCCGTTGAGGAAAAGGTCGGGGTACATGCCCGCGGGTTGACCTCGATGCGATGATTGTGGACGCGGTGATGTTGCTCAACCGCGGATCGGCAAGGATTTGGGATTGGGTTACCGCGTCACGACACACGATGATGTCAGGATTCCATTTCGCAATGTCTTCCAGAGTCACCGTCGCGAACGCGGGGGCGGTGTTCACACCGTTGAGTGCGTCGACGTTCTAGGATCCCCTTCGCTCATCCCTATGTCCACGATCGAGTTTTGGGCCGCCGTTTGCAGCGGGTTGCCCGCCGTGTAGTAGACCTTCTACTTTGCGATGTTGGAGTCGTAGTAGTCGTAGTAGCTGG
>JAFAWY010000061.1 GCA_019241525.1 Pseudonocardiales bacterium
GCGCTGTACCACTCGACTGGCCCCGCCACCCTGATGATGCCGGTGGTGGCGCACCTGTCCACGCTCGGGGATCTGCTGCGCCAGGGCCCCGCACCGGCCGAACGGCGCCGGCTGCTGGCCAACCGCGCTCGTGTAGGCACGCTGGCCGGTCGGTTGTCGTTTTTCGACTTGCAAGACCCGATGGCGGCCCGCGCCTACTACAGCGTCGCGCTAGAAGCTGCCCGCGAGGCTGACGATCACTTACAGGCCGCCGCCGCGCTCGCCCATGTGGCCTTCATTCCCGCCGCAGACCACGGTTTCACCGCCGCACTGGACTACCTGCACGGTGCCAGCGGCCACCTCAAGTCCCACCCGTGCGCTCCGGTTGCCTCGTGGCTGGCTGCGGTGGAATCGGAAATGCACACCAACGCCGGCAACCACACCGCTGCCCTGCATGCCATCGATCGCGCCCGCAACACGCTAGCCGCTTCGGGCCTGGCTCCCGAGCTGCCGTGGTTTGACTACTACGACGTCACCCGGCTTCATGGCTTCGCCGGATATGCCACGCTGCGCGCTGACCGGTACGACGAGGCACGCACCGAGCTGACCACCGCGCTGGGCAAGCTGTCGCGCTCTGCGGTGAAACAGCGTGCGGTGTTCCTGGCCGATCTGGCGACCGTCGAGCTACACGACGGCAATCTCGACCACGCCTGCCAGCTCGCGTCCGACGCCGCACATCAGCTCCACCAGGCCGGGTATGCCACGGGTGCTGGGCGGCTGCGCGATTTCCGCGCCGCGATCGAACCGTGGAGCACCACCACCCCCGTCCGCGTGCTCGACGAGCAGCTCGCTGCCCTGAACTAACCCCCACAGGAAGGACACACCTGCCCATGTCGCCGATCCGCGCCGTCTGGTTCGACGTCGGAGAGGTCCTCATCAACGAAACCCGGGAGTACGGCACCTGGGCCGACTGGCTCGGCATCCCGCGACACACCTTCTCGGCAATGTTCGGCGCGGTCATCGCCCGCGGCGAGGACTACCGCCAGGTCTTTCAGTACTTCCGCCCCGGCTTCGACCTCGACGCCCAACGCCAAGCCCGTCTCGACGCCGGTCTGGGCGAATACCTCAACGGCCTCGACCTCTACCCCGACGTCCGGCCCTGCCTGCAAGCACTCAAAGACGCCGGGTACTTCGTTGGCATCGCCGGCAACCAAACCACCCGCGCTGGCCGATTCCTGCGCGAACTCAACCTCCCCTGCGATGTTCTGGCCACCTCCGACGACTGGGGCGTCACCAAACCCGACGTGGCGTTTTTCCACAAGCTCATCGCGGTCAGCGGCCACCAGCCCCACGAGATCGCCTACGTCGGCGACCGCCTCGACAACGACCTCCGCCCCGCCGCCAACACCGGCCTGCACACCGTGTTTGTCAAACGCGGCCCGTGGGGCTACATCATCTACCAGCCCGGTAGCGCAGACCTCGAACTCGACTCGCTGGCCGAGCTGCCTGATGCGCTCACGAAACTGTCAGCTAACTGAGATGGGGTAAATGATCCGGTGCCTCCGGCGGGCCTTGGCTCCGGGATGGCCCGAGATTAGCGCGGGTATCCCGTCCCCTCGGCGCCACAGGCGTAGCAGACCAGGGGTGGGAATCCAGGTCGTTCAGCGCATGCGGTGCTCCACCTGGATTCCCACCCCTGGTCTGCTTCGAGGCAAGCTCGCCGACGCGACGGGATACCGCTTCCAGCTCCTCCTGTGTGTGGTGAGGTCGGCACTACGGCCGGGTGACAGCACTTGATCACGCGGGCCAGTCGGTTACCACGGTGTACAAGACAGTCAGCGCATCGCCAGACACTCGCTGGGCAACCGGCAGCCCGCCAGGCACCACCAGGGATGAACGACGCCGCCGGATTGCGGTGCACGACTGCGGTACCCAGAAGCCGCCGAGGTGAATTTCATCAAGCCACTGGGGGCTCTGGCGTATCCCGAGCAAGGGAGCATCTTCACCAGGCGCGATCCGCTGAAAGGAAAACCCGGCGTCTTTGGCCGCATCTAGCAGCCGCTTGGCCGCGGCCACATCCGGGCTGTCAACCATCCCCGGGCACCTGCTCAGGGATCAAACTCCGCAGATCTTCGATGCGCTCGATCACCTGCTCGACACTGAGCAACCGCGGCCGAGCCCACACCCAGGGCGGCCGGATACCGATCGTCCGATCCGCACCATCGACACGTACCCGCAGCCAGATGGTGCCCTGGCTGGTCACCACACTCCGCTTGTGCAGCTGCAAGCACGACGCACCACGCTGACCCGCACAATCGGCGCAGCAACTCACCACTTGCTCCCTGCCGCCAGCAGC
>JAFAWY010000033.1 GCA_019241525.1 Pseudonocardiales bacterium
ACACGGTGAAGCTCCCCGACTCAAGCCACAATTGCGTTGGTCTACCGCTGCGGGAAGCAGCCGCGGCTGTTGTGGCCCTGATCTAACAGAGTCGCCGCCGGGCTGCGGGCCTGCAACGCTGAGGCTTAATGAGGCAGAGCCTCAGAATGTTCTTGGCTGGCCACAGGGTCACCGGTACGGCGCAGATGCACCCGCGCTCCATCGAGCCTGATCTGCTCGTTGTTGCAGGTCATTAAGTCCAAGTGTGCCGGCTCGGACGTTGTCCTCGACGTCATCGATTGACTCAGCGTCCATCGGTGGGACTGTGTGAGACGAATGTGTAGGAACGCGGCAGAGACGCTGAGGGGCTGTGCCCGATAGGTGCCCAAGTCGGATGCGCGCCATTTTTTCATAGGCCAAACTGTCTGGCCTTCAGCAGTAGCGTGGGGGCACGCTGCGGACGGCGCGGCGCGGTGATACACCTGACGTTGATCTTTGCTGCTGCAAAGCGGGGGCAACGATCGTTGTTGTCACCATAGTTAACAAAAGTCTTATCTCTTGGTCACTATGAGTGTTGATCAGATTATTTTGCGTAGCGACATTACTCCGACCGTGTGGTCACACTTGGCATTTATCCTCGCTAAGGGTAACGATCTTTTGGTATAGGTAGCGTAGAGTCTTCTCTTTGCTCCTGCGAATTAGATTCTGGGGACAGCTATGCAGCGACGTCGAATGATCGTTTCGGCTGGGTCGATCGCGGTGAGTGATTATGCCATCACGGCTTGCATCATTCCCTGGTCGGTGGGTTTGGCAGTCGGACTGCCATGCCGCGGGTGATGTAAGCGGCTGCGGTGACTGATCCGTTGGTTCGGGTGGCCGGACCGCGTATATGGGCGGGCACTCTCAGTGCCGGAATCACAGCAGTCCTCGTGGTGCTCATGGCTTCGGGGAACGCTTCTTCCGTCTCCGGAGCTCAGATCGATTTGGTGATGTGGTGGTATGTAGCTCGGGCGTCGGGTCTTATAGCATGGGCTTTGCTTGGCGTTACGGTGCTGGGTGGCTTATTGTTGACCACTCGGTTCATGCGGGGACGTAGTCACACATGGATCCGGGAGGCTCACGAGTTCGGCGGGGTGCTCGCCGTGGCCTTCACAGTGATTCACCTGGTTTCCGTGTTCGCCGACGATCAGCTGCGAATCGGCTTGCGAGAATTGTTCGTTCCGTTTACCAGGCAGGGCAATCTGGTGGCCCAGGGCTGCGGGGTACTGGCCTTTTATCTGCTCGCCGCGGTAGTGGTGACGTCATGGGCACGGGCTCAGCTGCCCTGGCGGTGGTGGCGCCGCCTTCACCTCCTGGCATTTCCTTTATTTGGTCTTGCCTGTGCCCATTCTATATTGGCCGGAAGTGACACCACGCGGCCCATTCTGCATTGGGCATGCCTTGTGGTAGGGGAGGTAATCCTCATTCTGGCGGTCCTTCGGCTGCTCCCCACGTACCGTGCCGGCTCATCCACAATTGCACAGACCGATCTGCCGACAACGACAACACCGCTGTCAATTCCACAGCCTCGTACAACGGGCTCCTCTGCCGCTCCGACGCAAACTGGGATGCGGCTGCTGATCAGTCAAACAACGTGGGAGGCGGATAACGTCCTGTCTTTACGCCTGCGTTCCCCTGACGGCGCGCTGCTCCCAGCCTGGGAACCCGGTGCCCACATTGAATTGGCGTTGCCCTCGGGTCGACGGCGGCGTTACTCACTGTGCGGTGACCCAGGCGATGCTCGTTCTTACCGGATTGCGGTCTTGCAGGTACCAGTGGGCCGCGGTGGGTCGGTGGAGATTCATAACGACACTCGAGCCGGCCAGCTGATCACCGTAGAAGGACCGTGGAACTACTTTCCTCTGGTTCCCAGCCCAGCGTATCTGTTCATTGTCGGCGGAATTGGGATCACCGCCGTGCTGGCGATGGCGGCCCGGGTTGCGTCAACGGATAGTGAGTGGAAGCTGGTGTATATCGGGCGATCTCGGGCCAGCATGGGATTCCTTAACGAAGTATGCGCGTTGGGCTCTGATCGGGTCGATGTCATACCCAGCGATGAGCGCGGTCGACCTGACGTGGATGCGATCATTGCTGCCGCATCCCCAGGAACTGCGGTCTACTGCTGCGGTCCCGACCGCCTGATGCGTGCCGTAGAGGAGGGAATCTCCCGTCGATCAGACCTGACCCTCCACATCGAGCGCTTCACCGGGATCGCCGCCAGCGGTGGCGATCCGTTTCACGTAGAATTGCGCCGAACCGGACAAATCATCGAAGTGCCCGCCGACCAGACCGTTTTACAAGCCATTCGTGCCGTTGTCCCCGCCATCTCAGCGGGCTGCGAGCAGGGTATTTGCGGGAGCTGCCGAACCGTGGTCCTCGCCGGCGAACCCGACCACCGCGACGACTTACTCAGCGACTCCGAGCGCGACGCCGGTGCGATGCTGCTCTGCGTTTCTCGCTCCCACAGCGATTGGCTGGTCCTCGACCTGTAAGCAGGAACCGACCGACCGCACCGGGCAGGGATCAGCCCGCCGCAGTGGACGTCGCCAGGATCCGCTCGGCACCCGCATACACGTTCATCGTGGTGCCACGCAGGAAACCGACCAGCGTCAGCCCGGATTCGGCAGCCAGCTCGACAGCCAGTGATGAGGGCGCGGAGACGGCCGCCAGCATGGGAACGCCGGCCATGACTGCCTTCTGGGCGAGTTCGAAGGATGCCCGGCCAGACACCATCAGCAGGCAGCCACGGGCCGGGATGCGGTCGTTGAGCAGTGCCCAGCCGAGCACCTTGTCCACGGCGTTGTGCCTGCCCACGTCTTCCCGCGCAACCAGCAAGCGGCCTTCGGCAGTGAACAGCCCGGCTGCGTGTAGACCTCCGGTGGAGTCGAACAACCGCTGGCTGGCCCGCAGCATTTCAGGAAGCGCGAACAGAGTCTGCAGCGAGATCCGGAACGGATCGTCTGCCGGGGAGAACCGGCTGCGCAGGCGCACCGCATCTAGCGAGGCCTTGCCGCACACGCCGCAGGACGAGGTGGTGTAGAAGTTGCGGTCCACACTGCTGGGTGGAGTTGCGACGCCGGGAGAAAGCGCCACGTCCAGCACGTTGTAGGTGTTGCGCCCGCGTTCATCGACGGAATCGCAGTACCGCGCGGTGGCGACGTCACTCACTGAGTTGATCACGCCTTCGGTGAGCAGGAAACCATGCGCCAGCTCGATATCGTGGCCGGGCGTACGCATGGTGACCGCGAGTGCGCGGCCGCCCACCCGCAATTCCATCGGTTCCTCGACGGCCAGCCGGTCGGGCCGCCTGCTGGTGTGGTCAGCGCTCAGCCGCAACACGGAATGGCGCACCATCAGCCGCCCCATTGACAACCGCCGTCCACGCCTAAGAGGGATACAGTCAATTTCATTCGTTTGCAGTCTGGCACAGCTGGCGGCAGGCTGCTGGGGGCAAGGTCTGCGACGTGTGCGAGCTACAGCTGCGGACGTCGCATGGAAAAACCGTCAATGTCAACCCCCACCGCTAAGCCATGCATCACTGATAGTCATCTGGGTATCGACGCCTCGATTGAGGTTCCCGCAGGTCGGGAACCCGTGCATCGACGCGCGGTTTGGTAGCGCGGTCGATGGGTATCTCTGCGTACATGACCGAAACCAAGCCACTGGCTGTGGTGACCGGTGCTTCGAGTGGTATCGGCTTCGAACTGGCCAGAGTCTTCGCCGACAACGGCTTTGATATCTTGATCAATGCCGAGAACGGGCGGTTGGGAGCTGCCGCTGACCAACTTCGCGCAGCCGGTGCTCGCGTCGAGCCAGTACAGGCTGACCTCAGTACCTATGACGGGGTGGAGCAGCTCTACGCGGCGATTGTCTCGACTGGGCGTCCGGTGAGCGCTGCGGCGCTGAATGCCGGTGTCGGCCGCGGTGGTGCGTTTATTGACACCGGCCTCGCAGATGACATCAAAATCATCGATTTCAACGTGACATCGACCGTGCACTTGGCGAAGCGATTGCTCAAAGATATGGTCGCGCGCAATGACGGAAAACTGCTCATCGTCTCTTCTATTGCGGCCACCATGCCGGGTTCCTTCCAGGCGGTGTATAATGCCTCGAAGTCGTTCTTGCAGTCGTTCGCCGAAGCGCTGCAAAACGAGCTCAAGGACGCTGATGTTACGATCACATCGCTAATGCCGGGCCCGACCGATACCGATTTCTTTCACCGTGCCGGCATGGATGGTACGAGAGTTGGCGAAGCCCAGAAGGATGATCCGGCGCAGGTCGCCAAACAAGGCTTTGATGCTCTCATGAATGGTGAAGGGAAGGTCATTGCTGGGTCGGCGAAGACAAAGGCGCAAGGCATCGCCAGCAAGGTTCTCCCCGACCGCCTCAAGGCTGCCGCCCACCGCCGGATGGCGGAGCCGGGGTCGGGGAAGTAGTTGGTAGATAGATTCAACCATCAAGAAGGAGGTTGCCATGGACGAGCGCGATAAAGACACTGCACAGGAAAAGATTGACGAGGCAAGGGGTGGGTCGTTTCCCGCAGGAGTGCCCGAGGACGCGGATGTAGGAACTGGACGCGAAAAGGGAAAGGGACTGCCGCCGGGGTCGGTTGGCGAGGGCCAGGACACCCCACAGACACCCGCCACCTGACCCGATATGTTGCACGGGAATTGGCTGCCACCTTCCGTTTAAAATCATGATCGCTGTTTGGGTTGAGGTGGCGGTATGGATTGTCGCGCTACACCCAAACAGCGATCATGGGGTGTCCACCAAAAAGCCTATGCGGGCGGTCCGTTGGAGGCTGCTATGCGTGGCGCTCAGGTAGGGTCGGTTGCTGTCCGGGTGTCGTGGCCGTCTACCATGGACGTTTCCCCGTCCTGCCCTCCCGGTTTCTCGGCGCCAACTTCGTCAGATTGCGTAATGCCGTCCTGCTCCATGAGCAAGATAGCGCCCGCGGCGGAGCCATCGGCTCCGCCAAGCGGGCTGCCTGCTATCCGTACCTTGATTGCTCGTCCGCGCCCGGCAGTGATAACGCGGTGCCGGGTCGCCGTTGAGCGCGAACAGCACGCCATGGCAGTTCGGGCAGGAAATGCCGAAGGTCGCGCTGACTGTATGTCGTCGGTGGTCATCGGCCCCAGCGCGGCAATCTCATTCTCTTCAGGTCGGGGTTGAGAGGGTTGTGCTCAATGGGTGCAGCCCTCTCACCGCCCAACTCGCCGAGCAAGCTGCCAATCTTTGCCGCCGGTAGGACGTGGGCACTTGGCGCATGTTCCAGCGCGCTGGCAGGCATCGATGGATGCAACGCTTCATCAGGATCCTGCACCACCGCCTGCCCACCTCGCTTCACAATCTCTGTCAGCCCGGCGGCGCTATCATCCCGGGCGCCCGATAGCACCACCCCGATCGCACCGGCACCAAAGGCCGTAGCGGTGGAGCGAAATAGCGGATCGATCGCCGGCCGGTGCCCGTTTTCGGTAGGCCTGACCGATAGCTCCAGCTGTCCGTGGCGAATTGACAGGTGGTGGTCGGCGGGTGCGACATAGATCATGCCCGGCTGCGCTGGGATGCCATGCTCAGCTGCCACCGCTGGCAGCTTCCCGGCACGACCCAAGATGCCCGGCAGGGCGCTGAGCGCCTGCCGGGGAATGTGCAAGATAACCAGGACGGTTGCGGGCAGCTTGGCCGGTAGGCCGGCGACGAGCGCTTGGAGCGCTTCCGCACCTCCAGCAGATGCGCCGATCGCGATGACCCCCCGCGCCCATTCGCTTTGGCGTTTCCGAGGGTTGATTCTCCGGCGCGGGTCAGACTGGCCCTGGTCACCCTTGAACTCACGTGGTGGAGGTATGGATTCCCCGCCCGCTCGATGGCTGCGGCCCGCTAGCCGCAGCCGCCAGCATCGTCCTGTTGCGCACTGAGCACCAGCAGAAACCCGGTTGCGTCAACCTACCTGGCGAAAAGCCTTTCGGCTAAGCGCATTACCTCACCTCAATTGCCCGGCAGGCATTTCGAGTTGGATCGTGGTTCACTGGATGGGCTATGCCTACACAGCCAAGCCCAGTAATACCAATGCAGCAGGAGGTTGTCGTCGAGGTTCCCGACGATCCCGACTGTGTGGTGTTGCAGTTTCGTGGCCGACTCTCGTTGCGCAGTAACACACGGATACGCGAATCGATCGCCAAGTCCCTAGGCGACACCGGTCGTGTCCTGATCGATTTATCGCACCTGCACTGCCCCCAAACGTCTTCCCTCAGCGTTTTCCCAGCGGCGTTGGCTGCGGCTGGCGGCTGGCCATCGGCACGGCTGGTTCTTTTCGGCGCCGATGCGACCCTGCGATCGGCGCTAGCCGCTGTGCGAATCACCGAAACGGTGCCGCTTGCCGCGGACTTCGCTTCGGCTCGTGCGTTGCTGGACCGACGACCATCGGTGGTGCGGCGGCACCGTGACCTACCCATGCATCCGAGCGCTGCGGCTGGCGGGAGGATTCTCGTGCGGGACGCCTGCACCGCCTGGTCACTGCCGCAAGACGTCAGCGAAACCGCCGAGCTGGTGGCGAATGAGCTGGTCGGCAATGCCGTCGAGCACGCCCAGACATCCAGTCGGGTTACTGTCACCTACACCGGCGCGGTGTTTCGCGTCGCGGTTCGAGATTACTGTCCAATATCAATCCGCCCGCGACCGATCGACATCGGAGCGCGTCGCGGCCGGGGCCTGCACCTGGTGGCCACGCTGGCGCAGACGTGGTGCGTGGATCGGCATCCAGATGGCAAAACGATCTGGGTCAACCTTGCAGTAGATCCACCCGAGTTAGGCGGACACGACCGCCGCATAGCCACCCAGACCGATCAGCCGTTGCCCGGCGACGGTGTCCGTCTTGGTGATCAGTGAGATCACCGCACCCGTTTCGGGATCGAAGTCCACGTCGGTCACGGTGCCGAGTTCGGTGCCCTGCTCGGACAGCAGGCGCTTACCGAGGATCTCCAGGGTGTTGTCCTCGGCGCGCTGTTCCAGGTCGTCGCGCGGCGGCCGGATCACCGCGTCGGTCGCCACCGTGACCGCATCGGGCCCGAAACCTTGCACGTCTTCCCACGCGAGCAGGGTGCCGTGGCCACTGACCTTGCCCAATCGCAGCAGCACCACCCTGGCCGGTCCAGGCCGCACCACGAACCCGTCCACCCTGGCTACCCGGGTTGCGGTGGCGGTGCTGACAACGGCGCGTTTGCGTGTCCGACTGAACAGCATCAGCTCGCTTCCTCCCGCAACCGGCTACGGAAGGCATCCACGGCTGCGCCGAATCCGGCCAGATCCTCAGACACGAATTCGGTCGCTGCCGCGGGCACGATCAGGTGCTCGCCGGAGACTGCCATCGTGTCCGGCAAGGGAATCAATACCCGTTGCCCCGCCGTGCCCAGTGTCTCGCTGGCCTGCACCTCGTACCCCACCACTTCCAAGCTGGTTCCTCCGTGCAGCACCACGTCCACAACGCGGCCAAGGTCGCGCCCGTTGTCCGTGAGCACCCGGTCCTGCAACACGTCTGCTTTGCGGGCTTGTTTGCGGGGTGCAAGTTCCTTGGCGGGGATGAACACTGTCTCATCGGCCACCATCACGGCGTCGCGGCCTACCCCGTGCACTCCTGCCCACGGCAACGCATCCTTGCGGGAGCGGCTGAATAATCCGGGATTCCGCAGCGTGAATCCCGCGATACGACCGCCAGCGTGTTCGAAGACCACATCCTTGATCTCGGCGACAAGCTCACCACCGAGGGTAACTACCGGGCGGCCGATCAGTTCGCTCGCCCGCAGCACGAGCGCGGGAGCTGGTGTGATCACCGCCGATCACGGCGGCCTGAACCGCCCAATCCGATCACGCCGCCCCGCCTTCGCCTGCGTTGCACCACGATGGCGAGTGTGATCAACACGAGTAAGGCGACGAGCGCGAGGATCACCCAGCCCCACCAGTCCATCGCCACCTCCGCGCTCGATGTGAGTCCGGGTGCCTTATCCCTGCACAGTAACGCGCACCGATCGGACCCGCTTGTTCTCTGTCGCCTAACGATCGTGCGTGCTTGTTGGCATGTCCTCTGACGGCGGTAAGGTCCGCGTCACTCGACCGGGAACCAGACCTGCCGCTGGCGCGTTGAATACGGTGACGGCCTGCACTGCCCATCAGGAGGGAAATGGTGCGCTCTACTAGTAACCCCGCATTCCGCAATCTCCCAGTCGGGGTTGGCGGTTATGCGGGTTTCGACTCGGCGCCCGCAGGTTATGGCGGCGCCCTACCGACCACGCGACCGATGACGGTCGACGATGTGGTCACCAAGACCAGCATCACGCTGGCGGTGTTGGTTGCGGCCGGCGCGGCCACCTACTTCAGTGGGCTGTGGGGGCTCACCCTGCCCGCTGCCCTGGTCGGTTTCGTGCTCGCTTTGGTGATCACGTTCAAGAAGGCGATCAGCCCACCTTTGATCCTTGCTTACGCCGCTGTCGAGGGCGTCTTTCTCGGCGGGATCAGCGGTGTCCTCGGTACCTATGTGGCAAACCGCTGGGGCGCCTCTATCGTGCCGGAAGCAGTGGCCGGCACTGTGCTGGTGTTCGCCGGAATGCTGGTGGTGTACAAAACCGGCGCGGTGAAAGTAACGCCCCGGTTCACCAAGTGGCTGACCGGCGCCTTGATCGGGGTTGTCGGCCTGATGCTGGTGAACCTCATCGCAGGTTTCTTCACCCAAGGTGTTGGCCTCGGTCTGCGCAGCGGAGGGGCACTGGCGATCATCTTCAGCCTGGTGTGTATCGGGATCGCCGCGTTCAGCTTTCTCCTCGACTTCGACGCCGCCGACCAGGCGATCCGGTCGGGCGCACCGGAGAAGACGGCGTGGTACATCGCGTTTGGCCTCACGGTCACCCTGGTCTGGCTGTACCTGGAGATCCTTCGCCTGTTGTCTTACTTTCAGAACGACTAGGCACCCTAGCCGCTGCATGGGCCCGGTCTCCCACAATGGGCGACCGGGCCCGTTTCGTTGGGTGCCCGTCAAGTACGGCCAACCACGACCTGTGGTGCTGCTGACCACTACCAACTGCGTGCTGGGGTGACCGCGCTAGCCGGGAACCTTGCACCGCGCACGCGGCTGGCCCGACGCTGATAGCGGTTATGGACCGTCAGACGGTGGGTTGGCGGTACTTGAAGAACCTCCATTGCGCAGGGCTGAGCAGATCGCGGGGAGGAGAACCGCGCAGGCAGCGGCGTAGCCGGCGGAAGACGGGTGGTAACGATCCCGGCTGAACAGAGTGTCGGGATGGGTGCGGAAGTCGTGAGCGAGCAGCTGCGCCAGCGGTACGGCCACACCGCCGGCTCGGCCTACTGCCTCACGCTGGAGGCGGGCCATCGTCAGGCTGGACGTGTGGGCGAGGGCGCGCAGCGGTTGCGGGATCGATCGGATCGTGCCCAGATCCGGGCAGGTGCCGACGATCACGAGGGTGCCGGCAGCACGCAGTCTGGCCACCGCGTCGCCGAGCAGCTTTGCCGACTCCCGAGGCGACGTTCGCCGTGTCACATCATTGGCGCCGATCATGATCATCGCTACCTGTGGTGGATCGAGCAGGACAGCGTCCACCTGGCCACCGAGCCGCCGGCTGGTGCAGCCACAGATCGCGAAGGTGTCCAGCTGGACGGGTTGATTGCGGTCTCGTGCCAATCCCCGAGCCAGCACCGGCCCGGGTAGCTGCTCGGGTAGGTCCGCGCCGAGGCCGGCCGCCAACGAGTCGCCCAGCATCGCCATCCGGATAACCCCGGTAAAAGTGGAAGTCGCCGTGGGGTACGGACCGCTGCCGTTCGGTAGGTAAACCCCATCGGCAAGGAACGGACGCCAGCCCGGGATCACGATGTTGCGGCGCGCCCACCGCCCCTGGTGACTCAGCACGCCGTAGGCGGCGCCGGCCGTTGCGCCGGTAGCGCCGACCACAACGGCGGTCGTGCGCAGCAGATGGTGCAGTGTGGAGGACCTCCTCGACGCCGCGCCGCGCTGAGTGACGTCCATACTTCTGATATACGCCTTGACGCTCGGCAACGCGCTGCGGGCCGGCGCTTGCAGCCTTACCCCGCCAGGAGAGCCTTGTGGACTACGCCGAGCACATCATCGAACTGGTCGGCAACACTCCACTAGTGCGGCTTAACGCCGTCGCCCGGGATGTCGCCCCCCTGGTCTTGGCGAAGGTGGAGTACCTCAACCCCGGGGGCAGCGTGAAGGACCGGATCGCGCTGCGGATGGTGGAAGCGGCGGAGCGATCAGGTCAATTGCGGCCGGGTGGCACGATCGTCGAGCCCACCTCGGGCAATACCGGCATTGGATTGGCGATGGTCGCCCAACGTAAGGGTTACCGGTGCCTGTTCGTCTGCCCGGACAAGGTAGGTCAAGACAAGCTCGACGTACTCAGGGCTTACGGGGCAAACGTCGTAGTGTGCCCCACCGCCGTTGCCGCGGATCATCCTGACTCGTATTACTCGGTGTCCGACCGGCTCGTCCGGGAGATCGACGGGGCATGGAAGCCCGATCAGTACTCAAACCCAGAGAACCCCGCCAGTCACTATCACAGCACTGGTCCCGAACTCTGGGCGCAGACTCAGGGCCGGATCACCCATTTCGTCGCCGGGATCGGCACCGGTGGGACCATTTCCGGGGTGGGGCGCTACCTCAAAGAGGTCAGCAATGGCCGGGTACAGGTTGTCGGTATCGACCCGGAGGGCTCGGTGTACTCCGGTGGCAGCGGCCGGCCTTACCTGGTGGAAGGTGTCGGAGAGGACTTCTGGCCCCGCACCTACGACGGCGCCGTCTGCGATGAGGTCATCCCGGTCTCCGACGGCGATTCGTTCACCATGACCCGCCGCCTGGCCCGGGAAGAGGGGCTGCTGCTCGGTGGATCGTGCGGTATGGCAGTGGTCGGCGCGCTGCGGCTCGCGGCCCGGGCCGACCCTGACTCGGTGATTGTCGTGTTGCTACCTGATGGCGGCCGCGGCTATCTGGGCAAGGTGTTTAACGACTCTTGGATGGCCTCGCACGGTTTCCTGCCTCCAGACTCATCCGGCGCGACCGTCTCGGAGGTGCTCATGGACAAAGACGGCGCGATCCCCAAGCTGGTGCACACGCATCCGAACGAGACGGTCGCCGAAGTTGTCATGATCATGCGCGAGTTCGGGGTGTCGCAGCTGCCGGTGGTTGCGGCCGAGCCGCCGGTGATGGCAGCCGAGGTCATCGGCGCGGTTAACGAACGCGCGCTGCTGCAGGCCCTGTTCGCTGGAGATGCCCAACTCGCCGACCGAATCGAGGGGCACATGGCGCAAGCATTGCCGACGATCGGCGGCGGCGAGTCGATTGGATCGCTTATGCGAGCCCTGGCTGACGCCGACGGCGCGATGGTGCTCATTGACGGAAAACCGGCAGGGGTGGTTACCCGCCAAGACGTGCTGGGCTTCCTGGCCGGGCGTTGAACACAGGGTGACCGGATCCGCTAGCGTGACCGCGCAGAACTGCGCCAGGGCGCCGAGTGAGGGGTTCGAACCGATGACGACTTCACAGCAGCGTTATCCGAAACCCTTCCCGGAGCCGGAGTCGCCTACCTGGCCCGACCGGCCCGCTGACCCGCAGCCGGCCGAGACCTCATCGGCCAGGCCTCCGGCGCCTCCGCCACCGCCGCCCAATCGCCCCCCTCAGTGGGAACCCCCGGGACAACTCTCAACACCACCGCGGTACCCGGTACCCCCACCGCAGTTCGGCCGAATCTCCCAACAACATGATCGATCGGTACGGCGCTCCGATTCGACTCCCTGCGGCCCCGGCAAGCTAGCCATTCCATCGCCGGCCTCACCCACAATCGGGCGCGCCGCGGCACTGCCCAGACCGCTGGCGAACTTCAGGTCAAGGACTGTCAGTTTTTGCATCGACTGCGTCGCGCCGGTGACCGTGTTGACGGTGCTGCTTTCTGTTGCTGCCCACACCAACGGCACAGGGTGGCGCCTGGTGATCAGTGCCTCGGCGTATCTGGGGCTGCTGGGCTTCGGCATCTGGAACTGCGGGTACTTGCAAGGCACCACCGGCCGCAGCCTCGGTCGCCGGTTGGCGGGCACCGAACTGATCTCAATTGAGACGGGTCAACCAGTGGGCTTCGGTTGGGCGGTTGCTCGCCAAATCTGGCACGTCGTGGACTTCGGCATCGGTTTCCTGTGGCCATTGCACGACGGCAAGCGGCAGACTTTCGCAGACAAGATCGTCGGAACCGTGGTGATCAACGTCGGCAAGCCGATGACTGGTCACGTCGGCGGGTTGACAGATCAGGCCAGCGGCGAGGTCGGTGGCACAGAGGATCGGAGGCTGGGGAAGTGACCGGATTCGCCACCCGCGCCATCCACGCCGGCCAGGATCCAGATCCGCACAGCGGGTCGGTGATCGTGCCGATCCACGCCACCTCGACTTTCGTTCAAGACGGCGTGGGTGAGCTCCGTAACGGATACGAGTACTCCCGCGGCGCCAACCCGACCCGCACCGCGTTGGAAACCTGCCTGGCCGCGCTGGAGGGTGGCCGTTTCGGGCGTGCCTTCGCATCCGGGATGGCCGCCACGGACGTGCTGCTTCGGGCGATCTGCCGGCCAGGTGATCACCTCGTCATTCCTGACGACGCCTATGGTGGCACTTTCCGCTTGATCGACAAGGTGCTGCGGAGCTGGGGGATCGAGTACACCGCTGTGTCGCAGTCCGATCTTCCTGCCGTACGGGCCGCGATGCGCCCGACCACCCGGGTGTTGTGGTGCGAGACGCCGAGCAACCCGCTACTGGCTATCGCGGATATCGCGGCCCTGGCTGGTATCGCCCACGAGTCTGGAGCCCGCCTGGTGGTGGACAACACCTTCGCCACCCCCTACCTGCAGGCGCCGCTGGGGCTGGGCGCCGATGTGGTGCTGCACTCGACCACCAAATACCTCGGGGGCCACTCGGATGTGATCGGTGGTGCGCTGATCACTGATGACGCCGAGGTGGACGAGCAGGTGGCCTTCCTGCAGAAAAGCGCCGGAGCGGTGCCCGGCCCCTTCGATGCGTGGCTCACCCTGCGCGGGATCAAGACGCTGGCGGTGCGCATGGAACGGCACTGCGACAACGCCGAGCGGGTGGTCGCGGCGCTGCAGACGCATCCGACGGTCGGTGATGTGCACTATCCCGGATCGGAGACACATCCCGGCCACGAGGTGGCTGCCAAGCAGATGCGCCGGTTCGGCGGGATGGTGTCGTTCACGGTGCGCGGTGGCGCTGAGGCGGCGCTGGCGGTGTGCGCCCGAGCTCAGTTGTTCACCTTGGCCGAATCACTGGGTGGCGTGGAGTCGCTCATCGAGCATCCGGGACGCATGACGCACGCCTCCACGGCGGGGACCCAGCTTGAGGTTCCCCCCGACCTGATCCGCCTTTCCGTGGGCATCGAGGATGCTGAAGACCTCATCGACGACCTGCGCACCGCGCTCGGCTAGCGCCTCGATATCAGCTGGTGGTCGGGACTAGTCGCCTGAGGGCGGTTTGGTGGGAGGTGCCAGGTGGTGGACTGGCTGGGGAGGTGCCACGGGGAGGTCAGCGGTGTTCAGGCACCCGCCCACGAGCTGGACACCACCTGGTGTCCGCACGTAGCTACCCGGTTCGGCGCACCCCGCTCGGTCAGCGGTGAGTACGGCAGCGACCGCGAGTAACGCAGCCACTCCCGCGGTGACCACGACCGGCAGCCAGCGGCGCTCCATCCAACCTCCTCGCGTACTTACCTGGACCTTACTCCGGCGCTACCTGGCGTGTGCAGCTGTCACACGGTGAACAATTGTCACATCGCACCGATCAGCTGGCAGGATCGCCGATTATGGAACTGGTCGGCATCGACAAGATCAGGATCGCCCGGGAGACCCTGCACGGTGTCGTCCGGCGCACGCCGCTGCGCCATTGCGAGGTGCTTGCACACCGCTGCGCCGTCCCGGTCCATCTTAAATGCGAAAATTTGCAGCGCACCGGTTCTTTCAAGATTCGCGGCGCCTATGTCCGGATTCATGCCCTCTCTGCGGATGAGCGGGCCCGTGGGGTGGTGGCGGCCAGCGCCGGCAACCATGGGCAAGGGGTGGCTCTGGCGGCGGCGATGCTGGGCACCGCCGCAACAGTGTATATGCCGGTGAGTGCGTCGCTTCCCAAGGTCGCGGCCACCCGGGGATACGGCGCGCAGGTTCACCTCGTCGGTGACGTAGTGGAGGAGTCCCTGGCTGGGGCCCGAGCCTTCGCGGAGGAAACCGGAGCGGTGTTCATCCACCCTTTCGATCACCCTGACGTACTGGCCGGTCAGGGCACGGTTGGCCTGGAGGTACTAGAGCAGCTACCCGACGTTGCCACCGTGCTAGTGCCCGCCGGTGGTGGTGGGCTTGTCGGGGGGATCGCCGCCGCGGTGAAGGGCGTCAAGCCCGAAGTCCAGGTGATCGGAGTGCAGGCTGAGGCAGCCGCCGTTTGGCCGGCATCGCTGGCCGCCGGGTCGCCGGTGCGGTTGCGCTGCGGGCACACCATGGCTGACGGAATCGCCGTGTCCGAAGTAGGCGCGGTCACCTTCGCCCACGTGTCCGCCCTGGTCGACCAGGTGATCACGGTGGGGGAGGAGGCGCTGTCCCAGGCGTTGCTGCTGTGTTTGGAGCGCACCAAGATGCTGGTCGAGCCAGCCGGCGCGGCAGCGGTGGCAGCGCTGCTGGAATCACCTGCACACTTCCCCAGCCCCGTGTGCGCCGTGCTGTCCGGCGGCAACGTCGACCCTCTACTGCTGATGCACATCATCCGGCGTGGGCTGACCGTGGACGGCCGGTTCCTGGCGCTGCGCGTGACCGTGCCCGACCGGCCCGGGGAGCTAGCCAGGTTACTGGCGCGAATAGGCGCCTCGGGCGCCAACGTGGTCGATGTGGCGCACACGCGCATCGCCGGCCGGCTCCCGGTCGGCGATGCGGTGGTCGCGTTGAGCTTGGAGACACGGGGCTCAGAACACTGCACAGCTCTGATCACCGACCTCGGTGCAGCGGGTTACCAGGTGGTCCAGTGAGATTAGTGCGGTGATGTCAGTGTCAGCCCGATGTCAGCCGATGCTGGCCCAGGTGCGTCAGCCGCGGAAGGGCTCCGCCTTGACGACGGCGACGGTCATCAAACCGCCGTTAGGCAGCTCGTAGTGGCGATCCTCGCCTTCATGTGCACCGATGATCGCCTTACCCAGAGGTGAGTTCGGCGAGTAGACCTCAAGGTCACCGTGGGCTACTTCCTCCAGCGAGCCGAGTAGGAATGTCTCGGTCTCGTCGTCATCCTGGAACCGCACCGTGACGACCATTCCAGGCGCCGCGACGCCCGACTCAGTCGGGGCACCACCAACTTTGGCGACCCGTAACAGCTCCTGCAGCTGGCGGATCCGTGCCTCGAGTTGCGCTTGCTCTTCGCGGGCGGCGTGGTAGCCGCCGTTCTCTTTGAGGTCGCCCTCCTCGCGGGCGTCGTTGATCTTCGCGGCAATGACTGGGCGGTTCGCAACCAGCTCGTCGAGTTCCTGCTTAAGCCGGTCGTAGGCTTCCTGGGTCAACCAGGTCACCTGGGTCTCGCTCACGGTCATCACTCCTCCTCAGATCCGACGTCCGCTGATGCGGGGCGGACCGAACCACACCGCTGACGCGACAGCCAGCGGCCGGAACGGAAAAACACGGCCCTGCCCCGGGGCCGTGCGTACCCTCCACGGTAACACGATGTGTCCGGTTCGGCCTCAGCCTAATGGGTGACGGATTTTGGAAAGTCCCTGCTCAGCAGGGCTATAAAAATCTCAGTAGTGCGGCTGGTGAACTAGGTAGGAATGAGGTAGGCGGGGACCTGGAAGGAGCACCCGTAGACATCAGCGACTACCGGGGGTCGGGACGTCTGCACCACAGTGGACAGCACAACCGGCCCCACCGTCGGCGGCACGTAAACCTCCTTACGCCCGGTCTCCTCGCCATCGCGCGAGCGGGCTCGCACGATGCACACTGCCGCCCGTCTCGGGTCGTCGCGGACTACGCTGAATCGCAGTTGCACGGCATTGCCTGGGAGCAAGGTGAAGCTCACCGTCTCGGCCTGGATCGGTGTCCTGCCCAGATTGCGGTAGCCGATCACGGCCACTGCCAGTCCGAGGAGGACCGCAACTACCAGCCCAAACGCTATGGTCCAGCGGTGGCTGGTGGCGGCGCGGCGCCCGTAGCGGCCTTCGGGAAGCTGGCCAGCGGTCACAGCGTTGTACCTCCTTGACGGCCACTTCCCGGATGCCAGCTACTCGACGGGCCACCGAGGCAACTGTCAGTTCGGGCGGTAACAATGGTTCACCAATGGAGCATTCCATCGCTGGGGTAGCCGGCGTGGAGAAGGGATGAGCAGTCATCCATGGTTGAACAGCTGCGAATGATGGCGGTGCATGCGCATCCCGATGACGAGTCGAGCAAGGGCGCGGCCACGATGGCTCGATACGTTGCTGAGGGCCACCAGGTGATGGTCGTCACCTGCACTGGCGGGGAACGAGGCAGCATCCTCAACCCCTCGTTCGAACCCGCTGACCTCGCGGAGCATCCGGCGCAGATGCGCGCAACCCGGCGCCAGGAGATGGCGCGTGCAGCGCAGATCCTGGGCGTGCAACACCACTGGTTGGGCTACATCGACTCCGGGTTGCCCGAAGGTGACCCGCCTCCGCCGCTGCCGGAAGGATGTTTTGCGGTGGTGCCGCTGGAGGGCCCCACCCGCGATCTGGTCCAGGTGATGCGCGAGTTCCGGCCACATGTGGTGGTGACCTACGACGAGAAGGGTGGCTATCCCCATCCTGACCACATCCGCTGCCACGAGGTATCGGTGGCCGCGTTCGAGGCCGCGGGTGACCCCGAGCGCTTCGGAGATGCGGGACCACCATGGCAGCCGCTGAAGCTTTATTACTCGCACGGTTTCAGCCGCAAGCGGATGCAGGTTTTTCACGACGCACTGCTCGCCGCCGGTCAGGAGTCGCCATTCGGCGAATGGTTGGACAAGTGGGATGCGTCGAAGCCGGACGTCCTGGAGCGGGTGACCACCCAAATCGAGTGCGCCGAGTACTTCCCGGTACGCGACGATGCGCTGCGAGCGCACGCAACTCAGATCGATCCGGCGAGCCGGTGGTTTGCGCTGCCGCATGCGATGCAGGCACAGCTGTGGCCAACGGAGGAATACGAGCTGGCCCGTTCGCTGGTGGATACCACGTTGCCAGAAGATGATCTGTTCTCCGGTGTTCGGGAGCGGGTGCTCGCGTGAACCTGTTGTTGCCAGCGGAATTTTCGGCGGTCACCGAGTTCTCGGTGGTGAGCGGAGTCGAGACGCTCGCCCAACCATCGACACCGGATCCTGGTGGCCAGGGTCAGGACTACGGAAAGGCTGCGCCGGAGGCATTGGTGGTGCTGCTGCTGTTTTTCGTCGCGGTGGCCCTGCTGGTGCGTTCGATGAACAAGCACTTGCGCCGGGTGCCGGAGTCCTTCGACAAGGATCCCGACGCTGATACCGGTGACCTTGGCGCTCGTGATGTTGGTATTCGTGAGGAGTAACGGTTCCGCCCCGCCAGCCGGCCAGGGAGGATAGCCATATGGGGAACCGGCTAGCGAACTCCACAAGCCCGTACCTGCTACAGCACGCCGATAATCCGGTCGACTGGTGGCCGTGGTGCAATGAGGCGTTTGCTGAGGCAGCTAAGCGTGATGTGCCCGTACTACTGTCGATCGGTTATGCCGCCTGCCACTGGTGCCATGTCATGGCACACGAGTCGTTTGAAAATGAGCAAATCGCTGCGGTCATGAACGCCAACTTCGTCAATATCAAGGTGGACCGGGAGGAACGTCCGGACGTCGACGCCATTTATATGGAGGCGACCCAGGCGATGACCGGCCACGGCGGATGGCCGATGACCTGCTTCCTGACACCCACCGGGGAGCCGTTTCACTGCGGCACGTATTTCCCACCTGCTCCCCGGCATGGCATGCCGGGCTTCCCTGAGCTGCTGGTGGCCGTGCGCCAGGCCTGGAACAGCCGCGGTGACCAGGTCCGCGAAGCCGCTAAGCGCATTGCCGAGCAGCTTTCCGAGCGGGCCGCGCCGCTGACTGAGTCTGCGGTGGACGAGGCGGTGGTAGCCAGTGCAGTCGACAAGCTGGTCGCGGAGTTCGACGAGCGACATGGCGGATTCGGTACCGCCCCGAAGTTCCCGCCGTCGATGCTGCTGGAGTTCCTCCTTCGCCACCACGAGCGCACTGGTTCGCAACCGGCGCTGTCGATGGTTGAGCGCACCTGCGAGGCGATGGCCCGAGGCGGGATCTACGACCAGCTCGCCGGTGGATTCGCGCGATACTCCGTCGACGCGGCCTGGGTAGTCCCGCATTTCGAGAAGATGCTCTACGACAATGCTTTGCTGCTGCGTGTCTACACGCACCTGGCTCGGTTGAGCGGATCGGCTACCGCGCGCCGGGTCGCTGAGCAAACGGCAGCGTTCCTGCTCAATGGCCTGCACACCGAGCAGGGTGGTTTCGCTGCCTCCCTGGATGCCGATACCGAGGGGCAGGAAGGCGCTACCTATGTGTGGACGCCGTCGCAGCTCGTCGACGTGCTCGGTAGCGCCGACGGTGAGTGGGCCGCAAGGCTGCTGGCGGTGACGAAGGTCGGCACGTTCGAGCACGGCACCTCGGTGTTGCAGCTGCCCAACGACCCCGATGACGCCGATCGCTGGGACCGGGTACGCGCCGCCCTGCTGGAGGCGCGAACCACCCGACCACAACCCGGCCGGGACGACAAGGTGGTCACCGAGTGGAACGGGATGGCGATCACCGCCCTGGCTGAGGCTGGCGGCGTGTTCGGCCGTCCAGACTGGATCGCCGCCGCGGCTGCCGCGGCGGAGTTGATCCTGGGCACCCACCTGGTCGACGGCCGGCTGCGACGCAGCTCTCGCAACGGCGTGGTCGGCGCTGCCGCCGGGGTGCTCGCCGACCACGCCTGGCTAGTCGAGGCGCTGCTCGCACTGCATCAAGTCACTGGCGTGGACCGCTGGTACGATGCCGCGCTCCCGGTGCTGGAGCTGGCCCGGGAGCACTTCGCCGACCCCGACCACGCCGGAGCCTGGTTCGATACCGCACGCGATGCCGAGGTGCTGTTTCGTCGTCCCGCCACACCGGTCGACAACGCCACCCCGGCGGGCGCATCGGCAATTGCCGGTGCCTTGCTGACTGCTTCGGCGCTAAGCGGCTTGCAGGAGTACCGCTCAGAGGCCGAGGCCTCGGTGGCGCGAGCCGGCATGGTGCCGGCCAAGGCACCGCAGGCTGCCGGCCATTGGTTGACCATTGCCGAGGCGCTGGCCCAGGGACCGATTCAGGTGGCCGTGGTCGGTCCGGCCGGAGACGCAGCCCGCGCGGAGCTGGAAGCTCAGGCCCGCTGGGCGGCACCCGGTGCAGCAGTCGTGCTAGCCGGCGAACCGGGAGCGCAGCAGCCGATGCTCGCCGACCGAGATCTGATCTCAGGTGTACCCGCTGCCTACGTCTGCCGCGGGTTCGTCTGTGACCGGCCGGTGACCTCTGCCGACGACCTGAAAGCACAACTTCGCCCGTCCCGCTGACCCCTTTTCCTCAACACCCCGACTTGGAGACATGTCGGGGTGGGCGGCGTCCCTCTGTACAGCTGGGATTCCTCGACACTGCAACGTAGTAATGATGTAATTCTAGTGAGCGTGTAGGTCGAGCGAGAGGATATGCGCCATGGTGGGACGGGGACGGCCGCATGGGATGCGATCCGGCGGCCAAGGGCATGGGAGAGGTGGCTGGCAACAGGCCGATCTCCCGGCAGCCGACGATGCCAAGGCCTGGTTCACGGGACGGTTGCCGGATGGCTGGTTTTCCGGCGAGCCGGACATCAGTGTGGACCGCGAAGAGATCATCGTGGTCGGGAAGCTACCCGCGCTGGACGGGGAGTTCACCGACGACGCCGAGCGTGCCGCCGCTGAGGCCGGCCGGATCAGCCGGTTCCGGGAGGCCACCCGCGACGAGCGGATCGAGATTGCCCGCCAGGCCGAGCACCGGTACCGCCGCAAGGTGGCCTGGGGTGCGCGATTGGGCGGCACCGAGGAGATGTTCACCACCCTGTCGGTGCCGGTGATGACCCGGCTTCGGCAGCCCGAGCGCCTGGTGCTCGACACCCTGGTTGATGCGGGCGTGGCGCGGTCCCGTTCGGAGGCACTGGCCTGGGCGGTGCGATTGGTGGGCAAGCACGCCCAGCAGTGGCTGGGTGAGCTCAAGCAAGCCATGGCCACTGTCGACGACCTGCGAGCCCGTGGCCCCGAGCTCTAGTCTGGGTCGTTATGAGCCAGCGGCAGTGGATAGCGGTCGACGAGTACTTCACCGGTGCTCTGATTGATACTGATACTGATGGTGACACGGACACCGACAACGCGTTGCATGCTGCTCTTGCGGCCAGTGATGCGGCCGGCCTGCCAGCGATCGCAGTGTCGCCCGCGCAGGGCAAGTTGTTGAATCTGCTCGCCTCTCTGATCAATGCGCGCCACATTCTGGAGATCGGCACGCTGGCGGGATACAGCGCCATCTGGCTGGCCCGGGCGTTGCCACCGGACGGCCGCTTGATCACGTTGGAAAGCGAGTTACGGCATGCCGAGGTGGCACGCACCAACATCGCCAAAGCCGGTCTCGCCGACCTGGTGGAGGTCAGGCTCGGTCCGGCCTTGGATACCTTGCCGCAACTGGAGCAAGAGCGCAGCAGCGGCCGGGCCCAGCCCTTCGATCTGGTGTTCATCGACGCAGACAAGGAGCACAACGCCGACTACTTCGCCGCAGGGGTCCGCCTTACCCGGCCTGGAGGTCTGATCATCGTGGATAACGTGGTGCGAGGAGGTGCCGTGCTCGACGCCGGCAGCGACAATTCCACAGTGCAGGGCACCCGCCGGTTGATCGACACCATCTCCGCTGACCCCTCGGTGAGCGCAACGGCCATCCAGACGGTGGGCGTCAAGGGCTACGACGGTTTCGTGATGGCGTTGGTCAAGGCTCCCTGACCCGCACTCAGCGGGCTTAGCAGCGGTGATGCAACGCATGGCTACCTCGGTGAGGCTGCTGAATGCGGGTCCGGCGCCGGGCGTAGCCTTCCGGCCTTGTGAGGCTGCAAGACCTCGTCTATGCGCTGTACGAGCGGCGGCTCGCTCGCCAGCTTGGGATCGGAAACCTTCCCCGTCATGTCGCGGTCATCATGGATGGCAACCGGCGCTGGGCCAAGGAGGCAGGGTTCGCCGACGTCAGTGACGGCCACCGAGTCGGTGCCGCGAAACTGGTCGAGCTGCTGGGCTGGTGCGGGGAAACCGGCGTCGAGATCGCGACGTTCTGGTTGCTGTCTCCGGACAACTTGCGCAACCGGCCACCAGACGAGCTGGCGCCGCTGCTGGAGATCATCGCCGATGTCGTGGACAAGCTATGCGCCCCGGACACGAGCTGGCGGGTGCGGGTGGTCGGAGCGCTGGATTTGTTGCCATCGGAGATGGCGCAGCGGCTGACCAGTGCTGCGGCTCGGACCCGGGACCGACCGGGCCTGACGGTCAACGTCGCGGTCGGTTATGGCGGGCGCCAGGAGATCGCCGACGCGTTGCGCAAGTTGCTGCTCAAACACGCTGAGGCTGGGACCACCATGGAAGAACTCGCCGAAGTGCTCGACGTTGAGCACATTGCCGAGCACCTGTACACGTCGGGGCAACCCGATCCGGATCTGGTTATCCGTACCTCGGGCGAGCAGCGGCTATCGGGTTTCCTGCTGTGGCAGTCGGCGCACTCGGAATTCTGGTTCTGCGATGCTTACTGGCCGGCCTTCCGCAAGGTCGACTTCCTTCGCGCGCTGCGCGACTACACCGCCCGGCACCGGCGGTTCGGGTCATGAAGCCCCTCCAGGTGCGAGGCGAGTCAACGTGGTAGCGCCGCCGGCGGGGGATACTCCCCACCCATGGACGTGGTTCGGGAGTACTTGCTGCTTGGTTTGCGGTTCGATCGCCTCGTTGAGGGTTTCGTCGATTCCTACACCGGCGATCCGGCACTGCGCCGGCAAGTGGACAACGAACCGGTACCCGGTTCCGCGGCGCTGGCCCGGCGGGCAGGCGAGCTGCGCGCCGAGTTGTCTTCCTCTGACCTGTCCGAACCACGGGCGCAGTTCCTGTCGGCCCACCTGACCGCACTGGAGTGCAGCGGGCGGGTGCTGGCCGGGCAGCATGTCGGGTTCGTTGACGAGGTGGCGGCGTACTTTGATGTCGCCATCGGGCCGGGTGATCCCGACACTTACCGCCAGGCGCATAGCCAGATCGACCAGTTACTGCCGGGTGGCGATCCGCTGACTGATCGATTGGCCAGCTACCGCAACCGCGACGAAATCCCGCCGGAGCGGCTGGAGGCCGCCGTGCAGGCACTGTCCAGTGCCTTGCGCGACCGGGTGCGGACCGCTTACGGGTTGCCCCCGGAGGAGACCGTGCACTACGAGGTTGTCACCGACAAGCCGTGGAGCGGGTTCAACTATTACCTTGGTGACTTCCACTCCCGGGTAGCGATCAATGCCGATCTCGGGCATCGGATGGGGCAACTACCGCACCTGGTCGCGCACGAGTCATATCCAGGGCACCACACCGAGCATTGCCGCAAGGAGGCCGGCCTGGTGCGCCGGCAGCTTCAGGCCGAGCACACCATCTTCCTGGTCAATACGCCACAATGCCTGATGGCCGAGGGGCTGGCCGACCTGGGGTTACCGGCCAGCGTCGGCACCGGGTGGGGGCTCTGGGCCGAGGAAATCCTGCGCGATCTGGGACTGCGCATGGATGGCGAGCTCGCCGAGCGGCTTGAGGCGGCGTCGGCGGGCCTGCTCGGCGTCCGCCAGGATGCCGCGCTGATGTTGCACGATCGGGGCGCCGACCAGGCGGAAGTGCAGACCTACCTGCAGCGCTGGCTCCTGGTGCCCGAGCCCCGCGCCCGGCAAATGGTGCGCTTCCTGTCCGACCCGCTGTGGCGGGCGTACACGACCACCTATGTCGAGGGATACCGGCTGCTGCATGCTTGGTTGGACGCTCGCCCAGCGGGGCAGTCACTGAGCCGGCGGTACCTACGGTTGCTCGACGAGCCGCTGATTCCCTCGACGCTGCGTGCTGAGAGAGTCGACGGTTCGTGACCGGCGTAACAGTCTACTAACAGTCTTACGCGGTGAGGAGCCTTTTCCCAGCCCGTTCTGGGCGGTAGCGTGCGGTGGCAGTGGGACGTGCTCGACGCGTTTCACTACGGGAGGCCCTGGTCGTGGCTGATGTCGATCGGGCGGGCAAACCGCTCACGGCAAGCACGGGAGGGTCGGCACCCGGCCCTCGTGGTCGGTTCCGCTAGGCGCTCCAGAGCGCTGCGGAGGCGATCAACCAGAGGCCGGCCGGCCCACCGATACGCGGGCGCGGGTGCCGCGCACGCCAGGGAGCTGCCGTGATTGCCTCTCGCTCGCCACACTCCACTGCCCCCGGTATCCGCACCTATGTGCTGGACACGTCGGTCCTGCTGTCTGACCCGTGGGCGCTCAGCCGATTCGACGAACACGAAGTGGTGCTGCCACTAGTGGTCATTGGGGAACTGGAAGGCAAGCGGCATCACTCTGAACTCGGCTGGTTCGCCCGCGAAGCGCTGCGGCTATTGGATGATCTACGCCGGACGTACGGACGGTTGGACGCGCCGGTTTCGATCGGTGATCTGGGTGGCACGCTGCGCGTCGAGCTCAACCACTGCGATCCGTCCGTGCTGCCCTCTGGGTTCCGCACCGACAGCAACGACTCCCGCATCCTGGCCTGCGCGTTGAACCTGGTTGCCGACGGTCGCAAGGTCACGCTGGTTACCAAGGACATGCCGCTGCGAGTCAAGGCGGGCGCGGTGGGATTGGCCGCTGAGGAGTACCGCGCGCAAGACGTGGTGCCGTCGGGATGGACCGGCATGACCGATGTCGATGTTGACCCTTCGGTGCTTGATGAGATCTACAAGGAGGGCATTGCCGATCTCAGTGACCATCTGGAAGCCGCTGGATTGCCCTGCAACACCGGGGTGCGGCTGCTTGCGGGGACGGCGACCGCATTGGGCCGGATCACCCCCGACAAGCGGGTCCGGCTGGTCCGCGGGGACCGTGAGGCGTTCGGCTTGCGTGGCCGCTCGGCTGAGCAGCGCATCGCGCTGGATCTGCTATTGGACCCCGACGTCGGCATCGTCTCCCTTGGTGGCCGGGCGGGAACCGGCAAGTCGGCGCTCGCGCTGTGCGCGGGCCTGGAAGCCGTGATGGAGCGCGGCGCACACCGCCGGGTCATCGTCTTCCGGCCGCTGTATGCCGTCGGCGGCCAGGAGCTGGGGTACCTGCCCGGTAGCGAGAACGAGAAGATGCAGCCCTGGGCGCAGGCGGTGTTCGACACGTTAGGCGCGATCGCCTCGCCCAACGTGATCGACGAAGTGCTCGATCGCGGGATGCTCGAGGTCATGCCGCTGACCCACATCCGGGGGCGGTCCCTGCACGATGCCTTCGTCATCGTCGACGAGGCGCAGTCCCTGGAGCGCAACGTGCTGCTCACGGTGCTGTCCCGGCTAGGCACGGGGTCGCGAGTCGTGCTCACCCACGACGTTGCGCAACGGGACAACCTCCGGGTTGGCCGGCATGACGGGATAGCCGCAGTGATCGAGAAGCTGAAGGGGCACCCGTTGTTCGCACACGTCACCCTTACCCGCTCGGAGCGCTCGCCGATCGCAGCACTGGTCACCGAGATGCTGGAGGGTTACGCGCACTGACCGGGTTGGCTGCTCTTGAAGAGCTACCAACCCCGGGGAGGGCTGCCTTGAACAGCAGCCAACGTGACGGTCCTGGTCGGTGCGGACGGCACCGGCCTGGACGGCACCAGGGCCACCTCCCGAAGGGGATCGGAGAAGACGTCGAGTACCTCGAGCACTTGCTGGAAGCATCGCGCCGCCTTTTCATAACACCGTTGCAGCCGATGCGCGGCGCGATTCCGGCGGACTGCGCAGGCATCGGTATGGCGGTCGACTAAGTCAGCCAGATGGGCCAGCGAGTGCTCCAGGTCTACCAGGGCCTTATCGAAACGACCCTCATCACCATGACCGATGATGCGTTCGGCGACCAGCGGCGTAACTGCACGGCCGCGTGGGGCCCCGCAGGTGGCAAGGATCTGTTCGAAGCCGGTGAGCGCCTCTTCGAGGCGGCGCTGTAGCCGGTACAGCGCACCTGCACTGTGCTGTGGCATGGTGTCCTGCCCGCTGATCACCGCACGCCGAGCACAGGCCAGTATCAGCTCGCAAGCCGCCCGCCAGTCGTCGTAGTGTCCCCGAATGAGGAAGATCCTGCCCAGCCGCACGCCCAGGGCCCACCCGAGCTGATCAGACCCGATTGCGTAGGCCTGCTCGACGGCGCCGATCAGGGCCATGCGTTCCCCGGTAAACCAGCCGACCGCATCAACGGTCACCGAGGCAACCACTGACTCGGCAGGACGCCAGCAAGTCCCGGGGTCACCAGCCCGGGTGAAGGCAGAACTGGTTATGGTCCGGCCTGCTTCGTCGGCCAGTGCCAGCCATCCTGCGAACACGCGATCCAGCGCCGCGAACCGACTGGCGGGCGGCTCCTGGGCGGCAACTACTTCACGGGCGTAAACCCGCAGCAGGTCATGGAAGCGGTAACGCAATCGTCCCGACGCATCCCGCCCCGCCACCTCAAGAAGGTGCTGGTCAACCAGCGTGTCCATGAGATCCTCAGCCTGGACCTGCGGCACATCCAGCAAGGCTGCGGTGACCCAGGGGGCAAAGTCTCGGCTCTCGAGCAGTCCGAGCAGGCGGAAGGCGCGTCGGGCCATCACGTCGAGAGTGTCGTAGCTGCGCGCCAGGCTGGCGCGTACCTCCAGATCTCCCAGCTGCAGCCGGTTCAGGCGAGTGGCCTCGTCGGTCAGATCAGCCTCGAGCCGGGACAGCGGCCAGTGCGGCCGGGCACCCAGCCGAGCGCCAGCGACGCGGATGGCCAGGGGCAGGAAGCCGCAGAGCCGAACAATCTCCCGCGCCGCCCCCGGCTCTGCGGCTACCCGTTGAGGGCCGGCGACTCGGGCGAGTAGCTCGGCGGCCTGATCGGGTGCGAAAATGTCTAGATCGATCAGCTGGGCACCGCCCAGGCCGGATAGCCGCGCCCGGCTGGTGACCAGTACTGCGCAGCCAGCGGTGCCCGGCAGCAGCGCTCGCACCTGGGCTTCACAGGCCGCATCGTCGAGCAGGATGAGCAGCCGGCGATCGGCCAGGCGGCTGCGGTACAGCGCGGCGCGCTCCTCTGCGTCGTCAGGGATTGCTGCACGGTCCACTCCGAGCGCGCGCAGGAAGCGAGCCAGCACGTCGGACGCCGCCAGTGGATTGGCCTGCATCCCCCGGAGGTTCACAAACAGCTGGCCGTCGGGGTAGTGGGCACGTAACCGGTGTGCGGCGTGCACGGCCAGGGTGGTCTTACCGATGCCTGCTTTACCGGAGATGGTGATAAGCGGCATGGCTGATCGAATGGTCGCGGCGGCCAGATGAGTGATCATGGCGAGCTGTGTGGTGCGCCCGGTGAAATCGGTGATGTCCGCGGGGAGCTGAGCTGGCGCGATGGAGGGTGTCAGCGGTGCCTCCAGCAGCGGGTCACCGTTGAGGATGGCGCGCTCCAGCCGTTGTAGCTCGTTGCTGGGTTCCAACCCGAGCTGCTCGACCAAGGCGCCCCGGGTGCGCTGGTAGACCTCCAGCGCCTCGGCTTGGCGACCCGCTTGGTACAGCGCGGTCATCAGCAATCCTTGGAGCTGTTCCCGCATCGGATGCCGCGCCGCCAACTCGGCGAGTTCGCCGACGATCGCGCCGGCGTTACCGCAGGCTAGTTCGGCGGTGTACAGCTGGGCTAGACCGGCTATCCGGCGCTCGGCTAACCGGTCAGCCTCGGCACGCAGCAGCGGCAGGTCGATGAGATCGCTGAAGGCGTCCCCGCGCCACAGCCGTAGCGCACTGCGCAGCAGCTGCACCGCGCGAGCCGGCTGGGCGGCGTCAGCACTGTCCGCAAGCGCGGACTCGAATCGTTCGGCGTCAAGTTCGCCGGGATGAACTTGCAGCGTGTAGCCGCCGTTCTCGTACTGGATCCGGGCCGGGTCGCCCAATGCCCGGCGCAGCCGATGCACATGGAGCTGCAACTTCTTGGCCGCGCGAGGGTCGCGCTGTCCCGCCCACAACGCGTCAACCAGAACGTCCACGCCCACCGGCGTGTTCGGGCGAGTGAGCAGGACGCCGAGTACCATCCGGGGCATCGGAGCGGAAAGCTGGACTGGCGCCTCGCCGAGTCGCACCCGCAGCGGGCCGAGCACATCGAACTCCACTGAAGTCACCCCCGCTCAGCTGTCGCCTAGCTGGTCAGTACCGAGTGTAGCCACATGATGTCAGTTGGTAACCAAGCTTTCCCCCAATCGGGACGAACGGCAGCATCACTCCCGCTATCGGTTCCGGGCAGTCACGCGGCGAGACTGGTGATGCAATCGTGGGTGACAGCCGGCAACCGGGCAGAAAGTGGACGGAAAGCGGCGAGACCTAGCGTGGGCGGCGCAACGTATCCCAGGAGACAGGTAGCGCGGGGGACCTGGGATGGCCAATGACGACGATCGGGAGAGGGGACTTTCTGATGTCTTGGACCTCCGCACGGATGGCCGGTCCGGTACTTGCCGCCGCCACCGCGACGCTTGCCATGACGGTGCCGGCTAGCGCATCAGTATCAGCATCAATAGCAAAGGACGCGCCTGGGCCCGGATCCTCCACAATGGTGTCGTGCGGGTTGAGTTACCCGGCGAAGGACAATCAGTGGGTCAATTTCCCGGCCAACACGGTGACTTTGCGTAGCGGCCCCAGCGATTCCTGCATCGGGACCGGGCAGGGTATGCATGACCAGCGTGCCCAATACATGTGTTACACCCCGGGAGACGGTGGCACGTGGACCTTCTTGCGCAATACCGCTACTGGAAACCAGGGCTGGGTACGTGACGATCTGCTGCCTGGTTACGGCAGCAAGGAGCCTTGTGAGAACAACCCCCCACCAGCGTTCACCCGGTCGTGAATGGCTTAGTGGCGTTCCGGCTGGGCCATGTTGAGAACGTCGAGAGCGGCGTCTAGTTGGTCGGGGCTAAGTGTTCCGGTGTTGAGGTGGCCGCGGGCGCGGACCACGTCAGAAATGGTGCGCTTTTCGAGCAGCGCCTGTTTGGCGATGGAAGCGGCCTCCTCGTATCCGACGTAGCTGTTGAGCGCGGTGATAATCGCAGGTGACGATTCGGCGTACTCGCGGCAGCGGGCGGTGTCGGCCTGAGCACCCTCGACGACCTTGTCAGCGAGCAACCGCGCGGCTGCGGCAAGCAACCGGGCCGACTCCAAGAGATTGCGGGCCATCACCGGCATCATCACGTTGATCTCAAAATTGCCCTGGGATCCGGCGAATGCCACGCACGCGTCATTACCGATCACTTGCGCGACCACCATCATCGCGGCCTCGCAGATCACCGGATTCACCTTGCCGGGCATGATCGACGACCCGGGCTGCAGGTCGGGTAGCCGCAGCTCGGCCAGACCGGTGCGGGGGCCCGAACCCAGCCATCGCAGATCATTGGCGATCTTGAACACTGACACGGCGACAGTGCGCAGCGCACCCGAGCACTCGACCAAACCGTCTCGCGCGGCCTGCGCCTCGATATGATCGCGCGCCTCGGTGAGGACATCCAGGCCGGTAGCGTGGCGTAGCTGTTCGACGACGGCGGCGCCGAACCCCGGCGGTGCGTTCAACCCGGTGCCCACCGCGGTCCCCCCGATCGGCAGTTCCGCCAACCGGGGTAGGCAGCTACCCAGCCGCTCAACACCGTAGCGGGCTTGGCTGGCCCAGCCACCTGCCTCCTGACCGAGCGTGACGGGGACCGCGTCCATCAGGTGGGTGCGACCCGCCTTGACCACCTCGGCCCAGTCAAGTGCCCGGCGGGCCAGCGCCGAAGCGAGATGCACCAGCGCCGGCATCACGTCGTGTGCGACAGCCTCGGTAGCGGCCAGGTGGATCGTGGTCGGGAACACGTCGTTGGACGACTGCGAGGCGTTGACGTGGTCATTGGGGTGCACGTCAACGCCGGTCGCCCGGCTGGCCAGCGTGGCGATCACCTCATTGGCGTTCATGTTGGAGCTGGTGCCCGAGCCGGTCTGGAACACGTCGACGGGGAACTGCGCGTCGTGCTCACCGGCTGCCACCTCATCGGCTGCAGCGGCGATCGCCTCAGCGAGCTTCTCCTCGAGCACGCCGAGTTGCCCATTTACCCGCGCACAGGCCGACTTGACCAGACCCAACGCCCGGATTTGCGCTCGTTCCAGGCTTCGCCCCGAGATCGGGAAGTTCTGCACGGCGCGTTGAGTCTGGGCGCGGTACAAGGCCTCGGCTGGCACCTGCACCTCGCCCATGGTGTCGCGTTCGGTCCGGTAATCCCGGCTGGCCATATCCTGTCGCCTCCATAAACCCCCGCAGTCTGGATGCAGACCGCTGTTTTTGGGGCCTCCAAAACAGCAGTCTGCATCCAGACTGGTCAGGTGCGGGGGATTTGGTCGAAGTCCACCGCGGCGTACTGACGTAGCTTGGTCAGCCGGTGCTCGCTGTCGATCATCCGCACGGTGCCCGACTTGGAGCGCATCACGATGGAATGGGTGCGGCATCCACCGGCGTGGTACGTCACCCCACGCAGCAACTCTCCGTCGGTGATGCCGGTGGCGCAGAAGAATACGTTTTCTCCGCAGACCAGATCCTCGGTGGTGAGGATCCGGTCCAGATCATGCCCGGCGTCCAGCGCGGCTTGCCGCTCGGCGTCGTCCCGGGGCCACAACCGGCCTTGGATCGCACCGCCCATGCAGCGCAACGCGGCCGCGCTGATGATGCCTTCCGGGGTGCCGCCGATGCCAATAAGCAGGTCCACACCGGTGTCCGGCCGGGCGGCGGCGATCGCCCCCGCGACGTCACCATCGGTGATGAACGTGATGCGGCAACCGGCTTCGCGGATCTGGCGGACCAGGTCGTTGTGCCGTGGCCGGTCCAGGATGCAGACCGTGATGTCGGAGAGATCCATTCGCTTGGCTCTGGCGACGCGCTTGAGGTTTTCGGTCACCGGTGCGGACAGATCGATAGCGTCGGCCGCTTCTGGTCCAGTGGCAATTTTCTCCATGTAGAAGACCGCAGAAGGATCGAACATCGTGCCTCGCTCCGATACTGCAAGCACAGCGAGCGCATTTGGCATGCCCTTGCTCATCAGCGTCGTGCCGTCGATCGGATCGACAGCGACATCGCATTCCGGGCCCTGCCCGTTGCCGACCTCTTCTCCGTTGAACAGCATCGGTGCTTCGTCTTTTTCGCCCTCACCGATCACCACGACACCGCGCATCGAGACAGAGCCAACCAGCTTGCGCATCGCGTCCACAGCGGCTTGATCACCGCCGTTCTTATCACCACGACCCACCCACCGGCCGGCGGCCATCGCGGCGGCTTCAGTCACCCGCACCAGTTCCAGGGCGAGGTTGCGGTCGGGTTCCTCCTGCTGTGGGTGCTGGCGTGGAGCCGGCAAAGTACTCATAAACCCTCCAGAATGCGCGCCGCACCGATAATCACCACTATTTTGGAAGCCCTTGCCATCCTCCCAGACTTGTTACTTTGCGGACGGATGGGCATCAGCTTGCTGTTCCCGAGCGGCGATCACCGACTCGATCCGCTGCCGCGCGCCCGTGAGGTGGCGCTGGCAAGTCTCGGCAAGCTGTTCTCCGCGCTCCCACAACGTCAGGGATTCCTCAAGGCTTAACCCACCGGCTTCCAGCCGGCGCACCACTTCGGCTAGCTCGTCGCGGGCAGCTTCGTAACCCAGCGTCGCTGGATCGGCCGGGGAGCTGCCGGCCCTGGTGGTGCCGTTGCGGTCATCGCTCACTGGTCACCACCGCGCCCAGGGCCCCATCGCATAACCGGATGCGCAGTTCGGTGCCTGCTGGCGCCTCGGTCACCGACCGCAGCACGGGCGCCAGCCCGGCTGCGCCCGTGCCAGCCCCCCTACCATCGCTGACCCGCTGCACGACTGCGTACCCGCGAGCCAGCGTGGCTGCTGGTCCCAACGCCGCCAAGCGTGCTGCCGTGTGCGTCAGTCCCTCCTGAGCAGTTCGTATCCCACCGAGTAACGCCCGGTCGGAGCGGCTGCGCAGGTCGGCCACCATCCGGCCGTGCTCGGTCAGCGGGCGCAGGGGATTGGCCAACACCGGGCGACTGCACAGCGCGTCGAGCAGCCGGCGCTCTCGATCGACCCAACCATGTAGCGCCCGCCGGCAGCGGTTACGTAATTGCTGGAGGGCGGCGGTCTCCTCGGCCACGTCTGGTACCACGCACTTGCCGGCGTCAGTGGGGGTGGAGCAGCGCTTGTCCGCGACGTGGTCGACCAGCGGGGTGTCCGGCTCGTGTCCGATCGCCGAGACCACCGGGGTGACACAGCGTGAGACTGCGCGGCACAGCGCCTCGTCAGAAAATGGCAACAGATCCTCCACGCTGCCGCCGCCCCGGGCCAGCACGATCACCTCTACTGCAGGATCCGCGTCCAGCGTGCCGAGAGCGTCGATGATCTGGCTCACCGCCAACGGCCCTTGCACGGCCACGTTGCACACCCGGAAACGAACCGCGGGCCAGCGGGCGGTGGCGTTGCTCAGCACGTCACGCTCGGCTGCACTGCCCCGCCCAGTGACCAACCCGACGCAACCGGGCAGCAGGGGCAGCGCACGCTTGCGCCGCGGATCGAACAGGCCTTCGGCGTCCAGGACGCGGCGAATCCGCTCGATGCGGGCCAATAACTCGCCGATCCCGACGGCGCGGATCTCATCCACCCGCAGGCTCAACGTGCTGCGACCCAGGTGCAATGACGGTTTGCCGTGCACCACTACCCGGCAACCGTCCACCAGCGGCGGTTGCCGATCCCGCACCAGCGCAGTCGCGCAAGTGAGCGTCACCGACACATCGGCCACCGGGTCGCGCAGGGTGATAAACGCGGTGCCCGTGCCCGATTTGGCGCTGATTTGGGTGATCTGCCCCTCGACCCAGACCGCGCCCAACCGGTCGATCCAGGCCGCGATCTTGCGCGCGACAGTGCGGACGGGCCACGGCGCCTCCGGCGTCGTGGCGGCTTGAGTGTGGGTTTCAGTCACTGTGACCGAACTGTGGAGATCCGGTTGGACAGCAGCGTGATGAACGCCGGCCGGTCCTGGTGAGTCCGCTCATAGTCCAGCAGCGCCTCAAGCTGGGGCAGGGACAACTCGCGCAATGTGGTCCGCAACTCGGCCACCGACATCTCGCCGTATCCGGGCAACGGTTCCGACGGCTCGCTGGTCGGGGCGGGCCGGGTGCCATTGGCATTGCCGTGCGAAGGCGTCAGGGCTTGCGCGACGTCGCCTTCGTCCACTTCGCCGCCCTCGGTGTCGGGCTGGTTGCCGGACCGGGCACTGGGACTAACCGGCACGTCCTTCGTGGACCAGCCCGTGCCAGCCTGAGGCCGGCCCTGGGGTCCGGATTCAGGGCTGGATTGTGGCGCCTCGTCCTCATCGAATCTGGCCCACGGTGGGGTGTCCTCAACCGGGCGAAGTAACGAAAACACCTGGTCACCCTTGATCGCCAGCTCAGTGACCCGTTGCTGTACCCGCATGCCGGCCTGGACGGCACGGCTGACGGCAGTAACGGGGAGATCCGCGAGCTGATCGGGCAGCTCGCGAGCCTGCTCCAGGGCGGTGACCACCAAACCGGCGGCGATGCGCAAGGGCAAGGGTACGTCGCTCATGGTGGTCAAGCCTGCCCCAGCTAACCGCATTATGCCTACTCGGGCCCGCAAGGCCGGCGCATCACGGGCCATTGCCGCGGGGCTGGCGAGGCTCACCCGTAGGGTAGCGATATGACCAAGCGCGTGCTGCTTGCCAGGCCCCGCGGTTACTGTGCCGGTGTTGACCGAGCGGTGGCGACGGTGGAAAAGGCGCTTGAGGCGCACGGAGCCCCGGTGTACGTGCGTAAGCAAATCGTGCACAACAGGCATGTGGTGGACACCCTGGAAAGCCGCGGCGTGGTCTTCGTCGACGACACCGACGAAGTGCCTGCAGGCGCCATCGTGGTCTTCTCTGCCCACGGGGTCTCCCCGGCGGTGCACGAGCAGGCTGCGGCGCGCGGGCTACGCACAATTGACGCCACCTGCCCGCTGGTCACCAAGGTGCATCAGGAGGTCAAGCGATTCGCCCGGGACGGCTACGACATCTTGCTGATCGGTCACCAAGGCCACGAGGAGGTCGAGGGCACTGCGGGGGAAGCGCCCCAGCATGTCCAGCTCGTCGACGGGCCGGAGGCGGTGGATTCGGTTGCCGTGCGTGATCCTTCGCGAGTGGTGTGGCTGTCTCAAACGACCCTGTCAGTCGACGAGACTCTGCATACGGTGGCCCGCCTGCGGCAACGCTTCCCGGAACTGGCTGACCCGCCCAGTGACGACATCTGCTATGCCACCCAGAACCGCCAGGTAGCGGTGAAAGCGATGGCCGCCGAGTGCGATCTGGTGCTTGTCGTCGGGTCGCGGAATTCGTCGAACTCGGTGCGGCTGGTCGAGGTGGCGCTGGATGCGGGCGCGCGCAGCGCGCACCTGGTGGACTACCCGCAGGAAATCGATCCACGCTGGCTGGACGGGGTGCAAACGGTCGGCCTCAGCAGCGGCGCCTCGGTGCCCGAGCTGCTGGTCCAGCAGATTCTCGACTACCTGGCCGGCCGTGGGTTCGCCGAGGTCCAGGAAATTGTCACGGCGGAGGAGAAACTGGTGTTCTCGTTGCCTCGGGAACTCAAGCGCTCATTCGGTGGTGTGTCGAGCGCTCGGCCGTCGCTGGATGCACAGCCGCAACAACCCGATGGCGAGCGTGAAACCGGTGGTAATCGCCATGGTGGGAAATCCATTGATCAAAGGGGTGCCAACGGCGAGCGCGGTGGCGACTAACCCCCCGCCAGTGGGAGTTGATCCGGTTGCCAACACGACGCCCGGCACTGCCACCGCCAGGATCAGTGGAGGCGCAACCATCGGCGCGAACAATCCCCGGCGTTGCACCACCACCACTGCAAAGAGGCAACCCAGGAAATAGCACACCTGGAATACGATGCTCAGCCGGTTGATCCGCTCCAGGTCAGCGAAAACACCGGTCGCCGCGAGGGCGAGGGTGCATAACACCGCGGCCCACCAGGGCATCCCCGGACCATCCGGCACCAGCGCGTAGTCATCCCACGACCCACGCGCACCGGCGCTGCGGGTTCGGGTTGCCGTCACTCGTTCACCGTAGACCGTTGCGGATCGTCGCCCGGTGCCTGGTGCAACGTATCGATGACCCACGCCCAGCTCTCCTCAGAGTTCGGCTCACCGTCGGCGTTCGTCTCAGCCGGTGCGCACTGGGCGGCCTCCAGTGCCACCAGTGAGTCCGTTGCCGACGCCACCAATTCCACCGCTTGCACCGTGCGTGGGCTGCGCTCTACCTGCTCGGGCGTGTCGAGCTGCTCGGTGACCACGGCGAACTCGCTGAACCGGCGCGCAGTGACCAGTACCCGCGACTCCAGCGAGCTGACTGTGCGGTTGTAAGCGTCAACCGCGCCACCGAGTTGCTTGCCCAGTTTGGCCACATGACCACCCATCGTGGCCAGCCGGGCGTGTAGCTCCCGGCCCAGCTCGTGCACTCGCGCGGCGTTGCTGGCCAGCGCTTCCTGCCGCCAGGTGTATGCCACCGTGCGCAGCAGCGCAATGAGCGTGGTCGGGGTTGAGATCACGATGTGGCGCTCGAAGGCGTACTCGAGCAGGGCGGGATCGACCTGCAACGCGGCCTCAAGGAACGGATCGCCGGGCACGAACAGCACTACGAACTCCGGCGTGGTGTCGAAGCGCTGCCAGTACGACTTGTGCGCCAGCCCATCAACGTGCGCCCGCAAGTGGCGGGCATGCGCGGACAACCGGTCGGCCCGGCGGTCTGCGTCGGTGGCCTCCACCGCCTCCAGGTAGGCGCCGAAGGGCACCTTGGCGTCGAGCACGATGTGCTTGCCGCCCGCGAGATGGACCACCAGATCCGGGCGCACGACGGCGTCGTCGTCGCCGCTGCCGTCGGTGGCGCTGACCTGCCGGGAGAAGTCGCAGTGTTCGACCATGCCGGCCAGCTCCACGATCCGCTCCAGCTGGAGTTCCCCCCACCGGCCGCGGACCTGCGGCGCCCGTAGCGCGGTAACTAGCTGGCGGGTCTCGAGCTGTAATTGCTCGGACGTGCGATGCATCGCGCCGACCTGCTCACGTAGCCCGGCGTAGGCGGCCTCCCGCTCTTTTTCCACGGTGCGCAGCTGACCGTCGAGCCGGTGCAGGCTCTGCGTGATCGGACCCAGCAACGCCTCGATGGCCTGCTGGCGTTGGGTGGCATCCCCGTCTGATTTAGCCGAGAGTGCCGCGGTCACCTTGGCCAGCCGCGCTTCGGCGAGCTGGACGAACGCCTCGTTGTTGCGTGACAGCGCCTCGGCTGACAGCGCCTGAAAGCTATCCCGCAGCTCCGTTTCCCGCTGGGTGAGCAGCCGTTCCCGGCCAGCCGCAGCGGTCCGCTCGGCCTCGAGCGCGGCGCGGACACCGGACAGTTCAGCCTGCGCCGCCGCAGCTTTTGTGCTGGCCTCCTCCGCACGCCGGTGGTATTGCTCGGCCCGGGTTGTCTCAGCATCCCTGGCTGCGCGCGCACTGTCGGTGTCCCGGCGGGCGGCGGCCAACTCGGCCTCGACCGCGACCCGGGCCGCGTCCGCTGCCCGACCAGCCTCCGCGACTGCCGCCCGCCGGCATGCCCCAGCGACTATCCAGCTGACCACGCTGCCGACCACAAGGCCAACCACTATGGCGATCAACGCAACGTAGTCCACGCGTCACACCCTGCAACACCACACCGACAATCTCGCCGAGGCGCGCCGCCTCGCCGGCATCGTGAGCGCTCAGCGGGGCCAAGACTTAGCGGGCCGAGCTGGCGCACGGTCACCGCGTGAGTGATGGTGCCATCCGCCGGGGCCGGCCGAGGGCGCCTAGACTTGAGGGCTCGTGAGCCTGACCCTCGGGATCGTCGGGTTGCCCAATGTGGGCAAGTCGACCTTATTCAACGCGCTGACCAGGAACGACGTTCTTGCCGCGAACTACGCGTTCGCCACCATCGAACCCAACGTTGGTGTGGTGCCGCTGCCTGATGAGCGGTTGACGGTGCTCGCTGAGATGTTCGGCAGTGCCAGGGTGGTGCCGGCGACCGTGTCGTTCGTCGACATCGCCGGAATCGTTTCCGGTGCTTCGGAAGGCGCAGGATTGGGCAACAAGTTCCTCGCCCACATCCGCGAAGCCAATGCCATCTGCCAGGTCGTGCGGGTCTTCGACGATCCAGACGTGCTGCACGTTGAGGGCCGGGTCGATCCAGCCGACGACATCGCCACCGTCGAGACCGAACTGGTACTGGCAGATCTGCAGACCCTGGACCGTGCGCTGACCCGGTTGGAGAAAGAGGCTCGTACCAACCCTAGGCAACGTCGTGCCGCGCTGATCGCTGCTCAGGCCGCCAGGCAGGTGCTCGACAGTGGACGCACCTTGTTCGCGGCCCGTGCGGAGCTGGACCTCACCCCGCTAGCCGAACTCAGCTTGCTGACCAGTAAACCATTCTTGTATGTCTTCAACGCAGACGAGGGCGTGCTCACCGACCCGGAACGGCAGGCCGAATTGTGCAAGCTGGTCGATCCGGCCGATGCGGTGTTCTTGGACGCCAAGGTCGAGGCTGAGCTGCTCGAACTGGACCCCGCATCGGCTCGCGAGTTGTTGGACTCGATCGGCCAGCCCGAACCAGGCCTGCACGCCCTGGCCCGTGCCGGGTTCCACACCTTGGGACTGCAGAGCTTCCTCACCGCCGGGCCGAAGGAGGCGCGAGCATGGACGATCCGGGCCGGTGCTACGGCCGTCGAAGCTGCCGGAGTAATTCACAGCGATTTCCAGCGGGGCTTTATCAAGGCTGAAATCGTGTCCTATGACGATCTCGTCGCCGCCGGTTCGATGGCCGCCGCTCGGGCCGCAGGCAAGATCCGGATGGAGGGTAGGGACTACATTATGGCCGATGGGGACATAGTCGAGTTCCGTACTGGACTAACCTCTAGCTCCAACAAGTAGCTGGGTACTGGAAAGCGGCAAGTTCGGGCTGTCAGTGCTCATCGAGCTGCGCAACCGGGGGACAGCGCGACATCCTGATCTGCTGCTGTGACGGGTTGTCCGGGCTCCCGGATGCGATCACGTACGGATGGCAGGTGCCCGGTGCGCAGCCGCAACTCCTCGTCAGAGGTAGTAATGCTCCGCCTGTGATCGAGCGCCGGTCGGACATGCTCATACGAGCAGCCTGCTGCACGGTAAGGGCTGACACGGCCACTGTGGAGTGGGCAGGGCGGGGGATCTGGGTGGGCGTGGTGGGCTCAACGGGCTAGCTGTGGGGGTTCAAGTCCGAGGGGGACTTGCGAACTAACCACCCGCCTCGCGCTCGATGACGCGGCATGATTGTGCACCCACCGTGATGGCTGTAGGGACTACTGAGCTGGGACTCCGGCCGCCGCTACAAAGTATGTCATCATTTGTATGACAATGTAGTCGTGGCCGGCTTGTGGTGGGACGAGGAAGATGCCGACTACATCCGTCGTCGCTCGTCGGTGTTGATCCGACGGATTTTGACCCGCGCGGTACGGGAGGGTACGGAACCAGTTCTCACCGTGGAGCAGGTGGAAGAGATAGCACGACGAGTCGTGCGCGAGTCGGCCTAACGATTGGTCGAGTATTCTTTCATACCGATTCAGACCTTTGGGTTGGTCTAGTTGTGTCTCGACCTGATCTTACGTCCCACGGCCCGGCCACAGCATGATGTTGCTCGCCGGGTTTCAACAACCAGATTCACTGATCTAAACAAATTTTGCGATCAAGATCCTGCGGTTAACAGGTGCGGGCAGACGCCTGGTCACATCGGGTGACGTGGGTATGTGGCGTTCGCTGGGTGGTGTTGGAGTGCAGCGTGGTGTTGCTGGTTTGCGGTCACAACTGCGGTCGACGCCCTTGCCGCTTACTGCCTACGGGTTAGCGACTCAGGACAGTAGCAGTCGACAAGCACTAGACAGCAAATGCCCTAAGCGGCGACGAGTCGGTGGGTCACGGCAAAAGCATCGACGAGGATGAGGACGGCAGAGGGTTGCCACCACCTACCGGTCCACATTCGTTGAATTCGCAAGCGGATCGAAAGTGATACTGACAGCCAACTCGCAGTCGAACGGTCTGTCAAGCTGCGGCATCCTTCGGGTTCCGACGCGCTTCGTAGCCACCTGTGTGACAAAGACTCGGAAGCTTCGTGTCCACCGACGCAATTCGGGGAGTGGGTAATGTCTCGCCGCCCGCGACGGTGGCTGGGCGCCTTGGTCAGAGTTAGAGACTGTCCAGCAGAGGCTGATACTGTCCGAAGTTAGTCAGTATTCTTTGCGTCACGAGTTAGCTTAATCCAATTACTGTCCGAGTTCGGTCGGCGCCGAATCGCTATGGGCTGAAAGCTATCCCTGATCGACTTGACAGTAGTAATCGTCGCACTACGATCGACCACGCAGGTGGCATCCGGATGGCATTCGCTCGTTTTCTCTCCGAGAGGAGGAAATCGCGTCCGCGCTGAATTGATGACCCATCCGCGGAGTTTTCTGGTTGGTTAGCACCATCGGCAGTTGGTTATACCAACCAAGCCGACTGCTTCGGTCACAATAAGTGATCCCCAAGTGGGAGACAGACCTCAAAGAAGCTCCACCCGCTACGGGATCGTGCTTCGAGAAAGGAGAAAGAATGATGTCTGACGCATTGAGTTTCTCCGAGATCGACGGCCAGCAGGCGGAGCTGCTGCCCGACCGTGCCGTCATGCAGACAAGTTTGCTTGACTCCATCTTCAGCTTGGTTAACAGCATCTTTGGGCTCGTCGGCCTCCCTGTCACCATCGGCTCCACCACCACCAGCACAACCACCACCGGCACCGGCACCGGCTAAGGCGGCGACAAAAGCCGCAGAAGTCAACGTGCGGGATTGGTCGATCACGCGGTTGCTCAGTGGTTGGTGCAACCAACGAAACGGCACTGGCGTGGCGGTTGGCAGCCTCCGGCGCGCGGTAATCGAGCGACCGGTCGCTGAGTTGAGCGGTGCCGTAAAGGGCGATCTCCATGATTGTGCCCTGCGCGAGGGTTGAGCGGGGTGGCTGGCCCGGCGTTGGCCACCCCGGTCACCACATTGCGTATTCCGCTGTGGAAAATCTGGCAATCGCCGAGTCAGGGGAGGCGTCATCGATACCGAGTATGTGGCGGTCGAGCCTGAGTTAGCGGATGCAGTCGCGGGTGTGGTACCGCGGTTGACGCCGGGTGTTGAACTGATCGGAGAATATCAGGGATCGGGTTTTCAGCAGCCCCGATTTCTTGTGCGTCGGGCTGACGGCCAGGTTATTCAGTTGTCGCGGTTGTTGTATCTGTTGACGACCGCGGTGGACGGTCAGCGGGATCTGGTGCAGGTGGCGGCCACAGTCAGCGAACAGTTCGGTCGGGTGGTGTTGGCCCCGCAGGTGTTGTATCTGATCGACAACCGGCTGCGGCCAGTGGGGCTGGTGGTAGCCGATCCGCAGGCCGGCACCGAGGCACCAGCGAAGATCAAAAAGACGTCCGATCCGTTGCTGGCATTGAAGTTCCGGGTAGCAGTGATACCCAAGCGGGCGGTCTGGCGGATCGGCGGAGTGTTCGTCCCACTGTTCTGGCCGCCGGTGATCTTAGCCGCAGTGACCGGATTCATCGGTCTTGACGGGCTGCTACTCGCCCGGGGTGCTCTAGGGCAGACGGCGCCCAGCACGCTGGCGTTGGTGTACCAGCCGACGTCGACGCTGTGGGTGCTGGCGATGATTCTGGCTTCTGCGGCGTTTCACGAATGCGGCCATGTCACCGCTTGCCGCTATGGTGGCGCTACCCCCGGCGTCATGGGTTTCGGTGTGTATCTGGTGTGGCCGACGTTCTATAGCATCGTCACCGACTCCTACCGACTCAATCGGATCGGGCGGCTGCGCACCGATCTTGGAGGCGTGTATTTCAACGCGGTGTCCATCGCTGGGATGAGCCTGGTCTATCTGGGCACAAAAGCCCCTTGGCTCCTGGTCGCGATCGTGGCGCTGCATATCGAGACCGCGATGCAGTTTTTGCCCATCGTTCGTATGGACGGCTACTACATCCTCAGCGACCTGGTCGGCGTGCCCGATTTGTTCAGCCGGATGGGGCCGGTACTGAAAAGCATGATCCCCGGACAATCGGCCCATCCCCGGGTGACCGAACTTAAACCCTGGGTCCGTCGAACAATCACCCTCTGGGTCGCGATCGTGGTACCTACCTTGCTCTACTGGACGATCAGACTCGTGATCGGCGTACCTCGGGTATTACCGGTGGCATACACCAAACTGCTCGAATTAAGCCACGCAACCAGCGCAGCGGCAGCAGCCGGAAACATCCCCAAGACCACCGTGGACATAGTCCAAGTCGTCTTGTTATTACTACCCTGGACCGGGCTGCTACTGCTACTGGGCAGACTAGCGCAAAGACCAGCGCGGCTAATACTGGCTCACTGGAGTACGGCCCAATCACAGGCTAAACGACCCTTATCACCAACCCGATCCTGACATATCGCTTATGGTCCGTTCCTAGCTCATCGCCACGCCGTCGGCGGGTCGTATCAAAGCCCGCGTTCGGCACGACAGGTCAAGCGAGGTCCACCATGGCTTCGGACATGGACTCGGCTGACCAGGATGTCCCGGGGGGCACGGATCTGATCGCCGATGAGGTTGACAAGCTTGGGATCGAGGCGCAGGAGCCAGACGGTGTCAGCGACTCCGACCCGCAGCACCTCGTCTGGAATCGACAGCAGTCCCCGGCGTCGCGCCACCACCACCACAACGCCGAACATGGCGGCTCGGCAGACGCGGTCAGTGTCTATTTCCGGCGGATCGGCCGGGTCGCGTTGCTCAGAGCCCAGCACGAGGTGGAGTTGGCCCAGCGCATCGAGGCCGGGTTGTATGCCGCTGAGTTGCTGCGTCGGGCCCAGCAGTCCACCCACAACGTGTCCCCGCAGCGGTGTCGGGATCTGCGCTGGATTGTCCGCGAGGGCCAGCAGGCCAAAACCCACCTGGTGGAGGCCAACCTGCGCCTGGTGGTGGCGATCGCCAAACGCTATACCGGTCTGGGCCTTCCCTTGTCCGACCTCATTCAGGAAGGCAATCTCGGCCTCATCCACGCGGTGGAAAAGTTCGACTACGCCAAGGGCTACAAGTTGTCCACTTACGCTACGTGGTGGATCCGCCAAGCCATCGCTCGGGCGCTGGCCGAGCAGGTCCGCACCATCCACATCCCCGTGCACGTCATCGAGGTGATCAACAAACTGGGTCGCGTCCAGCGCGAGTTGCTCCAAGATCTCGGGCGCGAGCCCACCCCTGACGAACTCGCCAAGGAAATGGACCTCCCCCCAGACAAGGTGGTCGAACTCCAGCACTACGCCCAGGAACCTCTCTCCCTGGATCAGATCATCGGCAACGAAGATGACCTCACACTCGGCGACCTGATCGAAGACCCCCACGCCACGGCGGCCATCGACACCGTCACGTATATACAGCTGCAAGATCAATTGAAGTCTGTGCTGGCCACGTTGTCCGAGCTCGAAGCCAGCGTCGTGCGGCTGCGCTTTGGGCTCACCGACGGCCATCCCCACAGCCTGGAGGAAATCAGCCAAATCCACGCCGTCACCCGCGAACACATCCGACAAATCCATATCAAGACCATGGCCAAGCTACGCCGCCACTTCCGATCCCAACTTCTCCGAGACTACCTCGACTGATCAACAGCCACGCAGAAAATGTTTCCCGCTCGAAGACGACAAGGACCCATAGCGTAGGGGTAGTGGCAAGCGCACTTGCCGTGGGCTTAAAGCTACCGGCGTTAAGCCATGCCATTGGCTACCAGTTTAGTGACCAAGGCTCGATCATGCTACCACCGATGATCTCAGCTTCCCATCACTGGTCAGCTGTCGCGAACTTGACATTGCGAGGAAGCGTATTAACGCCACCGTCATAACAGCTGAATTGTTCCTAGCCGCCGGTTTGAGCATCCAGCGGCTAGGCGACCAGACATGCAGCGGACATGTGTAAGACGTTGCGCAGCCGGGTATGTCTTACTCGTCCGCGCGACGGTTAAAAAAGGACGAACACAGCGGGTGTGAGAGATGCCTACTCCCAGCGAAACCATCATTTCCCCCTCACGAACAGCCCGCACCCGCGTGCGCGAAACACAGATAACGCCGCTGGATATCAGCGTGCGCGCCGACACCTCCCACGCCTGGCAATCGCGGATCGCCTTGCGGCAATGGCTGCATACCACACGAGTGGCTCCCGCACTCGCCGACAACCTGGCATTAGCTGGCTATGAAGCGTTGGCCAACGTGGTCGAACATGCCTACCCACCCGATCACCCGCATCCGACGATGCGACTCCAGGCTCAAATGTCTGTCCCCATGCTGCGGATCACCATCACCGACCACGGTCGATGGCGCTCACCCACCCAGAATGCAGATGACCGCAGCCTCGGCCTGGCGATCATGCGTGCGGTGACGACTTTCCCCCACGTGATACGCCACACCCACGGCACCACGGTGGTTCTGTTCGCCGGGCTCGCTATCCGGCGCTCCCGCGGCCGCATCATGCTGCCACCAGCATACGCAAGTAGATGTTCGACAGATTCGGTATCGCGGCAAGAGAAGCATTATTAGCAAGAAGGGGGCTGTTGCTTCCTTCGAGGGCAAGATCAGGCAGGCTTGGTCGATGGGTCATCGTGCTCGTCAGCTGCCTGCACCGAGGTCCAGCTTCGCGGGGTTTCATTTCCCTCCGAATGTGACACTCACAGATCACGATCGCGGTTCGTTGGTACCTGCGCTGTGGGTTGATGCCCCTATGGATGTCAAGTGGCTGAAGGCTGCTGTGTGTGCTCAGGGATGGGCTTGATGAGCTGGTAGATCTCGCGTGCGACGGAGCGTTTTAGGCAGCGGATCGCTTCACGGGGAGTCCTGCCTTCGGAGATGCGGCG
>JAFAWY010000049.1 GCA_019241525.1 Pseudonocardiales bacterium
CGCCCACTGGGTGAACGCCGTGCCCACCGGATCCAATTCGATCGACTCACCGCGGCAAGCCTGGTGATAAGCCAACTCCAGATCACTCAACAAAATCCGCCACGACACCCCATCGACCACGAGGTGATGAACGGCGACAAACAACCAGCACCGCTGACCCGGTCCGGTATCAAACAACACCGTGCGCAGCACCGGGCCGTTGATGAGATCCAGTCCAGCGGCTGCGTCGAGCGCGGCCTGCTGCATCGCTACCGGCCGATCGCCCTCGGCAAGACCCGACAGTTCACGCCGGTCCAGCACCGCGCCAACACCAGCGGCGACTTCCTGGCACCATCCGTCGGTGTCCTGGACAAAGCGCATGCGCAACGCCGGATGGTGCGCCACCACCGCGTCCACCGCGGTCGACAACGCCTCCGGGTCCAGGTCCTCGGTCAGCTCGAGAACAAAGGACTGGTTGAAGTACGGCAACGGCCCGTATGTGGCGAAAAACCACCGCTGGATCGGCATCAACGGCGCCGGACCAGCAACGAGTGCACCATCGGTCAGCTCGGCGGACGGCCCTGTTTCCAGGCCGGCGACGAGCTCAGCGATGGTCTGGCGGACGAAGATGTCCTTGGTGCTCACCCGCACTCCAGCCCGGCGGGCCCGGGACACCACCTGGATGCTGAGGATCGAGTCCCCACCCAACTCGAAGAAGTTGTCGTGGATTCCGACTTGTTCGGCTCCGAGGACTTCAGCCCACACCTGCGCCAGCAGGCGCTCAGCCTCACTGCGCGGCGCGACGAACTCCGCCACCGGCGCAAGCGGTCCCACGGGGGCGGGCAATGCCTTGCGGTCCACCTTCGCGTTCGGGCTCAAGGGCAACGAATCCAGTGTCATGAAGACCGCGGGCACCATGTAGTCCGGCAGGCGCGTGCTGAGATGGGTCTGGAGCTCCACGGCTGTGGGGACGTGCTCGGTCGCCGGGACCACGTACCCCACCAAGCGCTTTGTCCCTGGCTGGTCCTGCCGGGCCAGTACCACGCACTGGGCCACGCCGGGATGGGTGCGCAGTACGGACTCGATCTCTTCCAGCTCAACGCGGAACCCGCGGATCTTGACCTGCTCATCGGCGCGTCCCAGATAAACCAACTCGCCCTGGGTGTTCCAGCGCACCAGATCCCCACTGCGATACATCCGCTCACCTGGCACACCGAAGGGGTTCGCGATGAACCGCGCCGCGGTCAGGCCCGGACGGTGCAGATACCCCCGAGCCAGCCCGGCACCGGCGATGTAGAGCTCACCGGCCACTCCCACCGGCACCGGGCGCAACTTCGCGTCCAGCACGAACACGCGCATGTTGTCCAGCGGACGGCCGATCGGTACCGCCTCGGGCACCGGCCCATCCCCCGCCATCCGGTAGCAGCTGGCGAACGTGGTGGTCTCGGTGGGTCCGTAGCCATCCACCACGACCACACCCGGGCAGGCCGCCTGAACCCGGCGCACCGCATCCGCGGGCACCACATCGCCTCCGGTCCAGACCTCACGAACCCCGGCCAGACACTCCGGCGCCTCCTGCGCCAGCAACCGGAACAACCCCGCGGTCAACCACAAGCCGGTCACCGCATGCTCGCCGACCATCCGGCGCAGGACCTCGGCGTCGATCTCCCCGGGTGGGGCTACCACTACCTGCCCACCCTGCAGCAACGGCACCCATACCTCGTACGTCGAGGCGTCAAAGGCCGCTGGGGAGTGCACCAACACCCGCTCATGCTCACCACCGGCGAAGCACCCGGCTGCTGCCAGTGCGACCACATCCCGGTGCCGCACCGCGACGCCCTTGGGGACCCCGGTCGAGCCGGAGGTGTACATGACGTAGGCCAACTGCTCAGGATCTGCCTCGAGCAGCGGAGCGTGCCCCGGCTCCTCACCCAGCGACGGATCACCGACGTCCACAACCCGCCCGGCACCCAGGTCACCGGCCCTGTGGAACCACATTTCATCGGTGACCAGCACCGCGACCCCGGCCTCGGCCAGCACCTGACCCATCCGGGCGTCGGGAGCACGCACATCCACCGGCACGTAGGCGCCGCCCGCCTTCAGCACCGCCAACTCAGCAACCACAAAGCCCACCGAACGTGCCAGCAACACACCCACCGGAACCTCTGGACCGACCCCCATGCTGATCAGCCGATGCGCCAGGCGATTCGCCTGTTCATCCAATTCGGCATAGGACAGATTCTCGGACCCACACACCACCGCCACTGCATCCGGTGTCCGCGACGCCTGCGCCGCAAACAACTCCGGCACCGTTCCCACCGGCACGGGCCGAGCAGTGTCATTCCATCCCACCAACAATTGATGCCGCTCACCGTCGGTCAACAACGGCAGCTCTGTTACCCGCCGGTCAGGGTCAGCCGTGATCCCACCCAGCAACACCAGCAAATGCTGAGCCATCCGCTCCATCGTCGCGGCATCAAACAAATCAGTGTTGTAGATGAACGCACCGGTCAGCACATCACCGACTTCGTTGAATTCCACGGTGATGTCGAAACTCGCGGTGGCCACCGGCAGTCCCAGACCCGACACGTCCAACCCGGCCAGATCCGGAGCCTGCGCAGGGGCATTCTGCAGGACAAGCATTACCTGGAAAAGTGGAGTGCGGCTGGTGTCCCGAACGGGAACCAGCTCGTCCACGAGACGTTCGAAAGGCACCTGCTGGTGGACGAAAGCGTCCAGCACGGTTTCCCGGACCTGGGTGAGGAATTGAACGAAACTCTGCTCATCATTGATCTGCGAGCGCAGGACGACGGTATTGACGAAGAACCCGATCACCCGTTCCAGCTCGGCCCGTTCCCGACCGGAAACCACGGTGCCCAGCGCGATGTCATCCTGACCGGAATAGCGGCTGAACAGCAGCTGGCAGGCCGCGACCAAGGCCATGAACACCGTGCCATCCAGGCGCTGGCTCAGCTCCCTGAGCCCGGCGGTCAGCTCCGCCGGCACCACGAACTCGTGCATGGCTCCGGCTGAGGTGCGTACTGCGGGCCGGGGACGATCGGTGGGCAGCTCCAGTGGCGCCAGCGCCTCGAGCTGGCGCCGCCAGTAGGTCAGGCCGTCCTCAAGCGCCGGGCCGGACAAGATTTCACGCTGCCAGACGGCGAAATCCGCGTACTGCACCGGCAGCTGAGGGAGAACGGAGAGTGCGGGTGTCCCGCGGAACTCGGCCACCTCATCGCGTACGGCGGCCCGGTACAGCACGCTCAACTCCTCGATGAGCACGCCCGTCGACCAGCCGTCGATGATGATGTGATGTAGAAGCACGATCAGCACATGGTCTTCGGCATCCAGCCGCACCAGCCGCGTCCGCATCAGCGGTCCAGCGCCGAGATCGAATGGCTGGTTGCTCTCCGCCGCGAGCAACCGCTCCAACTCGGCGGAGCGCTGCGGCTCAGCCAGGTGCGACACGTCGAGCACCGGCACCGACACCGGCTGCGGCGGGTGCACTACCTGGATACCCACCCCGTCAACATGCTCGAAGGTCGTCCGTAGTGACTCGTGCCGGGCGACCAGCCCGGTGAATGCCGCCGACAACGCGTCGACATTCAGCTGGCCTTGCAATCTCAGGCCGAGCCGCGTGACGTATTCCGCACTGTCCGGTTCGAATTCATGCAAGAACCACAACCGCTGTTGAGCGAAGGACTGTGCAGCAGTGAACGCGGCCAGCTCACCATCTCTGGGCAAAACCGGGATCGCCGACAATTGCCCGGAACCAGCCGGTATCGCAGCGGCCAGCTGAGCTACCGTAGCATGGGTGAACACCACCCGTGGTGACAATTCCGCGTCAAAAGCGGCCCGCAACCGTGACGCCACCCGGATACTGGTAATCGAGTCTCCACCGAGTTCGAAGAAATTGTCTTCGATCCCGACCCGCTCGACTCCCAGCACCTCGGCCCAGATTTCCGCCACGACACGTTCGGTCTCGGTACGGGGTGCCACATAGCCGGCCGCGTCTGGCGACCATTCCGGAGCGGGCAATGCCCGCCGATCCAGCTTGCCATTCGCGTTGAGCGGCAATTGGTCAAGCAGCACAAAAGCCGAGGGCACCATGTAGTCGGGCAACAGCCTCGTCGCGTGTGCACGCAGCTGCGCGCTATCCACCGACCCGTCGGCAACCACATAGGCCACCAGCCGCTTGGCGCCAGGCTGCGCTTCGAGCACGACAACAGCGACCTGCGCGACGTCGGGGTGTTCTGCCAGCACAGACTCGATCTCACCCAGCTCGATCCGGAACCCGCGGATCTTCACCTGATCATCGACCCGGCCGGCGAACAGCAGTTCGCCGTTGGAGGTCCAGCGCACCAAGTCGCCGGTGCGGTACAGGCGGCTGCCGGGGGGCCCAAAGGGGTTGGCGACGAATCGGTGCGCGGTGAGTCCCGGGCGGTGCAGGTAGCCCCGAGCCAGCCCGGTAGCGGCGAGGTAGAGCTCTCCAGGGAC
>JAFAWY010000056.1 GCA_019241525.1 Pseudonocardiales bacterium
TGAGCTGATCCTCAAGCTGGCGGGCGATGCGATCGGCGACAAGGGGTTCATCGGAACCGATTACATCATCACCCCGGTACGCAAGCCAAAAAACCGCGACTTGTACATTTGCGAACATGACTACAATCGCCAGATCAGCTCTCTGCGTGCGCCCGTTGAGCGAGCCGTCGCCAGCCTGAAGACATGGCGGATTCTTTTCACTGATTACAGGAGGCCACTGAAGACCTTCTTGTCCTCGTTCCGGGCCGCTATCGGCCTGTACTTTTTCAAGGAGACTTTTGCATAAGCCTCTATGTCTTGATGCGCCGCAGCAATATCGCCACTGATGCGAAGCGGCCCGAGCTAGCGTTGAAGCTGGCAGACGCGGCCCTAGACAAGTCGACCTGTCTCCCGCCGCGTTACTGCGCTATCGCGCTACGCCAACGAGCACATGCGTTGGCGCAGCTGGGCCGGTCGGACGATTGTGCAAGCACTCTTGAACTGGCGTTTAAATTCGCTGAGCGAAGTGTCGACTCAGAGAAGGACCTAGCACAGTACTGTACGACCGAATATGTCGAAATGGAAGCTGCGCACTGCTGGATTGAACTGGGGCAACCGGATCAAGCTATCGAAACGTTGCAGCACAGCCTGGCAGACTGGAAACCGGAGTTTCGTCGTGACTTGGGTCTCTGCCTGGCGCGCCTTGCGGTCGCACATGCGAGCAGCGGCCAGATCGAGGAATCACTAATCGTTGCCGGCCGTTCGCTGGAAATTGCGCACGAAACTAAATCGTTCCGAACCGAAATGCAGCTCGCGCGGATTCCGAGTATACTGATAACTCAGGGCGCTGAGGACGAAGCGCGGCAATTTGACAGGAGTATTCGGTCGCTGAAGTCGTGAGGGACGAAGCATGCTGATCACCGCCGCAACGTCGACAGATGAAGCTCAGCGCGGAGCCGCAGTCGCCGCGCTCCCGGTGGGAAGTTTCGAGCAGCATGGGGACCATCTGCCGCTGACAACAGACACTATCGTTGCGTGTATCATCGCAAACCGGCTGGCGTCAGCATATGACTTACTCGTCCTTCCACCAGTAACTATTTCATGCTCACATGAGCATGAGGGCTTTGAGGGGACCGTAAGTATCAGCTCTCGTACACTGATAGCCATCATCGATGATGTCCGGTCGTCTCTGGCCAGGTCTGGAATCAAATATCTGGTGCTAGTCAATGGCCATGGCGGCAACTATGTACTGTCCAATATCGCGCAAGAAGCGAACGTTGCTGAGCGCAGAGTAGCTTTATTCCCAGGACGGGAGGACTTCCAGCTCGCGCGCGAGCGCGCCGGGATGGAGACCACCACCAGCGAAGACATGCATGGTGGCGAGTGGGAGACATCGATTCTCCTGCATTCGCACCCTGATCTCGTTCGCTCGACGTACTCACAGAACGACCACGACGTGCCTCAACGCCCACATCTTTTGATCACAGGAATGCGCGCCTATGCGGCCAGGGGGATAGTCGGTAGGCCGTCCGTGGCAACTGCGGCGAAGGGACGCGCGGTGCTCGACAGCCTAACAAGCTCTTTCGCGGACGTACTTAAAGTCTTGACTGGCTAGCACGTCAGCCGACACTTTGTTATGCTCGCCACGCATATGATCTATGCGCAAGACTGGTAGCACGGCTCGTATTCTTGCCGCGCATAGAAGATATGCACTATTTCTCTGAGTTTGCGGTTGTCGTGGCCTTTTACTCAATGGCACGGCCCACGTTCCACCGGGTCGCCGTCGAGTCAAAGGATCACATCTATCATGAGTACCACTATGTCTCGCGCCGGTTCGTCCGGCGTTTTTTCGATCGAGGAAGCCGCGTGGCTTCTCGGTGTGGATAAGTCCGAGGTATCCCGGTTGATCCGCGTGGGTTTGCTACCCACTATTCGTCGCCGGTCTCGGCTGGTCGTGCCCACGCATGCGCTGGTGCGGCTGCTGCCCGTTGCCGGCGATGGGAGGGCGCGATGAATGGCGAGGAGCTCTTTGAGGAGGTCGCAGCCCGGCTGGATTGCTTGGAAGGGACGCCGGTTGGTCAGTTGTCCGACCTGGTACGTCGCGAGGGTGCGTGCATGTGGCTCGGCGTCGGCGCAGACGAGCCGATGTGGACGGGCGACAACATGACCGACCGCGAATTGGCCGCGACTATTTGCGCGGGCTGCCCGGTCGCCGACGAGTGTCTGGAACTGGAGTTCCGCACGGCCGGATTCGTCTCGCTCGGGGTTTGGGGTGCGCTGGCCGACGATGACCGGCGGGGCGCCTACCTGGCGTGGTTGCGGCGTCGGGATGGGGGCCGGCGATGAGGCCCGAGCTTGTGATGCCGTTGGAGACTGCGCCGGACAACGTGTACGCCGCGTTCACTGCCGCCGTGGCGGGTCAGGTGGGCGGGGAAGCCCCGATGAATTCCCCCACTGTTGCTCCGGTGCTGGTCGTGGTGGCGCTGGCCGGGCTCGGTGTGCTGGCAGCGTTCCGCAGCGGCGCCCGCCGGGCGTACCGGGTCGCCCGGCATACCCAGGAAGTCACGCGGATGGGCGGCAACCTGACTCGGGCCCTGGGCACCGCGGTGGTCATTGTGGCCATCCAATGGGCGGTGGTGAGCCTCACCACCGATCCCCGCGCCTGGGGTGTCGCTCTGGGTGTGCCTGCCGTGTTCGCCGGTGCGGCGATCGCTCGGATGTTCTCCGTTACCGAGATCTTGCACACCACCGACCACAGACAGCGCAGGCGATGACCGACACCCGGCCCCCCGACCACAACTTGATCACGTTCCCGAACCGGCCACCGGAGCAGCCGGAGGTGCTGGATGGCGAGCCGCCCACCGCGCAGAGCACGGCAGCTGTCGTCGGCGTGCTGGCCGGGTTCACAGCTCACGTGGTGATGCTGGTACGCGCTGTGATCAGATCCCCGCAGATGGCGCAGGCGCGATCAGTGGTGGAATATCGGCTGCGGAAGGCACCCCGGGATGTGACTCGGCTGTGCTGGTTCTTCCTGCGGGGCCACGGCCGGTGGATCGCCAGGGGCTGGACCTGGGCCACCCACGGACACCTCCGCGCCGACGCCCGGGCAGCCTGGCTTGCCGGTGACTCCGAAGCCCGCCGCAAGGCACAGGAGTTAATTCGATCTGATGCCCGGGCCCGCTGGGCCAAATTCGGCATGGCCGCGCACCGCATCACGGTTGGCGTGCTGCTCGTAGCATTCGTGGGTGGGGTGTTGGCGATCATTGACGCCCGGGTGCCGCGGGCGGACATGTGGCCCTGGCTGGCTGAGGTTTACACCGTGCTAGGTGTAACCGGCATGGTGCTGAGATGGGTCGTTAAGGCCGTGCCGGTGGGGTGGCTGGTCGCGGCGATTTGGGAGGGCCGCGACCGCACCCCCGGCGCCTCATGGCTAGTGCGCCCCAACCGGAATGACGCCGACTCCTGGGTGGACGAGCGGATGATCTCTCAAGCCCTCGCCCATCTGGGGATCACCCCACTGGACCGGTTCTTCAAGAATGGGGGCGAGCTGGTCTACACCATTCCCGCCCGGGTGGACGGGGAGGGCACCTACGCCCAGATCCGGCTGCCCATGGGCGTGACGGCGGACATGGTTGCGGCTAAACGCACCACCCTGGCCGCCAACCTCGGGCGGGCGGCGTTGGAGACCTGGCCCACCCAAGGCCCGGAGGCCGGGATCTTGGACTTGTGGATCGCAGATAAAGGCAAACTCGGCGGCGGTGCCGGCCCCTGGCCACTGCTGCACGAGGGCACCGTAGACGTGTTCGAGGGCGTGCCGATCGGCAAGACCCAGCGCGGTCAGGTCATCTACGGCCAGCTCTTCGAGCGCAACTGGATCGTCGGCGGCCGACCCGGCCAAGGCAAAACCGCCCTTGTCCGCCTCCTCGTGTTAGGTGCGGCGCTGGATCCCACGGCGGAGTTGTGGGTATTCGTCATCGCCCAGAACACCGACTTCGACCCCTTCGCCCCCCGCCTTGCCCGCTATCAGGTCGGTATGGGCCCCGACGTGGCCGCCGCCGCGGTGCAGGCCCTGGCGGATCTGTTCGCGGAGATGGAACGGCGGGGCAAACTGCTGGCCACCCTCCCGGGCAGCCCCCCGGCCACCTCCCGGCGGCTGGCCGATAAACCCGCCCTCGGGCTGCACCCGCTGATCTGTGTGATCAGCGAATGCCACGAACTGTTCGGCCACCCCATCCACGGGGACAAGGCGGAGAAGCTGGCCATTAGCGTGATCAAACAGGGCCGCAAATTCGGCATCACTCTCATCTTGGACACCCAGTCCCCGACCGCGACCTCGATTCCCAAGGAGGTCACCCGCAACACGTCATGCGGAGTCGCCTTCTCCGTCGCCGATCACATCGCCAACGACGGACTGCTTGGTTCCGGGAAGTACCGGGCCGGGATTAGGGCCACCGACCTGCGGATGCATACCGACCGGGGCACCAGCGTCATGGTCGGCGTCAGCGACGCCACCTTCGAACTCGTCCGCGGCTTCTACGTGCCCTACGCCGATGGCGTGGACATGGTCACCCCGGTCATCGCGCGCGCCATGGCCGCCATCACCGAACTACGCCATACCGGTGACGCCACAGACCAGCATGACCAAGACGACGGGGCGGAGCAGGTCGACCACCTGGCCAACATCCACACCGCGCTGCGCGGGGAGCGGCGGGTACGCACACAAGTGGTACTGACCCGGCTGGCCGAACTCAACCCGTCCGTCTACGAGGGCTGGACTTTCCAAGACCTCTCCGCGGCGCTAGCTGACTATGACATTGAGCCGGTCAAATCCGGCGGCGTCAAAGTCGTCCGGGCCACCGACGTCGCCCACGCCCTCAACTACCGCGACCGCCGCCATGCCACGGACAGTGACGAATAGGCAGGGGACCTGAGACGGGGACCCGACCGGGGACTCGGGGAGTTCTCCCCGCACGCATCCCCCACCCTGCCTCCCCAACCTGAGCATTGCAAACAAACTCTAGGGACCTACTTCTGGACAGGATTGGACAAGCGCAAAACCCTCTGAAAACGGGGTAGCAGTGGACGTCAGCTGAGTCCCTCCCTGGCCGAATCTATCACCGATGCAGCAACGATTGATTACGGTACGTCACAAACGAGGTATCGACCGCATGACCATGCCCATCGACCCGACCACCCCACTTATGACGCCGGAAGGACTCGTGCCGAGGCCTCCACACCTAGTGATCATGAAACCACGCAAACCGGCCAATATCCGCGAAGCTGTCGATCGGGCGGCGTGTCTGTGACGGGGGTAGCTGGAGTGTCCAGCGATCTGGCTGAAATGGGTCTACCCCCGCTACCGCACTGGTCAGGGCCCGTTATTGAGGGCCTCTACCGAGGTAGAGGCCCCCCATTACCCGCTGCGCCGTTAACGCGGTACTTGCGCCTTGCCCACCGCCGACACCCCGACCACCTGGAGGTGATGTGCCAACCCGGCCGTAACCGCCTCGACCGCGAACCCCGCAGGAGGTGAGCACGATCCGTACCCGGCCGCTGACCCGGCACGCCGGAACGATCGGGCCTACCACCTGGCCCGGGTGTGCGCCCGCTTTCCCCGCACGATCAGCACCCGGGGCGCCCACCGGCTTGCGCGGCTGCTTCGCGTAAGCAGGAGTAGTCAACAGTAATCATCCCCGTTTCAGGGTGTGATGCGATGAAGGAGCCGAGGTCCTGCTCCTTCATCGCATCACAGCGGGTGGTTTCCGTTGGTTAGAGGGGGTTGGGTTCGATGTCGATGCGGCTGTAGTCGAAGGTGCCGGGTTTACTGCGGTGTTCGTCGATGATCACGGCGGCGAACAAAAACCGCAGCACCGCGTTAAGGCGTTCCCCGTCACCGCTGGCGGCCAGCGCATCCCATGCACTCCGCGCGTCCGGCCCGGCCAACCCGCTGAGCACCTCGACGGTAGGGCGCACGATGGTCTTACGCCGCAGGGTGGCCAGGCGGTCTTCGACTGTCTTACGCATCTGCCGGTACTCCCGGGTGGAGATCTCCCGGTTGGTCCACATGTCTTTCAGCTCGACCAGTTCCGCCTCCTCAGCGCTGATCGTGGCCTCATCGGCCGCCGATAGCCTGGAGGTCGCCCGGGGCGCGCCAGTCACATCCAGATTGGTCAGCAATTCCACAGCGGCATCCGAGACGAACGCCTCCAACGGCTTGGCGTAGATGCGCCGGTTGCAGTAGGCCGCACCGATTCTGTTGTGCCGGACACACATATACGAGAATTCTCTGCACCGGTTTCCGACCATGGGCTTGCCGCATTTTTTGCACATCACCAAACCGCGCAATAGGTAAAACCGTGATGCTCGGCAGTCATGAGCCGAGGCCCGGTAGGCGCGACGGTCCTGCGCCTCGGTCCAGGTGCCCCGGTCAATGATCGCCGGCCAGTCCCCATCCCCGTAGTCCTGGCCTCGAAACACCCGGATTCCCGTGAGATGACGCGACTTGAGGATGCCCCGCACCGCCTGCGGCTGCCACTCCTTGCCCCCCGCTGTGACTTCACCGCGCTCGGCGAGCCGCTGGGCGATCTTGCGGGGTGAGACCCCGTCGAGGTACCAGGCGAAGATCTCGCGCGCGATTGCGGCTTCCTGCTCGACGACGGTGACTCCGTCTTGGGCATAACCAAAGGGACGGTGCGGCGTGTTGTGCGGACGCCCCGCACGGGCCCGGTCCCCAAGCGAATCCCGCAAACGCCGGGAGGTGTCATCCGACGAGCGGCAGGCGTGCGCCACCTCGATCCGCAGGAAAAACCGATCATCCGGGTCGGACAGATCACGGCAGTTGGCCTGCCCGTGCAAGGTGATGTCATGCTCATCGGACAACGTGAGCAGTTCTTCCAGGTCGCGGGGCTGGCGCATCAACCGGTCCGGGTGATATACGATCACATGCCGCAGCCGGCCCGCTCGAATTGCTTCCAGCAATCCGTCCCAGCCCGGACGGCGGCGATTCCGCTGCCACGCCGACCGATTGTTATCCACAAGTACGCACTCCGGGACCACGACCAGGCCCAGCCGCTCGGCAACCTCCCGGCACAGTCGCTCCTGCCGATCCACTCCGGTTTGATCCTCATCCCGAGCCCGAGAAATCCGACAATAGATCGCAGCCAGATCACCGACCCACCGCGACCCACCGCTATTACTTCCGGGGAGGCGCCGGGTCCCCGGACGGTCACGAAGTCCGTTGTCCATTGGGCGGAGTATATGAACCAAGCATGACTGTGGTCACGGGCGGCCCGCGCCTGGGTGATCTGGAAGCGGGCGCGGTGGCGGCTGTGTTCACTCCCCGGGTATCGGTTGTCTCAGGTGGGCTGGCTTGCCTAGCCGGAATCGGTCTACTCGCGGTGATGGTGCCGGCTTTCGTGCGCTACGACGCCCGGGTCGCTGCTACCCGGCCTGCGGTGGGGGAGGTGTCGCCCTAAACCCCAGCGCGACTAAGGCAGGTAGCGGCGGAGCCACTCGATGGTGGCCACCCAGGCCGCTTCGGCCTGGGTGGCGTTGTAGCGCGGACCAGTGTCGTTGTGAAACGCGTGATCCACACCGGGGTAGACGGTGATCCGGTACGGATGCCCGGTGCGGCGCAGCTGTTGCTCGATCTGGTCTTTCGTGCTGGTAATCCGGGTGTCCCGCTCGGCGTAGATGGCGAACACCGCCGCCGGAGTTGTGGCCAGCCCGGCCATGTTCGCCGGTGGCGGGCCGTAGAAGGGCACCGCCGCTTTCACCTTGGTGCCCGCGGCCAGGATGTTCCAGGTCATCCCACCACCGAAACAGAAACCTGTGATGCCCAGCCGGTCGCCGGCGCCTGCCGTCGACAGCGCGGAGATCGCGTGTTGCAGGTCGGACACCATGGTGGTGGGATCCTGCTTGCCCAGCGCGGCCGCGTACTCAGCTGGATCGCTGAGTTTGCCGGCACCACCCTGGCGAGACAGTAGATCAACGGCGACGGCGCTGAATCCCGCCGTGGCGACCCGGCGGACCACATCTTTGATGTGCTCCACCAGACCACGGTTCTCGTGGACCACCAGGACACCGCCCGCTGCGGCACCCTGGCGCGGCTGGGCGGCATAACTGATCAGCGGCGCACCATCTGCGCCGGTCACCGCCATCGGCGCGATGGTGATGCGGGCATCGTCGGGCCGTACCGTCACCCCGTCAGTGGTGGGTTGCGCCGGTGGGGTAGCGAACGGGTACGGCGTGCTGGTCGGCCGCGACTGCGGCGAGGGAGGTGTCCGGGACGGTTCGCTTGCGCAGCCTGCCGCCTCGAGCAGCAGCATCGTGCTGGCGACGCTGCCGGTGATCAAGGTCACCCGGCGCAGCAGTTCCCGCCGGCTGATCAATCGAGCATCGAAGTCCTCGATGTGCTCGCCGATCAGGTAGCGCTCAAAATCGGTCATCAGTACCGCCTCAGCCGGGACTGTTGTGCTCCACGTGGGCACCCGGTTTGGAGGAGTTGTCGATATCCAGCGTAGGGCGGCCGCCGTCGGTGCTATTACCGATCACCACGCAGCCTGTCGAGTCGTCGATAATGATGATTCCCCGGGTCACGTTGGGCCCAGAGATCCTGTTGTCACGAACCTCGACGTTGGGCCAGCGGCGCAGGTTCACCGCTTGCGCGCCGTTGGTCGCGCAGGTGTTGTCCACGAAGGTGATCGAAGGAACGCCGGTGGGCGCGCCGCTGTTACCCCGCTGGTCGCCTGTGGCGATCAGGCATTGCGCGCCGACGTTGCGGCAGGTGTTGCCGGCGATGAGGACGTCGAAGGTCGGCGGGCTGTTGTCGTCGTAGGTTTGGAAGCAATCCGGGTGCGGCGGGTTGGCGTAGCCGCGATCGGAAATGTCCGTGACGGTGTTCTCGGTGATCCGGTGCCCGCTGCCGAAAAATCGCATCCCATCGGCGTCGCCATTGTCCCGGGCGAGCGTATCGCTGACCTTGTTGTGGCTTACCGTGATGCGCTGACCGTCGATCCAGATGCCCACGGTATCGACGTGCTGCACCGTGTTCGAGTCGATGATCGAGTTTTGGCAGCGCTCGCAGGTGATCCCACTCCGCTGGGTGTCATGCACGGTGTTATGGCGGATCGCCAGGTCGTCACCGTTGAGAAAGATTCCCTCCCCCCCAGCGACGGTGAAGCCCTCGATGACAACGTGGTCTGCGGTGATGTGGATGCTGCGCACCGCCACCCCGTCGGATCGCAGGGTGATCAGCCTGTTAGGGGCTCCCGAGTGAGTCATGGTCACATCGGTGCTGGACATGTCGCCGCCGGTGAAGCACAGCGTGGTCCCCGGCGAGGCAGCGTCCAGCGCTGCCGGCACCTGCTCGGCTTGACTGACCGTGTGAGCGCACGGTGCTGGGCGCTCCTGGCTCGGGCCGGCAGCCGAGTTCGGGCCGGCTGCCGAGTTCGGGCCGGCTGCCGGGTTTGGGCCAGACGGCGGTCTCGGACTGGGCTGGAGGCTCGGGCTCACCGGGGAACTTCGCCCCCCGCAACCGGCGGCCATGACCAGGGCCAGTGCCGGTACCCAGATGGGTGCCATCCGATGCAGCACTTGACCCATCCGGTGCGCAATATCCACCCGTGCAGCGTATGGCCCGCTTCGCTGCGGCCCGCGCTCACCGTCAGGAATGGCGGATTGACGCTGGTCGGTAGGCCGCTAGCCGATCACTCGGGGTGAGCCAGAGGTCAACGGCACGATCCACCGTGCAAATCCATGCGACGTCAACAACCATCCAGAGAATCGATAGATCAAGTACGGCTAGCGGTCACCAGATCTTGACGCGCTGGTCAGGCGGACGGAACAGTTTGTCGCCGGGCTTGACATCGAAAGTCGTGTAGTACTCGGGCAGGTTGCTGACGACCCCGTTGGTCCGGAACTCATTCGGGCTGTGCGGATCGCTCAACAGCTGCGCCCGCAGATCTTGCTCCCGGGTCTTGCCCCGCCATACCTGTGCCCATCCCAGGAAAAAGCGCTGTTCGCCGGTGAAGCCGTCTATTACCGTGGCCGGCCGGCCGCCAAGGGACAGCTGGTAGGCCCGTAGCGCCACAGTCAGACCAGACAGATCGGCAATGTTTTCGCCCAAGGTCAGTTCACCGTTAACGTGCTCACCGGGCAACGGTTCGTAGGCGGAGTATTGCGCGACCAAAGCTTGGGTCCGGGCCGTGAAGCGTTGCAGGTCCTGCGGGGTCCACCAGTCCCGAAGATTGCCGGCTCCATCGAATTTGCGGCCCTGGTCGTCGAATGCGTGACTGATCTCGTGACCGATCACTGCGCCGATCGCGCCGTAATTGACCGCATCATCGGCGTGGGGGTCAAAAAACGGTGGCTGCAGGATTGCGGCCGGGAAGGTAATATCGTTGAGGTTCGGGTTGTAGTAGGCGTTGACCGTCTGCGGTGTGGTGAACCATTCCTTGCGGTCTACTGGCTTGCCGAGCCGATCCAGATCACGCTGGAATTCGAGTTGCGCCGAGCGCAGCACATTGCCTACCAGGTCGTCGCGGGTGACGACCAGTTTAGAATAATCCTTCCACGCATCCGGGTAACCGATTTTCACTGCCAGCTTGCTGAGCTTGTCCCGAGCTTGGGCTTTAGTCGCGTCGCTCATCCAGTCCAAGCCGTCGATGGAAGAGCGGTAAGCATCGATCAGCCTGCCGACCAGCGCGTCGATCCGTTTTTTGGCGTCCGGGGGGAAATACCGCTGCACGTATCGCTGACCCAGCAGATCACCTAACGCGTTGTCGACCGCGGCGACCCCCCGCTTCCACCGGGGACGCATCTCCTGCTGACCGGCCAGGTCCCGGCCGCGGAATTCGAAACGAGCGGTGACGAAGTCATTGCTCAGGTAGGGAGATAGATCATCGATGAGCTTGAACCGCAGGTACGACTTCCAATCAGCCAACGGCACGGTGGCCAACTCGGTGCCCAAGGCAGCGAAGAAGCTCGGCTCGGAGACGATGAAGTCGGGGGTGTGCACGCCAGCCGCATCGAGGTAGGTCCGCCAATCCAAACCCGGAGTGTGCGCAGTGGCGTCGGACACGGCGAACTTGTTGTAAGTCGCTGTCGCATCGCGGTCCTGCGCGGCGGGCCACTGGGCCTGGGCAAGCCGCATCTCCACAGCGAGTGCCCGGTCGGCCTCGGCAGCCGGATCCGGGATGCCAGCCAGCCCCAGGACTCGCGTCGCGTAGGTTCGAAACTGATCCCGCAGCGTCACAAACTGGGGATCGGTTTTCAAGTAATAGTCCCGGTTGGGCATGCTCAGGCCACCCTGGGAGACGCTGGGTATGTACGCATCGGCGTTGCGCGCGTCCTGGTTGATGCTCAGCGCGATGGGCGTGGGCGTGCCGGTTTGGGCGCTGCTGGCGAAATACCGCAGGACATCGGTGGGGTTGGTCAGCCCGTCGATGCGGGCGAGCGATGAACGCAGCGGAGTGGCCCCGAGCGCATCGAGGTGCGTGGTGTCCATGAAGCTCGCATAGAAGTCCCCGATCCGCTGATCAGGACTGCTCGCCGCGGCATGGTGAGCTGCGGTGTCTTCGACAATCGCCCTCAAGTCTTGGTCTGCTTTGTCGGCAAGCGCGTCGAATGCACCGTATCGGGTCCGATCGGGCGGAATCTCGGTGGTCTGTAGCCACTGGCCGTTGACGAACTGGAACAGGTCGTCCTGGATGCGAATATGCCGGTTGTAGCCAGACAACATCAGACCTGATGTCAGCGGCGCCGGCGAGGCGGGCGTGGACGGGGCACCAGCGCAGGCCGTCACCGCCCAGACCAGCGTCACCGTGAGCAGAGTCAGCAGTAACCGAGATCGAGTCACGCCGGGGACGATAGACCAGGGGGCGGACAACACTCGGTGAGGTGGAACGGGCGCCCAGGGTGTTGGTGTCAGAACGTGGGGATTCGTCCGGGTGGGTTGGGTCGCCGGTTGGGAGTGGTAGTGGTGGTCGTTGGGGTCCCGGTGGTGCAGCAGTCAGGGTGGCGGGGTGACTGACTAGCCTGGGGTCTGTTCGATCCGGTGGTGACGTTGGCATTTGATCCCGTGCAATCGCTCTACTGCACACGTCCCCAACTAGCCAAAGGCGAGTGCAGCGCCAGCTCAGCGTCGGCGGCCAAGCGCAATGCATCTGCTCGCTGCGCTGCTGTTTGGGCCCGCTGCCAGGCGCTCTGAGCGCGATCCCGGGCGTGGACAAACTTACGTATGCGCGCCTGAGCTGCGATGTCGCTGCCGCCCACGAATGACGCCTTCCATGGTCGGGGGATGTCGCCGGGTCAACGATGGCTTACTGCCGCCGTGACGGTGACAGTAAGCGTCACCGTTAGTGCTTTTGGTCCTGATCAAAGCCCGGTGCCGGAATTGTGCCGAGTTTGGTCTCGTACTCTGCCACGACACGAACCAGCAGCGGAATCATCGATTTGAGGTGTGCCCAACTCATGGCCACCCGCACCACCTCGGTGGTGATCACTTCGGAAGACGCAGTCCGCAGCGCACCTGCGTGATCGTGATGACCAAACACCATCGTGACATCAAAGGGTCCGGCCGCCACCATCATCACGTTGGCATAAAGCTGCCCAGCCGGTGGTCCAGCCCAGGTGGAGACGGTGAGCTCCTCGTCAGCCATGCCACCGGCCATCTCCCCGGCACGGTGTGATCGTCATCGCTGCCCTGGTGTGACCGTCTGGCAAGGCAGTGGGTCCCGACGCTGACGTCATGACCCCGGCGACGCCGCAGCTGGACACCTCGCTGCGCGGGCCTGGCATCGCAGTGGAGGTGCAAGTCACCGTGCCAGAGTTGGGCGCGCAGCGCGTCATAGACAGCACACACACATCAGACAAGACCGCGGGAACAGGAGAATGCATTCGCTGGCTTTTGGCCTTCCTCGCTGATCAGCAGAGCCGGTAGGTCGATGAGCGGTCGATTCTGGCTGTGTTGTCTTGCGGCGCAGCGGCGGGGAGATTTCACCGAGGAAAACAATGCGCACTCGGCGTCAATTTTGCGCTGATACATCGCAACCGGTTACCGGTGTCCTCGAGATCCACCGTACAGAAGCCCGACAGGCACGACCGGTGCGGTACCGCGTGGGGGTTACCGGCGAGCCGATGAGAATCTAAATGTCACCGTGTTTGACGTTGAGGGCTGGAACTGTGTTGGATCACTGGGAATAAATGTGGCACTGAGCGTGTGCTGACCGGTACCGAGGATGCTGATCGGCCCGAAGGCGAGGCCAGCGATGGCGGGCACCGGTTGGCCAAGGGTGGCTGGGCCATTGGTGAACTGGACGGTTCCGGCTGCGGTAATCGGTGCCACCGTCGCGATGGGCAGCACCAATCCACCCAGCCCCAACGGCAGGTGTATCCGAATCACGATCAGCGCGGTGGTGGTGGCGGTGATCCCAGGGCCCGGTGACGGCAATGGTGATGGTGTGGGGGTCGCCACGGCGGTCGGTGTCGGTGTCGGCATGGGTGTTGGTGAGGGGATCGGTGTGGGTATTGGTGAGGGGATCGGTGTCGGTGTGGGATTCGCGGTCGGAGTGGGGGTCGGGGTCGAGGCAGCGGGGGGTTGTGCGCAGAGAGCAAAGCTGTGCAACTGGAGGGAGAATCCACCCACGCCGCCGGCCTGCACCAACGTGGTCCATGCGGTGGGGTTGGTGGTGCCGTCGGTGACCTCGGTGGGCGGGTTTCCCGATCCGGTCGACGGGTAACTGCCCCGCATGTGATAGCCCTGCTGGGGTTGCAAGCCAGGTGTCCCATTGACGGTCTGGTCGGCTCTAAAACCTCCGCCCAGCAGCCGGGTCCCGGTCGGGCAGACCGAGGTGGCGGTGAGCGCTTCCCCTGCCATAGAAGAAGGAGTAGAAGACGCGTCCTGCCGGGCCACCTGCACCGACCCGATCGGATCGGAAGTGCACAACGCTAGGGAGGTCACCGTGTCCGCCGCGCTCGTGATGCCAGCCGAGCCGTAAGCGCTCCACGAGGTGGCGGAGGTCGAGCCGTCGGCTACGGGCACGCCCGAGGAGTCAGACGGGTAGCTGCCCAGCGGTTTGAGGTTGCCGTTGTTGCCGGCCGTGGTGCCGTCGTTGACCTGGTCGGGCGTGTTGGTGAACGCTCCGCCGCTGATTAGCGTGGACCCGGCCGGGCAGGTGGCAATCGTCAGGGTAGGCGGGTCGACCTGCTGAGTGGCGTTGGCGCCGGTGGTAGTGGTCGTCGCCACTACGGTGTGCATCGCGCTGCTGGTGCATAACGCGAATGCTGTGGCCTGGTCACCAGCTTCCGACTGCCCGGTGAAATTGGCGATGGCCATCCAGTTGCCGGGGTTGGTGGCCCCGTCGGTAACGGGTTGGTCGACGGGGGAGGCGCCGGTGGAGGGATTGGTTCCGCCGAGTACCAATCCGTTGGTGGGCGGGGTGGCCGGGTTGGTGGCGTTGCGCAGGTAACCGCCGCCGCCAACCATCACAGTTCCTGTGGGGCAGCTCGCCGCGCGGGTGACCCCGGTATGGAGGGTCATGTTGGTCATCGGGGTGCTGGTCACATGGACCGTCACGTCCGGCAGGGCGCTGTTGGTGGCGTCGGTGGTCACCGGGGTCGACGCGGCGGTGGCTGCGTCGGCGAGAGCTGGTCCCAGCGCCGGAGTTACCACTCCGGTGGCCGACGCCAGCAGCCCTGAGATCACCAGCGCGATCATCCGGCAGCCGGGCGACGCCCGATCTGCGATGCGTGGCGACCACACCACCACCGCTGCGTCCCGACGTCGCAGGCGTCGGATTGAACCAAGTAACCGGCTTGCCATGGCTACTGCCGCGCATTCCGCAACAGGCCCGGGCCACCCTCGGGGCACACGGGCCGCGGGTCAGCGCGCCAGCGATTGCCAGGCCATCTTCCACGCAGATGAGGTCCCCGCTCAGGTAGGTCCACCGTAGACGCGATCACTTACGAGACGCTGCGCTGCACGGACCAACAGCAGATGGTCCGCCAGTGAGCTAGGAACGACCACAACCCCCACAACAGACACCAAGCACGGCCAGCCACACGCGTGTTGCCCCTTATACGCGCGACCGCAGCGGCAGTCGCAAGGAGCCGATCGTCACTACCGCAAATGGGTTTGCCGTAGTCCCCTCTTCGCCCACTAGGTCAGCCCTGTTCACCTTTGGGGAGCAGCGTCGATGCGTGAACTTCTGCGAGCTTTGCCATCCCCTGTGTTCACCGCAGGCGCATCAGCGAACCGCCTCAGGAGGCAGCCAGCTGTCCTCGCGTCGTCGGATCGGCGTGGCTGTCGTGCTGGGCCTAGGCTTGGCGCTGGGTGGATGCGGCTCTGGTGGCGCTACGGCGAAGCCGTCCGCCACGCCTCGGGGGGCTGATCCAGTGGCCTGGATGGGCGTGTTTTGCCAAGGTCTGGGTCAGGTAATCGACGCTGGAGCTGCGGCGGCCAAGCCGACATCGACTCCGCAAGGAGAAAAAGACGCGCTGCTGACGTTGGCGGATAGCACCCAGCAGGCATTTACCACGACCGCCCAGAAGCTCACCCAGCTCGGCGCGCCGGGGATCACCGATGGCAAACAAGCCCAAGACAGCGCAGTGGGATTTTTCACCACTGCAGCAAACGCGGTCGCCGACCGGCGGGCGAAGCTGGCCGGGTTGGACCCCAACGACCCAAACTTCGAGCAGAAAAAGGCCGACCAGCTCACTGGTCCGGACCTGGGCTCCCAAGTACAGGGGTTGCTCAGCAACAACGACCTGGCGCCCGCATTTAGTAAGGCACCGCAGTGCCAGCAACTGGGCGCGACGGCCGGGCATAGATAGACGGGCCGCGCTCCTGGAACCGACAGTCATTGGTCCTCAGTGGCCGGGTTGGCCGTGCGGTCTAGCGCGGTGTGGACGTGACGCTTGCCGCTCCGTGAATGATGAGGAGGACGTAACCGTTTTGTCCGGGAGCTCCGTTGTGCGCTCCGCCGGGGTGGGCGCCGCCCTCACCGCCGGCACCTCCGGATCCGTGGGCAACTGCCCCACCGGCACCGGGATGTCCTCCGGCGCCCACGCTGCCGTGTCCTCCGTCGGTGCCAGGTGGGTTACCTGGTCCACCTTTGCCGCCGCCTGCGCCGACGATGCCGCCTTGGCCGCCGGTGCCACCGCTGCCACCTGCGGCGGTGACCGCCAGATCGTCGCCGCGCAAGGTAGTGGCTGTTCCGTCGTGGCCCCGGGCGCCGGGCATGGTGGCTCCACCACCGCCGACGCCGCCGCTGCCACCGGCACCGACCACCACGGTCAGGGTCGCAGGGCTGGCGCTGCCGGGTAGCGGTATCCCGGTGGCGGAGATCGTGGTGCCTGCGCCCCCGCCACCCCCACCACCGCCGCCGGTGGGGCCAAAGCCCATACCGGGTCCGGCGCCGCCGGGGCCGGGGCCTCGGCCACCTCCGCCGCCCCCGCCGGCGAGGGTGTAATCGATCGTGGTGTGTGCGCCCGCGGTGGGAAATTTGACCGTCACGGTATAGGTGCCTGGGGCGGTGAATTCCAGTGCAGTGCATCCTGTGGTTGTCGCGGTGCCGGGGCTAGCCGCGGGCTGGTGGGTCTGGGGTGGGCCGCACGTGGTGATCACGGGCGGCGGGAGCGGTGCTGCGCTGCATGCGGCAGCGGTGAGCACGATGAGGGCCGCCGACAGTGGCCAGGACAGTAGGCGTGTCATGCGCTGGCCTTCGCGGCTGCGCACACGGTCAGCGCGGCGTAACCATCGGTGCCTGGTGCGCCGTCGGTGGCTGTGCCTGCCGGATCGCCGCCGGTGCCACCGGATCCGTGGGGTGCGCCGCCGCCGGCGCCGCCCGGGCCTGGTCCGCGCCCGCCCCCACCACCGGATCCGACGAGCAGCGCATCGGCCGCCGCCGGGATCGTGGGTGACACGAAGATCACCGTGACGGCATGCGTCTCTGTGGAGGTGAAGGTGAACGGCGAACACGGTGCGGCCGCGGGAGCCGGGGTAGCCGGCGCGGCGGGTGAGGCACTGCTGTGGCGTGGTGCTCCTGGTGAAAGCGCTGCGCTCGGCGTGCCGAGTAGTTTGGGTGGTGGCGCCAGCCTAGAGCTGGTGGTGGCATGGCCGGCGTTGGTTTCTGTCCCGGCGGGCGGTGCGGGCGTGTCCTGGACAGAAGTGGTCGGGGTATCGACCGGCGGTGGTGTCAAGGTGCTGGTGGCGGGGGCCCATGCCGCCGGGGGTGTGGTGCCATGTCCGCGTCCAACGGTGAGTGTGACCAGCGCGGTGGCCCATTGCCTACGGGCTGGCATCAGTGTTGTTTGACTACGTCACGGGGGGCCGTGCGCCATCTCGGTGGGGCATCGGCCGGCTCGATGCGTTCCAGCAAAAGTACGGCGTGGCCATCGAGCAGCAGCGGTCGGATCCAGGGCCCGATTTCGACGGTGGTGTCTGGGGTGGGTCGATCTCCGGTGAGGGTGCGCGCGTCGTCTATGGGGAGGGTATGGATCAGGTGCTGGTAGCTGCACCAGCCAGGAGGCAGGTCACGCACGCCGGGCATCCACAAAAAGAATCCGTCGCTGCCATGCAGGTGCAGACCGACGGCGGCCAGAGCGCCGATCACCCCATCTTCGGTGCCCCCATGACCGGACAGGCGCACTCCGTGCTGGGCCGCGCGCTCCCAGGCAGTGGCTTGATCAAGGAGCTGGCGTTTGGCGGCGAATCCGAAGTCGGTCAGCGCTTTGCGATCGGCCTGTCCCACGGCGCTGCAGGTGATCGCTAACCCTGGATCGGAGCCCTCCGCGGCGTGGTCGTGCAGAAAACCTGCTGCACACATCTCGAGGGCATCAATGTCAGCATCCGCGGAGGTGCCTATCGCAAGGCAGGCGCTGGAGTTGTGCGAGGTATACGGTACCCGCGGGTCTTTGAGCAGCTGATGACGCGTGATCCCGAGGGGTTCACCGAAACCTTCAGAGGCCAGCTGCCGGATGAGGCTTTGTGCAATCCAGCCAGTACCCGGACTGGCGAGATTGTCGGTGTCATCAATGCCCACAAGCACCGTCGGCCGGTCGAGTAACCGCCCACCCGAGGCTGCTCCGGTTTGATTTTTGTTCAGCCCGTCGAGTCTCATTGTTTTCCTTTTGTCCTCAGGTGGCACTTGGGTTTTCTCGTCGACGTCCACCCTGACCTCAGAATGTGAATGTCACGGTGTTTGACGTCAACGGTTGTACATTGGCGGCGTTCGTCGGGGTGAACGTCGTGGTCAGCGAGTGTGAACCCGTATGCAGGACGTAGACAGGTCCGATGGCTGTGCCGGCCACGACCGGTACAGGTCCACCGATGCTGGTAGTGCCGTCTTGAGATTGCACGGTCCCCGCGGCGTCAGTCGGAGTCACCTGCGCAATGGGAATCGCGATACCACCCAGATTCAACGGCACGGGTACTTCGATGATGGTCAGCGTGGCCATCGCGGCCGGCATTCCGGATGGTGGCGCAGAGCTGGTCGTCGATCCTGGACTTGACCCCGAGATCGGCGGTAATCCGGGGATAGTCGCTGACCCTGGGCCAGTGGGTGACCCGGGAGCAGTGGTTGATCCTGGCACATGTGGAATTCCAGGATTAGCGGCTGGCGGTGGGCCGGCGTTCGGTGCTGAGGCGGAGTTGGTGCGGGCGCACAGTGCCCACGCTTCGGAGAACGTCTGCGGTGAATCGACGCCACCGGTATGGCTGACCGCGGTCCAGGATGTGGCGGTGGTGGTGCCGTTGCCGGCCGGGGCGCCCGAGGTGTTGCTGGGGAAACTTCCGTTGAGGTGATCGCCTTGTGAGCCGGGCGCGGTGAAACCCTTGGTCGTGAGGTTGCCGCCGCTGATCGCCGCGCCGCCGCTGATCAGCGTGCCGTCGGGGGGACTACAGGTGGTGATGACCTGTTGGCTCGTCGTGGAGGTGGTGGGACCGCTGACTTCGTGGGAATGGACGGTGACGGTGACACCGCTGGTGTCGGCGCCGGGCTGGCTGCAGATCGCGTAGGCGTAGGTGGTGTTGGGTGCGGTGCCGGTTCCGCCGCCGTTGAGTCCGACGGCGGCCCACGAATCAGGGTTGATCTCCCGATCAGCGGCGGGCTTGTTACCGAAGTCATGAGCGGCGTTGTGGAAGGTGGGGTAGCTCGCGACGGGTTTGAGGCTGCCTGCGCTGGCCGGGGTAGTCCGGGCGCCGCCACCGAGCAGGACCGTGTTGGCCGGGCAGCTGGCCACCGCTACCGCCGGTGTCAACGCTTTCGCGGGACCCGCCATCGTGGTCATCACGACCTGAGTGTGGGTGATCACACTGCTGGCCAGGCACAAGGCGAAAGAGGTCGTGGAAAACGACGAGTTGACTACCGCACCACTTCCGCCCACGGCCAGCCAATGAGCCACATCCTTGGCGACCGCCCCGGAGGCGCCGAGGAACTCGCTGTTCCCATCAGCGCTGGGCCCCGCACCGTTGACGTGATTGCCATTGGAAGACATATCCGTGCCGATGGACTGATTGATCCCGCCTCCGGAGATCAGCGAACCGGGAGGACAGCGGGCATTCGTCTTGATCTCCGCAAACCCGGCTGTCGGTCCGCGCACCGCTCCCGATACTTGCACCGTCACCTTCACCGGTGCAGCAAGTGTCGCTGCAGCCGCACTCACGGTGGCGTGCCCCAGGATCACCGGCGCCGCTGTGGTGGTGAAGACCATCGCTGCGGACACGAATAGGGAAGCCACCCAACGCCGCCGTGGCATGTCCGCCCGTGATCTATGAATCGAAGTCTCCTCACTCCGGGTGCGCGGTATCCAGCGCCGCGACCAGGCCCGGGATAGAACACGCTTGCGATAAGGCCGTTGAGAAACGAAGACCTGTCGGTGTGGCATGGCTACTCCGACGCCCGCCCAGACAAGGCGCGGTCGCCCTGGAGGCACCGAGCAGCCATTCCCGCGCGCCGCCACCCGCAGACAGGGAGGCCAACTGCTCCCGGCGCCGGCCCGGGCTGCGGCACGAACCGACGTAGCTGCGGTTGTTGAGCGGTAAGCCCCACCGCGTCCTCGGACTTCATCCCCCGACGCTGCGCCCTACAGGCAAACACCAGGGGTCTTGCAAGCGATCAAGGGACGACCACAATCCCCACAACAGACAACGAGTGATGCCGACCTGGCACGGTCGGAGCAACGACCGCGATGCAATCGCGATCACGAAAACAGCCTTACCCCGCACCGCATCACCTGATCAAGGGCGAAGCCGCGCCGCGCGCAGTGCGCCTGACGAACAACTCGGGGTGCTGGTACGGAATCGGGGTCACCACAGTGCTGACGAGAACGCTGATTGGCCCCGATCACGGTGGCCTGCACTTCCACCCGGATTGAATCCGACCCTCCTGCCATCCCCGCCGACGAGGCTCAGCCGAGCATCGACATCCTGCGGGAGGCCGTGGCAAGCGTCCCTAGCGAGCGATGCCGCCGTCCGCTGCTCAACTGCTGGTCATGCCCTGTTCATTTATCGAGTGGACCGTTCCACCAAGGGAAACCGGCAAAAGCGGAAGGATCGGACATGACCACACTCACCGACGAAGCACAGGTGCTGTCGTCCAGACGCAAGCTCGGAGAGGCGAAGGCACTCCTCACCCGTATCACCCACCCGACTGCGGTAGCGGCCGTCGTCGCGGTGATCGTCTCGGTGTCCGTCGCCGGGATCATTCTGCAGCAGTTGGTGCACACACCCTGGGGACTGCCCGGCCACCGCGTCCTGTTTTGGCTTACCCCGCTTATCGCCGCACGGTGGGCCATCGACCGGCCCGGCACCGCACTGGGTATCGCCACTGCGTCCAGCGCCGGGGTACTTCTGTTCGATCCCACCATGGGCCTGTATGTGGTGCCCTACCTGATCGCCGGATTCCTCGTCGACCTCGCCGCCAGCGTGCCGTTCATCCGCCGCCATCCCTGGATCATGATCCCGTTGGCTCCCCTCATGGTGCTGGTCAACCTGATCAACCCGTTCGTACACAACCTCGCCACGGCGTCACTGACGACGGTGATCTCTGGCATGTGGTTCTACGTGCAAGGCCACCTGCTGTGGGGCCTAGCTGCTGGCGTCGTTGGCATCAGCACCGGACTGTTCGGCCAGCCCAAGCTGCGCCAGCTACGCTCCTCAGAACCCACCGGCTCGTAAACAGCCAGACAAAGCAGAAAGCCCGATCGCTTGTCGACCCTGAGCCGCATTCCCTGTCAGTAGCGGGAGTCCAGGGCCGGACCGCAGCGTGGTGGGCGGGGGTTCGCGTGCGCTGGATCGTGGACGACAACTGACCATGTCGGCATCGCTGACACGGTCAGTTGTCGTCTGTCCATGGCGGTGGATGGGCATGCGGTTTCCTGCACGGCCTTAGCGCGCCGTCAGGTTGTACCGTGCTGGGCTTGGGCAACCACCGTCATCGTCTGGGTGGGATTCACTGTCGGCCGGCCCACAATGGTCGGCGGGCCCCGGTGCGCAAAACGGTGGCCAAAACGGCACCGTCGGCGTGATTGCTTTGCGCCGCGCAACCATCCAGCGCTCACGGTAGGGGCCACTGCCATCGCGTGAAACCCCTACACCGGCGAGCCAGTCGCGCGAAGCGCCGCTAGCAAACCCGCGGCGGCTCGATGACATCCAGGATCGGGGTGTCCTCGGCCTTTGCAGTAACTCGACCAATACCACGAAGTCGCCAGCGTCGTGCTGATTGCGACGCCTGGCCACCAAGTGGTGGTCGGTGCCGACCGATGCGGTGTCGTGATGACGTTCAGTCAGTCGATTTCACACGCCACCATTCGGTCATTGTCGACAGTCATGCGTCCATTGGCACCTGCATGAACAGCAACTGTTCCGGTCGCGGGCGAGAAAATTGGGAAAACGTGCGACGCCGTTGTTGCCAGACTCTCTGTGGTCTGATCTCGGATTGCACGTTCGCGATCCGGCGACCCGGCTTGGTTGCGCTCTGTTAAACAGCTCGAAGCTCTCGTTTACCTGAAAGGTGTCGACCATGCCGGCGGGCTAGAATTATGTGCGCCAACCTCCTGTGTGATTCCGCGATGACGGCTCAGAGCAGGCCTTACCGCGCCGAGTTTCGGGGAACGACTTTGAAACCGAAGGTGAAAAACACCGATTCCGGTTGGCTGTCCGTCGTGGGGCTGGGTGTCATCCCTTGCTCACTTGCCGGATGTTGCGTGTTGGTCTGCGAGTCCGACGGTACCGGGCATGACTTTCATGTCTGCGGCGAGCGTCTCCGACGTAAGACCTCGTCTGCGCACCACTGCCCCCATTTGGTGAGTGGTGCTGCGCATGGCCGGCCCTGAGGGCTGGTGACTGGCCTCCCACGTGGTGGCGCACGGAAGAACGTGAGTGCCCGGAGCGAGGCTCGGGCCTGTCGATAAAGGCGCGGGAGTAACCATGCCAAACCGACCGATTCGTTTGTTCCGACCATTCCGACGCCGCTTGCTGCGCAGGGGCGCATCGTGGCGGGCTCGGTCACAGGACGGTGCGCTGCACACCGTGGGCCCCGTGTTGCGGGGTCACCAGGGTGTCTCGCTGGTGATCGCGGCGCTGCTGGTGGTGGCCACCGGGGTGGTAACCCTGGCGTTGGGGCCGGCTCCCGCCACCGCCGACCCGAACCTGCCGGATGTGACGGTCCATGTGACCACCGCCCCGATGACCAACCTGACCCTCCATACCGGGGTCACCCGCACGGCCAGTTGTCCCACCGGATCCTTGGTGGTGGGCGGAGGCGGGTACCTGCGCAACGCCAGCAACCCGGCGACTGCGCCCACCAACGGATTGGTGCTCGGCGGAACCAACCCCTCCACCGGGACCTCCCCGGTCGACCAGCCCGTGTTCAACGGCGCCACCAACCCCACCAACTGGATGGCCATCGCCAATTTCACCGGAGCATCAGAATCTGGCGACCAGGCCGCAGCGTTTGCCCTGTGCTCCAGCAACGGCCCGACCCACACCGTGGTCGTGTCGACCACCACCACCGGCTCCAACGCCACCCAGGAAAGCCAGCCGCCCATCCTGACCATTGCCACCTGCCCGGCCGAGACCACGCTGATCGGCGGGGGCGCATTCACCAGCACTCCAGATCAGGTCAACGACGGCACCACCGTGGGCAACAGCGGCAACCTCAAGCCGATGGGAAGCTACCCGTCTGACTCCTCGGGAACGCCCGCCACCGACAAATCGACCTCCGCCACCTCCTGGAGCGCCTACGGCTCGGCCGGAATGAAGAACGCCAGCGACACGGTGACCTCCCTGGCGTTGTGCACCTCCGACCCGATAGGGCCAGTCCAAGTGGCCAGGCAGGACATTTCGTCCACGACCGGAGGAGTGATCACCGCCACGCCGGTCTGCCCTGCGGGAACCCGTTTGCTGGGCGGAGGCTTCCGGTCCGACGAGACTGTCAGCGGGACTTCTGGTCTGCAGCCCCAGCAGGGCTATCACATGCGGGGCAGCTATCCATCCACCGGATCGGGAACACCACCTACCGAGGTCACCGACGCCACCCCCAACCCCACCGCATGGACCGCTCTAGTGCAAGCCGGCGGCGCACCGTCCAGCGGCTCAGCCGATCTCCACGCCTTTGCCATGTGCGCCCAGCCCACCACAACCCCGTCGCCGAGCCCGAGCCCGTCACTTCTAGAAGGCGTGGCCGATCCCAACCTCTCCCCGCTCATGAATGCCTTGTCCAACACCATCACTGATAGCAACGGAAAGAAAGTCATCGCACTCGCACCGCCGTGCGCCATGACCAGTCCCTACCAAGGCCTGTCCGACATCGACAAACTGAACCACTCCATCCAGGCCAACGACGGGTGCCTGCAATTTGTCACCACTTTCACCGGCCCATGACACACGAGCAACCTCCCAGAAACTCGCACCGTCGACGACAGGGATGAACAGATCGGCCAGCAGGCCGTCGGATGCTCCGACCACCGAACCGGTTCTGTCATACCAGGACGGTCATCAACCAGGCAGTCAAGGACATCGTCGGGAGGCGGAAGCAACAGTGGTGGCCATGCCGGCTCCTTGATGTCGAACATGTGCCCGGCAAGCCTGGGGCCGCAATGGGAACTGACGCATAGTAAGCGCGTTATGAGGTGAACGCGGGACGGGACGGCCAGTGATCGAGTCCTGCGACAGGGATGACCCGTGGAAAGCCTCTGCCCTTGTTGCCGCGTCTACTCGGCTGTGGTGGGACTTACCGAGGCAGTCGCCGCGGTCCGCTTTCCAGGCCTAGGTGGTGCGCCGAGCCGATGGGATGGCGTTGCTCGTCCAGCACGAAAATCGTGTGAGTCGAGCGCACTTCAGGCATGCCTTGCAGGCGATGCAGGACGACATCGCGCAGCGCTGCGATGTCGGGTGCGCGGACCAGCAGGACAAAGTCGAATTCGCCGCTGGTCAGCGCAACGTACTCAACCCCTGGCAACCGGCTGATCTGCTCGCGCATCGTCGGCCACGAGCCTTGCTTGATATTGATCAGGATCATGGCCGCGATGTCGAGCCCGATTGCGCCTGGATCGACGTCGGCGCGGAAACCGCGGATGGCGCCGCGTGCCAACAGCCGGTCGTACCGAGCGTAGGCGGTGGCGCGGGAGATACCGGCTCGGTTCGCCACCTCGTTCACCGACATGCGGCCGTCGTCGACCAGGAGTCCCAACATCCGACGGTCGACATCATCTAGGGATCGAGACGGGACAGACATCTGGTCATCAGGGTATAGGGCAAGATACTCGTCTGGCGTTTTTCCGCGCATATTGAACGATCGTTCCACCAGGCGGACGCTGCCGCTATGGCCATACCGAGCGCTGCTGCCCGCTTTGAATTGCCTGCGGATCATCCCGGCTTCAGCGATGCTGCTTACCGCGCCCGGCGTGCCCGCATCGCCGAAGCCGGCGGCACCTACCACCACGGCGACCCGATCCCAGAGGTGCGATACACCGCCGAGGAGAACAAGGTCTGGCGGACCGTATCCGCCGAACTCGCCAGCAAGCACCGCAAGTACGCGTGCCGCGAATACCTTCTCGGCGCAGAGCAGCTCATGCTGCCGACGGCCTGCGTCCCGCAGTTACGGGAAGTCGACGAGCGGGTGCATCGCCTGACCGGCTTCCATATCTACCCGGTTCCCGGTCTGGTGCCGACCCGGACGTTCTATGGATCGCTCGCTGAGCGGACATTCCAGTCCACGCAGTACATCCGCCATCATTCGGTACCCTTCTACACACCCGAGCCGGACATCATTCACGAGATCATCGGGCATGCCAACATGCTGGCCAGTCCGGTATTTGCTGACCTTTATGAAGCGGCTGGGGGCGCCTCGCTGCGCGCCATCACCGACGACTCGCTGGACGCCTTCAGCCGAGTGTTCTGGTTCACCCTGGAATTCGGCGTAGTTTACCAGGACGGAGAGCTGAAGGCTTACGGTGCGGGTCTGCTGTCCTCCTACGGCGAGATCGAAACCTTTCGCGACGCCGAGATCAGAGCGTGGGATGTGCATGCCATGGCAAAGCAGGACTACGACATCACGCATTACCAGCCAACCCTCTTTGCTGCCGCATCTTTCGACCAGATGCTGACCGATCTGCACGCGTTTTTCTCCGCCTACCCTGCATAGTTGCGCGACGAATCTCGTGGCGATAATGTCAATTGCTAATTGATTATGCTGCTGGCGGCATCGACATTCAATTCCTTGACGAACGCAGATACGGTCAAGACATTGCCGACTCGTGCCACAAATATCGGCATCGTCGGCGCATAACCGTAGAGGGGATCCGCGCCGCGTCGGTCTCGACCGGACTCGCCGGGCCGCCGCTCGCCGACCCGCCACCGTTCATCTCGCGCCACCCGACGCTCGTCGCAAGAGCCCTCATGAGCAGCGGCGGGGTGTTGACACCACTGCTAGGTTGCCCGAGTTAGGTCAGCCATACCTAAGGATCTGGGAGGAAGCGTGGCGCTAGTCGCGGCATCGCCCGCGAAGCCGACGGAAACGACCGAGCAGCGCTGTCGGCACCCGCTGGCCAGGTCGATGGCGGACGTTAAGGGCGCGGTGACGTCGTTGTCTGTCGAGATGCTGGACGCCTCTGATTCCCCGTGGCCGCCTGCGCCATGGATTGGATGTGACCGCGCCCTGTCCGATCCATCATTTTTCTCGTGGTGGCACATGATGGTATCGCAACGGCTAATGCGGCAGTACGCTCCCACCCAGGATAGGGCTACCGTTCCCGACCGGACCACCGTCGGGTACGTTTTGCGCTGGTATCTGGTCGTACCCAGCTACTTGGGCGCATTGCTATTCCACTCCACGCGGCGGGTGCCCTGCTTGGCGCCGCAACAGCTCGGTTTCCGGCTCGATGCCGCAGCGGTCACCGGCATCACGCTTCGACCAGGCCGGTTTTGGTGCCTCTATAGCGATCCGGAAGCCGGACATCGCGATGCCTCGCCGGTGGCGCACGAGGTGGCGCTTGGTGCGATACTGCGCCAGCAGGTCATTGCACATGCCGCCCGCTTTCTCGCCATTTACGGTCCGCTCGTGCGCTTTGGTTGCCACGCGCAGTGGGCAACGGTGACTGACGTGCTGGATAAGGCTTTGCTGTTCGCCGGCCAGTCGTTCGGCTCGCCTCAAGACGGAGCGGCCGATGCGCAGCTGGTACTCGGCAGCGGCGAAAAACCCCTCACCTCTTCCTCCACAATTCGCCAGGTCATCGATGACAATGGGCGCGCGCACTGGATCCGCCGGCGCGGCACCTGCTGTTTTCTTTACGCGATGCCTGGGGTCGAGCAGCCGTGCGCCAGCTGCCCGCGGGTTGACGCCGTCAAGCGGAGCCAAATCCTCGCCACCGTCAACCACACCCAAGATATTTGCAACTCGTGACGTGGGTGGTGGTCTCCACTCACGGTATGTAATTTTATTAGGTTAGACTAACCTAATAGGATAGGCTTACTTCTGGTGGTGCGACGTTGAAGTACTGGCGAGGTTGTGGTTATGCCGCCATGTCGCTGCCGTCGGAGTGGGTGAACAGAAGGTGAAGGTGATGCGGGCCGCTCTTGATGCCGAGCTGAATGGGCTGATCGCCAATTTGGCCAGGATGGTCCGGCTGGCGAGTAGCATGATCAACGATGCGTCGATCGCGCTACATCAAGGTGATCTCGCGCTGGCTGAACGGGTTATCGCTCAGCGTGATGACATCCAAGCGATCCTCGATGGCATTGAGCAGCGTTGCGTCACCGTGCTTGCCTTGCAAGCTCCGGTTGCTCGGGACTTGCGAGTGGTGGTGGCGGCTCTCCACGCGGTGGATCACGTGAACCGGATGGCCACCCTCGCCCGCCATATAGCGATCATCACCCGCCTTGGGCGTCCCCACGCAATGAATTCAGGCAAGGTCCGTCCCCTGCTGGCCCGGATGAGCTTGCTTGTCAGTCAACTCGCCGAGGATGCTGCAGCCGCGATCGAGTACCAGGATCCGCTGTGCTGTCACCGGCTGGCCGTAGCGGACGGCGAGGTAGATGCACTGCATCGTCGCTTGACCGGCATCCTGTTCGCTCAGGATTGGTCGCACGGCGTCAAAGAGGCGGTCAATACTGCCCTGATCGGCCGCTATTACGAGCGCTTCGCTGACCATGCGGTAGCTATCGCACGCCAGGTGTACTACCTGACCACCGGTCGCGTTCCTGAGTTCATCGCGGTGAAGGCGACCAGCGCTGCCTCGTGCCGATCATGACGATCCGATGGCACCGGGCGATCGTCTCCGATGTCCTGTTCACTGACCTGTAACACTTCGCCACAGGGGCCGATTACCAGCGCGTCCAAAGTTAGGTGAGCCTAACAAAACTTAACAGTAGGCAAACCTAACTTACCGTTGCTCTTGGAGGCCCGCGCATGGCTCCCGTCAAACGCTTGCTCTTGCTCGCACCCTGTCTCGTTCTCACCCCTGTCTTGGTGCTGGGTACCGGTGGAGTGGTCAGCGCCGCCGCCGCAGCCCCGTCACCAGGCCTTGGCGGGTCCTCGCCGACCCCGGTCGATGTCTCCAGCGACGCGGCCCAGGGCCTGATCGATCGTGCGCTGTTCCAGTCTCTCCAGTTCCTGTTCCGCCAACCACCCAAAAAGGCCCCGACCATGGAGGTTGCCAACCTCAAGACCATCCCGCCATTCATCCAGCGGTGGCAAAACGCCATTGTTCGCCGCGATGTCGCCGCCGCGATCCAAGCGGGGCAAGATTATGAAGCTGCGTGGCAGGCCGTCGAGGTGTACATCAACCACCGGTCGCTGCCGCTGTACACCGATCTTGAAGTCGACACCCAGTTCAAGATCGATGACGGTCTCAAGCAGCCGCAACCCGACTGGCGAACCCTCATGGACCTGGCCCAGCATTTACGTCAGGGGTTTGACGCGGCTCTCGGTTTTATCGCTGTCCAGCCCCCGCTCAGTCCTCTTTTCGACGACTTGGTGCCCCTGCGAGGCGTCCGGGCCCAGCTACTGATCAGCAACGAGGCCCTCGCCGCCGGTAACGTTGCCAAGGCAAAAACCTTCTACGGCAAGTTCAAGGTTGGCTACACACCCAGCGTTGCGGGGTTGATCTCGCTGCGCTCGGCTACGGCCGCTCAAGAGGTCCAGGCCGCCTCGGATGCCCTGGCGGCGAAATTCAATGCCAATGGCACCGCCGCAGAACTCACTCCGCTTCTCGCCACCCTGCTCAATCGCTTAGGCTTCGGCGTCAATCTGCTGAATGCTGCGGCTCGAGCGGCGGATCTGCACAAGACTACGGTTACCGATGCTGACAAGGCAGCTTTGACCCAACTCAACAAGGTGGCGTTAGACCTGAAGCAGGGCACCGCCGCAGCCGGTGACACTTCACCCGGATCACCCTTTGGTGCGGTCCAGCCGGCGCTGGAGGCCAAGACCCGCTTCGTCAACACCGCGGCCACCCTGCGCACCGCCCTGGTGGCCTACGTCAATGCGGCTCCCGCGCAGAAAGAAGCGGCGAAGAAGACCGCTCTGGAAGCGGTGGCCCTGGGTCAACAGACCCTAGTGGGTCAGTTCTGGACTGACCCGGCTTTGCAAGCCTTCCTGAACGGGCTGCCTACCTAACACCTGACCACGCCAGGGGCGTGTCCCGGCTCGCCGGGCACGCCCCACTGATGAGTGCAGGCCCAGTAGTGCCGGGGCCTGCACCCCACACGGAGAGACCAAGATCAGCTATGTCGACAAAAGCCTTGAGTTGCTTCGGCGCGTGCCCTCCCGAGCACACCCGTCCAGAGGCTGAGAGCGGAGCAACACGGCCTGGCATGCTCATCCCAGCCACCGCGTGAGCAGGTCCCGCAGGGCAGCCGCTTCATCCTCCGCCAACGTGAGCACACAGGCACCTGTGACGTGCGGGTCGAGTTCGATCGTCCCGTCGCGTTTGCTCACGACCACGTTGGCAAAACCCCTCGGACCCCGGTGCAGCGTGCAGGTCGCGTGGATGACCTTGCGGTTGTGGCAGGTCGGTTTCGTCGCTGGAGAGTCGCTCGTGCCGTTGGTCACCCTGCAGAGCCCGCGGCCTACATCGTGTTAGCTGTCCACACTTCGTGGACGCTGGCTCCCGATTCCGAAACGGTGACGCAAGCTGTCCAGCTCCCACACCCGCCGGCGAGCGCGACAGTCCAGCGTAAGCACGAGGTCTCGGGCGATCGGATCGTTGCGCATCCGCAGTGGCGCGAGCCGGTCGGCGGTGTCGAGCGCCCGCAAGGCCTCACCGTCCCTGTCGCCCTCGGCTTGCGCCCAAGATCGTGCGAGGTCAAAGTGCAGCGCTGCGATGCGGTCCTTACTACCCAGGGCCTGCAAGTCGATCGGTTCGTGCTGCACACGTTCGGCAACTGCCGGCCCTTGTCCGAGTTCCGCGCCAATGGCGACACGCCAAACTGCGACGTTGGGGGGCCCGAAGTGCTGTTGCAATCCGTTGCACTCGCCGGTGAGCAACGCAACGCGAGCAGCCTCATCAAGGTGGTCGAAGGCGGCGGTGGCATCGTTGCCCCGGGCCGCGAAATGGGCGCCCATGAGGTGGAGAAGCCCAAATGTCTCAGCGCCAAGGGTGTTGCCGTCGTGGATAGCGGTCAACTGCTGGGCATCATCGATGGCGCGATCGAGCATTCGCACCGCACGGCGCCGACCGCCTGTCCGCGCGATCGATGGGGCTCGGGCGAACATGGCAAACGCCTCCAGTTCGGGCCGCTCCGCAATTCGAGCCGCGTCGAACGCGCGCTGCGCCGCCAGCTGAGCCAGATGCATATAGCCAAGAGTGGTTGCCAGTACGAACCCGTGGTAAGCGGTCTCAGTGATCAGTTCAGCCGCCCGCAGCCGCTCGCGGCCATCACTGGTGGCTAGGTGAACTTGTAACTCGATCAGCACGTCGTCGATGCCCTCGCCCGAGGCTCTATAGCTGGCGGTATCTCGCAGCTTCGTGGCTGATTTCACCCAGTAGTCGAGCACGTCCAAAGGGCGCGGCCGTAAATCGGGTACATCATCGACAGTGGCCTCGTTGAGCCCACGTTCGATCTGAGCGATCACCGCCTTGGCCCGAGCGCTTTCCCTGTCCGGTGGGAGGTAAGGCTGACCGGTCAGGTCAGCTACAGAACAGTCAAGGGCATTGGCAAGGTCTTCCAGCAGGCCGCGGCGATTAAATCCACGCTGCCCAAGCTCCAGCATCGACAAGTACTGCTTGCCGACGCCGGTGAGGCCGGCTACAACCTCCAGGCTCAACCCGCGCCGGCGACGGATCATCCGCGCGCGCGCCCCGATCGTCGACGCTTCCTGGGCGTCCACGAAAACCACTCCTCACCAGTCCCCTCACCGATTTCCGGGGAGTAACCCGGGGGCGGGAGCTTCGGTGAGCAGGTGACCTCAGGCTACTGCCGCGCTGGCGCGGTCGGCTGCCACGGGTGATCATCTTAGATGACATGTTTGCCCAGGGGCGATGGGAGAAATCTCAGCGGCGGAGCAGGGCGGCGGCTCGGGTCAGGACAACGCCCAGTTCCGAGACCCGGAGGGCACGGAGCCCGACCAGCAGCACCGCACCGCCGAGCAGGGCGATGGCAGTGAGCTCCACTGCGGCGCGTACGGGCGACAGCGCGTGGGGGACGAGCGCTCGGACCAGGTAAACGGCGGCCAGCCCGGCGAAAGCGGCGGCGCTCGCAGCCAGGGTGATGCGCGCCACCGTGCTTGCCATCTGCGGGGTGTTCAGCCGCCCGAGCCGGTAGGACAGCCACACCTGGCCAACAACAGCACCGACGACGAATGACGCCGAGTTGGCTGCGGCCAGCCCGACCACCACCTGTTGGGGGCTGAGCAGTATCGCCGACAGGATCGACAAGCCGATCTTGCCAATGATCATAAATGCCATAATCACCGTTGGGGTGCGGGCATCGTCCAGGGCGTAAAACACGCGCAGCTGGAGCAGCACCACGGCGTAGGGCAGCAAGCCGAACGCCGATGCGGCCAGGGTCTGGCCCAGCCGGTCAGCTTGGGCGAGATCCGAGTGGCCATAGGAGAACAGCACGGTGGCGATCTGCCCACCGGCCACCGTGAACAGTGCCGAGATCGGGAGCAACAGCAGCGCGGAGATGCGGGTACCCAGTGACAGGTCGGCCACCACCGCGCTGATGTTGCCGTCCGCGGTGGCGCGGCTGATCCGCGGCATCAGCGCGGTGAGAACGGAGTTTCCCAACACCCCATAGGGCACGATCAGCAGGATCCAGGCGTACGCGTAAGTCGCCACCCCACCGCCGGCGGTGGCCGAGGCGATCCGGTAGGTGACCACCAGACCGATTTGGCCGGCCAGCACGTAGAGGAAAACCCATCCGGCCAGCCCGCTGAACGAGGACAGCCGCGGATCCCAACCCCAGCGCCACCGCCACCGGAGCCCCGAGCGGCACAGTGCCGGCAGCAGCACCGCGGCCTGCACCACAATGCCCAGCGTGGTGCCCAGGCCGAGCACCCACAGTTTGATGTCGCCCATCAGGTTCGGCTGCAAGCTGATCCGCCCTGGGGTGAGCATGTAGGCGCTGATCACCGCGATCAGCACCAGATTGTTGGCCACCGGCGCCCATGCCGGTGGTCCGAACACGCCGCGGCTGTTGAGTACGGCCCCGATCAGCGCGGCCAGGCCGTAAAACAGGATTTCGGGAAGCAGCAGGTAGGCGAACGCCGTGGCCAGCGCGGGACTGGCGTGCGGGCCACCGGTCACCGATAGCCGGATCAGCCACGGTGCCGCGGCCACTGCGGCGGCCGTGCCCACGACCAGGGCGACCGTGCTCATCGTGAGTAATCGCTGCGCGTAGGTGTCCCCACCGTCGGGGTCGGTGCGCTGGGCGCGAACCAGGACCGGAATCGCCACGCTGGACAGCACCCCACCCAGCAGCAGCTCGTAGACCATGTTCGGCAGCTCGTTGGCAATGTTGTAAGAGTCGTTGAGGAGTCCGAATCCCAGCGCCGCGGCCAGCAGCAGCTTGGCCACCAGGCCGGTCACCCGGCTGATCACTGTGGCCAGCGCCATCGACCCCGACGCATGCGCCAACGACCGGTCCGACCACGCCACTCGCCGAGCCGACATCTCCTGGCGCGGCGAGTGATTCATCGGCGGCACGCCGCCCAGCACACCACCCCACCTCGCGGCCACACACGGCGGGGCCGCCGCCTCGTCGGTGCTTACCTGCGCGCTGACACCATGGCCCTAGGCAGCCGATCGCTGAATGCGCACCGCCGGTGGCTCCTCGGCGAACTCGAGTATTGCCTCGACCAGCCGGCCAGTACGGGTGTGGGGTTGCATCCATGCTGGCAGGTCCAGCCCTGCCATGACCTCGAAGGCGAGCACCTCGCCGATCACACCGGGCCACAACCTTTTGGCCTTGGCGGCAGCGGCTGCGGCCATCCGCTGTGCTGCGTACTGGTCGGCTTCTTGCGAGACCGCGATATGTGCATCAGGCATCGGAACCTCCTCAGCCAGGCGCCGTGCTCGGCGCCGGCGTCAGCAGTGGTCGGTCGGTCCTGGTCTACGGGTACCGGTCGCAGGCTGCGCCAACACCAAGATCATCGGTCTGTTCTTTGTGGGCGTCACGCCGTAATTGAGCGCAAACCAGGCACCCTGCGTACCTCATAGGCAAGAATTTTCCGCCTCAGGGAGGTCAACTGATGCCGGCCATCAGCCGCCGGATCATGGGGCTCATGGCGACGACGATGATCCCTACGACGATTGCCGCCGCGCCGAGGCCGCCGAAGTAGAGTGCTTCATGCTGCGGGCTGTAGTAGCCGGCGAGCGATCCGGACATCGCTGTGCCCAGGGCGACGGACAGGAAATACAGCGCCACGGTCTGGCTGCGGAACACCTTTGGTGAGATCTTCGTGGTCAGCGACAAGCCGATCGGTGAGATCAGCAACTCCCCGGTGGCGAAGATGAGCACGATCAACACGACGGCAAGCAGCGGTGTGCTGGGTCCGGTGCCGGCGGCCCACGGCAGGAACAGCAGGAAGGCCAGGCCGATCCCCACGTTGCCGAGCGCGAACTTGATGGGTGTCGATGGTTGGCGCGACCCGAGCGTGGTCCACAGCAGTGCGAACAAGGGTGCCAGCACGATCACGAAGATCGGATCGAATGAGATGACCCACTCGGTCGGCATTTGCCAGCCGAGAAGGTGTTTGTCGACCCGGTGGTCGGCGTAGATCTCCACCACGGTGAAGTACTGCTGAAACAGGGACCAGAACGCGGCATTGGCGAGGAACAGGGGAATGAACGCTTGTACCCGGCTGCGTTCCACCGCTGTGAGCTTCCGGCTGGTGAGCAGGATCGCGAAGTACGCTGCTGCGGCGATCCCGCAGACGACGACCACGATGGTGGACAGATTCGCGGGTGTGATCACACCCAGAGTTACGAGCACGGCCACGGCGGCGGCGACCAGCGCAACGCCGCTTGCGACGATGATCCATCGGGAGCGGGGCAGCGGGTTGGGCACAATGCTCGCCTCGCCGCCCAGATTGGCCCGTCCGAGGGTGTACTGGATCAGGCCAATGGCCATGCCGACAGCGGCGACGCCGAAGGCGTAATGGAAACCGAGCGTGCTTCTGGTGAGTCCGGTCAGCAGTGGGCCGAGCAAGGCGCCGACGTTGATCCCCATGTAGAAGAGGGAAAAACCCGCGTCCCTACGGTCGTCGTTCGCGGCATACAACGTGCCCACGACCGCGGTGGCGTTGCCCTTGACCCCACCGCTACCCAGCGCGACACACGCCAGCCCCGCGCCGACGCCGGCGAACCCTGGCAAGATGGCCAGCGCGATGTGCCCGATCATCACCAGGACCGCGCTGAAGAACAAGGTTCGTTCGGCGCCCAGCACCCGGTCGGCGATCCAGGTCCCGGCAATGGTCGACACGTAAACCAAGCCGCCGTAAGCACCGACCAGGCTGGCGGCGGTGGCCTTCGGCAAACCGAGCCCCGGATCGGGCCCTGCTACCGCGTAGTACAGGTACAGGGTCAGGCAGGCGAGCATCCCGTAGAAGGAGAAGCGCTCCCATACCTCGACACCGAACAGGTTGGCCAATCCGCGGGGATGCCCGAAGAACGCCCGATCGGTGCGGGGGTCGGTCACGGTTTGGCTCATCCGGACAAGAGTGCCCGGGGGCGCTCCGCGGCGCCAATCGCCGTATTGCCGGTGGCCGCCGGGACGGCGCCGGAGGAAGTTATGGCCCCTTTAGGGCGCTCGCGCCACCGTCGAGGAAATAGCACTGGATTATCGTCGGCCCAATTTGACACGCGTTGATCGCGTTTTGTGTTTCCATCACGATGAAATCGTCGTCGAAGGCGTCTGCGTTCGTGATCTTGGGTCTGTGGCAACGAGGATCGCTATTCGGGCTTTACCAGCGAGCGATTTGGGCCTCGTCGCCCAGCAACGCATCACCCAACGCGGGAAGCCCGAGCGCGCGCAGAGCGCCCGCAACCTGCTCCCGGCACGCGAGGATGTCGGATTTGATCGTGTCGAGATCACCACGGACGCAGTCGCCCAGCGCCTTTGCGATCGACTCGGCAACCGTGCTGGCGGGCTTATTGTGGGGGATTGACCGCAACGGCACATAGCTCACCGCCAGGCATGCCACGGCTCGGCCAACATACGCCACCGGGGGAATCTCGCCCACCCCTAATGGACCGGCGGCGGTCAGCAGCCCCTCCCGCTCCAGGCGTTTGCGAATCCGGGACTCGATCGGTGGACGCTCCCCAATGGAAAGAATATCGTCTGGTATGGAGGCAAGGGCCTCTTCGAGCGCTTTCTGTTCTGCCTCCGAAAGCTCCGCGTATCGAGCAAAGTCCGTGTGTTTTGCTTGAGTCACCGTTGTCTCCATGTTTTGCATCTCACATCGGCTTTACTCCATCAGCGTAGCGTACGGACTCCTCTGGATAGACCGGATCTACGTGCGGTGTATCGCCAGCCTTCGTAACAGACTGGCACATCATGACCCTGCCGCCGCTCACCGCGCTGTTCTCGGTGTGCCGGTGCCAGTACCTTGCTGCTCGGGCCCGGCCGGATAGCGCGCGATTGTGACCCGCCACGCCAAGGCTCGGCAGGCCTGGAAGGCTATGCCGTGGTGGCAGCTGGAGATGGTCTGTTGCCTTCGCTGGTTGTGCCAGCTCGACTCCCGCCGGCTGCAACGGCGGGAGTCGAGCGTCGGATATGGGCCGGTTGTCAGCGCAGCCCGACCTTCTTGGAGCACGTAGGCCAGGCCCTCCAGCCCTGCGCGCGGAGCACCTTCTCGGCAATGGTGATCTGTTGCGAGCGGGTGGCTCGGTCAGCGCTGCCTGCGTAAGCGCCGCCACCGAATGAGTGCCACGTTCCGCGGGTGAATTGCAATCCACCGTAATACCCATTGCCGGTATTGGCGCTCCAGTTACCGCCGCTTTCGCACTCCGCCACCTGGTCCCACGGATCCTGGCGCGCCGGGCCGGCGACGGCCGTTGGTGCCAAGAATGCCAGTGGGGCCGCCACAGCGATCGCGGCAGTACCCACACGTGCGAGTAAACGGGAGGTCCTCGTCATGTCTCATTCTCCGTGAAACCGCGCCCCGTTTGATGGCATGCGTAAAAAGCGCGGAATTCGCCGGTCCGCTTCGGGGTTGTCGCCAGCCTTATGCCCCGTCCCGATTCGGGGTGAGGTTGCGGTATCCGGTTCCCGGGGGACGGGACTACAGGCGCGCCGGTTCCGGATTCCCGCCTCAATGGTGGCTCCATTGGACGGGACGACATTGACCGTACGGATCACCGTGGGTAATGCAAGGGGGTGTCGGTAGGGCCAGTCGGGCAGGCGTATGATCTCGATTTGGTTACGCAACGCGACAGTATCCAGTGTTTCCGCAGGTGGAGCGGTGATGGCTGCGGCATTGGATGGGCGATGTTTGCCCGATTTCTGGGCTACTTGGGTGGTAGACGGATCACTCGTTCGGGCGCGGCGTGAGCCCGCTTATTTCCGCCATTTGGCTTGCCTGGTCGAGCCTCGCTGAGCGGATACGAGCTCTGGCCGACATGGTGGCTGCTGTCATTATGGCCAATCCGCCGGGTGTCCAGAAGTATAGGTTCATGATCATCTAGCGTGGGACGTGATGACACCCCGCACCGCCGCCGGCACTCGGCGTTCATGATCACCTTCAATGCAATTGGTGGCCGTGTTACCTCTCCTGTCGCTGAAATATCGATTCGCTATTGTCGAAAGGGAATTACTGTTGCGGTGCGCGAGTCGGCGTCTTCGGTGGACTGTGCATCGGCAGGCTGGTCGACATCAAGACCGGCTTGTGGGAGGCCGAAAGCTGCTGGGCGCCCTGCGCTTGCCCACGGCACCCTGGTGTGGACTGCCACTCATCGAGGTGCGGTCGGCAATGCGACTGCGCAACAGCGAGCTGATCAGTGTGAGGAACTCGTCAGCCGGCTGTCCCGCCTCCCTCCACGGTGAAGGGCCAGTTCGGCACAGTGGCGTCGAGGTGCGCGTCGTCGCGGTATGGCCCCCAGCAACCGGTCGCAGTCAACAGGTTGCCGACGACATTGCTGGTTGGTGGTGACATCTGTGCTCGACACGCCGATAACGCGGTAAACGCGGTTTGCGGCGAACCTGCTGCTGCACTGCCAAGATCGCTGCAAGCGAGGGTGGGCACGGTGGTCACCGCCCCTTCCCCACCGGAGGAATCACTATGACCACCACTCTCGAGGTGCGGCCATGACCCGCGCCGCCGCTGCGCCGCTGCCTCAGATCGCGCCGTCTGTCGCCGCGCTGACCGCGGGTGCCACCGCGCGCCAGCAGGTGTACCCGGCCGACGCTCGATCGGGCTCCCGGTTCGAGCGGGTGCTCATCGACGCCGAGCCGCACTTTCTCAAGGTGGTCAGCTACCGCACGGACTGGATCATGCGGGTGACCGGCGACCGGGACCAGCGCACCTTCCGGATCTGGCAAGCGGGGCTGCTGCACCGGTTCCCACCCGAGATCGACCACACCGTGGTGGCCATGGCCCGCGACGGCGAAGGGTTGGACGCCGAGCTGGGCATCCTGATGCGCGACGTCGGTGACTGGCTCGTGCCGCCCGGCGATGCCCCGATCACCGCTGAAACGAACGCCCGGTTCATCGACCATTTGGCGGCGCTGTGCGTGGCCTTCCGCGGCTGGCGCGACAACCTCGGGCTGACCACGATGGCCGAGCGGATCCGGTTCTTCGCCCCGGACACCATCGCCGACGAGCTGGCCGGTCCGGCACCGGACATTGTCGTGCAGCTCGCCGACCAGGGCTGGGCCCGGCTGCACGAGCTTGCCCCCGAACTCGCCGCGCTGGTCACCGTAGTCCAGCAGCATCCCGAGGCGCTCACCACCGCGCTCGCCCGGACCCCGGTCAGCTTCCTGCACGGCGACTGGAAGATGGGCAACCTCGGCGAGCACCCCGACGGCCGGACCATCCTGGTGGACTGCGCCTATCCCGGCTCCGGACCGCCGTGCTGGGATCTGATGTGGTACCTGGCGCTCAACCGGGCCCGGCTCCCGGTTGACAAAGCTGAAGTGATCGCCCAGTTTCGAGACGCGTTGGCGCGACGCGGTTGGGACACCGAGGAGTGGTTCGACCGCCAGGTCCTGCTGTGCCAGCTGGCGATGATCAGCACGTTCGGCTGGGAGAAGGCACTGGGTGCCCGTGACACCGCCGGTATCGCTGAACTCGAGTGGTGGCAGCAGCGCGCATTCGCCGCCGCCCAGGAGCTCGACGTCGCCACGCCCGGATGGCGGGAACCGCGATGATCGCTTCTATGCCTGACCGAGGTCTGCTAGTCGCGACGAGCGGCCGCGCTAGTGCGCAGGAAGGCGTAGAGCAGCGCAAACGCCTCGTCAACTGCCTCGGCGCACACCCGCCCTGGATCGCGGTAGTCAAAATAGCGGTGTTCGATCTGGCTTTTGTCGCCATCGGATAGCCCGAAGAACACTGTGCCGGGCGGTTGGCTGTCCTGCGGGTCTGGACCCCCTGCGCCGGTCAGGGCCACTGCCACGTCGGCGCCCAGCAGTTTCCGGACCCCGCTGGCCATCGCTTCGGCGGCCGGCGCGCTGACCACCGGTCCGGGGGGTACACCCAGCAGCTCGTGCTTGACATCGCTGGCATAGGCCACCACGGCACCCCGGAACCACTTGCTCGCCCCGGACGCCTCGGCCAGCGCGCTGGCCACCATGCCACCGGTCAGTGACTCGGCTACCGCAACCGTGACATCGGCAGAATCGAGCAGTTCGGTGACCCTGTCGACCAGCTCGCGCCTACTCACTCCAGCCGTCCAACTGGGGTGTCGGCCACTACAGCGCCCCGCTGGCCCAGCGGTTTTGGTTCTCCGACGGTGCTGTCGCGGTCGGTCTGGTATTCCGACTCGGCATTGATCTCCGCACCGAGCAGGATGCTGTAGCTGGTGAGGAAAAACCACAGCATGAGAACGATCACGCCGGCCAGCGCACCGTAGGTCTTGTTGTAGTTGCCAAAGTAATTGACGTACAGGCTTAAACCCACGCTGCCAAGCAACCAGAGCACCGCCGCCACCACGCTGCCCACGCCGACCCAGCGGAACTTGGGCGGGTTGCGGTCGGGAGCCACCCGATAAAGCACCGCGAGCCCCATCATGATCATGGCAAGGAGGAGTCCCCACCGCAGCACCTGGGCGATCACCGTCCCGACCGGTCCCAACGGCACCACGTTCAACACCACCGGCACCACCGCGATCAGTGCCAGCATGATGATCAGGAACACCACGGTGCCCAACGTGAGCAGCAGCGCAAGCCCGCGCAGCTTGAGAAATCCCCGGTTTTCCTTCTCGTCGTAGGCGACATTGATCGCCGTCATGAGGCTCGATACCCCACCCGACGCACTCCACAGCGCACCCAGCAGCGAGACCACCAGCCCAGCGGTCAGCGCCCCACCGCTGCTGCTGGTGATGGCGGTCAGCTGCTCGGAGATCAGCTGCCGGGTGGCTTGTGGCATCCCCGCGGTGAAGCTCTGTACCTGTTGGGTGATGGTTCCGGGATCGGCCACCAGACCTACCAGCGTCACCAGCGCGATCAGTGCTGGGAACACGGCAAGGAACCCGTAGAACGCCACCCCGGCGGCCAGCAGAGAGATGTTGTCTTTCTGGCTCTTGCGCCACGCGCGACGTAGCACCTGCAACCAGCCGCGCGCCGGAATCTGCGTCGGGGAATCTGCCTGGCTTCCCGCCACCTCAGTCGCAGTCACAGAAGAGATCTTCCCCGAGCCAGTCGACTTTATGCGGCAAGTGGGTATTCCCGTGCTGTGCAGTGTGAAGAGGGCGCGGTGCAGCTGCAACGGGTAGAGCCCCACGGTCCCGGGTACTCTCGCCGGCGTCGCGGGCGCGGTTTCAGTTACTACGACGAGAACGGCGCGGTCATCACCGATCCGCAAACGTTGCAGCGGATCCGGGCGCTGGCGGTGCCTCCGGCGTGGCGGGAGGTGTGGATCTGCGCGCTGCCCGGAGGACACATCCAGGCGGTCGGCACCGATGAGGCCGGGCGCCGCCAGTACCTCTATCACGACGAGTGGCGGCGGCAGCGCGACGCCGCCAAGTACGACCGGGTGTCGCGGCTGGGCCGCCGGTTACCGGTGGTGCGGGCACAGATCCGGAAAGATCTCGATCGGCGGGGTTTGTGCTGTGAGCGGGTGCTGGCCGCGGCGCTGCGGATGCTGGACATCGGCGCGTTCCGGATCGGCGGCGATGAGTACGCGCCCGATCCTGGTGAGGACGAGGGCACCTTCGGCTTGGCCACGCTGCGCCGCGAACATGTGCGGCTACGTCGCGGTGTTATCGAGTTGCGCTACCTGGCGAAGGGCAACATCGAGCAGGCGATGACGTTGCACGATCCGGCGCTGCACGCGGTGGTGCGCTCACTGCTTCGCCGCTCCGGCGGCGGGGAGGACTTACTGGCCTACCGCACCGAGCAGGGCTGGCATGACGTGTGCGCCGAGGACGTCAACGCCCGGCTCAAGGAATTGGCCGGTGACGAGTTCAGTGCCAAGGACCTGCGCACCTGGAATGCGACGCTGCTGGCTGCGGTGGCTCTGGCGCAGGGCGCGGCCAACGGGATACCGACGTCCAAACGCGGTCGTACCCAGGCGATCAATACCGCTCTGGATGAAGTCGCAGAGCATCTGGGTAACACCCGGGCGGTGGCCCGGGCGTCCTATGTGGATCCCCGGGTGCTTGATCGGTACGCGCAAGGCCGGACGATCCTGGCTGCGGTGCGCCGCGCAGGCACTTACGACCTCGTCGACGAGGGCGTGCGAATCCGCCTCGAACGCGCCCTGCTGCGCATGTTGTGCAGCTGAAGCCCAGCATGGTGAAGGCCCATGTCGGAAAGTCGCACAGAATGGGTATCCACGGGGTGTGTCGGAACTTGCTGAGTTACGCCGTGAGGCAGCGGTGTGCACCGCCTGCGAGCTGTATGCCGACGCCACGCAAACAGTTTTCGGCTCCGGGCGCACCGGCGCAGCGATGATGTTGATCGGCGAGCAGCCCGGCGACCAGGAGGACATTGCCGGTGAACCGTTCGTCGGGCCGGCCGGCCGGGTGTTGGATCGTGCGTTGGAGCGGGCCGGGGTGGTGCGCAGTGACGTCTATGTCACCAACGTGGTAAAGCACTTCCGTTTCCAGCGGCAAGGCAAGCTGCGTATTCACCGCACCCCGGGGGTGCAGCACGTGCGGGCCTGCCTGCCGTGGCTGCGGGCCGAACTCGCCGCGGTAGAGCCGCAGCTGCTGGTGACGTTGGGTTCGACAGCGGCCAAAGCATTGCTCGGCGCGGCGTTTCGCCTCACCCAGCACCGCGGCGAGATCCTTGAATATGAGAATCGGCCGCTGGTGGCCACCATCCATCCGTCGGCGGTACTGCGCGGGCCGAAAGACCGCCAGGCAGAAATGTTCGATGAGTTGGTCGCCGACTTGAAGCTTGCCGGGCATACGGCCGGTTCCGTTTAGCGCACTGATCCGATGCTGTTGCGCTCAGCTGCGGTGAGGCGGTGGCGCAGCGGAAGCCCGAACCACAACATCCCGAACCAGGCCATGGACAGCGCGCAGGCCACGGTCGCGGACCAGTTCCCGAGCACCACGTCAGCCAGCAAAAACACCGTTGCGCTCATCGCCAGGGCTAGGCACACCAACCCTCCGATTGCGAAGGTGTTGGACACCCGCACGATCTCAGGGCGCTCTCCCTGACGGAAGAGCAGCCGATGCCATGCTGCGGGTGCGGTCATCAACGCCACGGCGATCACTGAGAACAGCACCGCAATCAGGTGAGCCCCGCGTTGCAACGCAGTGGTGTGCTGGTACGGAACAGTGAAGACGATGGAGAGCAAGAATCCGAACAGGATCTGCACCCCCGCGAGCGCGACGCGCAGTTCCTGGAGCAGGTCATTGAGATTTCGCGCCAAGCGTTGCCGGGGGTCCTCGGGAGAACCGGACATTTACCACCTCGGTGTGGGCGCCCGAGCGCCGCGTGCGGAAAACCCATTGTGTGCGATGCCCGCACGACGGGTAAACCGGCCCAATGCCGGGTATGTCCACGTCAGATGCGCGTGGCGTAAGGAGGAGGTATGACGATCCACGAACAGGGCCAGAAAAACCCTGCTGATGCTTCAGTCAGCGAGCTGGTTGAGCGGCTGTCTGCTCAGATTTCTGCCCTGGTGCGAGACGAGATGGCGTTGGCTACCACCGAGCTGAAGCGCAAGGGCGCCCAGGCCGGTATCGGGATCGGTATTGGTGGGGCGGGCGCAGTGGTGGCCTTGCTCGGTCTGGGTGCGCTCGTCGCGGCGGCCATACTCGGACTGGCCACGGTGCTGGCCGCGTGGTTGGCTGCGGTGATCGTCGGGGTGGTCCTGCTGGTCCTGGCCGGGATAATTTCCGCATTGGGGATCACGCAAGTGCGCCAGTCGGCGCCGCCGGTGCCTGAGCGAGCTGTGGAGAATGCCAAGCGGGATATTCAAACGCTGAAGGAGAGCGTGCATCGATGAGCAGCAGCGAGCGGCCCAGCCTTGAGGAAGAGCAGCTCCAGAGAGAAATCGAGGGGTTGCGTAGCGATCTCGGCGAGACGGTGGAAGCCCTGGTACACAAGGCCGACCTGCCCGCCCGGGCTCGGGAGCGCGGTGCCGAACTGACCGAGCAGGCCATCGATCGTGGTACTGAATTGACCGGACGCGCCATCGAGCGAGGCATGGAGCTAAGCGAGCAGGCTGTTGACCATGGTGCGGAGATGACCGCCCAGGTTGCTCAATTGTGGGACGAGATCGCAGGCCAGGCACTGGCGCGTGGCAATGAGTTGCTCGACCAGGTGCTCAACCGCAGTAATGACTGGCGCGAGCAGTTTACCGGCGTCACCGCACGGGTTCGGCGGGCAACCAACGATATGTCGACCGAGCGGTGGGCCAAGGTAGCCGGCGTTGCGGTTGGGCTGATCGTGATTACCGTGATCGTGCGGCGGGTGCGTACCTCGTGAACTCAGCGAACTCGCTGCAGGACCTCACTCCCAAACTTTTAGGCTTCGCCACCGGCCTGCTCGGCGGCGCCATCGCCGGGGGTGTGTTCAGCCGCCTGTGGCGGGTCGTCTCTGATGAAGATGAGGTGCCCGACCCGACCGCGCTGGACCGCGACGTCAGTGAGGTACTGCTCGTCGGCGCACTGCAGGGGGCGGTCTTCGGCTTGGTCAAAGCAGCCTTGAGTCGGATTACCAGCCAGGGCTACCAGCGGTTGACCGGAAAAAGCCTGCGCGGCTAAACGTTTCTGATCTGAACAGGCCGTCGCCCCGGCCAGTAGGCCGGGGCGACGCTTATGTTAGCTATGAGGTAGACCTGAGGTGATCAGCCGCCTTGGTCGCCGGTCCGCATACTGGGGCTCTCCGGGTCAACATTGCTGGTGCTGTCGGCGATCCCGCCGTCGAAGCGGTCTGCGGTGTGTCCCGCTTCGGACATACTGCGCCCGTAGTCTTCGCCCGAGGTGCTGGTGGTCTGCCCGACACCGTGCGGGCCCTTCGGGGCCATATCGGTGTCTGTCATGCCTCCACTCTCAGCGCTCGAGACATCCCGCGGGCCGGCCTCATGACCAGGTACGCCGCCACGCTCGCGCAGCAACGCGTCCTGATCCGTGCCCGCGCCTTCCTTCTGGCGGCTCTCGTAGGGAGGCAGGTCCCGGTCACCGCCGGGGTCCTGCTCGCCACCCGAGTGAACATTCGGCTCCCGCGGGTAGGGCGGCTGCGCCGGACCTTGCTGCGTCATTGGTTGGGCTCCTTCCATCGACTTTGGTGGACTCTGAAGCCGCCGGTCGACTTCACCGCGACCACCAAGGCGAGTTGGCTTGATGGTTCGTGTTAGGGTTACCCCATCGACGCCGGTAGCAAACTTGCGTCTATCTTGAGCTGCTATGAAACTGGCCGTGGGTGTAGCGCAGCTGCCGGCACCAACTGGTCGTCGAGGGTGAGCCGGATGTCTCCGGCGCCGTCGCGCAGCGGGACCCACACCAGCCCGTACCACTCGCCCCGGGAACCACGCACCCAACGTTTGAGCATGCCGGGCACCCGGCCGCTGAGAATCAGGCCGTCGGCAACCACCCGTCGGCGGTGCCCTGTCGACAGCGGGAACGCCAGGTCAAGGTCAATCCACACCGGCCGGGCGCGCACTGCCTGGCCACCAGTGATGCCTTCGCCGCCGTGGGCGCCGATCCACCCGAGCGTCACGCCTGCTCCCTGCTCGACTCGTGGTGACCCGAGCGCGGGGGAGCGCGCCGCTGCCCCACCATGGTGCGGGTAATGCGGGCAGGCGGCAAGTGACCACGCTACGGCGGGATGCAGATCCGCTCGCAGGTCTCATGTCGATCTATGCAGGGTCGATCTATGCAAGGCAGGCGGAGACAGGATGCCGGACTTGACCCATTTTCTCGCGACTGAAGGCGAGAATCCGGCTACAGTCCAGCGGATGGCCAGGGCCAGCGGATGCTCGAGCTGCCCGAGGGGTTGGGCCCGGATCATTTCGGCTAACGAGATCAACTCAGCATCGCGCGAGACGAAACCAAGCCGGCGCACGCTGCGGGCACGCTGCGAATTATCGGGGTCATAAAACAGCCGGTAGCTGCGTTGGGCGAGCAGCTCGCCGGCCAGCGAGTCCGGGGCCGGTTCCAGAATGGGCACCCCTGAACTGATCCGCTCATCCGGAGCAGCTCGGAGGGGAAGGTCGTGCTCGCACAGCAGCAGGGCCCAGGTGCTGCCGACCGAACAGCACCAGGATGCGGTGAGGATCGTCACCGGCCGTACCACGTCAGTAAGGGACCGACCGCGGGAACTTTGGGAACTGCGGGTTTTGCCGGGCGCGACGCTGACGGTGACGTTATGGATGTCACGGGAGCCGGCGCGCGGGCGGGATTCTGTCGGCACGTACCTCGTCATAGGTCCCCTTCTCCGGCCTCAGCCGCCATCCCAGCGCGATTGCCTGGCGGTGAGGTAAGCAGCAGGCAATTCTCCAACCACCGCAACAGTGCCCGCCTCTGGCGGGGACGTCAGGGGCATCACCAGCCAACACGACGCGATTGTCATGCCGGACCTCGGCAACGAAGACAGCGCGTGAACATTGTTGTTCTGCCAGGATTGAGAGATGAGCCGGCAACCACGAGGAGGTAGATCGCCGACCTCTGGGCCTTCTATTGCCCAGTTCCGGCAAGATTGGGATCTTGAAGTGGCCCGAGCGGCGGCTGCCGACGCCGGTGGGGTGGATCCGGAGCTGCTCGGCGACTTCCTGGATCGACTGGCCGCTCCTGGCCTCGAACATCACTGGGACCGCCATACCAACGCCACATTCGTGGCTCTCGGAGCGCGTGCGGCAGAACAGGGCGTGGTGCTCCGGGCATTGGTGGATCTCTACCTGTCCGCCGCGTGGCGGGCCTGGACTCAGCTGCCAGCAGTCGCCAGTGAGGATGCCGCCACCGTCCGCGCGGCTGGGCATCGGGTGTTGCGCGCATGTGACGACGTCGTCGCCGCACTGGCCGAGGGCTACGCATCCGCCCGGCGTGCAGTGGTCCGCCGCGAGGAGGCGCTGCGCCGTGAGTTCGTCGACGACCTGCTGGCCGGCAGTTCCGATCCGGCCAGCCTGCTGGTGCGCGCGCAGTCCTATGGCTTGCAGCTAGCCGGGGCGCATGCGGTGCTGCTCGCCCGTACCGCGGTGCCCTTTCAAGAGGCCAGCCCGCTACTGGCAGAGGTATCCGCCGCGATTGCGGCTCCCCTCGGTGCTTTCGAAGCGTTGATCACAACTCGGGACGGCGAGCTCGTCATCGTGTTGCCTGCGCTGCCTGCGCCGATCTTGGACGCCACGCTGGCCGCGACGCGCCGGGTCCTGACTTCCGGTGACCGGCGGGGGCTGAAGGTATGGCTGGTGCTGGGGCGTAGCCATCCCGGACCCTCAGGCGTGGCCCGCTCGTTCGCCGAAGCGCGTGACGCACTGGTCCTCGCAGAGCGACTACAGCTGTCCGACTCTGTGGTGAAAGCCGAGGACCTGCTCGTCTACCAAGTGCTGCTGCGCGACCGCGCCGCACTCTGCGACCTCATCGATACCGTGCTCACGCCGCTGCGGCAGGCTCGCGGCGGCGCCGAACCGCTTTTGCAGACCCTCGAGGCGTACTTCGGGACCGGGGGAAACACCACTCGTGCCGCTGGGCTGCTGCACCTGTCAGTGCGTGCGGTCACCTACCGCCTCGACCGCATCGCTGCTCTCACCGGCTTGCAGCTGGACAATCCCAGCCACCGCTACACGCTGCATACCGCCGTCCTCGGCGCCCGTGCCCTCGGCTGGCCCGGCAACAGCAAGATTCTTGCCGAATCCCGGCAATAAGTGGGCGAGATTATCACCGATAATGGGCGAGCGGTGGGCACTGTGCGCAGCCACACTGGTTCTTGTGAGGTTGCGCAGTGTCACCACCAGATCCCTGAGAGGAAAGTCGTGCCATGGCGTCGTTGATTGACCGCATTACCCGGTTGGCCCGTAGCCAGCAGGGACGGCGGCTTGCTGAGCGCGCCCAGCAGCTCGCTCAGGACCCCAAGACTCGCCGCAAGATCGAAGACCTGCGGGCTCGCTGGATGAGGAAACGTTGATCACCCGACGGGTGGTCGCATGGTGTGGAGGAGGATATGTCGAGGCTGGGTAACGGCCTGAAGACCGCGTTGCTGCTTGGCGGGCTATCCGCCCTGATCCTGCTGATCGGGCAGGCGCTGGGCGGGACCACGGGGCTACTGATCGCGGGCGTCGTGGCGCTGGGAATGAACGGAGTGTCCTACTTCTACTCTGACCGGCTTGCCTTGCGGGCGATGCGCGCGCAGGAGGTGGGCCCGCAGCAGGCACCCCGGCTCTACGCGATGGTTGCTGAGCTGGCTTCGAGCCAAGGCTTGCCCATGCCGAGGGTGTACATCAGCCCGTTGGCGCCACCCAACGCGTTCGCCACCGGCCGTAACCCCTCGCACGCGTCGGTCTGTGTCACCACGGGCCTTCTCGAGATGCTCAACGAGCGTGAGCTGCGCGGTGTCCTGGGCCACGAAATCAGTCATGTCGGCAACCGTGACATTCTCATTGCCTCGGTCGCTGCCGGCCTGGCCAGCATGGTCATGATCCTGGTGAACCTGGCGCAACTGGGTGCCTTGTTCGGTTTCCACGGTAGTGAAGACGACTCTGGTCCCGGCTTCTTGGAGATTGTCCTGCTGGCGCTGCTCGGACCGCTGGCCGCGGGGCTGATCCAGGCTGCGATCAGCCGGTCGCGGGAGTACGCCGCGGATGCTTCGGGTGCTCGGACAACCGGCGATCCCCTGGCGCTTGCTGCGGCGTTGGCCAAGATCGAGCGAGCGGCGTACGCCAGACCGCTGGAGGCTGCAGCCAGCGCCGGACCGGTGAGCTCGTTGATGATCGCCAATCCGTTTTCCGGGCGAGCCATGATGCGGATGTTCTCCACCCACCCCGACACCGCGCAGCGCATCGCTCGGCTGCAAAACATGGCACAGGCCATGAATGCATGAACGCACCAAAGCCCTGCTTGCTACGCCGGGATGCGGGCCAGGTCGGCGGCCCCGACCAGGCCTGCATCCGGACCCAGTTCGACGATCCGCAGCTCGGCCACCGGCCGGTGACCGTGACCGGTTAGCGACGCTGTGAAGGCAGCCGACGCGGGAGCGCGCAGGATCTCACCAGCAGCGGAGACACCACCGCCGATGACGAACAGCTCCGGGTCCAGGACCGCAGCCAGCCCGGCCAGCCCGCGCCCCAGCCAGGTCCCCACCAGGTCGAAACAGTGCAATGCCGTGCTGTCGCCGGCCAGCGCAGCCTGCGTGATCATCTCTCCGGTGATGCGCTCAGGCTGACCGCCAGCCAGCCGCAGCAGTGCGCCGGCCCTCTCGGGGACACCGCGGACAAGCTCCAGCGCTTCCCGCACCAGCGCGCGGCCGCTGGCGTACTGCTCCCAGCAGCCCCGCAACCCGCACCCGCAGAGCCGCCCGTCCGGGACGACCCTGACATGGCCGAACTCGGCCGCTGCGCCGAACTGCCCACGCACCAGCTGGCCGTTGATGACGATGCCGCCGCCGATGCCGGTACCCACGGTCAGCGCCACCACGTGCTGGCTGCCACGCCCGGCGCCAAAGCGGACCTCCGCCCACGCGGCCGCGTTGGCGTCGTTCTCGACGACCACGTTCAGGCCCAGCCTGCGTTGCAGCGACGCTTGCAGGGGTTCATCGCGCCAGGCGAGATTCGGCGCGAACATCACCGTCGCGCGCTGCGCGTCGATGAAGCCGGCTGCTCCCACCCCGACCGCCTTGACGTCGTAGGAGCTGGTGAGTTCTACCACCACGGCAGCGATCGCGTCCTCGATCAGCCGCACGTCGTCGGCCGGGGTGTTCCGGTGCGTGCTGGCGAGGATTGCCCCGCGCTCATCGACGACACCGGCGGCCACCTTGGTACCTCCGATGTCCACACCGATGGTCAGGCCAGCATGTCCAGGAACCGCTCCACCTCCCCGATCGACTCCAGCAGGAAGTCCGCCGCGGTGGGCCGGCCGGCTACTTCCGGGTCGTTGAGGTCAGCAACGACCACACCGATGCCATTGACCGGCCCCTTCAGAGCCCGGAAGGCATCCTCGTCGGTGATGTCGTCGCCGACATACAGCGAGACGTACTCGGGGCCGTCGACACCGAGGGCATGGCGCAGGTACAGCACGGCTTGGCCCTTGTTCCAGTCGACTTTCGGCTGGATCTCGTAGACCATCTTGCCCGGGGTGAGCTTGAGCTGATCGGGATACTCAGCCAGCAAGTCCTCCACGGTTGCGGTGACCAGTGGGCGGTGCGCGGGATCGACGAGCCGGTAGTGCACCGCGACCGAGAACCGTTTGGGCTCGACGGTGGCGCCCGGTGCCGACGCCAGCTGGTTGCGGAGCTGTTCGGTGATCGTGGCCAGCAACTCTTCGAAGCCGGCCACGGCGTGGTGCTGGATCGTCTCGCCGCCCTCGCCGCCGGCTGCTCGCCCGCTGATGTTCCCGGCGATGTCGAAGCCGTGGCTGCCCGCCACCACCAGCCCGTCGATCCCTAGCCACTCAGCAACCACGGAGCGGTCCCGGCCAGTGACCACACAGACTGTGGTGCGCTGCGCGAGCCGGTGCACCGCGTTGCGCATGGTCTCGGAGATGACAGCGTCCTGCGGCCGGTCCACGATCGGCGTCAGCGTCCCGTCGTAGTCCAGGAATACTGCTGGCCGGCGACCGTTCACCCGCGCGGCGAACTGGTCACCATCCCGCAACGCGTGCGGTAACCCACCCACCGACACGACGCTTGATCATACGGTCCCCGCTGCGCAGTCTGGATGCAGACTTGCGGGAATCGGGGGGCCAAAAACAGCAGGGTGCATCCAGAACGCGTCAATGGGGCCTGGAGAACATCCGGAAGGCGAGGAGCGGTCGATGGTGGGGGTGTGGGTGTTAGGAGCGCTCCTGGTCGGTGTGCTCGGGTTGAGCGGGTTGGCCGCGTGGTGGGTGGTGGGGCATCCGGAACGGATCCGCGCCGGACTGACGTGGCTGGCCGAGCGGCCAGCCGTGACCCGAGTGCGGTCACGTTACCCGCGGCAGTGGCGATTCCTGGGCCGCCGGTTCGCACCAGGTGAGGCGGCCGGGCTGACGTTGACGCTCGGCGTGCTGTGCGTGATCTCGTTGGGTGTGGGATTCCGGCAGGTGCTGGACAGCGTGCTGGAAAGTGACGGCATCACGGTGGCGGATCGTCCGATGCTGGGTTTCCTTGCCAGCCACCGCCAGCCCTGGTCGACCACGGCGGCGGAAGTGATCAGCAACATCGGCAGCCCCCTCGGGGTAACGGTGACAGCTCTGGTGGTGGGTGCACTGCTGGCCTGGTGGCAGCGGTCGGTGCTGCCGCCACTGATCTTGCTGCTCGGCGGTGGCGGTATTGCGGTGATCAATACTGTGGTGAAGCATCTGGTGGGGCGAAGCCGCCCACCGCGGGTCACCGCCGTGCTGGGTGAGTACGGCTTCTCCTTTCCCTCCGGACACACCACAGGCACCACGGTGGTGTGGTTGCTCTCGGCGTGGATGGTCAGCCGTTGGGTGATCGGGCTACGGGCCGGTCGGGTCCTGGTGTGGACCGCGGCACTGCTGATGATCGTTGCGGTCGGGGCGACGCGGGTCTACCTCGGCGTGCATTTCCCCAGTGATGTGCTGGCCGGTTGGGCGCTGGGCGCCGCGTGGGCTGTCATCATCGCGCTGGTAGCCCGGGTGTGGGAGCAAGCCCAGTACCGGAACCCCCGGCACGATTTCGCCAGGTCAGCGTGAACCTACGGGCAGGGCAGGCGCTTCTCCCCGGCGGCGAGCGAGATACCAGCGGCGGGCCGAGTTGGCGCCACGCAGCGCTGCCCGCACAGCGGGAATCTGGGTGGCCAGATGCATCTGGTACCGCCACGGGGGTTGGGCGCCTTGCCGGCCAGCCATCGCGTAGGCGAAGGCCACCGCGTCACGATCCAGGTACCGGTCGGCACGTTCAAACCACGCCATGCTGGTGCGCGCCCCGGCTTGGATGGGTCGCAGCGCTGCCCGGCCTCGCCGGTCGAAGCTTGCCAGCGCGGCCGCCAGCTCGTCGTGGTCATACAGGCTCTGTGCCAGCATCACTGCGTCGATCATGGCCAGCCTGGTTCCCGACCCGAGAGTGAAGTGGGTAGTGTGCGCGGCGTCGCCGGCGAGCACCAGGTTGCCGTGGTACCAGGTCTTGTTGGTTACCTGCGTGAAGCGTTGCCACCGGGCACGCTCGCCACGGGACTGGCTGATCAGCGCGTGGCCATCGATGGCCCGTTCGAAGATCTTCTCCAGCAGCCCGACACTGTCCTCGCTGCTCATCGCGTCAAACCCGAGACCCTGCCAGGTTTGCTGGGTGCATTCCACGATGCAGGTACTGATTCCGGCGGTGGACGGGTAGGCGTGAAACCAGATCCATCCAGCGGAGGTCTGCTCGAAGGCGAAGGTGAAGCTGTCGAAGACCTTGTCAGTGCCCAACCAGATGTAGGGGTTGCCGCCGATGTCGACTCGAGCGCCGAACTGTTCGCCGTGGCGTTGCCGGGTCCGGCTATTGGCGCCATCGCACGCCACGACGAGGTCAGCCTCGGCTATTTCCGGGATATCGCCATTGACCTCGCAGCGATATCGAAGGTCAATCCCGAGTTCGGTGGCGCGCTCGCCGAGAATGTCCAACAGTGCCGCCCGGCCGACGCTGAAGCCGTATCCGGACAAATAGGCGGTCTGTTCGCTGCGCAGGATTATCCGTTGGTCCTGCCACAAGACGGACTCAGCTCGCAGCGCGCGGGCGCTGTCCGGGTCATTGCGGAACAAAATGTCGAGCAGGTCGTCCCAATAGACCACTCCCCACCCGTAAGTGGCGCCGGGAGGATCACGTTCGATGACGGTGATGTCATGGCCGGCGTCGCGTAACTTCGCCGAGATCGCAAAGTACAACCCGGCGGGCCCACCGCCAATGCACACGATTCTCATGACCATCTCCACGGAGCGCTGGATGGCGGTGACTTTCACCGGGCGGTCTCGCCGGTGAAAGTCACCGCCGTGATCGGTACGGAGTTACTTAGCAGCCCCAGCGGCCTCCGCCGCCCCAGCCGCCCCAACTGCTCGAGCGGCCCCAACCGCCCCAGCCGCCCCAGCCGTGGCGATGGTGGCCCCAGCCACCCCAGTTGCCGCCGCCGCCCCAGTTGCCGCCGCCGCCCCAGCGGCCGCCGCCACCACCGTCCTTGTCGTAGTTACGTCCGAGACCGAAAATTTCCTTGATCCTCATCTGTTCCTTCTCCCTCCTTCTTTCCTGGAACTCCCATCCGGAAAGAAGTCACTAGATGGATTGCGCCGTGAGATGCGGGGCAAGTCGCACAGCGAATAGCACCTGCAAGCGAAGGTGCTTACAATGCTTAATGGCGACAATTAGGATAGCCTAACCAAACTTACGGCGACGGTTTGTTCGCCGACCTCCACAAAAGGGGATTGTTGGGCCGCTACCGCTGCTCGATCATGAAATGCCCCCTACCTCTGATGGTTGGCGCCCCGGTTCGGCCCCGCCCGCCCGGGTACGCATGCGCTCAACCATGCGCAATCTCATACTGCCCACTCCACACTAGAACCCTTTATGGCTGGGCTTAATACCCGTTCGTGCCAATCCCACCCTTTCGGAGCAATGATGTGCGGCAGGTGACCAGCAAACCGTCGCAAAATCACGATTAGGTAACCCTTGTTAGTGACCTTAAGTGCAGCCTGCATCTCAGAATGTGGTCATGATTGTTTGTGGATGTGCACGGTAACGTTCATGCCCGGAACGAGATCGACGTTCGGCAGGGCGTCAAGTCCGATCTTGATCGGGATGACCTGAGTCACTTTCTGGAAGTTGCCACCGGTATTGCTCTGGGGGAACAGGGAGAAGACTGCGGCCGCACCGCCTTGGATTTCCTGGACACGCCCGGTGATGTGAGCATTCGGGTAGGCGTCGACGTCCACGTCGACCACCTGCCCGACATGGACGGCCTTGACGTCGGTTTCGTCGACGCGGGCCGTCACGTAGATCTGGTCCAGGTTGTAGGCGACGGCGAGCTGGGTACCGGTGGTGACATAGGTGCCGACCACCCCATTGTCCACCGCCACGGTGCCGTCGCCCGGCGCCCTGATCGGCATCTGCGGTTTGGAGAACCCGCCCTGGATCTCGATGCGGCCTACGACCTGGTCTTTGTGCACGTTGGCGCCCTGGTTGGCACTCCAGTCGAGTAGCGTGCCGGTGGCGGGCGCATTGATCGCGATCTTGTCGCCGTCGATCTGGGCGTTGTCCGTGCTGACGTAGTTGCGGGCGTTGAGGAAGTAACTGACGCCGAATGCGGCCCCAGCGATCACTGCCGCGATCAGGATGACGATCAGGGCGATGCGAGTGGACCGCTTGAGCCTGCGCCGTCCCGCGGGGGGTGCGGTGCTCACGACGCCATCGGTGGGTTGCTGGTCAGATGGTGCGGGCGGTGCCGCGACAGGGCCCTCCACGTTCACACCTCCCGTCGCCATGGTGCAGCTTCACCCATAGGCTACGCGCCGTACCTTAACTTCGGCAGCCCAGCGACGCGAGCGAGTTATTTCGGGTCCCGCCCCGGGTGCTCTGCGTGGTCCCGGGGGGCTCGCACCAGTGGCAGCACTACCTCATCGACGATCTCGGTCAGCACGCGCTCGGGAATGGGGGAGTGGTGCACCATGAAATGCTGGCGCAGCAGATCCGGTCCGAGGCTGGCGAAGCGAGGTGTCAGCGCGCTGGCGCGTACCTCGCCCCGGACCGCCCCACGCTTGAGGACCTCGAGAAACAGGCCGACGCCCGGATCGATGAAACGGATACGCACGGCTTCCATGAGGTCGGGGTTGCGGATGGTGTCGGCCATCAGGCCGCGGATGGCTTCCCCGGACGGGCTGTTGAGCAGGTTGGCGATCTTCTGTAGGCAACCGAGCAGGTCTTCGCGCACGCTGCCGGTATCGGGCGGCTCGCCATGACTGGGAAAACAGTGGTGTACCGCATCGACCACCAGTTCGGCGCGGCTGGGCCAGCGCCGGTAGAGCGAGCCCTTGCTGGCGCGGGCCCGGTTGGCGATGCGTTCCATTTTCAGTTCGGTGTAGCCGACCGCGTTCAGCTCGTCGAGGGTAGCCGCGAAGATCGCCTCGTACAGGGCGTCGCCGCGGCGCCGAGGCCCCTTGCGGTGGTCGACTGGGTCGGCGCTGCTCACGTCTACACCTCTCGCAGCTTCGATGATCGCTCAGTATCTCATGGCGCTGCCACCAATAGAGTACGCGGCGTTTCGATGGTGCAGTGCCGTCTGGATAGCACATCACCGCAGCCCGGCCGAGTGCGGCGCTGTCTCAGGTTGCGGGGGTTGCGGGGTCTGAATCAGGCCCGGATTAGCGGGATGATGACCTCATCGACCATCTCGACCAGCGCCCGATCGGGAATCGGGGGCCGGTGCACCAGGAAATATTCGCGCAGCAGATCGGGGCCCAAGCTGGCGATGCGGGGAGTCAGCGCCGTGGTGCGGACCTCGCCGCGGGCCGCGCCCCGCCGCAGGACGTCGAGGAACAAATTGACGCCGGGATCGATGAACCGTGCCCGGACGACGTCCATGAGGTCCGGATTGCGGATGGTGTCTGCCATGAGGCCGCGGATGGCCTCACCGGAAGGGCCGTTGAGCAAGGTGGCGAATCCGCGAAGGCAGCTCAGCAGATCTTCCCGGACGCTTCCGGTGTCGGGTCGCTCGGCGCAGCTCGGAATGGTGTGGTGCACGGCGTCGGCAACCAGCTCGGCCCGGCTGGCCCAGCGCCGGTAGAGGGATCCCTTGCTGGCGCGGGCCCGGTTGGCCACATGTTCCATCTTCAACTCGGCGTAGCCGACGGCGGTCAGCTCGGTGAGCGTGGCTTCGAAGATCGCCGTATGTAGCGCATCCCCTCGCCGTCGAGGCCCCTTGCGGTGATCCGCGGCACCATGGGCGGTTTTGCCGGCCTCGCTGACCGTGGTCACCGTAGAAACCCCTCGAAGCTGTAGGTAACACCAGATGTTCGCAGCGTGAAAACACACTAGAGCACGCGTTGTTCCCATCGCACCTTGGAGTCGTTGCCTTACGGTCTGGTGATCGTCGCTGGTCGCCCGATCGGCACAACGTTAGGAGTCCGTGACCCACCGCGAAGAAAACGGGTAGAGAACTTGACGTTTCTTATGGCACGGTGGTGGGGTGGTGACGGGGTCGGGGGCGAGGCCCGCTAGCGGGGTTACCACATCCCCTGCTAGCGGGGTTACCACATCCCCTGCTAGCGGGCCGACTTCGTCGCCCACCGTTGGCGGCCCTTCTCGGCGCAGCGCTGCCGGTGCCGGCGATCGCACCCAGACGGCCTGGCGGTTGCCCCTGACGGTGCTCATCGTCGGCATGTTCATGTCGATCCTGGATATCAGCATCGTCACGGTGGCACTGCCCACCATCCAGAACGAGTTCGGTGCATCCACCAGCGACGCGCAGTGGGTGGTCACCGCCTACTCCCTGACGGAGGGTGTGGTGGTGCCGGCGACCGCGTGGTTGGGGGACCGCTTCGGGTTGAGCCGCGTCTACAACCTGGCGCTGCTGGGGTTCGCCGGTGGATCGGCGCTGTGCGGGCTGGCATGGAGCCTGAACACGTTGGTGATTGCCCGGGTTGTCCAGGCGCTGCTGGGCGGGATCCTGCCGGCGATCACCATGGCGATCCTGCTGCAGATCGTGCCCCGCGACCGGCTCGGCGCTGCGTTGGGCATGTACGGGCTGGGTGCCGTCGTCGCCCCAGCGGTCGGGCCGGCGCTGGGCGGGTACCTGGTGGAATACGTGAACTGGCGGCTGATCTTCTTCATCAACGTGCCCATCTCGATCGTCGGCACGGTTGCCGCGATCCTGGTGTTGCCCTCATTCCCAAGACGGACCGGCCGGCGGTTCGACGTGCTGGGTTTCCTCACGGTGGCAGGTGGCTTGTTCACGCTGCTCTTGGCGCTGTCCAAGGGGGAGGACTGGCACTGGACGTCCTACCGGATCCTGGGCCTGTTCGTTGTCAGCGCGCTGTGCCTGGCGCTGTTCGTGGTGATCGAGCTGGAAATCGATGACCCGCTACTTGATCTCCGAGTGTTCCGGTACTGGGCGTACACCCTGTCGCTGGTGTTGATGTCGTTGCTGATCGTGGTGTTGTTCGTGGTGGCGGTGTACGTCCCGCAGTTCTTGCAGGTGGCCCAGGGCTGGGGGGCGCTGGACGCGGGACTTGTCGTGTTGCCACCGGCGGTGGTGATGGGCCTTCTGATGCCCATCACCGGGCAGATCTATGACCGCATCGGGCCCCGCTGGCCCGTGGTGTGCGGGCTGGCGATCGCCGCCGTGGCCACCTACCTGCTGCACACGATCACCCTCGACACGAGTCGCGATCACCTGATGTGGCTGCTGATGCTGCAATACGGCGGCTTTGGTATCGGGATGATGCCGCTGTTCAGCGCGGGTCTCGCGGTGATCCCGCCGGAGTACAACAACACCGCCAGCGCGTTCAACAACGTCGTGCAGCGCACTGCCGCCGCACTCGGGATTGCGGTCTTTACGGCGATCTTGACGCTGCAGCAGGCGCAGCTGCTGGCCGGGCGCGCCGCCCTCATGCCGCAAAGCGCGCCCGTGCCCCATCTTGGCCCACCGGGTACTCCGGACTGGACCGGTCTGTATGCCCTGTACCACGAGACTGAGCTGCGGGTGTTCGTAAGCGCGATCAACAACGTGTTCTTGATCATGGCTGGAATCTGCGCACTGGGTGTGCTCGGTGCCCTGTTGCTGCGGTCTGGTCGCGCTCCTACGGTGCCGGCCAAGACCATCTCACCGGCGCCACCGGTCTCTCCGCCAGCGCCGGCGAATGGGCAGCCGGATGATCAACCCAAGCTCGTGCCGTCGGTGGGCACGACTAGCCGACCAGGCCTCCCGCCCGAGAACAGCTGACCGATCGGCGTGGTGCCCCTGGCCTCGGGTTCGTCGCGCGATAGCATGTCCCGTGATCATCACTCGGCGGTTGGTCGCCGCCGCCATGGTGTGCCTTGCCATCGCGGTGCCCAGCTGTTCTACCAGTGGCCACCCGTCCGGTGCTAGCGCTACATCCATCTCTTCGGCCGGTCCGGCGTCGCCTGGCCCCACGGACGCTGCCGGCCTCGCGGGCCTACTTCACCGCGGGATCTCCTCCGTAAGCTCAGTGCATCTCGCGCTCAACGTGACCAGCCCGGGTCAAACGATCAATGGTGAGGGTGACGCAAAGCTGGCCAGCGGCACGTTGCAGGCCCTGGACATCACCGAACAATTGGGACCCGCCGGCAAGCGGCGGCTGCTCATCGTCGATCAGGCGACCTATGCACAGGTGCCGGAAGCGGCGAACCAAGCCAGCAAGCCATGGGTGTTGGTGACCCGGGACAGTCCCAATCCAGCAGTGCGCAACATGGCAACATCGCTGGAGGCGGTACGCAAGTCAGCCTCGCTCGACCACTTCTCCACGTTCGCCTCCGCCGCGCAAAGTGTCCAACTGGTCGGCAAGGAATCTCTCAACGGCAGCCCGGTCACGCATTACCTGGTCAATGTGGATGTCGCCAAGCTCCCGGAGAACACGCCCGGCCGCCAGCCGCTGCTCGGTGCCGGGGTCACCACCTTGCCCATCGAGTTGTATGTCGATGACCAGGGCCGGCCGGTCAAAGCGACCCAGGACATCACCGTGCAAGGCCAGCGCACCTCCACGGTCATCGCCTTCAGCAGGTTCAACGCACCGGTCTCGATCAGCGCGCCCCCGTCCGACCAGGTGAGCACCACCTGACCCGCTCTTTGCCGTCTCGTGTCGTGAACTCGACGCTACCGACATTCTGGTGGCCTAAAATGTCGCTGGTGTCGAGTTCACGACACGATCAGGTCGGCCGGCAAAGCAAGAGCGGGCAGATGGAGGCCTTCCCATCCGAATACTTGGAGGTCGTCGCGGTGAAGCATAACCCGGATTGCCGACCCGCTGCCGACGTCACCGCCGTTCGAGTACGCCGGTCCACCGCGCGTCTGGGTCATCATCGCGCCAAGTTCGCAGGCGTACCTCAATTTCCTTCGACACCCTGCAGCTACGGCGATCATGTTGCATGAGCCATGTGGTAGCGCACAGCTCCCAGAGCCGGCGGTGTGTTTGGTAGCCGTCCCAGGTTCGCACGTCGAAACCGTAAGCGTCAGCAAAGTCGCGGTAGCGCTGTTCGGGCCGGCCGAAACGGGTGACCACGACGGCAGTGTGTACGAGGTCCCATTCACGCGGTCCGAGAGAAACCTGTTCGAAGTCGATGAGCACCGGTTGGCCAGTGCGGAACAGGACATTTCCTACTTCCGCCTGGCCGTGGATCGCACCGACCGGTAGCACCGGCGGGACCTGATCCAATTCGCAGGCAATCCGCTCGGACCACCGGGTGAGCATCCTGACATCCTCAGGTGCGTAGTGTTGCCTACATTGGATCAACCGCCGGTCGGATAACGCGAGCTGACGCCATGGTTCTAGCGGGACCCGCAACCCAGCAGTGCGTTGGTGAAAAAGACGCATGAGCCGCCCCAACGCGCGATAGACGTTATCTTGGTGCGGTTCTGCGAGCCGTTCCCATACCGTGCCCAGGCAATCCAGTGCCTTCAGCGGCTGCGCCACATCGCTAAGACGCACGGTAGGAACATCGAGCCGATCGAACTCGCCGATTAGATCGATTTCCCGCTGCACGTCAGCTTCGCTGGTGCCCGGGCGCATGACCCGCAGCACGTGCGCCTTGTCGACACCGAACACAGCGTTGCTACCGAAGCGCAGCAGATCCAAGTCGGATCGCGGCAGTCCCACCTGCCCGCACATGACCGCCGCCGTTCGGCGCGCGTCAGTCTCGGTCCAGCTCATACATCACCATGCCTGATACCGCGCTGTGGCCGCGCACTGGTGCGCAGCCGATCCGGCGGAACGGGTGTCCTCGCCTGGCTAGAAACGTCCGTCCCGTCGAGTCGGTTCACGGCGGCAGGCGAGGGGGGCACCGTTGACCCCGCTGCCGATCCGGACGATTCGTGGGTGCGCGGCGTTGTGGTCGACGGTTTCGCTGTCCCGCTGCGGGGTGCGGCTATACCTGAGCTGGCGCTTATTTCTCCACGAAGGTGATATCGAGCAGGTCGGCTTGGAAGATGATGTGCTGGTTGCGCTGCACGATGAGGTCACTGAGATGCACCTCAATGGTGTCGTGCACCAGGACGCGGTCATTTTCGTCTCGGGTCGGTGTGGCTGAGCTGGCCAGCAACCAATCACCGAGGTTGCCGTTGAATCCCTTGCGCACGGCTTTGAGGTAGTCCGTGCATCGCCGGAAGAGCTTGGGCAAGATGAGCTGGCCGCCAGGGCCGATGGATGATTGATCCACCAATACCACATCGGCTGTGCTGTCTTGGCCCCACACTCCTAACTCCTTTGCGCGGGCGTCGCCAGCCACTGCTTGAAAAAGACGGCGATGGGTCACCGGCGTTGAGGTATACACCGTGTACTAATCTGTATGTCCTTTGAGCTGGGGTTTTCCTGATCGACAGGCTCGCAGGCCGTGTCCAGGCCGTGAGAGTGGGCCCAGCCGTGTGTCGATCACTCGGCGGGTTCGTTCGTGGCTGGAGGGCATGAGGTGGGTGTAGGTGCGCAGGGTGAAGCCGGGGTCGGCGTGGCCGAGGTACTCGGAGAGCGCTTTGATGTTTTCCCCACCGTCTAGTAACGCCGAGGCGTAGTAGTGCCGCAGCGCGTGCGTGCCGTCTGCCCGGGTGGGGTTGGTCACCCCGACCCGCTCCAGCGCTGGCTGCCAGTACACCCGGTTGAACGTCCATTGCCGCCAGGCTCCGCCCGCCTCGTCGGTCATGATCAGAGTGGCGGTGGTGGGCTCTCCGTCGGGCTCTTCCCAGGGCAGGGTCACTGAGGTCGGTGGGAATATCTCCAGGTAGGCGTCCAGTTCCGTCAGGACATGGTCCGAGAGCGGCACATCGCGGGTTTTTTCCCCTTTGGGCAGGCAGAAGACCAGTTTGCCCTCCACCGGCTGGACCTGGCGGACGATGCGGATGAGCATGGCCTCGCGGTCGATGTCATCGGGCGAGAGGCCGAACATTTCCCCTTGGCGGAGCCCTTCGCCGGCCCCGAGCGGAACGGTGATTTGGACTCGCGGTGGGAGTGCCAGCCAGACTGCCTTGACTCGGGCGTCGGACCAGGGCACGACCTTGTGTTGACCACGGTGTGGCCTGGTAACGCTGCGGGCGTTGCATGGGTTCGTCGCGATCTTTTTGTCATCGATGGCGGCGCTGAGGATCGCCGAGACGTGTACGAAACACAGGTGCCGGTAGCTTGGTGCGATACCGCGGTCGGTCATCCAACGTATCCAGTTGCGGATGGTGGTGGGTGTGATCGACCCCAGTTCGATGTTCCCGAGGAACGGGTACACCTGATTCTTCAGTCGTGAGGGTACCTTGCAGCGAGTGGTCGGTTTGAATGATTGTCCCGTGAGCCACTCCTCGGCGTAGTTCTGAAACGTTACTTTTCCCGAGTGTGGGTTGAGGTAGGTTCCCTGTTGTTTGGCGCTCTCGATGTCGTGGAGGAACGCCTTCGCGGCCGAGAGCTGCCGATCTGGGTACATCTTCGAGAGCTCCCGGCCATCGGGGTCGAGATAGCGGACCTTGTACCGCATCCCTTTGCTGTGCAGCCCGGTCTTGACTCGGCTCACGTTTTTGGTGTCCGGGTCAATGACTTTCTTGTACCAGCGATCTTGTATGTGTCCCATGGCAGACTTCTCCCGTGTGGTGAATTGGTGAAATATTTAGGCTGCGCGGGCGACCCAGCGTTTGACGGCTGCCGGGTCATAGCGTAGGTGTCGACCGATTTTGCGGACCGGGGGTCCCGCTCCGCGCCATTTCCATTGATAAAGCGTCTTCACCGGTACACCCAGATAGGTGGAGACCTCCTCGACGCTCCACAACCGGTCAATGGACACCACTTGGCGTTGGACATTGGTGGGTTCCACCAGTTCACTGATCGACTCCGCGAGACATTTGCTCAGGTAGCCCACTCGGCGGTCGGCGTCGTCGGTGCCCCCGCGGCTGCTGGTCTGGCCCATCGTCATTCCCCTCAGGCGGCTTGATCCGTAGTTGCCGAACGGTTTGGGTCGGGTGGTGGGCCGGTCGCGGCGAGTTGGGCGGCGGTGTATTCGGCTTTCCATCTCTGTCGTTCGGCGACCGCGTGTAGGAGCAGGACGGGTCGGGGTGGGACGTCGGGGTCGGTGGGTGCGGTGCGTTCCCACAGGTATGGCCCGTTCTCGGGGGCGTGGGTGGGGTGGATGCCGGCGGCTTCGAGGAGTTGCCGAACGAATTCGCCTCTCTCGGCACGGTGATCATCGAGGGTCTTGTTGGACCACTTACGCGACACCAGGACGCGGCGCCCGGCGATGCCGAGGTGCTCGGGCCGGTGGGCTTTGCCCTTGCACCGCCCCGGCGTTGTTGAATACCGGGCGCCGTGCGGTTGGATCCCGTACAGCAGCCACACCGCGCAGCGTGGCGAGCACGGCGTGACCAGCAGTTCGGCGTGCAGCCGGCGGGCGTGCTCGCGGTGGGCCTCGGTGGTCTGCTCCCCCAATCCGGCGGCGTGACTGATCGATTTCGTTAAATATTTGGTGAGATACCCGATATGGCGGCCGGCTTCTTCGGTACCGCCGAGGATGCCCTTGACGTGCACCTGCGGCCCGAACCGCACCACATGCGCGGGCTCGGTCAGCTCCTCGCATGCCTGCTCGAAAGTGGCCAGCGGCACCCCAGTATCGGGATCGGTAAAGGCCTTGGCCCGGGTGTCCCAGACCGGCGGCCGATCTGCGGTGTAGACCAGGTGGTCGTGAGATGGCCACCACACTTGGTGGTAGGTCGCGGCGGTGATGGCCCGCAGCTCCGCCCGGGGGATGGTGCCCCGGATCGCGGCGTGGAAGTGTGGGGCGCCTCTTTTCTGGGGTTCGACGGTGCCGAAGTACTGCACGTCCCAGCCGACACAGCGGCGGGTGTTTTGCCAAAAGCGATCCACCAGCGCCGGAAAGTGGATGGCATCCCGGGCGGCGCGCCGATAGTCATAGGTGTCGGGGTCGATCGCGGCGCCGTGGGCGTCGACTTTGCCGTAGGAGTCCAGCGTCAGGGTGACAAACGTCGACGGGCGATAGCGTCCCGCGAAGACCCGCCCCAGGGTGCGGCGCTCGATGGGGCGCCGCGGCAGGTTGGGCGCGTCTTGGCGACGCCGGGTGGAGCGCTTGACCGGCTTCGGCGCCGGATCCAACGGCGCCAATCGGCCATGCACTCCCAGCGCGCGCAGCTGGCCGTCGAGCTCGGTCACGGAGTCGGCGATTTGCTCACAGGAGTCCTCGTCGCCGGCCGTGCGGCACTGGGAGTAGGCCAACAACAGATCCGCCCGCGCGGCCATCAGCTCCTGCTGCTCCGCATTGGGCGTGGCCCGCTGGATCACCGGTTCGGTGTCGAGGTGCCAGCCCTGTCGGCATTGAGCCATGCGCAGCCGCCGGGCCTTATCCGCACACGGCCGACACTGGTCCTGCCGCGTGGAGCCGCACGGGACGGGAACGATGTCGACGCGGCCGGTGGTGGTGTCGATACGCCGCATCGCCAACGGCCGAACACACACGCCGTGTTGTTCGGCGATGACCTGCGCCACCTCAGTGCTCAGCGGCAGCGCGGCCCGCTGCTGGCGAGTCATCAGCGACAGATCAACAATGTTCGAGGCGGTATCGGTCATGCGCCCACCCCCACCGTCAG
>JAFAWY010000128.1 GCA_019241525.1 Pseudonocardiales bacterium
GGAGTACCGCGAGCGCGGGCGCCCGCCCGAGCTGCGTAAAACGCTGATCACCCTGCTGGAACGGCTCAAACCGATCACCGTGGATGGCGTGGTCACCAATTTTCAGCTCGCCGTCAACCGCGCGATCCGCGAATCGGCGGTGCCCTCCCCAGCCCACAACAGCGAGATCACAACAAGTGAGACCACAACAGTGAGACCAAGACAGGAAGTCCGTCATGAGTGAAGCATTTCTTTACGATGCCGTGCGCACCCCGCGAGGCAGGGGCAAGCCCACCGGCGCGCTGCACAGCGTCAAGCCGATCTCCCTGGTCAACGGGCTGATCGACGAGCTGCGCAACCGCCACCCCAACCTGGATGCCAAGCGGATCGATGACATCGTGCTCGGGGTGGTCGCCCCGATCGGCGACCAGGGCGGGGATCTGCCCCGGGCCGCCGCGCTCGCCGCCGGGCTACCCGACACCGTTGCCGGCCTGCAGATCAACCGGTTCTGCGCATCGGGCCTGGAGGCGGTCAACCTCGGTGCGGTGAAGGTCCGCTCCGGCTGGGAGGATCTGGTGCTCACCGGCGGCGTCGAGTCGATGTCCCGGGTGCCGATGGGCTCCGACGGTGGCCCCTGGGCCATGGATCCCGAGACTGCCTACGCCACCCGCTTCGTCCCGCAAGGCATCAGCGCCGACCTGATCGCCACCATCGAGGGCTTCACCCGCCACGACGTCGACTGCTACGCAGTGGAATCGCAGCACCGCGCGGCCAAGGCGTGGAGCAACGGGTATTTCCAGCGCTCGGTGGTGCCGGTACGCGACCTCACCGGCACGGTCATCCTGGATCGTGACGAGCACTTGCGTCCGGACACCACACTCGATGGTCTCAGCGCGCTGTCCCCATCCTTTGCCGACATCGGCGACCAGGCCGGATTCGACGCTGTCGCTTTGCAGCGCTACCACTGGCTGGAGCGCATCGAGCACGTGCACCACGCCGGCAACTCCTCGGGGATCGTGGACGGTGCAGCGCTCGTGGTTGTCGGATCCGAGCAGGTTGGGCGGGATCTCGGGCTGACGCCCCGGGCCCGGATCGTGGCCGGCGCGGTCACCGGCGAGGAACCGACGATCATGCTGACCGGTCCGGCGCCGGCCACCCGCAAGGCGCTGGCCAGAGCGGGCATGACCATCGACCAGATCGACCTGATCGAGGTCAACGAGGCGTTCGCCGCGGTGGTGCTGCGTTTCATGCGCGAGATGGGCGTGCCGCACGACAAGGTCAATGTCAACGGCGGGGCGATCGCGATGGGTCACCCGCTGGGCGCAACCGGGGCGATGATCCTGGGCACGCTGGTCGACGAGCTGGAGCGTCGCGATCTGCGCTACGGCCTGGCCACGCTGTGCGTCGGCGGCGGCATGGGCATCGCCACCATCATTGAGAGGGTGAGCTGAGGATGACTGAGAGCATTCGTTGGGATGCCGACGCTGACGGCATCGTCACGCTAACGCTCGACGACCCCGGCAAGTCGGCGAACACGATCAACGATCGCTACGTGACGTCGATGAGCCGGACGCTGGATCGGCTGGAAGCCGAACGCGACTCGATCACCGGCGTCATCATTACCTCGGCAAAGAAGACCTTCTTCGCCGGCGCTGACCTCAACATGCTGCGCAACGTCACGCCGGACAATGCCCGGGAGCTGGCCGCCCACATCGCGCTGGTGAAAAGCCAGCTGCGGCGGTTGGAGAAGCTGGGCCGCCCGGTCGTCGCCGCGATCAATGGCACCGCGCTCGGTGGTGGTCTCGAGCTCGCGCTGGCCTGCCACCATCGCATTGCCCTCGACGCTCCAGGCACCAAGATCGGGTTCCCCGAGGTGACCCTGGGAATCCTGCCGGGGCTGGGCGGGGTGACCCGCACGGTGCGGATGCTCGGCCTGATGGTCGCGCTGACGGAGTTGCTGACCAAGGGCCAGCAGCTGCGCCCCGCGCAGGCCGCTCAGCTGGGCATCGTCGAGGTCGCCGACACTCCGGACGAGATGTTCACCAAGGCCCGCGAGTGGATCGCCGCCCACCCGCGCGCGCAGCAGCCCTGGGACATCCGCGGCTACAAGATCCCCGGCGGCACGCCGTCCACCCCGCAGCTGGCCCAGATGCTGCCCGCGTTCCCTGCCACACTGCGCAAGCAGCTCAAAGGCGTGCCGATGCCCGCCCCGCACCACATCCTGTGCGCCGCGGTGGAAGGCACCCAGGTGGACTTCGACACCGCGCTGCAGATCGAGACCCGGTACTTCATGGACCTGGCCACCGGCCAGGTCGCCAAGAACATGATCAAGGCGTTCTTTTTCGACCTGCAGCACATCAACAAGGGCGGCAGCCGGCCCGACGGCTACCCGCAGCGCACCTTCCGCAAGGTCGGCGTGCTCGGCGCCGGAATGATGGGCGCCGGCATCGCCTACAGCTGCGCCCGGGCCGGCATGGACGTCGTGCTCAAGGACGTCGACCTGGCTGCCGCCGAGAAGGGCAAGGCCTACTCGGCCAAGCTGCTGGACAAGGCCGTGTCCCGGGGGCGGTCGACGCCAGATCAGCGCGACGAGCTGCTGGCCCGAATCACCCCGACCGCCGACGCGGCCGATCTGAAAGGCTGTGACCTGGTGATCGAGGCGGTGTTCGAGGACCCCGCGTTGAAGAAGACGGTCTTCGCCGAGATCATGGACGTGGTCGAGCCCGACGCGCTGCTGTGCTCCAACACCTCCACGCTGCCGATCACTGACCTCGCCGCCGGCGTTGACCGCCCGCAGGACTTCCTCGGCCTGCACTTCTTCTCACCGGTGGACAAGATGCCACTCGTGGAGATCGTCCGCGGCGAGCAGACCTCGGATGCCGCGCTGGCCGCCGCGATCGACGTCGTGCAGCAGATCCGCAAGACCCCGATCGTGGTCAACGACAGCCGTGGTTTCTTCACCAGCCGGGTGATCGGCACCTTCATCAACGAGGCGGTGGCGATGCTCGCCGAGGGCGCCGCCCCGGCGTCCATCGAGCAGGCCAGCTCGCAGGCCGGTTACCCGGCGCCGGTGTTGCAGCTGGTGGACGAGCTGACCCTGACCCTGACGCGCAAGATCCGCGAGGAGACCCGGCGCGGTGTCGAGGCCGCTGGTGGCACCTGGACTCCGCATCCCGCCGACGGGATCGTCGACGCGATGGTGCAGGACTATCACCGTCCGGGACGTGCCGGGGGTGCCGGGTTCTACGACTACGAGTCCGGCCGCCGCACCCGGCTGTGGCCCGGCCTGATCGAGCACTTCGGCCCGTTCCGCCCCGATGCGATCCCGTTCGACGACATGAAGGAACGGATGCTGTTCGCCGAAGCCCTGGAGACGGTGAAATGCGTCGATGAGGGCGTCATCACCTCGGTGCCCGACGCCAATATCGGCTCCATCATGGGCATCGGGTTCCCGCCGTGGACCGGCGGCGTGCTGCAATACATCAACGGCTACCCCGGTGGCCTGCCCGGTTTCGTCACCCGCGCCCGTGAGCTCGCCGACCGTTACGGAGACCGGTTCACCCCGCCACTGTCGCTGGTCGCCAAAGCCGACGCCGGGGAGACGTTCGAGTAGCTAGCCCGGGAGGCCCGCCGAGCGGGGTGTGCTCAGCCCGTAATGTCTCAGCGCAGCGGGGTGTGCTCGGGCGGGACGGTCTCCTCGGGCGGTGGTGGACCAGGCGGGGTGCCGTCACCGAAGGGCCGCCCGCCCAGCGCGTCCCGGCCGTGCGGGTCCAGCCATCCGGACAGGTCGGGCCCGGCGGGCACGATACCGCTCGGGTTGATGTCCCGGTGCACCTGGTAGTAGTGCCGCTTGATGTGATCGAAGTCGATGGTGTCGCCAAAGCCCGGAGTGGTGAACAGGTCCCGGGCGTAGGCCCATAACACCGGCATCTCAGCCAGCTTGTGCCGGTTGCACTTGAAGTGCCCGTGGTAGACCGCATCGAAACGCACCAGGGTGGTGAACAGCCGCACGTCGGCCTCGGTGATCGTTTCGCCGACGAGATAGCGCTGGCCCTCCAGCCGGTCTGATAGCCAGTCCAGCCGGTCGAAAAGGCGGTGGTAGGCCTTCTCGTAGGCCTGCTGGGTGCTGGCGAAGCCGCAGCGGTACACCCCGTTGTTGACGTCGCTGAACACGACCTTGTTGACTTCGTCGATCTCGGTGCGGCGATCTTCGGGGTAGAGGTCGGGGGCACCGGTGCGGTGATAGGGCCGCCACTGGGTGGACAGGTCCAGGGTGATCTGGGCGAAGTCATTGGTGACGACCTGGCCGGTGGGGATATCGACGATGGCGGGCACTGTGATGCCCCGGTCATAGCCAGGGATCCGGGCGAAGTAGGCATCCTGGAGGCGTTCGATACCCAGCACGGGATCGCGGCCGCCGGGATCGAGGTCGAACGACCAGCTGCGCTCGTCATGGACCGGCCCGGCCACCGCCATCGACAACACCTTCTCCAGCCCGAGCAGCCGGCGGACGATGATCGCCCGGTTGGCCCACGGGCAGGCCCTGCTGACCACCAGGCGGTACCGGCCGGGTTCCGCCGGGAAGCCGTCGCGCCCGTCAGCGGTGATGCGAGTGGTGAGGTAACGCTGGTCGCGGGTGTACTCGCCGGTGCGGCTCAGGTAGCTGCCGGCGGTTGCGGTGTCAGGCATCGCGGTCTCCCCCTGACGTTTGTGCACCTCCTGTGAATGTCCCAGGCTCAACCAGTGATCGCGAATTGTCGCCTGCTGCGACTTCGCTGTGCGAACCGGCGTGCCGACTTCCGGCAGCGGCCAACCTGATGCCTTGCCGGATAGCGTGTAATCGTGCGCTCCCGTCCGGCCAGCCGTGATGCGGAGGCGGCCGTCCCCTACCCGATACGGGTGGCGGCGGCGCTGTCTTGGCGCCTGCTGGCGATCTCCGGCATGTTGGTCGTGCTGGGCTACGTTGCCATCAAACTCCGGGTGGTGGTGATCCCGGTTGCGGTGGCGTTGCTGCTCACCGCGCTGCTGGGCCCGGTGGTGGATTGGTTGATCAAGCATCGGGTGCCTCGTGGGCTGGCCACCCTGGTAGTCCTCGTCGGCGGCCTGGCCCTGATCGGTGGGCTGCTCGTCTTCGTGATCCGCGCGTTCGTCAGCGGGTTGCCCGACCTGCAAGCCCAGGTGGTGAACAGTCTTAACGCCATCCGGACCTGGTTGCAGCACCCTCCCTTCGGCCTGCCGTCGATCAACTTCCAGAACCCGGCGAATTCGCTGAGCCAGTGGCTACAGGCCAACCACGATGCGATCACCTCAGGGGCGCTGTCCACGGCATTCACCGTGGGGCAGTACCTCACCGGTGCTGCCTTGGCGCTGTTCACCTTGATCTACTTTCTCTATGGTGGCCGCTCGATATGGCTTTTTCTGATTCGCGGGGTGCCTCGGTCGGTACGCGACCGGGTGGACCTGGCAGGCTGCCGGGCATTCGCGTCGTTGGGCGGGTTCATCCGGGCCACGGTGCTGGTCGCGGTAGTGGATGCCGTCGGCATTGGGGTCGGTTTGGTGGTGGTTGGTGCTCCGCTGGTGGTGCCGCTTGCTGCGCTGACGTTCCTGGCCGCGTTCATCCCGGTGATCGGCGCGGTGGTCTCCGGTGTGCTCGCGGTGCTGATTGTGCTGGTCGCCAAGGGTATGGTGCCGGCGCTGATCGTGCTCGGTGTGGTGGTCATCGTGCAGCAACTCGAGGGCAACGTGTTGCAGCCGCTGCTGATGGGCCGCGCTGTGGAGCTCAGCGGGATCGCAGTCGTGCTGGCCGTCGCGATCGGTTCGGTGCTTGCCGGTATCGCCGGGGCGTTGCTGTCGGTGCCACTGCTCGCCGTGCTCAACGCCGGCATCCGAGCCCTGACCAGCGGGAAGGACGAACCGGATGACGACGAGACCAGCGGTTCAGCGGTGCCCCTGGCCGATGTCCCCGTCGACCCGGAAATCCGCTGAATCGCAGTCTGGATGCAGCCTGCTGTTTTTGAGCCCTCTGAAACAGCAGTCTGCATCCAGACTGCGGGAGATGGGGGCTGCGTGGAGGTGACTGTTGGCGCGGGACGCGACGATTCCCGATGTGCTACCCGGGCCGGGGGACCCGCCGTTGCGGGTGCTGTTCTGCGGGATCAACCCGGGGCTGGTCTCGGCAGCCACCGGTCACCACTTCGCTCGGCCCGGCAACCGATTCTGGCCGGCGTTGCACGGCGCTGGCTTCACCCCGCGCCGGTTGCGGCCCGACGAGCAGCATCTGCTGCCCACCCTCGGGTTGGGCATCACCAACATCGTGCCTCGCGCCACCGCGCGCGCCGACGAACTGAGCGGCGCCGAGCTGGTGGCCGGTGGCCAGCAGTTCCAGGAACTGGTGCGTACCTGGCAGCCGGCGGCAGTGGGCATCGTCGGCATCACTGCCTACCGGGTGGCCTTCGTATCGCCGCGGGCAGCCATCGGGCGCCAGCCTGATTGGGGTCCGGTGCTGGTATGGGCGCTGCCCAATCCGAGCGGGCTCAACGCGCACTGGTCGTTGGCGGCGATGGTGGATGAGTTCGCCCGCTTCAAGCTAGCCGTGACGGCGGCGCCGGAGCATGCTTGACGGGTGACCGTAACCGAGACGCGGCGCGCTGAACTGGCCGAACAGCGCGATGCGATCAAGGCCGAGCTCATGCCGGCCAAGGCCGACCGGCCGGAAAGTAGCGCGCGGGGTATCCATCACACCGCGCTGATCTCCTCGGACGTGCGCCGCACCGTGGAGTTCTACCAGGGCCTGCTGGGCTTCCCGCTGATCGACATGTTCGAGAACCGGGACCTGCCCGGCTCCACCCACTTCTTCTTCGATGTCGGTAACGGCAACACCCTCGCGTTCTTCGATTTGCCCGGGGTGGACGTCGGGCCGTACGCCGAGGTGTTCGGCGGCCTGCATCATCTGGCCATCTCCGTGGAACCACCGCGCTGGCAGGAGATCCGCGACCAGATGGACGCCCTGGGCATCGACTACCTGTTGGAGAGCGGCACGTCCATCTACTTCCGCGATCCCGACGGCGCGCGGGTCGAACTGATCGCCGACCCCCTCGGCGAGATGTACGGGCGCAGCGTCTTCTAACTCACCCCGCGCCCAGTGTGTCGGGCCCCAACGCCGCGTGTGTCGCGTGTCGGTGCTCGATGTGTCGCGCCCTCACGCCCGGTGCGCTGAGAGCTGCCGGACACGGGGTCTCGCCCGTCGCGCGGACACACCGTGGCCTCCAGCCCAGCGGATTGCTCGGCACCTGGAATGATCCGCTGCCATGCCGGCCGCCACGGACATCATGACCCCGTTATGGCGCGGCGTGGTCGTCTTGCGGATCATCACCGCGGCCTTCGCAGTTGGGGCGATCATCGTGCATCACGGCGGCTTCGACCGCCCGGATCTGGGCTGGGCGGCGCTCGCTGCGATTGTCATCTGGACCGTGCTGACCTGCCTGGCCTATAGCGATGACCGCACCCGCCGCAGCCAGGTCATCCTGGTGGACTTGCTGGTCACCCTGGCGTTGACAGCGTGCTCTGCACTCGTGCTGTCACCCGAACAACTCACCGAGAGCACGCAGCGTGCCCCGCTGCTGCCCACCATCTGGGCGTGCGGACCGGTGGTCGCCGCCGCGGTGCACGCCGGACGGCTTGCCGGCGCGCTGTTCGGCACCGTCACAGCGGCGATGGAAATCTGGCTGCGAGGTTCCTTCACCACCGACCTGGCCTGCGACGCCCTCCTGCTGATCGGCACGGGATTCGTGCTCGGTATGGCGGCGACGGCAGCCCGACAGGCCACCGAGCAACTGCGCCGTGCTGCCCGCGCCGAGGCGGCCACGGCCGAACGGGAACGGCTGGCCCGATCGATCCACGACGGCGTGGTGCAGGTGCTGGCTCGCGTGCGCAGCCGGGGTGGCCAGCTCGACGGGGAAGCTGCCGAGCTGGCGCGGCTGGCTGGGGAGCAGGAAATTGCCCTGCGCTCGTTGCTGTCCACCCAGCCGCCAGACGGCACCGGTGGGCAGCAGGACCTCGCAGGCGCGATCCAGCTGCTGGCCAGCCCACAGGTCGAGGTGTCGCTCCCGGCAACCCCGGTGCTGCTTGCGTCCAGCGACGTCGACGAGCTGACCGCCGTCGTGCGCGAAGCGCTGTCCAACACGTCCCGGCACGGCGGTCCAGAAGCGAAATCATGGGTGCTGGTTGAGGATCTCGGCACCGAGGTAGTGCTCACCGTCCGCGACAACGGCCCAGGGATCAACACCGAGCAGCTTGTCCACGCAGAAAGTGACGGCCGCATGGGGGTATCGCGGTCGATCCGCGGCCGGGTGGCCGACCTGGGAGGCACCCTCACCCTGGATACCGGTCCGGGACGCGGCACTCAATGGGAAGTGCGGTTAGGCCGAGTCAGCCACGGCGCGCTGCGGTGACGATCCGGGTGATGGTGGTCGACGACCACCCGATCTGGCGCGCTGGTGTGGCCCGTGACCTCGGCGAGCGGGGCTTTGACGTGGTGGCTACGGCCGTCGATGGCGCGGCCGCATTGCGGATCATCCCGGCTGCCCGTCCGGATGTGGTGCTCATGGACCTGCACTTCGGTTCCGGGGAGCCGTCGAGCCTGTCCGGCCCATCCGGTGCGGAAACCACCTGGCGGATCATCGAGAGCTGGCCGGATATCCGGGTACTGGTGCTGTCGGCCTCCGGTGCGCACGCCGACGTACTCGCGGCGGTGCAGGCGGGTGCCTCGGGTTACTTGGTCAAATCGGCGTCGGTGGAGGAACTGGTCGATGCGGTGTGCCGGACCGCCGAGGGCGATGCTGTATTCACCCCCGGCCTGGCCGGTCTGGTGCTCGGCGAGTACCGCCGGATGGCCCGGCAACCACGATCCGATGTGCCGACGCTCACCGAGCGGGAGACCGAGGTGCTACGCCAGGTGGCCACCGGGCGCACCGCCCGGCAGATCGCCGACGCGCTGGTGATCAGCCACCGGACCGTGGAAAACCACGTGCAGTCCGCATTGCGCAAGCTGCAGCTGCATAACCGCGTAGAGCTGGCCCGTTACGCCATCGAGCACGGCCTCACCAAGTAGGTGGCTCTTCTCAAGTACCGCCAATCCCCACCGCAGCTGCCGCCAACGTCGCCAGGATGTCGCCCACCGCTAGGGTCGGTGGCCATGAAGGTTGACATCCGGCACAACCCGTCGTTCACCGTTGCGCGTTGCCATCTTGCACCGGGCGAACCAGTCCGGGTGGAGGGCGGCGCCATGATCGCGCACAGCGCTGGCGTCCAACTCGAGTCCAAGACGCAGGGCGGCATCTTGAAGGGTCTGTCCCGCAGCCTGCTCGGCGGTGGATCGTTTTTCGTCACCACCTACACCGCACCGGCAGACGGCGGTTGGGTCGACGTGGCAGGCCTGCTGCCCGGCGACACCGTGCCGATCACCATCACGCCGGAGCGGCCGTTTTTCCTGCGCCGTGGCAGCTGGATTGCCAACTCTTCCGAAGTCGAGATCGATACCCAGTGGGGCGGCATGGCCAACTTGTTCGGTGGCGAAGGCGGCTTCGGCATCCGCGCGTCCGGCCAAGGGGAAGCACTGGTCAGCATCTATGGCGCGGTGGATGTCATCGACCTGCAGCCTCAGGAGATCGTCACGATCGACACCGGCCACGTCGTCGCCTACGACCTGAGCATCCAGTTCCAGATGCGCCGCGCTGTCGAAGGACGCACCCTCCAGTCGGCGAAGAGCGGGGAGGGCTGGGTGTTCGACTTCGCTGGGCCCGGGCGCGTGCTGTTGCAGTCGCGCAATCCCGATGCATTCCTGGAATGGATGGTACATACGGTCGCCGCGCGAGTGCAACGCTAGCGATTCGCCGGCCTCCTCCAGTCTGCGTTCAGCCCTCGGGTTGGCGGCTGTTTGAGGTGATCCACACCTGGGTTGGCGGTGCTTGAAGAGCCCCCAACCTGAGTGTCAGGGTTGCCTGACATGCTGTTTCACTCGATTGCCACGAGTCGTATCGTTCGTGGTGGCAACCCGTCACCGGCCCATGAGGGCAACCATGGGAGAGGGTCCGCCGACCGGGTATCAGGGGGGCGGGGTGGAACCCGGTCGGCGGCCTCGTACGCCAGCGGCTAGGGGGAGAGCCGCCTGCGCAATCGGCGCACTGGGCATCGCGCTCATGCCCAGTTAACCGTGAGGTCCGGCTGACGTCGTGTGGAACCGGAACTACGGCTAGTTCACCGACAACTCCCAGTGTGCAGGGATGCCCCTCCCCCTGACAACCACCAGACAACCACCGCGCCGCCATCACCACCGCACCGGTACGCTGACGCACCCGCGTAACGCCAGTACTCGCAGGGATGGTGGGTCAAGGTGGAGTTCGAATTAGAGCGCGACTCGTTCGCCGAGGCCATCGCATGGACAGCGAGGGGCCTACCGACCCGTCCGGTCGTCCCGGTGACCGCGGGGGTCGTGCTCGAGGTGGTAGACGGTTTGCTGAACGTCTCGGGTTTCGACTTTGAGGTGCTCAACCGGATCGAGGTTCCGGTCACCGAGAAGGCCGCGGGACGGGTCTTGGTATCCGGGCGGCTGCTCGCGGAGATCGCCCGCGCCCTGCCTCCCAAGGATGTCCGGGTCACCGTGGAGGCAAACCGGCTGGCAGTGCGATGCGGGTCTGCGCGGTTCAACCTGCCGCTGCTGCATATCGAGGATTACCCGGCGGTGCCGGAGTTGCCGGCGACCTCAGGAAAAGTCCGCGGTGACGTTTTCGCCACCGCGATCGGGCAGGTAACCGTGGCGGCCAGCCGCGACGAGACACTGCCCATGCTCACCGGGGTGCGGATGGAGGTCGGCCCGGACGGGCTCAGTTTGGCCGCGACCGACCGGTACCGTCTGGCCGAGCGCCAGATCCCGTGGACCCCGACCGGCACGGTGCCGTCAGCCCCGCTGATCGTGCCCGCGAAGACGCTGGCCGACGTCGCCAAGTCCCTCGGCTCGGCCAGCGAGGTGCTGCTGTCCATGGGCACCGCTGACAACGAGGGCTTCCTCGGTTTCTCCGCAAACGGTCGGCAGACGCTGACCCGGCTGCTCGACGGCGAGTTCGTCAAGTTCGCGTCGCTGTGGCCGACCGAAGTCACCACCGCCGTGGAGGTCGACGTCGCCGAGCTCATCAGCGCACTGAAACGAGTGTCGCTGGTGGCGCAACGGTTCGCGCCGGTCCGGCTGGTCTTTGCCGACGGAGTGGTGCAGTTGTCTGCGGAGGCAGACGACGAGTCCAGCGCGGAGGAGGAGCTCGAAGTGGGGCTCACCGGCGAACCGCTGACCATCGGATTCAATGCCGGGTATCTGCTCGACGGGCTGAGCGCGGTCACCACGCCCCGTGCGCGGCTGTCGTTCACCGAGTCCAGCAAACCGACCGTCATCACCCCGGTCACCGGGCTTGATGCCGGCAGCCCCGATGACGCCAGGGACGGTTCTTACCGGTACCTGGTCATGTCGATGCGGTTGCGGGGCTAGCTCACGGGCCGGCGGAACGGCCAGGCCCGCCGGGCAGTCACCGCTGGCTGGCTCGACTCGCGGGGATTGCGCCAGGTGGCGTACTGGACCATCGCCTCAGCGGGTTCCATGACGGGGATGCCCAGCATGCCCGCGGCCCGCACCGTGGGGTGATCTGCAGGCACGGCGGAATCAGCGACCACGACGGTGACCGCCGGCGTGAGCCGGCTGCGAGTCACCGCTCCGTGTGCCTCCAGTAACCGGCGTAGTGCTCCGATGTCGGCCGAACTGCCGAGATACAGCACGTGCACCGGATCCTGGGTGGCCGTATGACGACCCACCGTGTCTCCAGCCTCCTGACAGGTGTTCCTCAACGGAGGTGTGCACCCCTGTGAGGGTTACCGCCTGCACACATCCCGGAAAGTCTGAGAATAATACTCCGTTCGACCAGCCAAACGGGTGCGCCGCGCCGTCACGGGGTGGTGATTCGGGACACTCTCGCGCGCAGTGCGGCATGCGCTTGCGCGGTGTCCACCCGGCTGGAGCGGCCGTTTTCCACCACCTGTTCGCCGGCAACCCACACATCTCGCACCGCCCGGGCTCCGGCCGTCCAGACCAGGTTGGCCAGCAACTGGGCGTCCGGGACGTCTAACCCGGCCGCGAAGGCCGGATCGTCTGCGCCGATGTGCACCAGATCGGCCCACCCACCCGCGCGCAGGGTGCCGAGATCATCACGGCCCAACGCGGCTGCACCGCCCCGGGTGGCCAGCAACAGCGCCTGGGTGGCAGTCACCGCAGCAGCGTCCCCGGAGGTCAGCCGGGCCAGCAAGGCGGCTAGCCGGGCGTCGGTCCACAGATCCAGATCGTCATGCGAGGCTGGGCCGTCGGTGCCCAGACCGACCGCAATCCCGGCGGCGCGCAGGTCGAGCAGTCGCGCGATCCCAGAGGCCAGCTTGCCGTTGGAGCCCGGGCAGTGCGCCACGCCGACGCGGTGCCTGGACAGCACGGCGATATCGGTGTCGGACAGCTGCACCGCGTGCGCGGCCAGCACGCGCGCTCCCGACCGCAGCACGCCGAGATTTTCCAGCAGCAGCGGCACCGACCCGTGCGCCGCGCGGATCGCGGTGTCTTCACCGGTCGTCTCAGCGACGTGGATATGCAGTAGGGCGCCGCGTTGCTGAGCGGCTGCGCCGGCCGCGGCCAGCGCCTCGGCGGGCAGCGTGTAGGCGGCATGCGGACCGTAGCCGAGTTCGATGCGTTCGCCGGGACCGAAGCGCAGGCCGTCGGCGTCGATCCAGCGGTTGATGCCCTCCAGCATCTGCTGCCAGCTGCCCAGCCGGTCCCAGCCCGGGGCCGCGATGATGCCCGGCGTCACCACCGCCCGGCTACCCGCGGCGAGCGCGGCGTCCACCACCGCTTCGTTGTAGAAGTACATCTCCACGCTGGTGGTGATCCCGGCGCGGAGCATCTCGACAACGCCGACCAGCATGCCGGCGCGCACGTCGTCGGCGTCCATGCGGGACTCAGCCGGCCAGATCACCTCGGTCAGCCAGCGCATCAGCGGTAGGTCCCCGCCCAGGCCGCGCATCCCGGTCATCGCCGTGTGCGCGTGCGCATTGATCAGCCCGGGCATCAGGATTCCGGTCAGCGACCGCACCGCCCCGGGTGCTGGGGGCGCACCAACCAGAGGCCCGACATAAGCCAGCCGTCCGGCGTCGTCGACATCCACCACGGCGTCGCGCAACACCGTGCACTGCTCGTCGCAGGGCAGCACCACCGGCGCGGTCAGCCGCATCACGGGATGGGCTCGGTGAGGGAATGGCGCAGCAATGCCGACAGCGGCCGCAGCGGGGGAAGCCAGGCACCTTCGGGGGGCAGCGTCTCCAGGGTGATCCGGGGCAGCGGTTGCAGGAACAGCTCCGGGATGTCCTCCAGGTCCTCAAAGCCGAGCACACCGGAGTTGACCGCAAACGAGGCGTGTTCCCGGAACCCGAGCACGGTGACCTCGACGCCCTGGGTGACCAGCTCCTCCAGCGGCTCCCGGAACGCGCGGCTGTCTCCGGACGCCACCAGCAGCTGGCGCAGCACTCCTTGCTCGTGGCGGGACCGGATATGCGTGAGCATGTCCTCGTCGATGTCCGATTCATCGATCTTTGGCTTGGCGAACACGGCAAACCCGGTGTTGCGCAACGCTTCCACCCAGGGCCGCACGAAATCCGTGCTGCCTGGTGCGACGTTGGTGAACACGGTCGCCTCCGGCTCGGTGTCGGGCCCAGCACGGGTGATCAACCAGCGCCCCAGGGCGTCGAACCGCGGCCGCGACGCGGAGCTGGGGCGCCCACCCAGGATCGAGCCCAGACTCATGTCGATATTGGGCGCATCCCAGACGAGCAAGGTGATCGGGATGGACGAAGCGGACGCCGGGTTCATGGTCACCGATCCTGCCGCATGACCGTGCACCGGCGGCAGACACACTCGCCACCAGCGCGCGACACGCCCGACCGCGGGTTTAGCGACCGCGGGTCAATGCTTGGTGAACAGCAGGTCGCGGACGGCGCGGCCTTCGTCCCGGGCGCGTTGCTCGAATTTGGTGACCGGCCGCCATCGCGGGCGGGTGGCAAAGCGAGCAGCGGTGTTGCGCAGGGTGGGCTCGGCGGTGCAGGCGGCGAGCATCTCCAGCGCGTACGGCTGCCAGTCGGTGGCCAGGTGCAGCGTGCCGCCCGGCGCCAGCCGGGACGCCATCAGGGCGACGAACTCGGAGGTGATCAGGCGACGCTTGTGGTGGCGGCGCTTGGGCCACGGGTCGGGGAAGTAAGCCCGGACGGCATGCAGGCTGCCTGCCGAGATGTGGTCGTGGAGCAACGCATGCGCGTCACCGCGCAGTAGCCGCAGGTTCGTGATCTGCGCCTGCTCGATGCGCAGCAACAGCTGAGCTAAACCCGGTTGGTAGACCTCGACAGCGAGATGGTTGATCTCGGGTGCGGCCAGTGCCATGGATGCGGTCGACTCGCCCATCCCAGAACCGATTTCCAAGACGACCGGTGCAGCGCGGCCGAACCATCCGGACGTGTCCAGGCGTCCCTCAGGCAGGTCGAGGACATCGGCGCCCCATCGGTGCCAGTTGCGCTCCCAGGCGCGTTGCTGCCCGGTGGTCATCCGGGCCCGCTGCGGGTAGATCGTCTGCACGCCTACAGCCTGGCAGGATTGTCGGCGTGAACACCCTTCAGGAGTGGGTCAACCTGGTGTGCCGGGAACTAGATCTTGGTGATGCGGTCTCGCCTGCAGCGATGCAGTCGCGGGTGCTGGACTTGTCCCGTGACGTCGCGCACGGCGTCGCTCGCCCGGCCGCCCCGCTCACCGCTTACCTGCTTGGCCTGGCGGCTGGACGCAGCAGCGACCCGGAAGCCACCGCGGATCAATTAGCCCGGCGCATTTGCCTGCTGGCCCAGCGCTGGAGCGAAGACCAGCGTGCCTCTCCAGAGCCCCGCTAAAGATTCGGGGCTAAAGACGTATAAGGGCCCGGGTCGCCCCCCGAATGGCGACCCGGGCCCTTCCCCCTAGGGGGCCCGGCCGCGCACCTCTGTGCGCGCCGCGGCGTTTCGTTGGCTGGCTGGGCGTTCCGGCGCTGCGCCCAGACGGTGCGGCTGACAATCCGTTCCATACGGCGTCGTAACCGCACTGCCGAACACAGAGGGGTTTCCCCCGCAACACCGGGATTAAACATCGGGACTGCGCCGGAATTCTTCAGCCCCGATGCTCCCTGCCGCCAGCTGAGGACCTCCAGGATGACGAACGACTGCTAAATGGCAAGGAGGCCGGCGCCGCCATACTTGCGGGTGCCGATAATTGCGGCCAGCCCATGAAGCCGTGAGCGCGGGTCACAGTACTTGCGCTCGGGGTCGGATTCCCGGTGGCAGATGCCGTTCCGGTAGCAGGGATTCTCCTTGCCCCAATCGGTGTACCCATCGCCGCCGTGCCCGTAGCCGGCGCCCATGGTGAAGACATCCGAGACCCTCATAACGCCTTTCTCCTCTCCCAGTTGATGGAGTAGTCACGCAAGTCGGCAGGACCGAAGCGACGCCGGGAACGTGTGCCCCGAGGTTGGGCACAGCCGCTCAATGGATCTGTTACCGATGCTGGGTAAATACCCGAGAAGAATGTCGCGACACGATCCCCCTGTCGTCAGCGCGCTTAAGCGCTGTCGCGAACTCCGTCCGGTATTACCGCCCGGTGTCTGATGATTTGGCCCCCCAATGACCCAGCGGTCCCGCTTACTTTCCGTGGTCATGCAGGCTCAAGCTAAGCCTTGGCGGTCACCGATTGCAACAGGTACTTTTGTACCGCGGTCAGTGAAGAACACACCTTCCAGTCATCACTGTTCTCCCGTTGCGGCTAGGGTCGGCGGGTGTGAGTACCGGCGTGATCGATCCCGATTTTCTTGCCTTGCCGTTGCGGTCGTTGGCTGATGCAGCTTTGGAGCGGGCGCGCGAGTTGGGCGCTGAGCATGCCGATGTGCGGGTGGAGCGGATTACTGGGCAGTTGCTGCGGTTGCGTGATGGGG
>JAFAWY010000139.1 GCA_019241525.1 Pseudonocardiales bacterium
TCGGCGCCGTCCTCTACAACGTGACCGGCCAAACGTTGCTGCTGCCATTGTCGATGCTGGCGCTCCTCGGCGTCTGGTACGGCTGCTTCTTTGTGGCCAACCAGGAAATCCGGGCCGCCAAGGCCGCCGGAGGCTGGTATGAGGGCCTCCACCAAGGCATCGCGGTCGACACCGAATTGCGGACCAATCCCCCGCGGTTTCCCTGGCTCTGGCTGGCACCGGCGCTGATCGTCACGGTCGCCACGGTGGTGATCGGCGTGATCAGCTACCCGTCGATGCCCCAGATGCTCGCCGTGCATTACGGCGCAAACGGCGTGCCCACCCGGGTGGCCACCAAGTCGGTCGCCACCGCGTTCTCGCTGGTGTTCGTGCAGATCGGGGTGACCACGCTGCTCGTGGGTATCACGGCGGCCATCTTCTTTTGCAGCCGGCCCGACATCGACCCGGCCCACCCGGTCAGCTCCGCGCGCTGGCACCGCCAGTACCTGTCACTGGCAGCCAAGGCACTGCTCGGGCTGGTCGCGATGATCGACGTGGGGATGCTGGGATCATCGCTGCTGATGTGGACCGGGACGATCACTTCGTGGGCGCCGCTAGTGGTCGTGCTCCCGATCCTGGCCGCCGTCGTGGTGGCCGTCGTCATCCTGGCCACCAACAACCGCGAGCGAGATCACGGCGAACAAGACACCGGCCTGACCCACCTAGACGACGACAAGTACTGGCGAGGTGGCCTGTTCTACCTCAACCACCAAGACCACGCGCTGCTGGTTCCACGCCGGTTCGGACTGGGATGGACGCTCAACTTCGGCAATCCCCGCGCAGCGATGCTTCTGGCCAGCCTGGTCGCACTGATCAGCCTGCTGATCACCCTCCGTTTTGGCGGCTGACCCCCACCGGCAGCATCACCAGGGCCACACACGCCGGGCTTGGCCCCCGAGGCCGGCCCATTGCTTGGTCACCGACCACCGGGTCCACTCTGAACCCACACAACTAGACCCCCAACAAGAGCTCGAGCCAGTCCTCCTCACAATATTTCGTCGCCGGGCAACAACCCCGTGATCCGACATTGGGACAGAACGCACGCACATCGGCATGTCAGGACGTGGTCTCAGTGCCCAAGACTGCTCTGCGACGACTGCCCGGAGGCCCGCGGGTGATGGCGGCTGCTGTGTTGAGTCTCCAGCTACTGGAAACGTCAGACTCGCAGACATGACTAACGACGGCCGCGCGTTGCTGACCATCGGGCAGCTCGCGCGCCGCACGGGCCTGCCCATCCGCACCATCCGCTACTGGTCAGACATCGGTGCCACGCCACCGGCAGGGCGGACAACCGGCGGATACCGCCTGTATGACGCCGAGTCCGTGGCCCGCCTTGAGCTGGTGCGCACCCTGCGCGAGCTCGGGCTTGGTCTGGACGAAATTCGGCGGGTGCTGCAGCGGGAGATCACTATCGCCGATGTTGCTGCCGCGCACGTCACAGCGCTGGATGCCCAGATTCGTGCGCTGCGGCTGAGCCGTGCCGTGCTCAGCACGGTAGCCCAGCGGCGCCCCGACACCGAGGAGATGACACGGCACCGTCAACACGACAAATCCCGGCAAACCCAACATCACCGCCGCAGCACTACGCTCTCGCTCCACCTGGGGCCTCCCGTTCCGTGTCCGAAACCACCACGGATCTGTGAGGCCCCAGGCCCATATTCAGACCCAGGCTGAAGATCGTGTCCTACAGCAGCGCACCACGCTCAGAAACGAAGAGCCACATATCGGGTAACTACATCCGTTAACCCTCAATGGTATGACTGCGCGCTGCTACCGCTGACCGACCCTCCTATTGCGGTGTTGTTGGCCAGCGCCGCCGGGTGCGGTGGTTACGAGGTGATTAAGTGCGTATGCAGTGGCCTCAGCTCGGTTTCGGGCGCCGATCTTGGCGTAGATGTTGGCGATGTGTCGCTCCACGGTATGCACACTCAGCTTGAGGCTGCCCGCGATTTCCTTATTGCTTGCTCCGCAGGCGAGTTGGTTTAGGACTTCGTGCTCACGTAGGGTGAGCGCGGATTGGCTGGGACCAGTGGAGGTAGGTTTGGAGGTGCGGGTGGTGAGTTGGGTGGCATGCAGGCGGTCGCCAGGACCGCCGCGGCGGCGCAGCATATCCGCGTATGCGTTGAGAGTGGCGGTGGCGAACGGTACTGCTCCCCATGTTTGGTGCAGGCGCAAGGCGGCCCGGAAGCCGGCTTCGGCCTCATCCCAGCGTGTAAGAATTGTAGCGGTCAGCGCCAAATAATAGTCAACCGAGCCCCACCACACCACCACGCCTTGCATAGCGATGCGTCCGGTGTAGGGGCGGAGGAGGCGGTTCAAAGCCTCCGCATGCACTTTGTGTTCCAGGCTAGCTGCTGCTTCGGCGAGCATTGACACATTAGCTAGCCACAACGAGTCGGGCGGCAAGGCCGCGCAGCCGTCGGGCACGAGTTCGTCGAGCAAGGCAGTCGCTTCCTCGCGGCGGCCGGTATCTGCCAGGAGCAACGTGAGTTGACAGCGAAAGGTAACCAGTACCGGCCACCTGGCCGCTTGGTGGCGCAGTGAGTCCTCGGCCTCGCGCACTCGCCTTTTCTGACGAAGAAGCGCGAAGCGCTGTGCGGTGGAGTAGATGGTTGCGGGTTGAACTTCGATTCGTTGTCCTAACGCTTCAGCCTGGTCGACCAGCGTCCAGCCGTTGTCGAGGTCGCCCACCATGGCGGCGCGGACCGCACGGTTGAGCAACACGTACCAGCGGGCAAGTGGTCGGCCGCTTTCCTCTGCTAGTGCTTCGAGCTGGGTCAGTTCATCTTCGGCGGCCACCGGGTCGTATTGCAGGCGGTCTGGGATGAGGATGCGACGGGCATGCAGCTCAAGCGCTTCGTCGTTGAGCCGGGCTGCCAGGTCAAGCAGTTCCTCGCCGGCATCGATACGCTCGGTCAGTTTGTCCGGGCCGCGCATGACGAACTGGTATGCGGCCAGCGTGACGGCCAGGGTGCGCGGGTCGTCTAGTTGGCGGGCAGCGGTAACGGCACTGTCAGCCAGCTCGCGAGCACGCTGCAATCCGGCCCCCCAATACAGCTCGGTGGCCAGTCGGGCAGTGAGTCGGGCGCGGAGTGTCACTTCGTACGAGCTGAGCCGGGCCAGCGTGCGTTCTAACATCCGTACTAGCCCAGCGTCTACGGTACATGCGGACACGATGACCTCGCCTAAGCCAAGTGCCGCGTCGGTCAGTTGGTGGGGCAGGTCAAGCCGGTCCGCCATACGCCAGGCCCGTTCAAACGCGACGCGGGCCTCGGTCATTCGGCCAGCCTGGCCAGCAGTCCGGCCGAGTTTAAGCAGCAGCCTTACCCGCACGTTGTTGTCGACCGGAGCGTGAGACAGCGCCTTGCGGTACCAGCCGGCCGCATCTTCGGCGGCGTGCCGATCACTGGCCACCTGCGCCGCACGGGAGGCAGTGTCGTAGGCGCGCTGCTGACCACCGGGAACATCGATGGCCTCAACGGCGTGGTAGGCCAGTGACGCGGCGTAGGCAGGGTCGGCACCAACCTCGCGATCCAGGGTTACCGCGGCCCTGTCGTGCAGTGACACCCGTCGGGAGGGGTCCAGCGCCCGGTATAGCGACTGTTGAACCAACACGTGATCGAACCGATACGCACCCCGGTGGCCCGGATGCAGCGCAACGAGTCGCTGATCGACGGCCGGGGTCAACGCTGCGAGCACTTCGGGCATTGGTTGCTCCACCAACGCGGAGATCAGCTCAACATTGATATCGCGGCCTAGTACCGCAGCCACTTCGAGTACCTCGCGCGAAGCTACTGGCAAGGCATGTATTCGCGCGTGGATCGCCGCATCAACGGTGGCAGGTATGTTGCCGGCCTGACTGGGTGGCAGGTTCAGTAACTCGGTAAGAAAGAACGGATTTCCGCCCGTGCGCCGGTGCAGCAACTCGACCTGCTCCGGATTCATCGCCAGACCGGTCTGTCGAATCAGATGATCGGTGTCAGATCTAGTCAGCCCGTGCAGCTGGATAAGCTGGACGTCGGCGCTCCCAGCGACCTCCCCAACCATTCGAAGCAAAGGATGGGCGGGCCCAACCTCAGTGTCGCGGTAAGTGCCAAGCAGTAGCAGCGAAGCGCCCCGCAAGGTGGGGAGGATGAACCGCAGCAGCATGATCGAGGCCACGTCGGCACGGTGAACATCGTCGAGCACGAGCAGTAACGGCCGCTCTCCAGCCGCTTCCACTAGTGCCTGCGATGCGGTATCGAACATCCGAAAGCGATCGGTGTCAGTCAGCGTGGCACTGTTGCATTGAGGCGACGGGCGTCCTCGCTATGGCCCAAAGCAGCCAAGCAGGCCCTATAGGTGCCGTGGAAAAACATGACAAATCAGACATCCGAGGCCTGTCGCGTGGCTTCTGGGTTGGCAGGTGGGACCAGCTCGGGTGGGTCGATCGCTGAATGCAACAGTGCCCAGCTGGGTGGTCGATGCGCGGCACTGGGACGGTCTGCCCGATGGTGCCCGACGGGCCACCACCCAGGGCGAACCCCACTCCACCGTCCCGATCCCTGTGGGGTTCCAGAAGCCGGTCACCTGCGCTGAACAGCAGCTTTATACCGCTCGTTCATACTCGTTGATCAAGCCGCCAAGCACCTGTCGACGCTTGATTCGTTCAATGGTGAGGTCCGCCACGGGGTGGGTGGGTCGTGGAGGGCGAAGTTCGCGGGCGCGGTGTAGGCGTCGACCGTTGTAGTGCCGGACGTACTCCGTGAGCACCAGACGTAAGTGCCGCTGACCAAAGATCAATACGCGGTCGGTGAGTTCGGTTCTGACGGTGCGGACGAACCTTTCGGCGAAACAGTTCGCTCGAGGGCAGCGGGGAGGAATCCTCACCACCCGGATGCTGACGTCAGCCAGGACAGCGTCGAAGGACGCGGTGAACTGACCGGCCCGATCTCGCACGAGGAACCGGAACTGCGTGACCCGGTCGCCGAGATCCATCACTAGGTTGCGAATTTGCTGCGTGGTCCACCGGCCGTCGGGGTTGGTGGTCGCGCCCAGCAGGTGCACCGACCGGTTGGCGACCTCCAGGACGAACAGCACGTAGATCCGCTGGAGTGTCACCGCGCAGTCCACCTGGAAAAAGTCGCACGCCAGCATCGTCGTTGCCTGCGCGCGCAGGAACTGCCGCCAGGTCGTGTCGGTGCACCGGACGGGCGCGGGCGGTATCTGCAGCCGCTTGAGAACGCGGCGGATCGTCGAGGCCCCTACGCGGTGGCCGAGTTTGAGCAGTTCGCCCTGAATTCTCTGATATCCCCCGCTGGAATTCTCCCGGGCCATGCGCTCGATCAGCCCGGCAACGGCGTCCTCGATGGGCGGACGACCGACGCGGTGGGGATAGGTCCACTTCTTGGCCACCAGACGACGATGCCAACGCAGGATCGTGCCCGGCGTGACCAACCGATGCCTGCGCAGTGTCTGCGGCAGCTTCCGGATTAGCGCGGCGAACACCG
>JAFAWY010000039.1 GCA_019241525.1 Pseudonocardiales bacterium
CAGGCACCGAGCGCTTCGCGCTGAGAAGGTTACGCTGACCTACCTGGCCGGCCGGGAGGTGATCAACACTTCTCCGGCCGTGAGCAAGACGATGATGAAGACCTGTTAGCAGTCCCGGGATCAGTTGGCCACCGTACGAGCAGCCGAGAAGCTGGCCAGCAGCATGATCGAAAAGGCCCACAAGTTCGAATCACCCTGAGGCAGACAACACGATGGTCTTTAGGGTGGGCGGGTTCGCGCTGGTCAACGAGAGTTTTGCTCGGTAGGTGGTGGTGTCCCGGCAGGGTTGGCGCCTGGACACACGGTTTAGGAAGAACCGCGTCCCCGACCCCTACGCCTGCTACCAGCGACTATGGTTCGCGTAGCGTCGCATTATGGCCGTGCTGAGGCATAAGGTGAGTTCATTTCGCACCAACGATCCGCACCACGCCGGTATGGCCCACGCCTCTGGGTAGGTCGACTTCGGCGGCGCCGCTGGCTGGCAGAGGTACCCGTCACCAGGTCCGCTAAGGCGTGGCTCCGGTGTGGGGGCTCTGGTCTGCTTCAGTGGGATGTCCGCCTTGTCGCGGGTCGATGGTAGGGCAGTGACTGCGGGCATGACATTCAGATGTGCCGGCGTTACTTGGTGATGGAATCTCCAGGACGCTGTCATTCGGGGCACTTGGGAAATGATCATTCGCAGCAGGGGATCGGCACACGTTACGCCGCGCTGCACCGGCTGTGGGAGTTCAAGTCCGAGGAGGGACTTGCACCAAATGCCTATACACACGCGTTGTTCGCCGACTTCCACCTCGCGGGGCAGAAGTGAGTGGCGTGGCGAATCGGTGGATCAAGTCGGCCACGATGGGGTGCGCGGCCTTACCATGTGATCGGCGTGAGGGGGAGGACTTGAACTCGCCGTGCACGAGCCGCAGGTGGCTACCTGGCGCGGCTGACTGGTCGCCCACCGATCAGTGACCAGATCCACGACCTAGTCCTGCGCCTGGCCCGCGAAATCCCTTCTAGGGTCACCACGCTGCGCCGACTCTACGTACTCTTTGTCATGGAAGTGCGAACCGCACCCCGATCTCCGTAATGACACGGCGAGATCACAGCAAGGCATCTCGACCTTTTAGCAGCTACCGCATGGGCTCGGCGCTGGGGCGCGAATAGGGCGCCAATAGCCGTGAACAACCGGACGCTACCGGACAGCACCGGACACGGCGAAGATCGGCCGATGACCTGGTCCGTGCTGACCAGGGGCCGCTTGCGCTGGGTGGCGGGTGTCCGGCGGGACTTGACGCTTCGCGCATGTCCTCAACCAGCGGAAACGCCCTGTGGTGGGGAAGTCGCGGGTCTTGACGCCCAACGGATTAAAAGTTTGCTGTTCCGAGTGTCGCGTAGTGCTGGGTAATAACGGTTAGGGCCGGTAAATGCACGTCAGGGCCATTTCTTGCTGGTTTCGAGTACCGCTTAGTGCCGGGCAGTGCCGGGTTCGCACGAAACTGCGGAGCCCGATATGAGCCCGGCGTAGATCTTCCAGAGCGAATATGCGCGGTTATGAGATGGGTCGCAAGATCGAAAGGATTGTCGCATAACTTTGCAAATGCGTGCATTACACGCAAGCTTCGGCACGACCATCCCGGCGTGGCCTACAGACTCTTGCTCGTCATCGCCGAGCGATCTTCTGGCAGGGTAGTGTGCTGACTCTTGCCGTACGCAAGAACCGCGGGCAACTATCCGGTCTTCACGTCGACCTGCCGCCGATCCCACTGCATGATCTGCGCCACGGCGCGCCCAGTTCCGGCAACGGCCTCGAGGCCATACGAATCTCCACTCCGGCATCGTACTTACCGTTGACGCTTACACCAGCGTGCTGCCCGACCTCGCCCACCACGCCGCGGAATCGTTGTCATGGGCCTCTACGTCCCCTCTCGCGGCCCCATCCGATAGGCCTGCGAGCAGCGAGTCCGCTCGGCCAGCGATCGGAGCGACGAAGAACGCCACTCGATCCTGGTGCGGTTACTCCCGGTTGTCACTGTGCCCGAGTGTGCGGTAGGCGGGCCTGAGTAACTCGGTCAGCGGCCGATCGCGCACCGCGAGGGCAATGTCGGGAAGCTGGTCGAGCAGCGCGGTGGACGCGGTCACCGACGGGCTCGGGGCGCGTGTGGGGGCCTGTGGGGCGAAGTAGGAGTCGAGGTAGTCGGCCAGCGGGCGGCTGGACTGCTCGCCGCGGTCGGCGACTGGAGGACCGGGGCAGCGGGCGGCTTGCAGGTTGGCCAGCAGGTCTTCGCGCTCACGGCCGCGCCAGGCGAGGATGGCGAAGGGGTCAGCGTCGAAGGACTCAGCGAGCAGGTAGAACGTCGCGGCGAGGTGCTTGCACGGCACTGCGGCGTCGGGGCAGGAGCAGTCCAGTGACACCTCCCGTGCGGTGGCCGGGAACAGTGACAGCCCGAGTCCAGCGAAGACGTCCTCGACGTCGTCGGGCATTTCGCCGGACAGCAGCATGGCCGTGTACCAGGCATTGCCGGCGAGACAGCGTTCGGCCTGTGCCCACTCGGATTTGCCGAACGCGGTGAGCCCGATCCGTACCCGGTAGGGCCGCGGCCGGCTGCCCTGCACCTGGGCGGTGACCGAGCCGGGACCCACGTCCATCGAGATCACCTGCCCGGTGCGGGCGTAGCTTCGCCCGCGCGCAAGGCGGTTACCCAGGCCGATGCCTTCGAGCACCTCGATGAATCGCTCGGACCACCAGGTCTTCGCGATCGCACCGCGGGTGCTGTGGGCTTTGAGGCCGCCTTCGACGGCGCGCGGGCGCGACCGGGGCCCGTACCAGTTTTTCCCGGCCCGGTTACTCATCGACGGCTCCCGCAGACAGCGCGAACACCTCGCGCAGGTCGCGGGTGGACAGCTCGGTCAGCCACCCCTCGCCGTCAGTGACCACGAGGTCGGCCAGTGTCTTTTTCTCCTCGATCATGTCGTCGATCTTCTCCTCGAGGGTGCCGGTGCAGATGAACTTACGGACCTGCACGGTGCGCTTTTGCCCGATCCGGAACGCGCGGTCGGTCGCCTGGTTCTCCACGGCCGGGTTCCACCACCGGTCCAGGTGAATCACGTGGTTGGCGGCGGTGAGGTTCAGCCCCGTTCCACCCGCCTTCAGGGACAACAGGAACATCGACGGGCCCTGCCCGGACTGGAAGCGGGCCACCATCTCGTCGCGCCGGTTGCGGGGGGTACCGCCGTGCAGGTAGGCCACGTCCTGGTCGAAGCGCGCGGCCAGGTGCGGCAGCAGCATTTCGGCGAACTCGGTGAACTGGGTAAAGCACAGCACTCGGTCACCCTCGGCGAGGATCTCCTCCAGGATCTCCTCGAGCCGGATCACCTTGCCTGACCGGGTGCCGATGGGTGAGCGGTCGTGCAGCACCTGCGCCGGGTGGTTGCAGACCTGCTTGAGCTTGGCCATCGCAGCGAGCACGTTGCCCCGCCGCTCGATCCCCTCGGTGTTCTCGATCTTCTCCATCATGTCATCGACGATCGACTGGTACAGCGAGGCCTGCTCGGTGGTCAGCTGGCAGTACTGCTTGACCTCGATCTTCTCGGGCAGGTCGTCGATGATCGCCGGGTCGGTCTTGAGTCGACGCAGCACGTACGGGCGGGTGATCGCGCGCAGCCGTTGCGCGGGCTCGGTCTGCCCATGCCGTTCGACGGGGATCGCATAGCGGGTACGAAACAGCTCCGACGATCCGAGCAAGCCGGGATTGAGAAAGTCCATGATCGCCCACAGCTCGGCGAGACGGTTCTCCACCGGGGTCCCGGTGAGCGCGACGCGGTGACCCGCCTCCAGCCGCCGCACCGCCTTGGCCGCTCGGGACAGGCTGTTTTTCACCGCCTGCGCCTCGTCCAGCACGACCCGATGCCACCCGTAGCTGGCGAGCTCGTCGATGTCACGGGTGGCCGTAGCGTAGGTGGTGACCACCAAGTCGATGTCTTTGAGGTGTTCGCCCAGCGCATCGCCATGCAGCCGCGCGCCGCCGTGATGCGGGTAGACCCGCAGGCCGGGAGCGAACTTCGCCGCCTCCCGCTGCCAGTTGCCGACCAGCGACATCGGGCACAGCAGCAGCGTCGGTCCGGTGCCGGGATCCTGGTGGCGCTGCAGGCATTCCATGGCCAGCAGTTGCACCGTCTTGCCCAGTCCCATGTCGTCGGCCAGGCAACTGCCCAGCCCGAGCGAGGACAGAAACGCCAGCCACGACAGGCCGCGTTGCTGGTAGGGGCGCAGTGTCGCGGTGAAGCTGGGCGGGGGTTGCAGTGGTTGCAGCGACTGGGCCGCGGCTCCGCTGAGTAGATCGCCCAGCCAGCCATCGGCGCGCACCGAGATGACCTCCAGCGGGGTGTCGATGTCCGCGGGGTGGCTGGCGGCCAGCGCGAGGATCTCGGCCGCGGTCTTGCGCCCGGTGGGTTCGCGCGCCAGGAACTCCAGCCCGCGGCGTAGCTGCTCGGGGTCTACCGCCACCCACTGGCCGCGCAGCCGGATCAGCGGCGCCTTGGTCTGGGCCAGCGCGGCGATCTCGTCCTCGGTCAGGGTGTCGTCGCCGACCGCCAGCTCCCACCGGAACTCCACCAGCTGGTCACGACCGAACTTGCTTTCCTTCTTGACCACCCCGTCGACCGGGGTGTACGCCGACATGGCGAGCCCGAGCTTGCTGCGCCGGTCCCACCAGGACGGCAACAGAACTCCGAACCCGGCCTCGTCGAGGAGCGGGGCAGCGGTGGACAGGAAGTGGTAAGCGCCCTCAGCATCCAGGTCCAGATGGGAGGGACGGGCCGTGTGCAGGCCTGACGCCAGCTCGGGGTAGATCCGGCTGGCCCGGCCGAGCTCGGCCAGCAGCAGCTCCTCGGGACGT
>JAFAWY010000052.1 GCA_019241525.1 Pseudonocardiales bacterium
ACGCGCAACGCCTTCGACGTAGGCACCGCGCTGGCCGACTCCCTACTCGAACGCCACCGCGCCGACACCGGTGACTGGCCCACCTCGGTGGGTCTCACCATCTGGGGTACCAGTGCTATGCGCACCCAGGGCGATGACATCGCTGAGGTGCTGGCGCTGCTGGGTGTGCGCCCGATCTGGGACGATGCCTCCCGCCGGGTCACCGGCCTGGAGGTGATCGGGCTCGCTGAGCTCGGCCGGCCCCGCATCGACGTGGTGCTGCGCATCTCCGGCTTCTTTCGGGACGCCTTCCCGCACGTGGTCGCGCTGCTCGACGATGCGATCACCGCCGTCGCGATGCTGGACGAGCCGGCGGAGCAGAATTTCCTCGCCGCGCACTACCGGGCTGATCTCGCCGCACACGGCGACGACCGGCGAGCCCGCACGCGGATCTTCGGGTCCAAACCCGGCGCGTACGGCGCCGGACTGCTGCCGCTGATCGACAGCCGGGACTGGCGCACCGACGCTGACCTCGCCGAGGTCTACGCCACCTGGGGTGGTTACGCCTACGGGCGGGGACTCGACGGCATCGCGGCGCGCCAAGACATGGAACACGCCTTCCGACGCGTCACGGTAGCCGCGAAGAATGTCGACACCCGCGAGCACGACATCGCCGATTCTGATGACTACTTCCAGTACCACGGCGGGATGGTGGCCATGGTCCGGTCCCTGACTGGACACAGTCCGGGCGCCTATATCGGTGACTCCGCGGTGCCGCACGCGGTCAAGACCCGCTCCCTCGCTGAAGAGACCCGCCGGGTCTTCCGCTCCCGTGTGGTCAACCCGCGCTGGATCGCCGCTATGCAGCGGCACGGGTACAAGGGCGCTTTCGAGCTGGCCGCCACTGTGGATTATCTCTTCGGCTTCGACGCCACCGCCGGCGTGGTTGAGGACTGGATGTATCACCAGCTGGCGGAGTCCTACATCCTTGATCCCGGCGTGCAGCAGTTCCTGCGGCGGTCCAATCCCTGGGCGCTGCGTGGGATGACCGAACGGCTCCTCGAGGCGGCCGACCGGGGCTTGTGGGCACAGCCTGACCCGGCTGACCTCGACGCGCTGAGAACGGTTTATCTGGATCTTGAGGGTGACCTAGAAGGGCCGTGACCGCGCGGTCAGTGCTGCGTCAGCGCCCATCGACGCTGAAATGGCCGAAGTTCACCGGTCCTGGCCAGCGGCCGCCCCATTTCCACTTCGCTGCCTCGAATGCCCGCACTACCGGCCCGCCGTCAAGGATCATGCCCGAGCGGACGCGGTCGCGACTGAGGTAGGACGACGCCAGCTCAGGTACCACCAGGTCGCCATTGACGTACGGGTTGTGGAACGGGTTGATGTCGATGGCCAACCCGAAAGCCTGTGCCGGCCATTGGGTCTGACCGCGTCCTGCGTGGCAGATGAATCCCTCGGTGTTGTTCCGGTCGCCGGTCGGCGGCAGGTTCAGCTCGGCTTCCGGTGAGATGTGCATCTGCTCCAACGGGAAACCGGCGTTGAACAACTTCCGGAACACGTCGATGACCGCTTGCGCCGCTGAGGCGTTAACCAGCATCTCGCCGGTATGTGCGCGGGCGTCGAAACCCCGAAATGACATGGTGAGGTAGCGCAGCTGTTCCGGTTTCACCGGGCAGATCGGTTTCCAGCTGCTGCGGGCCAGTACCTCCGGGGATACCGGATTTATCGCCGACTGGAAGGTATTTGAGGTCGGTGGGGGAAGCCGGTCGGCGGTGGGGAACCGGCGGTCGATCAGCGCCGGGGGCGTCGATCGCACCACGCCGTACCCGTCTTTACGCCGGGGCAACGGAGTCGCGCCCACGATCCAAGTTTGCGCCTGCCCGGGCGGGGTCTTCGGCTGTGCGGCAGACCCTGCCGGCGTCCTCAAGGCGGACGCAGGGATCTGCTGCGCAGTAGGAATCTGGTGGTAGGCAGCACCATGACCGCTCATCAGGATTGCACCAGCGAGCAACCCGCTCAGGTACCTCCTGACGATGAGTCGCCGGCCTCGGTGCTGCATCACCGCGCCACGATGTCAGATGGTCTGGTAGGCAGGAGCGGTGGACCACACCGTGCTACACCGCAGACTCGCCGCTGACCTGTCGACGTCCATGGTTTATGCCCTCCTGCGGTTGCGGGTCGAGGTGTTAGTCGTCGAGCAGGGCCGCCCTTACCAAGAACTCGATGGCCTTGACCTGCACCGGACGACCCGGCATTACTGGCTTGCGCCACCCGACGCGATCGAGGACCCGCAAGCCACCCTGCGCCTGGAGGAGCCGGCTCACTGTCAGTTCCGTATCGGGAGGATCTGCGCCGTGTCGCAGGCTCGGTGCCACGGTGCGGTGGAGCGGTTGATCGAGGCTGCGCTGGGGGAGATCGGCGATGCGCCTTGCCTGTTCGACGCGCAGCCCGACCACATCGAGATGTTCGCTGCTTTCGGCTTCGTGGTCGAAGAAGCACAGTTCACTGACGACGACGTTCCGCGGGTGCCGATGCGCCGCGACGCGTCGGCGCGGAATCGCTGACCATGACGACGGCCCGCTACCCGTTCTCGGCAATTGTTGGGCATGACGAACTCCGGCTCGCACTGCTGCTGACCGCGGTGCACCCGGGAATCGGTGGGGTGCTCATCCGTGGGGAGAAGGGCACCGCGAAGTCGACGGTCGTACGCGCACTGTCTGCATTGCTGCCTGCGGTGACCGCGGTGGCGGGATGCCGCTTCAGTTGCGACCCGCAGTTCCCCGATGTCTTCTGCCCAGACGGGCCGCACACCGCCGCGAGCGGACCGGACCTCCGTCCTGCGAAGCTGGTCGAACTGCCGGTCGGGGCCACCGAGGACCGCCTGGTGGGGTCGCTTGATCTGCAGCGCGCGCTCAACGAAGGCGTGTCGGCCTACCAGCCCGGGCTGCTCGCCGCGGCGCACCGCGGCGTGCTGTACGTCGATGAGGTCAACTTGCTGGCCGATCACCTCGTCGATGTGCTGCTCGATGCCGCCGCGATGGGCCGCGCCCACGTCGAGCGCGATGGCGTGTCGGTCTCGCACGCTGCTTCTTTCCTCCTGGTCGGCACCATGAACCCGGAGGAGGGGGAGCTGCGCCCGCAGTTGCTGGACCGGTTCGGGCTGACCGTGGAGGTGGCCGCCTCCCGCGATGTCCAGACGCGGGCCGAGGTAGTCCGCCGCCGGTTGAGCTACGAGGCGGATCCGGCCGGTTTCGCGGCAAGCTGGCAAGCTCACGACGCTGCTCTGGCCGGCCGGATCGTGGCGGCCCGCAGCGCGTTGCCGCAGGTGGCACTGCCGGATAGCGAGCTACGCCAGATCGCCTCGGTATGCGCCGCGTTCGACGTCGACGGGATGCGCGCTGACCTGGTCCTGGCCCGCACCGCGCTGGCGCATGCGGCCTGGCGTGGAGCTAGCGCGGTAGCGGAGGAGGACATCAGAGTCGCCGCGGTTCTCGCGTTGCCGCACCGCCGCCGCCGTGACCCGTTCGACGAACCCGGTCTGGACCGCGAGCAACTAGAAGATGCCTTGCGCAACACCGATCACTCGCCCGACGATCCCCCCGACAAGCCGCCCTCCGGTGGCGTTCCCCCTGACAGCGCCAAACCCGACGGCGCCCGCCCTGATGGTGCCTGTCCCGACATTTCTCCAGGTCTGTCGGAGCGGGTGGACAGGCCGAGGGAGGCGTTCCGGCCGCGGGTGCTGGTGGTACCGGGAGTGGGCGCCGGGGCTCCGGGACGACGATCGACCGCCCGGACCAGCACCGGACGCACGGTCCGCGCCGCGCAGTCGGAGGGCAGCGGGTTGCACGTGCTGGCGACCCTGGCTGCGGCTGCGCCGCATCAGCGTGATCGGGGACGCCGGGGTTCCGGTCTGGTAGTGCAGCCCGGCGACATCCGCTTGGCAGTGCGCGAGGGCCGGGAATCCAACCTGGTGCTGTTCGCCGTTGACGCGTCCGGCTCCATGGCGGCCCGGTCCCGGATGTCCGCGGTCAGCGGCGCGGTGCTGTCCCTGCTCCTGGATGCCTACCAGCGGCGGGACAAGGTGGGTCTGATCAGCTTCCGGGGTGCGCAGGCGCAGCTAGTGCTGCCACCGACGTCAGCAGTGGACGCAGCTGCCGCCCGGCTGCGCTCCCTGCGTACCGGTGGACGCACGCCGCTGGCGGCGGGCCTGCTGTGCGCGGGTCGCGTGCTGGCCGCAGAGCGGTTGCGCGATCCCGCTCGCCGGGCGTTGCTCGTGGTGCTCACCGACGGCCGGGCTACCTGCGGGGGGATGGACACCGCGCTAGCCGCGGCAGGCCTGCTGCGCCGCGATGGGGTGGCCTCGATCGTGGTGGACTGCGAGTCCGGGCCGATCCGGCTCGGGCTACCCGACCGGATCGCGATCGCGATGGGCGGTGGGTGTGTCCGATTGGAACAGCTGTCGGCCGACGCGGTAGCCGGTGTAGTCCGGACCGCCCGGGAAGCTGCGTAAACACCACGCCTGCCCGAAGGAGTGCCCATGCCCCACGGCGTACCGGTGACTGTCCCGGATGATGGGCTGTCCACCCGGCAGCGGCGGAACCGGCCGCTGCTGATCGTCCATACCGGAGCGATGAAGGGCAAGTCCACGGCTGCCTTCGGCCTGGCGTTGCGGGGCTGGAGCGCAGGCTGGTCGACCGGAGTGTTCCAGTTCGTCAAGTCGGCGAAGTGGAAGGTGGGGGAGGAGGCCGCATTCCGGGCTCTGCACGACGTCCACCAGCGCACCGGGCAGGGCGGGCCGGTCGAGTGGCACAAAATGGGCCAGGGCTGGTCCTGGGCGCGCAAGCAGGGCACTCCCGACGATCACGCTGCCGCCGCAGCGCAGGGTTGGGCGGAGATCGCCCGCCGGTTGGCCGCGCAGGTGCACGACCTGTACGTGCTCGACGAATTCACCTATTGCCTGCACTGGGATTGGGTGGACACCACCGAGGTGCTGACCACCCTTGCTGATCGGCCCGGCAGGCAGCACGTCGTGATCACTGGCCGCAACGCGCCGCAGGCGCTGCTCGACGCGGCCGACCTGGTGGTAGAGATGACCAAGATCAAACACCCGATGGATGTCGGCCAGAAAGGCCAACGGGGTATTGAGTGGTGACGCGGCACTCACGGGTACTCATCTCCGCCCCGGCTTCCGGCTCCGGCAAGACCACCGTCGCCACCGGGTTGATGGCTGCGCTGCGCCGCCGGGGCACCACCGTGGCTGCGTTCAAAGTTGGCCCGGATTACATCGATCCGGGCTACCATGCGCTGGCTACCGGGCGCCCGGGCCGCAACCTCGACCCCGTGCTGGTGGGCGCCCAGCGCATCGCGCCGCTGGCCGCCCACGGCGCAACCGCGGCACAGGTCGCGGTCGTCGAGGGCGTGATGGGGCTGTTCGACGGCCGCGCCGGCACTGCTGGTCACGGATCCACCGCGCACGTCGCAGCCCTCCTGGCGGCTCCCGTCCTGCTGGTCGTTGACGTGCGCGGGCAGGGCCGCAGCCTCGCGGCGCTGCTGCACGGGTTCCGATCGTTCGACGCGAGCGTCTGGATCGCCGGGGTGGTGCTCAACCAGGTCGGCTCAGCACGCCACGAGCAAACTTGCCGGGACGCGTGCGCGGAGGTGGGTCTACCGGTGCTGGGTGCACTGCGGCGCGACGACGCGCTCGCAGTGCCGTCACGGCATCTGGGACTGGTCACCGCTGCCGAGCACGCCGCAGCAGCGGGTGTGGTAGCACGCTGGGCCGACGCGGTGGCCGCACAGGTGGATCTGGACGCTGTGCTGTCCCTCGCCGCGCCCGCGCCGTCAACGCCGCGCTGGGAGGCCGAGGCTGAGGTCACCCGGACAGCCGGGGAACCGGTCGTGGCGATGGCCGGGGGACCAGCATTCACTTTCGGCTACGCCGAGCACGCTGATCTCCTCGCCGCCGCCGGTGCCACCATCGCGGTCTTCGACCCGCTACGTGACGAGTCGTTGCCACCCGGTGCGGCGGGCATGGTGTTACCTGGCGGGTTCCCGGAGTGTCACACCGAGGAGCTGTCGGCCAATGTGGCGCTGCGCGCCGAAATTCACGCTCTGGTTCGCTGTGGCGCCCCGGTGCACGCCGAATGCGGTGGGCTGCTGTATCTATGCCGCTCGGTGGATGGTGCCCCGATGTGCGGGGTGCTCGACGCTCAGGCGTCGATGACAGGGCAGCTGGTACTTGGCTACCGCGACGCCGTCGCGTTGCGCGGCTCGGTGCTGCACCGTGAGGGTGACCGGGTCAGCGGCCACGAATTCCACCGCACCACCGTCACGCCCCGCGCTGGCGAACCGGCCTGGGGGTGGAGGGGTGCGCCGCCCGAAGGCTTCGTTAAAGGCGGGGTGCACGCGTCGTTCCTGCACACCCACCCAGCAGCGCATCCGGCTGCGGTGGCACGCTTCGTAGCAAGCTGCGCGAAGGGCACGCCGTGACGGTGGAGCTGATCGGTATCGGGGTAGGTCCCGGGGATCCGGACCTGCTGACCGTCGCGGCCGTGCGCGAGCTGTCCGCCGCGGGGCGGGTGTTCGTGCCGGTGATGGCGCCCGACACGCCGGGCCGGGCGGAAGCCGTGGTACGGGCGCACCTGACGCATGACCGTATCGAACGGTTGGTGTTCGCCCTCAACGACGGCGTCGACGGTCCGCAGCGCCGGCGCCACGACTGCTGGGATGCGGCGGCCACCCGCCTGGTGGCATACCTGCGCGAGCACGCCGGGAGCGCCGCCTTCGCCACGCTCGGTGACCCGTCGATGTACTCCACCTTCGGCTACCTCGCCCAGACCGTCCGCGAGCTGCTGCCCGGTGTGCAGATCCGCACCGTCCCGGGCATCACCGCGATGCAAGCTGCCGCCAGCGCCGTTGGCCTCACCCTGGTCGAGGGTGCCGAACCGCTGACCCTGCTGCCGCTGACTCGGGACCTCGAGACGTTGGATGACGCGCTGGCCCGCGGTGGGGCAGTCATCGCCTACAAGGGCGGGCGCCGGCTGGCGCAGCTGCGGGAGCGAGTCGCTGCTGCCGGTGCGCTGGACCGCGCCTGGTGCGCCGAGCACCTGGGCACCCCCCACGAGCGGATCACCCCGCTGGCGCACACCCACACCGCGGGTTACCTGTCGACGGTGGTGGTCCTGCCGCCGCGCGGCGGCCGGGGAGCGCAGCTGTGACCGGGCCACCGCTGCGCGAGCCGGATCTGCCGCGTACGGCGAAGATGCGGCCGAAGGCGCTGCGTACCGGGTTTAGCACCGGTGCCTGCTCAGCTGCTGCGGCCAAGGCTGCCGTGGCGGCTCTGAGTGGCACCCTGGTGCGGGTCGTGAGCATTCCCTTCCCTTCGGGCGAGCGGTACGAATTTCCCGTGCACTCACTACGTCGCCAGGGCCGGACCACCACCGCGGTGGTGGTCAAAGATGCTGGCGACGACCCGGATGTGACCCATGGCGCGCACCTGACTGTCACCGCCAGCTGGCGCGACGACAGCGAGGTCGTGCTGCACCGTGGCGAGGGAGTGGGGGTGGTGACCCTGCCCGGACTGGGGCTGCCGGTGGGCGAACCGGCGATCAACCCGGTGCCCCGCCAGATGATCACTGATGCGGTGTACGAGGCGTCCGGCGGGCGGGGCGTCGACGTCACGATCAGCGTGCCTGGCGGGGAGCGGATGGCCCGCAAGACCACCAACCGCCGCCTGGGCATCGAGGGCGGCATCTCGATTCTGGGCACCACGGGGATTGTCCGCCCCTTCTCCACCGCTTCCTGGCGCGCCTCGGTGGAGCAAGCGGTTGCGGTGATGGCCGCGCAGAACGTCACCACCCTGGTTTTGGCGACCGGTGGGCGCACCGAGCGGGGTGCGATGGCCCTGCTGCCGCGCCTGCCCGAAGTGGCCTTCGTAGAGGTCGGTGACTTCACCGGAGCCGCGCTGCGCCGCGCGGTCGAGCATGGATTGGCCGAGGTCGTGTTCGTCGGCATGATCGGCAAGCTGACCAAGCTGGCCTCCGGGGTCTTGATGACCCACTACACCCGGTCCAAGGTGGATACCGGTCTGCTGGCCGAGATCACTGCCGCGCACGGCGGGTGCTCCGAAGACGTAGCGGAGATCCGGAGCGCTCCCACCGCCCGGCGCGCCTACGAGATCTGGGAGGCTGCTGGGTTGCTGCGGTCCTGCGGGGATGACATCTGTGCCCGGGTCGCTGACACGCTGCACCGGTTCACCGCCGAGGTCGGTACCGAGCTGCCTGCGAAGGTGGCCATGGTCGACTTCACCGGGCTGCGCGTGGTCGCCGCGACCGAGCCGGACTGGGTGCAGTGACCATTACCGTCGTCGGCCTGGACGGCGGGGCGCTGCCGCCCGGTGCGGCTCAGGCGCTGGCCGGTGCGACAGTCGTGGTCGGCGCACCGCACCAGCTCGCCGCCGTGCCGGTGCCGGCGGTGGCCCAGGTACTGGGCCCGACCCAGCTAGACGAGCTGCCCAGCACGTCCCCGGCCGTGGTGCTGGCCAGCGGCGATCCGGGGTTCTTTGGCATCGTGCGGCTGCTGCGGTCGCGCGGCCTGCGACCCGTGGTGCTACCGGCCCGATCCACCGTTGCCCAGGCATTCGCGCTGCTGGGCCGGTCGTGGGATGACGCCGCTGTCGTCTCGGCGCACGGGCGATTACTGCGCCGGGCGCTCAACGTCTGCCGGGCACGCCCAGCGGTCGCGGTGCTGACCGGGCCGAAGGCGGGTGCCGCCCAGATCAGGGCCGGATTAGCCGGCTGGCGGCGGACCGTGCTGGTCGCCGAGGACCTCGGTGGCCCCGATGAACGGGTGCGCCCTTACCACGGCGGCCCAGTGCGCGATCCGCATCTGGTGTTGTGCCTGGCTGATGACAACGCGGTACCGCCGCGGAGCTGGATTGCCGGCGGTGAACCGGTGCCCCCCGCGACCGGTTGGGCGCTGGCCGAGGCAGAGTTTTCCCACCGGGCGGGGCTGATCACCAAATCCGAGGTCCGGGCGTTGGCCCTGGCCCGGCTGGCGCCAGGACCGGGACGGTTGGTGTGGGATGTAGGCGCCGGCTGCGGCTCGGTGGGGGTGGAATGCGCCCGGCTCGGGGCAGCCGTCATCGCCGTCGAGCGCGATCCCGGCCAGTGCGCGCGGCTGGCCGCCAACGCGCACACGCATGGCGTGGACATCCGGGTGGTCGAAGGCCACGCACCAGCGGTCCTCGACCAGCTTCCGGAACCTGACGCGGTGTTCGTCGGAGGGGGAGGACCGGACGTCGTGCGGGCCGCGGCGCAAGCTGCGCCGCGCGTCGTCGTCGCAGTGGTCGGACTGGATCGGGTCGCACCGTGCCGGGCAGCGCTGCGGGAGGCAGGTCATCTCGTCGACGGTGTGCAGCTGGCCGCGTCCAGGTTTGCCGAGCTGCCCGACGGTTCAGTGCGACTGTCGGCCACAAACCCGGTGATCGTGCTCTGGGGCAGCCGATGAAGCGCCAGAGCTGCTCGCAAGGTCGAGCCATTGCTCTGGTGGTGGGATTCGGATCATCCCGCGGGGTGCATGCAGCGGCGGTGTGGTCGGCGCTGCGGCACGCGGTGCCGGACCTGGCGGCGATCACCGCGTTCGCCACTGTCGACCGTCGCCGTGATGAGCCCGGGTTGCTCACGGTGATCCGGACACACGGTGCGCCGCTGCACTGCTATCCCGCCGATGAGCTCGACACCGTCGAGGTGCCACACCCCAGCGACTCCGTCCGGCACCACGTCGGCACCCGCAGCGTCGCCGAAGCTGCTGCCCTGCTTGCCGCCCGCGACTTGGGCGGTGGTTCGCTCATCGTGCCCAAACAGCGAGGTGATCAGGTCACCGTCGCAGTCGCCGCGCTGCATCCGCTGTGGATCAGCTCGACGTGCACCGCATGCGGCGCTTGCCTGCGCACCTGCCCAGAGCACGCCCTGCGCGCCGCCCCGCAGCGCCCAGCAGTGATCGCGGTCCGCTGCACCTCCTGCGGGGAGTGCGTCGAGATCTGCCCCACCGACGCGATCACCCTGCGCGACCTCTAACCCCCCACGCGCAGTCTGGATGCAGACTGCTGTTACAGAGCCCGAAATAACACCCGAAATAACAGCAGTCTGCATCCAGACTGCGGCCGGGGAGAGCCGTTATCTCAGACATCGGGCGATCTCGGTTGCGGCGAAGGCCACCGCAGCGTCGTCTGTCATCGCCGCACCCCGGGCGTAGCAGCGCCGGTACTGCGGATCACCCAGGCGGTCGCGCAACGTCGCTTTGGTACTGGTTAACCGCTGTGCGTCGGCGCCGAACAGACCCGGTGCAGTGCGGCTGACATCCAAGGCACCGCACAGAACAGCCGCTGCCTCATCGACACTCATGCGGGCAAACAGCTCGATCAGGTTCCGGATTGTGATCCACTGTTGAGTCCAGTTACCAGCGCGCTGCCAGTGTTCGATGACCTGGCCGAACAGCGGTAGCGCGGCGAGTGCATCCCCGTGGCGCGCCCGCATCGAGGCGGCAGAGACCAGCGCGACACCGGCCAAGAATCGGTTACGGGTGGCCCTGGACCTGGCCAGAGCGGCATCAATGGCGATGATCGCTTCATCTGGATTGACACCGGCCAGTGCCTCACCGAGGGTGTAGTCAGCCCACCCCATGACATAGGGATTGGCTGTGGTCATCGCGGCGGAGCGCGCTCGCCGGGCGGCTTCCACTGCGCTTGCGCGGTCGGATCGGTACGCCAGCGGTAGCGCGCCGGCCACCATGGCAAAAGCGCTGAAGTAGGAGTCCCCGGCGGCTTCGGCCAAGCGGACGACCTCGTGATAGAACCCGCTGGCCTCATCGAGACGGCCCTGGAACAGTGCGACGTCACCGAGGACATACACCGCATACCGGCGGATCGGGTCTGTCTCCGCGCTGGCGGCTAGTGCGCGGTTGGCAAGCTCGATGGCTCCCGACAGGTCACCTCGTTTGCTGGCCCCCAGTGCAGCCACCCCGAGCACCTGGGGCACGAGTGGATGCGACGCCCCGGCCTCGGCAGCCGCCGCTTGCGCCCACAACGCGATCTCGGAGGACGAACCAGGCTCGACGTACCAGTACAGCGCCGCCGCCAACCGCATCGCCAGGTCAGGCTCATGCCGCAACGACCAACGGTAGGCGGCGCGCAGGTCATCAAGGTGGCTGTCGATCGCCTGGCTCCAGGTCCCCGGGTCGGGACCCGTCAGGCCGGTGGATGCGGCCTCGGCCAGCTCCACGTGGTAGCGGGCGTGGTCCAGCCTGGCGGACATCGCACAGCCGGTTTCGTCCAGCCGCTCCCGCCCGTAGTGGCGCAGGGTGTCCAACATGGTGTACCGCGTCGGTGGTTCATCGATCTGCGCGCTGAGCATGGAACGGTCCACGAGTCCGGCGACGATCTCGGCGACGTCATCCGGGTCGAGGCCCCCGCCGGCCACCCGCTGCGCGGCCGCGATGGTGAACGACCCGGCGAACACGCTGAGCCGGTCGAAAACCTGCCGGTGCTGCGCGTCCAGCAGCTGGTATGACCAGTCCACGACGGCCCGCAATGTGCGGTGGCGCTGATCCCGGATCCGGCCAGCGGTCCGGACGAAATGCAGCCTGCGGTCAAGCCTCGTCACGATGTCCCGGGCCGACAGCGACCGGACCTTGGGTGCCACCAGCTCTAGGGCGAGAGGCAGGCCGTCGAGCCGGCGGCAGACCTCGGCGACGTCCACCGCGTTCGCCTCGGTCAAGGCGAATGACGGCGACGCTGCGGTGGCGCGCTGGACAAACAAGGTGATCGCGTCACTGGTTTGCAATGGCGCGACCGGCAGCACGTGCTCGCCGTCAATGCCCAGCGGTTCCCTGCTGGTGGCCAGGATCCGCACCGCGGGGCAGCCGCGGAGCAGCGACTCGGACAGCTCGGCCGCTGCGGCGGCAACGTGCTCGCAATTGTCGAGCATGATCAGCAGTTGCTTAGTCCGTAAGTAGTCCACCAGCGCGGGGATGACGGAAACCGCCTGACGCTGAATCACGCCGAGCACGCCGGCCAGCACATCGGGCACCGCCTCGGCTGTGGCCGGAGCCAGTTCACACAACCAAACGCCGTCGGGATAACTGCCGGAGAGTTCCGCGGCGACATGCAAAGCCAGCCGTGTCTTACCCACCCCTCCGACTCCGGTCAGCGTGACGAGCCGGGCTTGCTGGATGGCCTCGGCAACCCGCTTCGTATCGGTGAACCGGCCAATAAGCTCGGTGAGCTGGTGGGGAAGGTTGGTTGGCCGGCGTAGCGGCTCGACCGTGGCGACAGCTTGGTCCTGGCGCAGGATCGCCGCTTCAAGGTCGCGCAGCTCGTCAGGAGGATCGAGCCCGAGCTCGTCGGCAAGCATGTCGCGGTAGTGGCGGAAGGACTCCAGAGCTTCGGCCGCCCGTCCTGCCTGGTGCAAGGCGAGCATGTGCAGGCTGCGGGGGCGATGGCCGATGGGCTGCGCGGCCAGCAACGGCTCGAGCAGGCCGATCGCCTCGTCGGGGCGGCCCAGCGCCAGTGCCGCGTCGACGCGATCTGCCGTGGCGCCCATCTTGAGCTCCTCGAGCCGGCACGCCTGCGCGCGGGCGAACTCCTCGTCGGCGAACTCCGCGTAGGCAGGTCCTCGCCACAGCGCCAACGCTTCGTCCAGCAATGCGGCGGCGACCGCGGGCGCCGCGCCGAGGTGCTCTCGAGCTTGATCGACAAGCCGAGTGAATTCGGCGCTGTCGAGCTGGCCGTCGGCCACCTCCACCAGGTAGCCAGGTGGGCGGGTGACGATCCCGACGGCCTGTTCACAGCCGGCGGACCGGATCATGCCACGCAGCCGGGATACCAGGTTGTGCACGGCACTTGTCGGGTCGGCCGGCTGCTGGGTGCCCCACAGGACATCAGCGAGCCGGTCGACCGACACGACGTTGCCTGCCTCGACCACGAGCAACGCGAGCAGCCGCCGGATCCTGGGCGAATGCCGCAGCGTGAGCTGCCCGCCGCAGCAGGCGAGTTCCACGGTACCCAGGATCCGGATGTGCATCACGCGGGCCGGTCAGTCCTCCAACCGGTAGAAACGCCAGAAGTCGTTCGCGATCGGCAGCTCCTCGACGCGCGAGAAGCCGGCTTCACCTGCCCACTGTCGCACCGTCGGTGAGCGCAGCACAGTGCCGTTGGCAATCACCGGTGATGTGGCACGGGTCGCCGGCAGGCAGTGCAACACGCTCCATGCGTAGTTCAGGCGCTCCACCTCGTCACCAGGAGCGGTGAAGGTATCGGCAACCCGCTCATCAGCCACGAGCAGTGGGGCGCCCCCAGCCAGCGCCGAACGCACCTGGCGCAACACGCCGACCGGATCACCCATGTCGTGGAGTGCCTCGAACAGCATGGCCAGGTGATAGCCGCCCTCGGTGACCGCCGTAATCGCATCAGCGGTCTCGAACCGGACGCGGTCTGCCACCCCCGACTCCGCGGCGTTGCACCGGGCCTGGTCAATCGAGGCGGTGTCGAGGTCGATGCCGGTCACGGTCACCTGCGGGTAAGCGCGGGCGAATGAGATCGCCGACCAGCCGGTGCCGCAGGCGACGTCCAGCACTCGCGCCGGTGTGCCGGCCAGCAGGCGCGCCTGCAGATCTGGCAGGCAGGCCAGCCATTCCTTCGCGAGATCGTTGGCGAACATCGGCCGGTTAAGCCCGGCAATGCAGTCCCGGACTTCCGCGCCATACCGCTCGTACGCCACCCCCGCCCCCGTACGGTAGGCCGCGGCGACCGCGTCCAGCGTCTTGGCCAATCCGACTAGCCCAGGCGCCATGGCTGCGGCATAGCCCGGGCTGTCCGGATCGAGCAGAGCCTCTGCGTGGCCGGTGGGCAAGGCGTAGGCGCGCTCGGCGGGGTCGTCACACTCCACGGCGACTTCGAGTATCCCGGTCACCGCATGCTGCTCGAGCCATTCCTGCGCATACCGCTGGTCAATACCCGCTGTCACCGCCAGCGCGCCGGCCGTTGTGGCGCCGTTGTCACGGAGCGCGGTGTACAGGCCTAACCGGATACCGAGCTGAACAGCCAGCAGCTCCATCCCGCCTAGCAGGCTTGCGAATAGCCGCTCACCCAGCGCGTCACGCCGTGACGTAGCGGACTCTGTCGCGATGGTCATCATCCACCTCCGAAAACTCAGGTGGGCTCACGGTGCCGCAGGCCGCTCTCAGCGCGCTGTCAGATCGCTACCACCACGCCCTCACCGGCTACCAGCAGTCTGGATGCAGACTGCTGGTATCGGCCCGAAAAAACAGCAGTCTGCATCCAGACGGCGGTAGGAGAGAGCGTTCAGGTGCCCAGGGGGTTGAAGCCGGCGGGGAGTTCCAGACGGTGGGCGCTCATGAAGCCCGGGTCGGCGAGCACTTCCCGAGTGGGCCCGTCAGCGACGATCTGACCGTGGTCGATGACCAGCGCGCGCGGGCACAGTTCCAGCGCGTATGGCAGATCATGAGTGACCAGCAGGGTTGTCATGCCCAAGCGCTTGATCAGATCGGCGAACTCCCGCCGCGCGGCCGGATCGAGGTTGGCGGTGGGCTCGTCGAGTACGAGTACCTCAGGATGCATGGCCAGCACCGTGGCCACCGCGGCCCGCCGTCGCTCGCCCACAGACAGCCGGTGTGGTGCACGATCGGCGGCGTCGACCAGACCGACGTACGACAGCGCCTCGGTGACCCGGGACTGCAACTCATCACCCGATAACCCCAGATGGGCAGGTCCGAATGCCACGTCACGTCCCACCGTCGGCGTGAACAGCTGATCATCGGGGTCCTGGAACACGACGCCTACCCGCCTGCGCACCTCAGTCAACGTGCCCCGCTGGACTTGAAGACCGCCGATGAAAACCGAGCCGGCTGACGGCGTGAGCACTCCGTTGAGCTGCAGCACCAGGGACGTCTTGCCAGCACCGTTCGGGCCGAGCAAGGCGACCCGCTCACCGGGTTCCACCCGCAGCGAGACCCCGGACAGCGCTTGGCGGCCATCCGGGTAGCTGAAGTCGATGTCACGCATTTCGATTGCGGCGTGGTCACCTGCCCGGCGGGAGGCCGTGGACGAGCCGATGAACCGGCCACGCCGGATCGGCTGTGCCGGAGTGGGCACCCGGGTGGCCCGGCGAGCCCGCCGGGAGCCAGTGGCCGGGCCATCACCGTGCGGGGTCAGGGAGACCGGAGTGCCGACCTTGGACTCGTAGCCCGGCAGCTGCACGCGGTAAGCGCACAAGTCGCAATTCATCCGCACGTCGCCGGTACGCGCTTCCCGGTAGCGCTCCAGCACAATCCGGGCCAGCCGCGGATCCGGGCCGAAATGCTCGGCGGTCCGGACCTCTATCTCGGGATGGTCACGAGCCCAGGCGCCGGCCTGGGTATAGATCCGGTTCAACAGCACACCCGGGAACAGGAAGAAGGGCGCGACCACGACCGTTGCGGCGCCGAGCAGCCGCAGCCGTTCCAGCGTCTCAGGCACCGATGGGGTGGCCACGGAGACGAACCCGGGCTCAATGGTGCCCAACCCGCGGCTATCGGCGAGCAACCGGCTGATCTTCCACAGGTCGGCACAGGCGTCCGGGTCGCTGCACCCTCGGCCGATCAGTGCCACTCCCAGCTTCTCCGAATCGGCGTCACCGGCCGCATCCCGGATCCGGTCCGCAGCGACCTCCAGGACGTACGGTTCGATGCCCAAGTCGCGGGCCAGGCCGAACTGCACGTGTGGATGCCGGGCACGGGCCCGGGCCAGCGCGGCCGGACCGTCGTTTTTCAAATGCCCAGCGGCCAGCAGTACCAGCGGCACGCTGACGATGTCCGTGGCGCCGCGAGTTACCAGGTCATCGATGGCCTCATCGACGGTAGGTGAGGCTAGCTCGATAAACCCGAATCCGGTGAGCAGCTCCCCTGCTGCGGCCCGGATCGTCGCAGCCAACGCCCAGAACTCATCCACGCCGTCCGCATCCCGGCTGCCGTGTCCCACCACCAGCATGGCTCGGTTCACGCCAACGCCAACCCGATCGCAGCAAGCGCTGGCACGGCCAACGCACCTACCCACGCGCGGCGCGGCGCAGCAGCACTGATCAGCGCACTCGGCAATGTTCCGGTGTACCCGCGGGACGCCATCGCGAGATACACCCGTTCGCCGCGCTGGAAGGAGCGGGCGAGGAGCGCACCCAGCCCGGCTGTCACCTCGCGGACTTGCCATAACCCGCGTGGCTGGGCACCCCGGCACAGCGCCGCGGTACGCATCCGCGCCAGCTCTGCAGCCAGCACCTCGAGATAGCGGACCATGAACGCGGCCACCGCGGTGAACACCCGCGGTACCCGCAGCCGCTCCAGCCCGGTGACGATGTCCGGCAGCGGCGTGGTCGCGGCCAGGATCGACGTGGCGAGTAGCCCGAAGGTCGCCTTGAGCGCGATAGTCGCCGCCGCCTGCAGCCCCGGCACAGACAAGGCGATCCCGAGCATCGTCAGCCGTGGTGGCCCGCCGAGGACCGGCAGTGCCACCACGAACAGCAGGAACGGCACCTCCACCAGCATTCGACGCATCATGATCAACGGTGACAGCCGGGCTAGTGCGGCAACCGCGGCAAGGAGCAGCAGATCCCACAGATACGGCCGGTACACGCCAGCCGGTGTACACGCCACGGCCAGCACGAACAGCGTGCTGGCCGCCACCTTGCACTGTGGCGCCAACCGGTGCACCGGCGTGTCGGCAGGGATGAGCAACCCTTGGTGTGTCGTGCTCATGATGCCGGTTGGACGTGGTCAGGAATGCGCACAGCGCACCTCAGCCGTCAAGGCGGCGACGTCCAACGCTGCAACGTCGCCGATCACGATGGTCAACGGCGCGGGCAGCCGAGCCGAGGGGGGCTGGGCCAGGGTGCCGCGGGCAGTGCGCTGCCGCGGGCGGGTGGCGGCGCTGATTGCGGCCACCGGGGTGGTGGGTGACATCCCGCCTGCTCGCAGGGCTGCGATCACCCGGTGCAGCGCTGCGCGCCCGGTCAACAGCACCACCGTGCCACCCAGGCGCGCCACCGCCGTCCAGTCCACCTCGTCGACGCCGTCGTTACCGGCGACCACCGTCAGCGTACGGACGTGCTGGCGCACCATCACCGGAATCCCTGCCGCGGCCGGCGCGGCTATCGCGGCGGACACCCCTGGCACCACGTCGACGGCCACCCCGGCGTCGGCCAAGGCCACCGCCTCCTCGCCGCCGCGGGACACCACGAACGGGTCGCCGGATTTCAACCGCACCACGCAGGCGCCGGTCTTACCGAGTTCGATGAGCAGGGCGTTGATCTCGTCCTGTGATGGTGCGGGGGTGGTGCCTTGCTTGCCAACGCAGTGCTTGGTAGCGCCAGGGGCAAGCGCCAGAATCTCCGCCATGGAAGCGCGGTCGTACACCACGTGCTCGGCGGCGGCCAGCAATGCGGCACCCCGGCGGGTGAGCAGCTGCGGATCCCCGGGCCCGGCCCCGACCAAATGCACGGTCACAATGCCGCCTCCGCGGGACCAAGTACGTCGGCGGTCACAATGCCGCCTCCGCGGGACCAACCACTTCGGTCCTCATAAGGCTCCGAGAGACCGTGCCGTCACCAGCCAGTCGCCAAGCCGGTTGGTGCTTGTGCCGCCGACGATCACGACGGTGTGCATCCCGGCTTGGGCCGGGTCCAGCGTGGCCAGCGTGGTCAGCTCCACCTGTGTACTGTCTCGCCCCGCGTCGGTGACCAGCCCGACCGGGGTGTCACCCGGCCGGTATTCGACCAGCACCTCGCGTGCCCGGCCTAGCTGCCACGAACGTCCCCGGGAGCGGGGGTTGTACAAGGCCAGTACCAGGTCAGCGGCAGCCACCGCGCGCAGCCGCGCTTCGACCGCCTCCCAAGGCGCGAGCGCATCGGACAGGGTCAAGCAGGCGAAATCGCGGGCCAAGGGCGCGCCGAGCAGCGCTGCGGCCGCAACAGCCGCCGTGATACCAGGCACGACCTGAACTGCGGGTCGCTGCGCCGGCGGCAGCGCGGCAACCGTCGTCAGCGCCAACGAAGCCATGCCGTAGATCCCGGCGTCACCGGAAGACACCAATGCCACCCGAGCTCCGCCGGCTGCGGCACGTACGGCATCCTCGGCGCGTTGCTGCTCTGCGCCGATACCGCTGGATAGCACGCATTGGTGTGGGCCGGTGAGATCCGCGCAGGCCATCAGGTAAGCCTGGTATCCCAGGACAACCTGGGCGTCCCGGACGGCGTCCTCAGCGGCTCGGGTGCGATGGGCAGCACCGCCTGGCCCCAGACCGACGACAGCAAGCGTGCCCGTCACGGTAGCCGCACGACCGCTGCGTCACACGGGGTCGCGGAGCTCCCCGGCACCTGATCCAGCAAGCCAACCATTGCGCAAAGTCTAGTCACGAACTTCCCATGCGTGTGAATTTGCGGCAGAGCGCATATACGGGAACGCTAAAACGAAGCGTGAGAGAACTGAAATCGGTAAGGGAAAATTGACGCACGGTGGTACATGATTGTGCAGAGAGCTTCTCGTGAGACTGTTGAATCGTGCCGCTAGTCGCAATTCACGGCACTTCCGTCGGTCGGGCAACAGGTTTGGTTACGGTGACTTGCGCCTTTCTGGGGGGATGGGCCGTCCTACGGTACTGCCCGGGCTTGACCGGCGGCGGCAGCCGTGCGAGTAGGTGGGATCGTAGAGCCGGCTTCGGCATCCAGCGCTGGCCAGGGCCGGACCCACAAGCACCAACGCAGCAGTGCGGATGCCGGAGGCGCCCAGTGCTTCGGCGAGCCCGTCGACCGTCGTGCTCATGACGATCTCGTCCGGCCAGCTGGCCTTCGCGATGATGATGGCGGGAGTCTGCGGTGGGTAGCCGGCCAGCAGTTCCTGGCGTAAAGGACCTGGGCGCCCCGCGGACAGATAGATGGCCATGGTCGTGGCGTGGCGTGCGAAGCCGGCGACACTTTCCCCGGGAGGCATTGATGCCGCGGCCCGGCCGCCACCGAGCCGGGTGAGGACAACACTTTGCACTACGCCGGGCACCGTGAGCTCTACCTCCGCACTCGCCGCGGCGGCGGCCAGCGAGCCGACGCCGGGCACGATCTCGAAGCTGCGGTGATGTTCGCGGCACCAGGACAGCTGCTCGGTCAGCGCCGAGTACAGCGAGACATCACCCGAATGCAGCCGGACAATCCTGGCGTCTGGGTGCGCCGCGTACACCGCGAGCACGTCCTCGAGCGTCATGCCCGCCGAGTCATGAACTTCGGCACCATCGCGGCAGTGCTGCAACACCTCGGCGGGTACGAGCGACGACGCCCAGATCACCACATCCGCCTCGGCTAGCCGGTTCGCGCCGCGGATGGTGATGAGGTCCGGCGCGCCGGGTCCGGCGCCTACGAACGAGATCAATCCGGTGGCCGGCTGCATCAGGCCATCACCTCTCGCAGCGTGGGGTGCGCCCACTGCTTGGGGTTGGGATGGGTCAACGGCGTCCGTCACCGCCGGGATAGCGTGAGGCAAGCGATGCGGGCACCGAGGTTTCCTGCCTGCGCGGCATTTTCCGGGGTGTGCGTCTGGTCGTGTACCACGATCGAACCTGGCACCCGGTCGGTCAGGACGAACGGGACGGTGGTGGCTCCGGTGCCCGCTCCGGAGGCGTCGGTCCGAACATCGAGCCAGATCTCGTTGTCCGGATTGGCGTAACGCGGATTGATCGATGGCGCTGACGGCGTCGCAGCCGGATCGGGGTGATTCTGGAAACGTACGCCGGATGCACCCGCGGTGGGCCCGCACCGATTGTTGTACGCGGCTACCGCGTAGCTGCGGTTGGGCAGCAGGCCGAGCACGGTGAGCTGCGCCCTGGATCCTTCCGAGGTCGGGATGATGGTGGCTGTCATCGCGGCTCCGATCGGCGCCAGATCGGGGTCGTACGTGATGGCCCTCGAGGTGGAGTTCGGCATGGTGAGCGTGCCGCTGCCGAATACCACCACGGGTTTCGAGCTGCCGTACCAGGCGACCGGCATAGGGATGCGAAGCTCCCGGGACGGCTGGCCGACCGGCATAAGAACTAAGGCGGCGCCTAACCCGACCAGCGTTGGCCACCGCCAACCAGTATGAAACCGGTCACTCCCAGGCTGCATAACCGTATCGTGCCACTTGCGATGTGGAGGGGAGCAAAGATTACTCGCCGTCTGGGTCGCTCTCCATAGCGAGTACAAAATTTTGTACGTAGCGCAGCGCTAATTCTCGGCGATCGGTCGGGTGCGGCGCCCAGGGTAGTGCGTCTTCGGCCAGGTCCAGCAGCTGATCGTCGTCGAGTCGGGACACGATCAGGCGGGCGAGCTCCTCGCCTTCGAGGTCCGGTCGCAGTCGTCGGGCCAGCACGTACTGGGTGGCAAGATCATCATCGTGATCATCGATGTTCATTCGGGTCTCCGTTCGGACCGCCACCGGCATGCAGCACCATTGTGACTGGTGATGGAGCAAGGTGTACGCCATCCCAAGGGTCTCCAGACAACTGTGACAGGAGGGGACAGCAGACGACATGGTGCGGGCCGTGCACCCGATTGAGGCGGAGTCATACCGCATTCTGCGTTCTCACGTGGATACCTCGCGGCTACCGCCGATCACCCGTGCAGTGACCGAGCGAGTGATTCACGCGAGCGCGGACATTTCCTATGCGACGGATCTGTGCTGCGACGAGGACGCCTTGCGCGCCGGGCAGCAGGCGCTGGCCATGGGGGCACCGTTGGTGGTTGATGTCCGGATGCTTGCCGCCGGTATCAGCTCACGGGAATCGGTGATCGCGCTCGATCTGGCACCGACACCCATGCCAGGCCTGACGCGTTCTGCGGCCGGCATCCGCGTCGCCGCGTCACATCACGGCCATGGCGCGGTGTGGGCGATCGGCAATGCGCCGACCGCACTGCGCGAATTGATCCGCCTCGCTGCGCAGGGATCGCTGCGGCCTGTGTTGGTCATCGGGCTGCCGGTCGGGTTCGTGGACGCGGCCGCGGCGAAGGAAGCGCTGCGCGGCTCGGGGTTGCCGACATTGTCCAATCGCAGCGCCAAGGGCGGCACGGCAGTCACTGCGGCAGCCGTCAACGCGCTGCTGTGCCCGCAACTCGTGCCGTGACCCCATACCTGGTCGGGCTGGATCTCACCGGGCGCAGGGTGGTCGTAGTGGGTGCTGGCACGGTCGCGCAGCGGCGGCTGCCGCGGCTGATCGCTGCTGGTGCCGACGTGCTGCTCATCGCCCCAGAGGCCACCCCGGCCGTGGAGGCAATGGCCGCGGCGGGAGAGCTTCGCTGGGACATCCGACGTTACGCCGACGGGGACCTGGAGGGCGCCTGGTACGCCCTGGCGTGCAGTTCTGAGCCTGCGGTCAACGCTGCAGTGGCCGCCGAGGCGCAGCGACAGCGGGTGTTCTGCGTGCGCGCGGATGATGCGACCGGAGGTAGTGCGGTTACCGCTGCCACGGCAGAACATGATGGGTTGCTCATCGGTGTGCTGGCCAGGCGCCGCCCGCGCCGCTCCGCCGCTGTCCGGGACGCGCTGGTTGACGCCCTGCGCGCCGGGACGGTTGACGACGCGCCGGATGCCGAGGATCGCGTCACCACACCAGGGGTGGCCCTGGTCGGGGCTGGACCCGGCGATCCGGATCTGATCACGGTACGGGGCCGCCGGCTGCTGGCCAGAGCCGAGGTGGTCCTGGCGGACCGGCTGGCGCCCCGGGAGTTGCTCGACGAACTCGGCCCGCATGTCACGGTGATCGACGCAGCGAAAGTGCCTTACGGCCGCGCGATGGCCCAGGACCAGATCAACACGCTGCTTGTCGAGCACGCCAGAGCCGGCCGTTTCGTCGTGCGCCTTAAAGGCGGTGACCCCTACGTCTTCGGGCGCGGCTTCGAGGAAGTGCAGGCCTGCGCGGCCGCCGGGGTGCCGGTCACTGTGGTACCCGGCGTCACCAGCGCGATCTCGGTGCCGGCAGCGGCTGGGATCCCGGTGACGCATCGCGGACTGGCCCACGAGTTCGTGGTCGTGTCCGGGCACATAGCCCCGGACGATCCCGGCTCCCTGGTGGACTGGCCGGCTGTTGGGCGGCTGCGCGGCACCGTGGTGTTGCTCATGGCGGTGGAGCGGATCGGCGTATTCGCCGAGGCGCTCATCACCCACGGCCGGCCGCCGGACACCCCGGTCGCCGTCATCGCCAACGGCACCCTACGCGCCCAGCGCGTGGTGCGCTGCGTGCTGCGTGACGTGGCTGACCGCGTCGCCACCGCCGGAGTTCGCCCGCCCGCGGTCGCGGTGATCGGCCCGGTGGCCGGTCTCTTGAGCGGCGAACACTAGATACGGCACCAGCTATGGCACCGGCGGCCAGTCACGAATGATCTGCAGGCGGGATAGCCCCGCATTGGCGATCTGGGCAGGCAAACCGTGACCGGTGAACCAGTCGGTGACGATCTGGATGTCTCGGGCGAGGAACGCGTGCCCTTGCGGGTTGGCCACCAGATCCACCACTTGTGGTAGATCGATGAGCATCAGCCGGCCGCGATGCACCAGCAGGTTGAACGGGGATAGGTCACCGTGTGCCAGGCCCTCGTCGATGAGGATCATCAGGGCGTCGATGAGCTGATCCCACAATTCGCACAACCGCGCTGGCGCCGGACGCAGCTGGGCTAGGCGAGGCGCTGCCTGACCATCCGGCTCATCCAGGTATTCCAGCAACAACTCCGTGCCGTGGAGCTGCACCGGGTACGGCACTGGGGCACCGAGCCGCCACAGCCGGCTTAGTGCGGTGAACTCAGCTGTTGCCCACTGCCCAGCCAGCAGGTCGCGACCGAAGGCGGTGCGCCGGGCCATCGCCCGGGTTTCCCGGGATCGGCGCACCCGCCGGCCTTCCAGGTAAGCAGCGTCACGGTGGAACAACCGGTGCTCGGCGGCGCGGTAGCGCTTGGCGGCGAGCAGACAGCTTTGCGACGTGCCGGGCACGGCCCGCTGCACCAGGTGCACGTCGGCTTCCTTACCGGTCTTGACCACGCCGAGCTCGGCATCGACCGCAGCGAGGTCAGTCACCAACCACTTCGGGTAGGGCGCGGGGCCGTGCTGAGCGATGTCCCAGGTGGACCACCGGTCGCCGGTAACCGGAACGTCATCGAGTGGTGCTGGGAGTGGTGCCGGCTGGGGTCTGCGCCCGCGGGTTACCGACCGGTCGTCGATGTTCTCGACGTCGTCGTCGAAGTGGGACCGTCGCCGCCGCGGGCGGGCGTCGTCAAAGCGGCTGCGCCGAACGGGCAGCCGGTCGTTGTGCGACACGGGAGGATCTCCTGGGGTAGCGCCCCCGGGAATCAGCCGGAAGGGCGGTGGGAGGGCAAGACCTGAACATGCGCTACCTCGTGGACAGCCATGTCTGGTCACCTCCTCCCGCACCCAGGTGCCCGAGGGTGGCCTGGCACTCTCGGTCGTCCAGCGCAGCATTGCCCCGTACCCGGGTATCGGGCAAGCGAATATTTCGGCCTGCGGTGGTGCTCACCGCCTCCTGCGGGTAGGTACAGCAGGTGGGATTAGACGCACTCGATCTCGATGTGCTGCGCACGCGCCGGACGATGAAGTGGTCCCGTTACCCACCCGATGTGCTGCCTGCGTGGGTTGCGGAGCTGGATTTCCCGCTTGCCCCCGCGGTCCTTGAGGCGGTTCGTGGGGTGCTCGACGCTCAAGACTTGGGTTACGCCGAACCGGGGGGTCTGGCCGAGGCATTCGCCGGCTGGGCAGCGGGACACCAGGGGTGGCGGCCTGATCCTGCGCTTGCCTGCCCGGTAGCCGACGTGATGGCTGGCCTGGAGGCAGCGCTGCGGGTGCTGACCGAACCGGGCGACGGCATCGTGCTGCTCACTCCCGCTTACCCACCGTTTTTTGCTCTGCTCAAGCACTTGCGCCGCATCGCCGTTTCCTGGGCGCTGCTCGACCGACCGCAGGGCTGGTCATTGGACCTGCAACGGCTCGATGACGCGCTACGTGAGGGCGCCCGCGCGGTACTGCTGTGCCATCCACACAACCCCACCGGACGGGTGTTGCGCCCCGACGAGTTGGCGGCCATTTCGGAGATCGTTGACTCGCGAGGCGCTTACGTGATCTCTGACGAGGTGCACGCCCCCTTGCTCGCCAGTGATCTCACCTTCACTCCGTACGCCGCCGGCTCAGCATCAGCGGCAGCTCACTGCGTGACCGTCACCAGCATCTCCAAGGGTTGGAATGTGCCCGGCTTGAAGTGCGCGCTGCTGCAGGCGCAGCCGGCCACCGCGCAGGTCATCACCGCGGTCCCGCAGTACGAGCGGCTGCGAGCGTCCGTACCCGGGGTTGCCGCCAGCATCGCAGCATGGACCGACGACGGTGGCTGGCTCGACGAGTTGCGGCAGCACCTCGATCAAACCCGCGCCGAGCTCGCTGGCTGGGTGCAGCGGAGCCCTGCGGTGAGGGCGCATCCCGGACAGGCGGGTTATCTGGCCTGGTTGGACCTGCGCGGCGCCGGGCTGGGTGACGATCCGGCACGGTTGCTGCTGGAACGGGGCCGCCTTGCGGTGAACCCGGGACATACCTTCGCCTTGCCTGCCGAGCAGGGCCACGGACGAGTCCGGTTCAACCACGGCACGTCGTTACCTCTGCTGCAAGAGGCGCTGCGGCGAATCGAGCGCACGATCGAAGGTTAGTTGTAGCGTCGCACGGCTAGCCGGTGCACTACGCGGGCTGGGTGTCATGCCCGGCGACCGGGTGGCAGACCTTGGCCGCGGTGCAATGGCACCATGTGGCATGGACCGTCAGCAGCTACGGGCTCTTCAGGACCCGCTCAAGCAGCAGTACCGGGACGACGCCGCGGCTGCACTGGTCACCCTGCAGGCGCAGGCAAGTCTCGGTGAGGGCATCACGTGCTCGGTCCAGACCGGACAGGCGCTGGCTGATGCCGGGCTGCACCCCGCCACCGGTGGCGATGGATTGTCGCTGTGCTCGGGGGACATGCTGCTGCAGGCACTGGCTGCCTGTGCTGGCGTCACGCTGCAGGCGGTGGCCACCTCGCTGGACATCCCGCTCACTGGTGGCACCATCGAGGTCGAGGGCGATCTCGACTTCCGGGGCACGTTGGCGGTCTCCCGGGAAGCGCCCGTGGGCTTCCGGGCCATCCGCCTGCGGTACATCCTCGACACGTCCGCGACGACTGAGCAGCTCGATACTCTCCTGCGCCTGACCGAGCGCTACTGTGTCGTGTACCAGACTCTCGCCGGCGCGCCCGAGCTTTCTTCGAAATGGGAAACGGTATCGGTGGACGGCTAGCCGCGGCTGCGGCCGGCGGTGTTACGCGTAGCCTGGAATCACCTGCCGGACGCCAACCGGAATGACGGCTTGTCTTGCGGCGAGATACGCTCCGGTCTCCGTGATCCGCCTGTCCAAGGAGTCCCCGAAGCATGATCACCAGGTTGTCGACGCTGTTCCTGCGCACCCTGCGCGAGGATCCGGCGGACGCCGAGGTGCCCAGCCACAGGCTGCTGGTACGTGCCGGGTACGTCCGCCGGGTCGCTCCCGGGGTCTACTCCTGGCTACCGCTGGGCTTGCGGGTGCTGCGCAATATCGAGGCCGTGGTACGCCGGGAGATGGATGCGATCGGTGCCCAGGAAATCCTGTTTCCTGCGTTACTGCCCCGGGAGCCGTACCAGGCCACCGGCCGTTGGACGGAATACGGCGCGAACCTGTTCCGGTTGCGCGACCGTAAGGGCGCTGACTACCTGCTCGGCCCCACCCACGAGGAACTGTTCACCCTCACAGTCAAGGGCGAATTGAGTTCCTACAAGGACTACCCAGTAATCCTGTACCAGATCCAGACGAAGTACCGGGACGAGGAACGCCCCCGCGCCGGCATCCTGCGCGGCCGGGAATTTCTGATGAAGGACTCGTACTCTTTCGACCTGTCCGACCAGGGTCTGCGGCACTCCTACCAGCTGCACCGCGATGCCTATGTCAAGATCTTCAACCGGCTCGGGCTGCGCTACGTGATCGTGTCCGCGGTGTCCGGTGCGATGGGCGGCTCGGCCAGTGAGGAGTTCCTCGCCGAGGTGGAGACCGGCGAGGACACCTTCGTGCGCAGCACAGAGTCGGGTTATGCGGCCAACGTGGAAGCGGTGATCACGCCGGCCCCCCCTGCGCGGCCCGTCGAGGACTTGCCACCTGCCCAGGTGCTGCATACTCCGCGCACCCCGACCATCGACACGCTAGTTGATCACCTCAACAAGGCGGGTCTAGGCCGGACCTTCACGGCTGCGGACACCTTGAAGAACGTCATGGTCAAGATTCGGCAACCCGGCGCGCAGGATTGGCAATTGCTCGGCGTCGGAATACCAGGAGACCGCGAGGTGGACCCGAAACGGCTGGCGGCTTCGCTGGATCCGGCCGACGTGGCGCTGCTTGACGACGCCGACTTCGCCGCGCATGCGTTCCTGGTCAAGGGGTACATCGGGCCAGGCGCGCTGGCCGCGCACGGGGTGCGTTACCTCGTCGATCCCCGCGTGGTTCCGGGCACCGCGTGGGTCACCGGCGCCGACCGCTCTGACCACCACGTCGTCGACCTGGTCTGCGGCCGTGACTTCATTCCCGATGGCACGATCGAGGCCGCTGAGGTACGTGCCGGCGACCCGTCGCCTGATGGGGCTGGCACCTTGGTTGCTGCCCGCGGGATTGAGATCGGGCACATCTTCCAGCTCGGTCGCAAGTACACCGATGCCTTCGCCTTGGATGCGTTAGGACCTGACGGCAAGCCGATCCGCATCACCATGGGCTGTTACGGCATCGGGGTCTCCCGGTTGGTCGCCGCGATAGCGGAGCAAAGCCATGATCAGCACGGGCTGGTGTGGCCCCGCGAGGTCGCCCCGGCTGACGTACACATCGTGGTGGCGGGTAAGGATGAGACGGTCCGCGCCACCGGTGAGCAGCTGGCGGTCGACCTGGACTCTGCCGGGGTGCGGGTCATCCTTGATGATCGCACGGCCACCCCGGGCGTGAAGTTCGCCGACGCTGAGCTGATCGGTGTGCCCACCATCGTGGTGGTTGGCCGTGGACTTGCGTCCGGTGTCGTGGAGGTCAAAGACCGTGCCACTGCGGAGCGCACCGAGGTGCCGGTGGACGGTGCGGTCGCGCATCTGCAGGAGTTATGTCGCAAGTAGCTAGGTCAGAAACTCAGCCGGACAGGAAGCTCAACCGCACGGTGCGCGTCGGGTTGTCGACGTTGACGTCTACCAAGCAGATTGACTGCCAGGTCCCCAGCGCGAGGTGCCCGCCAAACACTGGGACGCTGGCGTAGGGCGGCAGCAGGGCTGGCAGCACGTGGGTTCGGCCGTGCCCGGGAGAGCCATGCTGGTGACGCCACCGATCGTCGGCTGGGAGCAATTCGCGGAGGGCAGCGAGCAGGTCAGCCTCACTGCCGGAGCCAGTCTCGATCACAGCGAGGCCCGCCGTGGCGTGCGGAACCCATATGTGTAGCAGGCCATCGCTAGCGTGAATCCGGTCGAGAAAGGCGCGGCATTGGTTCGTCAGGTCGGACACCTGTTCCCGGGATCCGGTTTGGATGCGAATTTGCTCGGTTTGCACGCCTCGACGTTCCTTCCTTACGGCGTTCCGGGAAACGGCACTGTCAGCGGGACGCTTCCCGCGGTTTGCCGCCAGCGGGTGGCTCGCACGGCCGCTGCGGTCAGCGCCTCCAAGGCGGCTCCGCGCACATCTGGGTCAGCCGGGCTGCGTTCTACCACTGACCGCCACGCCGCAGCTGCGTCCGTCTCGGCGGTGATCACCAGGCGGAGGGCCGACGCGGCATCGGTGACCGGCTCGGGAGTGAGATAACCCGGTTCCGGGGGGACCGGGGGCACGCCTGCGTCGATGAGCATCCGCTCGGTGGCATCCCGCCGGGCCTGATGTGCGGTCGCCGCCTCGTCAAGCCGGCGCGCCAACGTGCTGGACATGAACGCCCCCGCCACCCCGTAAACCCACACCGCGGCATGCTCGGCGGCCAGCGCCCCTTGCAGCGCCGCCACCGGTACCTGCCGGCCCGCTCCACCTGGCGCCCGATCTCGATATGGAGGCATACCGGACCTGAAGCCGCCCCACTGACCCCGATATGTCTCCATGCCGGGGTGGGGACTGGAAGGGCGACGAGTCATGCGAGGACGGCGGTGTGGGTGGCGCAGCACGCCGCGATCGACGCCAGCAGGGCTGCTCGATAGCCCGGCAGGGTGGTCGCCAGTTCGGCTGCTTCGTCCTGCGCCGCGCGCATCGCCTCGGTCAGAGCTGCCTGGGCAGCCGCGGGATCAGAGCTCACCGCTGGTGCGACGGCCGGCGGCGATTTGGCGGTGCTGGAGGGCATTTGATCAGGGTGCACTCGATGTAGCTCGGCGCGTAGTGCTCTGGCATGTGCCGCCCGGTCGGCGCTCAGTGCATTGGCGGCGGTGGCCAACGTTGAGTGGGCGCCAGCCACGGCGGCTGCCAGCACCACGTCAGCCTCGGCCCGCCGGGCGGGTGCATCCAGCGGATCGGGTCCCTCCGAGCCGGGCGCCGATGCAGTGCATCCGGCTAGCGCCGCCGGACCGGCCAGCAACAGTGCTGCAGTGGTTGCCCCGGCAGCCAGCGCTTGGCGGCGGCTGGGACGGGCCTGGAACACGGTTGCTCATCTTGCCAGGCCGCCATTTGCCGTGGGCCTGCGCACCGTGATCCACTTGGCGCGGGCCGGTCCCGCAACGCGATACCCTAGGTGATCCCGACCGGGACGCGTCGATACCGGCGCCACCCGCATCGCCACATCGTCAGTAAGCAGGACTTCGCCACACGACACTTCGGGACACGAGGACAGCGAACCCAGGAGGCCACGGTGAGCGCGCACCCAGCGAATCCCGACTCCGCAATCGAGTCGGTGGTGCGCGATGTGGTGGCCGGCACCGGGTTCGAGTTGGAGGACCTGGAGGAGGTGCGTGCGGGCCAGCGCCGATTGATCCGGGTGATCATCGATTCGGACGCCGGTGTGGGCCTCGACGACATCGCTACGGTCAGCCGCGCGGTATCGCATGCGTTGGACCAGCACGATGAGTTGATCGCCGGGCCCTACCAGCTCGAGGTGACCTCACCCGGGGTGGACCGACCGCTCACCGCACCACGGCATTGGCGGCGCAACCGGCAACGGCTGGTCCGCGCTTCGCTGGTCGACGGTGGGGAACTGCTCGGCCGCATCGGTGACTGCGATGACGACGGAGTCATCCTGCTGGCGTCGGGAACCCTTCGCCGAGTGCGATATGCGCAGCTGCGCCGGGCGGTGGTGGAAGTGGAATTCCGGCCACCACCTGCCGCTGAACTCGCTGCACTCGACGGCGCACGACGGCATGATTTGGAGGAAAGGTGAACGTCGATATTGCCGCGCTGCGCGCCATTGAACGCGACAAGGACGTCTCTTTTGAAACAGTGCTCGAGGCTATCGAGACGGCGCTGCTCACCGCGTACAAGCACACCGACGGCCATCAACCGAACGTCCGCATCGAGGTTGACCGCAAGACCGGCCTGGTCCGGGTTCTCGCGCAGGAGCTCGACGCGGCCGGCAACGTCATCCAGGAATGGGACGACACCCCCGAAGGGTTCGGCCGGATCGCGGCGACCACGGCCCGGCAAGTCATCCTGCAACGCCTGCGTGACGCCGAGCACGAGCGGACCTTCGGCGAGTTCTCGGCCAAGGAAGGCGAGATCGTGGCCGGTGTGGTGCAACGCGATGCCAGGGCGAACGCCCGGGGCGTGGTGGTGGTCAAGATCGGCGAGACAGAGGGCGTCATCCCGCCGGTAGAGCAGGCACCGCGGGAGACTTACCGGCACGGCGAGCGAATCAAGTGCTACGTGGTGGGCGTGTCCCGGGGATTGCGCGGACCGCAGATCACGCTGTCCCGCACGCACCCCAACTTGGTCCGCCGGCTGTTCGCCTTGGAGGTTCCCGAGATCGCTGACGGCACCGTAGAGATCCCGGCGGTGGCCAGGGAGGCGGGGCATCGATCCAAGATTGCGGTCAGATCTACCGTCCCGGGAGTCAACGCCAAGGGTGCCTGTATCGGGCCGATGGGCCAGCGGGTGCGCAATGTCATGAGTGAGCTGGGTGGGGAGAAGATCGACATCATTGATTACTCCGACGACCCCGCGACGTTCGTGGGGAATGCACTGTCTCCGTCGAAGGTTGTATCAGTGCAGGTGATTGACGCCCGCGCCAAGGTGGCGCGGGTTATTGTCCCTGACTTCCAGCTCTCGCTGGCGATCGGTAAAGAGGGGCAGAATGCCAGATTGGCTGCCCGCCTCACCGGATGGAAGATTGATATCCGAAGCGATGCGGATCCCGCGGCGGCTGCGCCCGCGGGCGCTTCGCGCGCCGAGATACCAGTGACCAATGCCGGTTCTCCGCCGGCCGCACCGACACGCTAGAATCGTGACGGCTCGCCGTCGGGGGACGGTCTACGCCTGCCCGGACAATGTTCGGCACTGCCGCCAACAGCGGCCCGCCGAGCCAGTCCGGACTTGTGTGGGTTGCCGGACCAGGGCGGCGGCTTCCGGATTGCTGCGTGTGGTGGCGGTGGAGGGGATCGTGGTCCCCGACCCGCGGCGACGGCATCCCGGCCGGGGCGCATGGCTGCATCCCGATCTCGGGTGTCTGCGTCTGGCCGAGCGGCGCCGGGCCTTCCCGCGGGCGTTGCGTTCCCGGGTTGAGCTCGACACCGCTGCGGTCCACGCCTTTCTCACGTAAGCCGTTCGGAGACGCTAGTAGGTCCCCGGCTCGCCGGCGGACATGCCCCGTCCGGGATCGCCCCGGGCGCGTGGTTAGACGCAGAGAGCAGGTCGATTCCGAAATGTACCCGCAGTCGTGAAGCTCTGACGGCGATGGACATGGACTAGTAACGGAGTCGAGCGGGATTGCCGCCGGCTCCACCAGTGAGGAGAGCAGTGGCAGGCAAGGCCCGTGTGCACGAGCTCGCGAAGGAGCTCGGCGTCACCAGTAAAGATGTACTCAAGAAGCTCGCCGATCTTGGCGAGTATGTGAAATCTGCCTCCTCAACGGTGGAGGCACCCGTCGCGCGGAAGCTTCGCGACTCGTTTCCCTCCGAGACTTCTCAACCGGCTCACTCCAACGGGGCGGCGACCAGCAGCCCTGTGGTTGGCCGTCCTCCTACGGGTAGCCAGCCGCCCGCCGGCGCAGGCACCGCCAAGCCGGGCCCGGCACCGTCGCCCGCTCGCCGTCCGCAGCCGCAGCCGGGTAGTGGGCCGGCAACGAGGCCAGGAAGCGCGCCGGGCGGCAGGCCTGGCAGTGGGCTTCCGGGGATGCCTTCACGGGTGTCTCCCTCGGGAATGCCGCAGCGACCGGTGCCAGGAGAACGTCGCAGTGCACCGCAGCCTCCTGAGGTCAGTGAGCCGGTGGTCCGCCCGCCGGTGCCAGCCGAAGCGCCGCGCCCTGCGGCCGAGCATCGGGCGGCGCCGTCCAGTCCAGCTACCGAGCCGCGCCCGGCTCCCCGGCCCGACGAAGGTGGTGCCCCCGAAGCGCCACGCCCGCGTTTCCCCAAGCCGGGACCGCGTTCGCCGCGGGTCGGTAACAACCCGTTCGGCGTCGGCGCCTCCGCCCCGCCGCGTTCGCCGGCTCAGCGGCCTGCGGCGCCGGCAAGTCCAGCAGGCCCCAGCGCCATGCCTCCCCGTCCAGGTGGCACCAACCGCCCGACAACCGGCCGCACCGGGTCGCCCGGTAGCGGCGGACCGCGGCCGAACCCCGGCATGATGCCGCCACGGCCGCCAAGCCCGGGATCAGGCCCGAGCAGATCGGGCCGACCTGGTGCTGGAGATGGTCGTGGCGGTCCTGGCGGTCCAGGCGCTGGTCGCGGGGGGCCCGGTGGCCGTGGTGGCGGAGGTGGCTTCCGTAGTGGCGGCGGCGCCCCTGGTGGTGCCCCGTCAGGTGGTGGTGCTCCCGCTGGCGGTGGTTTCCGTGGCGGGCCTGCTCGTCCTGGCGCCGGTGGTCGGGGCCGTGGTGGCGCAGCCGGTGCTTTCGGTCGGCCCGGTGGTCCCGCGCGCAAGGGTCGCAAGTCCAAGCGCCAGAAGCGCCAGGAATTCGACAACATGCAGGCGCCGTCGGTAGGCGGTGTCCGGCTGCCCCGCGGCAACGGCGAGATCATCCGGCTGCGGCGTGGCTCCTCGCTCACCGATTTCGCGGAGAAGATCGATGCTAACCCCGCGGCCCTGGTGCAGGCGTTGTTCCACCTCGGCGAGATGGTGACGGCCACCCAATCGGTGTCCGATGACGTGCTCGAATTGCTCGGCCAGGAGATGAACTACCGGATCCAGGTCGTCAGCCCCGAGGACGAGGACCGGGAGCTGTTGAAGTCGTTCGACCTGTCCTATGGCGAAGATTCTGGCGGCGAAGACGACCTCGAGTCCCGGCCGCCGGTGGTCACCGTCATGGGTCACGTCGACCACGGCAAGACCCGCCTGCTGGACACCATCCGGCACGCCAACGTGATGGGCGGCGAGGCCGGCGGGATTACCCAGCACATCGGTGCCTACCAGGTCGCTACCGAGCTCGACGGCGCGGAGCGGCTGATCACCTTCATCGACACCCCCGGTCACGAGGCATTCACCGCAATGCGAGCCCGTGGTGCTCGGTCCACCGACATCGCGGTGCTGGTGGTCGCGGCTGACGACGGCGTCATGCCGCAGACGGTGGAGGCGATCAACCACGCCAAGGCGGCCGGTGTGCCGATCGTGGTCGCGGTGAACAAGATCGACAAACCGGGCGCGGACCCGACTCGGATTCGTGGTCAGCTCACCGAGTACGGGCTGGTTCCCGAGGAGTACGGCGGCGACACCATGTTCGTCGACATCTCCGCCAAGGAAGGCACCAACATCGACGCGCTGCTCGAGGCGATCCTGCTCACCGCGGACGCTTCGCTGGACCTGCGGGCCAACCCGGACATGGAGGCCCAGGGCGTGGCGATCGAGGCGCATCTGGACCGCGGTCGTGGTCCGGTGGCCACCGTGCTGGTGCAGCGCGGCACGCTGCGGGTCGGGGACTCGGTGGTCGCTGGGGACGCCTATGGCCGGGTCCGGCGGATGATCGACGAGCACGGCGATGACGTCATCGAGGCGCTGCCCTCACGTCCGGTGCAAGTCATCGGCTTCACCTCGGTACCCGGGGCGGGCGACAACTTCCTCGTCGTCGATGAGGACCGGATCGCTCGGCAGATCGCCGACCGCAGGCGCACCCGGGAGCGCAATGCCGACCTCGCATCCCGGCGCCGTCGGGTCAGCCTGGAGGACCTGGACCAGGCGCTGAAGGAGACCAGCGAGCTGAACTTGATCCTCAAGGGCGACAACTCCGGCACCGTGGAGGCGCTGGAGGATGCCCTGCTGAAGATCGATGTTGGCGATGAGGTGCAGCTACGGGTGATCTCCCGTGGAGTCGGTGGCATCACCGAAAGCGATATCAACCTCGCCATCGCGGATAACACCATCGTGCTCGGCTTCAATGTCCGTGCCGACGGCAAGGCGGCCGCGCTGGCCAACCGTGAAGGTGTGGAGATCCGTTACTACTCGGTGATCTACCAGGCGATCGACGATATCGAGCAGGCCCTGAAGGGCATGCTCAAGCCGATCTATGAGGAAGTGTCGCTGGGCCGCGCCGAGGTCCGCGAGGTGTTCCGGTCCTCGAAGGTGGGCACCATTGCCGGGTGCATGGTCACCTCCGGGGAGATCCGGCGCAACGCCAAGGCCCGGCTGCTTCGAGACAACGTGGTGGTCCGCGAGGACCTCACGGTGTCATCCCTGCGACGGTTCAAGGATGACGCCTCGTCGGTCCGGGAGGGTTTCGAGTGCGGCATCACCCTGTCGAACCTCCAGGACATCCGGGTCGGTGACGAGGTGGAAACCTACGAGCTACGCGAGAAACCCCGCACCTAAGTGCGCCGCTGAGGTTGGTGGCCCTTCAAGGGCCACCAACCTCCGGCGCAGGAGTCTTCAAGGGCTACCAACCGGTGGTGAGTGGTGTACGTCGGTGCTCTGGAGTTGGACGTGGTGTTCGGCGATGTGCATTCGCTGAAGCAGAAGCGCTCACTTGTCCGACCAGTGATCGCGGAACTGCGCCGCCGCTTCGATGTCGCGGCGGCTGAGGCCGGGTATGTCGATCTCCACCGCCGGGCGCTCATCGGCGTGGCCGCGGTGGCCATCGACGGCGGTCATGTGCGTGAGGTGCTTCAGGCCTGTGAACGCCTCGTGGCCAGGCGCCCGGAACTAGAGTTGCTCGCCGTCAGGCACCGGATGCTGGGTCCAGAAGACGACCCGGAAGGCAACATGCCTGGCGACAGCCCAGAACGCAACGCAGACGACGACTAGCGTGGGTACTCCAGCGGTGGACCACCGAGAACGTCGGTGACGTGTCGTAGACAACCGTAAAACGCTGATCATGCTTAGCAATGCTGAGGAGAACGCTGCGATGGCCGACCCCCCACGCGCTCGCCGGCTCGCCAAAAGGATCGCTCAGATCGTCGCGTCCAGCCTGGAGTACGAGGTCAAAGACCCCCGGCTGGCAATGGTGACGATCACCGATGCGAGGGTGACCGCGGATCTTCGGGATGCGACGGTCTACTACACCGTGCTCGGACCCACCGTCGACACGCCACCAGACATCGATGGAGCGGCTGCCGCGCTGGCCAGTGCCACGGGCATCTTACGTTCCCGGGTGGGCAGGGAAACCGGTGTCCGGTTCACTCCCACCCTGACTTTCCGCTGTGACGAAGTACCAGAGGGCGTCCGCAAGATCGATGAACTGCTCGCCCGGGCGCATGACGCCGACGCCGAGGTCGCCCGCATCGCGGCACAGGCCTCGCCCGCGGGTGATCCCGACCCGTACCGGAGCCGTGAGTGAGGAACACGGGTATCGCTCCCACCCTCACCCTTGCCGCCGACGAGGCAGCCTCGCTGCTTGCGGGCGCCCAGGACGTGACCCTGGTGGCCCACGTACAGCCCGACGCTGACGCGCTGGGTAGCGCGCTGGCATTGGGGCTGGCACTGCATCAGCGCGGCGCGACGGTGCGGGTGAGCTTTGGTGCCCCAGAGCAGACCCCAGAGTCGTTGCGCGGGCTGGATGTCGCCGGTCTGATCGTGGGGCCGGAGGACGTACCTGCCCAGCCGGACCTGCTGGTAGCGCTGGACACCGCGAGCCGGGACCGGCTGGGCTGCCTTGCCGACCGGGTCGATACCGCCAGTGCCGTGCTGGTGATCGACCATCACGCCACCAATGAACGGTTCGGCACCCATCACCTGGTCGACGTCGAGGCTGATGCCACCGCGGTGCTCGTGCTGGAATTGCTCGACGCGTTGGAGGTGCCGCTCGACGAGCCGATCGCACGCTGCCTGTACGCCGGGCTGGTGACCGACACCAGCTGCTTTCGCCGGGCTGACCCGAACACCCATGCCGTTGCCGCGCGGCTGCTGGCCACCGGAGTGGATTCCGAAGCCGTCACTCGCGAGCTGCTCGACACCCACCCGTTCGGCTGGCTGCCCATGCTGGCCACGGTGCTCGGTCGGGCCCAGCTGGAGCCCGCCTCGGTGCAAGGCCTGGGGCTGGTGCACACCACGGTCCGGCTGGCTGACATGGCGGGCGTGCGCAGTGAGGAGATCGAAAGCGTGGTTGACCTCGTGCGGACCACCTCAGAAGCCGAGGTCGCCGCGGTGCTCAAGGAAATGCAACCGGATCGGTGGTCGGTGTCGCTGCGCGCGAAGCAGTGCATCGACGTCTCGGCTGCCGCGGCTGAATTCGGCGGCGGGGGCCACCGTCTCGCTGCCGGATTCACCGCCGACGGCACCGCCGATCACGTCCTCCACAGGCTTCGTACTGCCTTGCACCACGCCCCCCGCCACCAAGCCCAACCCCGACATGGAGACATTTCGGGGTCCAGCGGGCTGTAGAAAGCGCCGGTATGTCTTCATGCCATGGCCAGGTCGACACACCTGCTGGGTTGGTGGTGGTGGATAAGCCGGCCGGGATGACGTCACACGATGTGGTGTCCCGGCTGCGCCGGCTGCTGGGCACTCGCCGCATCGGCCATGCCGGCACTCTCGACCCGATGGCCACCGGGGTACTGGTCTGCGGGGTGCAACGCGCCACCAAGCTACTCGGGCATCTGCCGCTGGAACCCAAGGTCTACCGGGCTACGGTGCGGCTGGGCATGTCCACCACGACCGACGATGCCCAGGGACAGCCCACCGGCGGCGCTGATGCGGCCACGGTGGGGGAGCCGCAAATCCATGCTGCTGTCGCAGCATTGCGCGGAGCCATCGAGCAGGTGCCCAGCACGGTGAGCGCGGTGAAGGTCGACGGTAAGCGGGCCTACGCGCTGGCTCGTGCCGGTGCGCAGGTGCTGTTAGCCCCCCGCGCGGTGACCGTATCGCGGTTCGAGCTTGTCGCGCTGCGCCGTGGTGAGGCCGTGACCGACCTCGACGTGCTGGTGGAGTGCAGCGGCGGCACCTATGTTCGGGCGCTGGCCCGGGACCTCGGTGCCGCCTTGGGAGTGGGGGGTCACCTCACCGCTTTGCGTCGTACTCACGTAGGCCGGTACGGGGTGGACGACGCCCGCACCCTCGATGAACTGGCCAGCGCGCCGGTGCTGTCGGCAAAACTCGACGAGGTGGTGATGGAGGCCTTCCCGCACCGACTCGTCGACGCCCAGCAGGCCACGGCCTTGGCTCACGGCGCATCTTTGCCGGCCATCGGGTTGACCGGAACACACGCCGCCGTCGGTCCTGACGGCGTGGCCGTGGCGCTGCTCGCCGAGCGTGACGGTCAGGCCCGCCCGGTTTTCGTGCTGCATCCTGCTGGTGAGTAATCAGGGCCGGTGACGGATGAGGCCTGACCGATGACCGGTTAGCCTCCTGGTCTGTGCAGCGCTGGCGTGGACTTGAGGCCATCCCGAATGGATGGGGCCGCAGTGTGGTCACCATCGGCGTCTTCGACGGCCTGCATCGCGGGCACGCCCGGTTGGTCAGTCACGCCGTATGTCGTGCCCGGGAGATGGGCCTTCCCAGCGTGCTGATGACCTTCGACCCGCATCCTTCGGAAGTGCTCCGCCCGGGAAGCCATCCGGCCCAGCTCACGAGCCTGCGCCGGCGGGCGGAGCTGGTCGAACAGCTCGGTGTCGAGGTTTTTTTCGTGCTGCCATTTACGGTGGAACTGTCCCGGATGCCGGCCGACGAATTTGTCCACACCGTGCTCATCGAGCACCTGCACGTGGCGGACGTCGTGGTGGGCGACAACTTCACTTTCGGGCATAAGGCCGCGGGGAACATCGGCCTGCTGCGCGAGCTGGGCCGGCGCTTCGGCTTCTCTGCCGAGGGCGTGGGGCTACTGTCCGAGGGCGAGCTGACCTTCTCGTCCACCTACATCCGTTCCTGTGTCGCTGCCGGAGACGTGGCAGCCGCGGCGACCGCATTGGGCCGACCACACCGGCTGGAAGGCATTGTGGTCCGCGGGGATCAGCGTGGCCGCAGCCTGGGGTACCCGACGGCGAATCTGTCGACCCCCCGGCATGCCGCGATCCCCGCTGATGGCGTCTATGCGTGCCGGTTCCTGCACCGGGGCCGGGACCTGGCGGCAGCAGTCTCGATCGGGACGAATCCCACATTCTCCGGTCAGGAACGCCGAGTGGAGGCGTTCGTGCTGGATCTGGACGAGGACTTCTACGGCGAGCGGGTGGCGCTGGACTTCATCGCACGCCTGCGTGGCATGTTCCGGTTCGACACTCCCGAGCAGCTTGTGGCGCAGATCGGCGACGATGTGGCACGCACCCGAGCGGTGTTCGAGCAGACGAGGTGAGCGATCGCCGCCCCCAGCGGCTGCTCCGGCTGGCAGGATGCCAGTACGGGCACGGAAGGGGAGTCCGGTGGACGAGCAGCTCGCCGTCGCGCGCAATCTCGCCCTCCAGCGTGAGTGGTACGGGGAATCGCTCGGCGATCGGGTGCGGCGACTCGTGGTCGCTTTCGATTGCTCCCAGGCGCAGTTGGCCGAGGTGCTCGGCCTGAGCGCGCCGATGCTGAGCCAGCTGATGAGTGGTCGTCGAGCAAAAATCGGCAATCCCGCGGTGCTGGCCCGGATGGTGATGCTGGAGCGGCGGGTACTCACGCCTGAGGTCGCATCCGGTGATCCGGATGCGATCCGGGCTGCGCTGGAGCAGGTCCGAGATTCACGACCGACGGTCAGCCGGCCCACAGAGGGGGGCCAGGCGCTGCCGATAGAGCAGCGTGATGACCTACTCGTCGAGGCGCTACGCGCGGTGGCCGCACCGGCCGAGCTGGCCATCGCAGCTGACCTGCTCCGGGAACAGTGCCCACAGCTGGCCCGCGTGCTGCAGCACGCCGCCGGCGCCGAGCAAGGTGGATCGACCCCCGATGTGGCGACCGGATGGCTCCCGTAGCGCTGGGGCGACGTTCGTGATTCAGGGCGGCGCCTGGCGTAGGCAAGTCGGCTGGTAATGTCGCCAGAGATCCGACTGCGGTCCGTGGCGGTCGGCTGAGATCAGTACTTGCCGCGTTATTCGCGGACGCACGGTACACGACGACAGGAGAAGATCTACCCGTGGCGCTGTCCACCGCACAGAAGAGCGAGATCCTTGCCGAGTACGGGCTGAGCAAGGGGGACACCGGCTCCCCCGAAGCGCAGGTAGCCCTGCTGACCAAGCGGATCTCAGACCTTACGGAACACCTCAAGCACCACAAGCACGACCATCACTCCCGGCGAGGGCTGCTGCTGATGGTCGGCCGCCGCCGGAACTTGCTGAACTATCTCGCCAAGGTCGACATCAACCGTTATCGATCCCTGATCGAGCGCCTTGGCCTGCGTCGTTGATCCGACCCCGCTGACCGGAGGGTCAGCTTGATACACAACCACATATCGCTGCACGAGCCGCGTTGTCACCGTCGTCGGGACCGTCGTCCGCCGGTCCTCGGTAGTGGCTGCCGAGAGCACGACATGCTCCGGGAGCTTCGATCGAAGACCGGCCTGTCGCCCTCACTCCCGCGCGCTGGTGTCACCGCTTGGCTGGTGTCGCGAGGAGGGAAACGATGACCAACTCAACAATGACGAACGCCTCCAACACGCCAGTACACGAAACTGCCGCCGTACTGGACAACGGCGCTTTCGGCACCCGCACCGTACGATTTGAGACCGGCCGGCTGGCCCGGCAGGCCGCAGGATCCGTCGTCGCTTACCTCGACGACGACACGATGCTCCTCGCCGCCACCACGGCGTCCAAAGCTCCCAAGGACCAGTTCGACTTCTTCCCGCTCACGGTCGATGTCGAGGAGCGAATGTATGCCGCCGGTCGCATTCCCGGCTCCTTCTTTCGCCGCGAAGGCCGCCCCTCCACCGACGCGATCCTCACCTGCCGGCTGATCGACCGCCCGCTGCGTCCGTGCTTCGTCGACGGCCTGCGCAATGAGGTGCAGGTCGTGGTCACGGTGCTCAGCCTTGACCCGGCTGACCCGTACGACGTGTTGGCGATCAATGCGGCGTCGGCGTCCACCCAGCTGTCCGGCCTGCCGTTCGACGGTCCGGTCGGCGCCACCCGGATGGCTCTGGTCCGAGACGGGGATACCACCCAGTGGATCGCGTTCCCGACCTACGAGCAACTCGGCCAGGCAGTGTTCGACATGGTGGTCGCCGGCCGGGTGGTCGGTGAGGACAGCAGCGACGTGGCGATCATGATGGTCGAAGCCGAAGCCACCGAAGCCACCATCGAATTGATTGCTGGTGGTGCTCCGGCCCCCACCGAGGAGGTGGTGGCCACCGGGCTGGAGGCCGCCAAACCGTTCATCCGCGTCCTGTGTGACGCGCAGCGGCAGCTTGCTGACCTGAGCGGCAAGGCGGAGCTGGATTTCCCCACCTTCCCCGCCTACCAGCCGGATGTCGTCGAGGCCGTGCGTGAACTGGTGGCCGGTGACCTGGCCGAGGTCCTGGCTGTGGCTGGCAAGCAGGATCGGGAGAATCGGCTCGACGGTCTGAAGGCCAGAGCGCTAGAAGAGCTGGGCGAGCGTTTCGAAGGCCGGGAAAAGGAGATCAGCGCCGCGTTCCGGGCGGTGACCAAGTCGGCGGTTCGCCAGCGCATCTTGCGTGAGAAGGTGCGCATCGACGGCCGCGGTATCACCGACATCCGGCCGCTGTCAGCGGAGGTGGACCTGATCCCGCGGGCACACGGCTCGGCACTGTTTGAGCGGGGTGAGACCCAGATCTTGGGCGTCACCACGTTGAACATGCTGCGCATGGAGCAGTCGATCGACTCGTTGTCCCCGGAAACCACCAAGCGTTACCTGCATCACTACAACTTCCCGCCGTACTCCACGGGTGAGACCGGACGGGTGGGGTCACCCAAGCGCCGCGAGATCGGTCATGGTGCGCTGGCTGAGCGGGCGCTGGTTCCTGTGCTGCCCAGCCGGGAGGAATTCCCCTACGCCATCCGCCAGGTCTCCGAGGCGCTGGGCTCTAACGGCTCCACGTCAATGGGATCGGTCTGCGCGTCGACGATGTCGCTTTTCAACGCCGGGGTACCGCTGAAGGCACCAGTAGCGGGTATTGCAATGGGACTGGTGTCCGGCGAGGTCGACGGCAAGGAGACCTTCGTCGCGCTGACCGATATCCTCGGCGCCGAGGATGCCTTTGGTGACATGGACTTCAAGGTGGCCGGCACCAGCACGTTCGTCACCGCGTTGCAGTTGGACACCAAGCTGGCCGGAATCCCGTCCGAGGTCCTGGCCGCCGCACTGTCCCAAGCTCGCGATGCTCGGCTGACCATCCTTGGGGTGATGGCGCAGGCCATCGACGGGCCGGATGAGATGAGCCCGTACGCGCCGCGGGTCACCGCGATCAAGATCCCGGTTGACAAGATCGGTGAGGTGATCGGCCCGAAGGGCAAGATGATCAATTCGATCACCGACGAGACCGGTGCGGACATCTCCATCGAGGACGACGGCACGATCTACGTCGGTGCCAACGATGGCCCGTCCGCCGAAGCTGCCATCGACCGGATCAATGCCATCGCCAACCCGCAGTTACCCAAGGTCGGGGAGCGCTTCTTGGGCACCGTGGTGAAAACCGCTGCCTTCGGGGCATTTGTCTCGCTGGTACCCGGCAAGGATGGCCTGGTGCACATCTCCAAGCTGGGCAACGGCAAGCGCATCGGCAAGGTCGAAGATGTGGTCAAGGTCGGCGACAAGTTGCGCGTCGAGGTGGCTGACATCGACAACCGCGGCAAGATCAGCCTGGTACCGGTACGCGACGAGGATACTGCCGACAGCTCGGCTGGCAGCCCGGCTACAGACTCCACCGAGGTGTCGGCCGGCACGTGACCGCAGCGCAGCGCCCCGAGGGCACTGCGCTGCACCGCAGCGTGCTGCCCTCGGGTTTACGAATAGTCACCGAGCACCTGCCGGGTTCCCGCTCGGCCGCGGTCGGGATGTGGGTCGCAGTGGGCTCGCGGGATGAGCCCCCTGCGCTCGCCGGAGCGGCACACTACCTTGAGCATCTGCTGTTCAAGGGCACCATGAGACGCTCCGCAGCCGCGATCGCAGAAGAGATCGACACGGTCGGCGGTGAACTGAACGCGTTTACCACCAAGGAGCACACCTGCTTTCACGCACACGTGCTGGACGGTGACCTCGATCTCGCCGTGGACTTGATCTGCGATGTGTTGGGCGACGCCCGACTCGATCCGTCGGATGTCGATCTGGAGCGCAGCGTGGTTCTCGAGGAGATCGCGATGCGCGATGACGATCCGGAAGAGGCGTTGCACGACGAATTCTGCGCTGCGCTGTTCGGATCACATCCGCTGGGACGCCCGGTGCTCGGCACCGAGGAGTCGATCACCGGGATGGGCCGCGACGCGCTGCATGCCTTTTACCGGAGGTGTTACACACCAGAGCGGATGGTGCTGACGGTGGCCGGCAATGTGTCGCACGGCGCCGTGCTCGCCGCGGTGCAGCGCAGTTTCGGACATCATCTGAGCGGGTGCGCAGACCCGGTGCCGACGCGGCGGGGTCAAGCTGAGATCACCGGCCGTTGCACGCTCGCGCTGAGCCCGGATTCCTCGGAGCAGGCTCACCTCATGCTTGGCCTGCGGGCCCTGGACCGCTTCGACGAGCGACGTTACGCGCTCGGCGTGCTCAACGCCGCGCTGGGCGGCGGGATGAGCTCGCGGCTGTTCCAGCAGGTGCGCGAGCAGCGTGGCTTGGCCTACTCGGTGTACTCAGCGGTGGACTGTTACGCCGACGCCGGCAGCCTGTCGGTCTACGCCGGGTGCTCTCCGGGCCGCTTGGGTGAGGTAGCGGTGGTGATCGGTGATGTGCTCGCGGAGCTGGCCCGCGACGGAGTGTCCGGCAGCGAGCTGACCCGGGCGAAGGGACAGCTGCGGGGTGGTCTGGTACTGGGTCTCGAAGATTCGCCGTCCTGGATGAGCAGGATCGGTACCGCAGAGCTGGATCGCGGGCAGCACCACACTGTCGAGCAAGAGCTCCAGCGGATCGACGCGGTGACCACCGCACAGGTCGGTGAGCTTGCGCGCGAGTTGTTTGCTCGACCGCTCACCGTGGCCGTGGTCGGTCCGTACGCTGATGTAGATCAGCTACCCGAACAGATAGCGGAGTTGGTCGCATGACATCCGCTGGGCAGGCCACTACGGGTCGATCCAAGGAAAACCCGATCCGGGTCGGGGTGCTCGGTGCCCGTGGGCGGGTAGGTACTGAGGTGTGTAAAGCGGTCGACGCCGCCGACGACATGGAATTGGTCGCGATGGTCGACGCCGGCGACTGGATGTTCAACGTCGCCGACGCGGGCGCCGAAGTGGTCGTCGACTTCACGCACCCCGACGTGGTGATGGACAACGTCCGCTTCTGCATCGACCAGGGTATCCACGCCGTCGTGGGGACCACCGGCTTCACCGATTCTCGATTGGCCCAAGTCCGTGAATGGCTCGCACCCAAACCCGACCTTGGGGTGCTGATCGCTCCCAACTTCGCCATCGGCGCGATCCTGTGCATGCGCTTTGCAGTGATGGCCGCCCGCTTCTACGAATCGGTGGAGATCATCGAACTGCACCACACCCGCAAGGTCGACGCACCCTCCGGCACCGCAACCCGCACCGCGGCGCTGGTTGCCACCGCCCGCGCCGAGGCCGGGATGGCCGCTCCTCCAGACGCGACCAGCAGCGAGGCGCCCGGAGCCCGCGGCGCTGACATCGAGGGAATCCGGGTGCATTCGGTGCGGCTGGCGGGCTTGGTCGCACACCAGGAGGTGTTGCTGGGTACAGCGGGCGAAACCTTGACGATCCGGCACGACACGCTGGACCGGTCGTCATTCATGCCTGGCGTGCTGCTTGGTGTTCGAGCGGTGCTGCACCACCCTGGCCTTACGGTAGGCCTCGAACCACTGCTTGATCTGTAGTCGCTACTTCTCAGCCAGCACCAGGTCGAGCGGGCCAGTCAAACGTATCTCGCGAAGTGCACGTCCGTTGGCGTCGAGAGTGCGTACGACGCCATCCGGCGCCCAGCCGGCATGCCGGTAGAAGTTCAGGGAAGCTGGGTCTTCAGCAGGAACCCACGCGATACCACGAGTCGCGCCGGCCTCGCGGAGCGCTGCGGCGGCCGCAGCGAGCAGCCGCCCACCGTGCCCGCGGCGCGCCCACCGTGGTTCTACCAGCAGGGTGCTCACCAGCACGGTGCGCGCCGCGTCGGGGGGCATCGTGCCGTCGGCAGCCGCTACGTCCTCCTCGGGTGCCGCCCCGGCCACCACGAACCCGACCGGATCGGCGCCTTCGGTGGCGATCAGCACCGTGGCACCGCCTTCGATAGTGGCAGCCCAGGCCTGCTGCAGCTGGGGTGTGTCCAGCTCATCAAGCGTCCCCGGCGGCAACAGTCCGGAATAGGCCGCCCGCCAGGTCACCCGGTGCAGCGCTGCCAGCGTCGATGCATCCTGCACCGTTGCCTGCCGTACACCAGCCACTCCCATGGCGTGCACGTTATGCCGCCCCGCACCTGAAGACACCTCGGCCCTAGCCGTTCGGCCTCCAACCCCCGGCATGAGGACGGGAGAGGGAGATTGTCGGGGGTGGATGGCAGCATCGGGTGCTGTGCGGACCATGGGCATCGACGTTGCGCGGCGGACTGCGCTGGCCGCGCAAGGTTTCGCCGACCCACGGCCGGCCGGGCCGGTGACCCAGCGGCATCTCCTCCGGGTGTTGGATCGGATCGGATTGCTGCAGCTGGACTCGGTCTCGGTACTGGCCCGGGCGCACTACCTGCCGGTATTCAGCCGGCTGGGCCCGTACCCAAGGGAGCTGCTTGACGCCGCCGCATGGGCGCATCCCGTGCGCCGTCCCCGCCCGCTGGTGGAGTACTGGGCCCATGAGGCCAGCCTGGTTCCGGTGCGGGACTGGCCACTGCTGCGGTCAGGTGCCAAGAAAGCAGGTTGGTGGCAAAGGTACGGCGCGCTGGCGGCCCGAGCGCCAGAACTCGTCTCGGCCGTACTGGACGCGGTGAAAGCCCATGGCCCGATCGGCGCCGCCACCTTGGAGCGGGAGCTGGGCGGGGCGCCGAGGGCTGCCTCCGGATCGTGGTGGAACCGCACTGACATGAAACGGATCTGCGAGTGGCTCTTCGGCATCGGTGAGCTCACCACCGGCACGAGACGCGGCTTCGAACGGCTTTACGACCTGCCTGAACGAGTATTGCCAGCCGACGTGCTAACCAGCCGGGTAAGCGCCGAAGACGCAGCCCGCGAACTGGTTGCCCGTGCCGGCGCCGCGCTTGGCGTGGCCACCGAGCCCGATCTTCGCGATTACTACCGGCTACGACCAGAACGCAGCAAGCAGGCGGTCACCGAACTTGTCGAAGCCGGAGTGTTGGAACCCGTGCGAGTCGAAGGCTGGCAGACACCGGCTTATCTGCACCGCGCAGCGCGTATGCCGCGGCGGATCACCGGCGCATCCTTGGTATGCCCGTTCGACCCGCTGATCTGGGACCGGGCACGCACCCAGCGACTGTTCGGCTTCCACTACCGGATCGAGATTTATGTCCCGGAACACCGGCGCAGCCACGGCTATTACGTGTTGCCGTTTCTGCTCGATGGTCAGCTTGTCGCCCGGCTAGATCTCAAAGCTGACCGTAGCGCCGGACTGTTACGCGTACCCAGCGCGTTCGCCGAACCAGGGATTGCCGATCGGTCGAAGGTGGTGATTGAGCTTGCCCGAGCGCTGCATGAGTTGGCCGGGTGGCTAGAGCTCGACGGGATCGCACCGGGGGAACGGGGTGACCTCGTGGCGGAGTTGGCCGCGGCGAGCGGCCGTGGTGCCGGATCCCGGCTGGTCAGCACGGTGCCGCGGTGATCAGCGCGTCGCCCGACCCGGTGCGAGCACGCACCCGCAGCGTGGCGTTGCCTTCGGCAGGCGGGCCACCGACAGGTAGGTCGCTGCGAGCTTGCCCGAATCCGGAGCTGACATCCAGTTCAGCAAGAACGCCTTGGTGGATCCCTATCCGCAACTGTCCTGAACCGGTTGTCAGCTCAAGACCGCCGGCGCACGCATCAACCACGGTGAGATCACCGGTGCCGGAGCGGGCGGTCACATCGTGGTTGACAGCGCCCAGCCGGACGTCCCCCGAGCCGGTTTCCACTGTTCCAGCACCGTCAGCACCCTCAAGGCTGGTCACGTCGACCACACCAGAACCAGTACGCACCCGCAGGCGGCCCAGCACCGCCCCCAACCGCACGTCTCCGGAGCCGGTGCGGACTTCCGCCGCGCCGGTGCAGTGCTGCGCCCGGACCTCTCCGGAGCCAGTAGCAGCGTCCAGCTTGGTGGCCACGCCGGTGACGGCAATGTCCGCTGAGCCACTGCGGGCAATGATCGACGCTCCCGCTGGAGCACTGATCGTGATGGACAGGGGCACCGTGCGTAGCGGGAACTCTCGAGGGCTGCGCACCGTCAGCCGCTGCTCAGTGAAGTCGATCACTGTCTGGCGCACCGCCTCGGCCGTCAGCTGCTTCAGCGGTGCTGCTCCGGCCTGCCCACCCAGCCAGCTCAGCAGGTTGGTGATCCCCACATTCAGCAGTGGCTGGTTGGTCGGATCCGCGCGGACCTGTACGACTACCTCACCGGAGCCGGAAGTGTCTTCCGCGTCTTCCGCGCCGTATCGGGTGTCTACAGTGTCCCCGCCGCCTTCGCCCAGAGCGATGTCCAGCTGCCCGCCATCGAGCGCGGCTCTGATGTCAACCGGTCCGGAGCAATCAAAGCACTCTTGCCGGACCACCGCTGCATCAGTGTCGTCGCGGTCGTTGCGTTCCACGATTTCTCCTCCACGAGATCCTTACGGCCTGCGGGGTTATTCAGCCCTGAACCCATCCCTGCACCCGATTGCGGCCGCGGCGATCCTTGGGACCACGCCGCGGGTCATTCCACGGCTCCCCGCGCAGCGCGCTGGCTACCGCCTGCGACACCCAGGTGTTCAGCGACACGCCTTGCTCGGCGGCAGCCCGCTCAGCCTGAGTCTTCATCTGGTCGATCAATCGCAAAGTCATCCGTCTGATGTCACCGCCGGCGTCACCAAACGGGCCGGCACCGGGCTCAAAGGACAGCGGCTCCTCGTCTCCAGATCCGCTCGGCCCGGGTTCAGTGGTGTGGCTTCCGGCATGGCCACCGTTGCCGGAAGGCGAGCTCACCGCGATCCGTACATCCCTGCCGTCGAGACGGACCTCCACCACTCGGTCATCCAGCGCCGCAGTGACTTCCGCAGCGAGCTCCGACAAGGCGTTCATGATGGCCAGGCGTGCGGCCGGTTCCAGCGCTACTCCCAGCACGGCGGCGGTATGCCGAGTCTGCTCGTCACCTGCGGAGGCTGCCGTGGTGAGGTCTTCCCGCAGCTGGTTGACATAAGGCGTGAGGTCCATGACGTCAATATGACGTCACATTCGACGTCAGTCAAGGTGTCATTGCTGTCGCAGTAGGCTGCTGGCGCTTGAGGCCGGGGCCCGTATCGAGAGAAGAGGTGCGCCGTGAGCCAACGTGACGGAGTCCCAGCGGACGCCAATGGTGCCGCCGGGCATGAGCCAGCCGTAAGCGAGACGGGCGTGGCAACCGTGCCATTGCGAGTGCAACTGGTAGCGAAAACAGAGTTCTTCCCGCCCGATGATGTTCCGTGGTCCACCGATGCCGACGGTGGGGAAGCTCTCGCTGAGTTCGCCGGCCGCGCGTGCTACCAGTCCTGGCGCAAGCCGAACCCGGCGACCGCTACCAATGCCGGCTACCTGAGGCACATTCTCGAGGTCGGTCACCTGTCAGTGCTCGAGCACGGCACAGTAAGCTTCTACCTCACCGGAGTGTCGCGGTCGCTGACTCATGAGCTGATCCGGCACCGACATTTTTCCTATTCACAGCTATCTCAGCGCTACGTTCCCGAGCGGACCGCCGCCATGGTCGAGCCCGCAGTAATCGCCAACGATCCTGAACTCCACCAGCGCTTCCACGCCGCAGCCAGGGCTAGCCAGCAGGCTTACAACGAGTTGCTGGCCGGGTTGGAAAAGCACTTTGCGGACGAGCCCAATGCCACGCTGCGCCGCAAGCAGGCGCGCCAGGCGGCTCGGTCGGTGCTGCCGAACGCCACCGAGACGCGCATCGTGGTGACCGGTAACTACCGGGCTTGGCGCCACTTCATCGCGATGCGCGCCACCGAACATGCTGACGTGGAAATCCGCGCGCTGGCGGTGGAGTGCCTGCGCCAGCTGCAAAAGGCAGTACCCAACGTGTTCAGCGATTTCGAGATCAGCGCGCTGGCGGACGGTAGCGAGATCGCATCCAGCCCATTCGTGGCCGAGTGCTGAGTAGTGTGCCGGTATGGATCTTGACGAGGCACGCGCGGTCATTGCCGAGCAGCATCACGCGGTGCTGGCCACCTTACGCAAAGACGGCACCCCGCAGATGTCTCCCGTGGTCGCCACTGTCGACGACCAGGGCCGGGCGGTGGTGAGTAGCCGGGAGACCGCGTTCAAGGTGCGCAACCTGCGGCGGGACCCCCGCGCGTGGCTGTGCGTGTTGCCCGACGGGTTCTATGGGCGCTGGATCCAGGTCGGCGGCTCGGTGCACATCGTGGAACTGCCCGCGGCGCTGGACGGGCTGATGGACTACTACCGCAGGATCTCCGGAGAGCATCCGGACTGGGACGATTACCGGGCGGCGATGCAACGCGAAAGGCGGGTGCTCCTGCAGATCGAACTTGCTTCGGCCGGGCCCGACCGGCAGGGATGACACACAACGATGGGCGAGGAAACCCTAGCCGCCGCAAACGGCACGAGTTGGGTGATTTGCTAGATCAACTATTTCCAGAGCAGCGACCCTGTGTGACGGGAAGACCTGTGACCTGGCGGCGCGTCGCATTTTGTGGCACGTGCTCGGTGGTCCTCGTTGGTCCACCCGAGGAGCGGGCGTTGTCCGCCTTTGGTCGCGATCGGGCTGGGTTGAGGTCGAAGGTGATCAAATCGACGTGGCCGGGTTACAGAGCACCCAGAGAGGGCTGTAATGCGCGCAGGCGCACCTCACCCGGCGACTGTCACGACGGCGACGCGGTAGCGTCCTGTCGCATGAATGCCGTGCCGACGTCTGCGTCCGGCCAGCCCTTCGGCCGGGTGCTCACCGCTATGGTCACACCGTTCACCTCGAGCGGTGAGCTGGATCTAGACAGTGCTGCCAAGCTCGCTCACCAACTGGTGGAACAGGGTTGCGACGGGCTAGTGCTCAATGGCACCACTGGCGAGTCACCTACCACCACGGACGCCGAGAAGGCGGACCTGGTGCGGGCCGTCGTGCAGGCGGTCGGCGACCGGGCGTATGTCGTCGCTGGCGCGGGGACCTACGACACCGCACACAGCGTCGCGCTAGCCCGGCAGGCGGCGCAGGCCGGGGCGCATGGATTGCTGGTGGTGACCCCGTACTATTCCCGCCCGCCGCAGGCTGGGCTGCTCGCGCATTTCACCGCGGTCGCAGACGCCACCGATCTACCCGTGATGCTCTATGACATCCCGCCACGGTCGGTAGTGCCGATAGCTCTAGACACTCTTTACCGGTTGGCTGACCACCCGCGGATCGTCGCGGTCAAGGACGCCAAGGGCGACCTCGGTGCTGGTGCGGAGGTCATCGCCCGCACCGGGTTGGCCTACTACAGCGGGGATGATGTGCTCAACCTGCCTTGGCTGGCGGTAGGCGCGGTGGGTTTCGTCAGCGTCATCGGCCATGTCATGGCCGATCGATTGCGGGCAATGATGACCGCATTCGACGCCGGCGACGTGACCACGGCACGCCACCTTCATGCGTGCACCCTCGGGGTGATCCGCGCCTTCGGTACGGTCGGCGGGGTGTCCTTCAGTAAGGCGGCACTGCGGCTTGTCGGACTTAACGTTGGTGAGCCTCGGTTGCCGCAGGTCGCGGCCGATACCGGGCAGATCGCTGTTATCACCGCCGCGCTGGTCGCGGCAGGGGTTCTCCCGTGAGCGCGCGAGGTGACCACAAGACCTGCTCGCAGGGTCAGGCCATGGGTTCTGTGAGCTACGTGCAGGGTCAGGTCATGCTTACCGGCAGAGTCAGCGCATGAGTGCTGTCCCTCCAGGTATCCCGCTGCCCGCGCCAGGCGTGCCCACCACACCGCCGCCGCCGTTGCCCGAAGGTGGCTTGCGCGTGGTCGCGCTCGGCGGAATCGGCGAGATCGGCCGCAACATGACCGTCTTCGCCTACGCAGACCGGCTGCTGGTGGTGGATTGCGGGGTGCTGTTCCCCGAGGACGACGCGCCGGGGGTGGATCTGATCCTGCCCGACTTCCGGGCGATCGAGCACCGGCTGGATGACATCGAGGCGCTGGTCCTTACCCACGGTCACGAAGACCACATCGGAGCAGTACCGTTCCTGCTCAAACTGCGTCCGGATTTGCCTGTGGTGGGCTCTGAGTTCACCCTTGCGCTGGTCGCGGAGAAGTGCCGCGAGCACCACCAGAAGCCACGGCTGGTGCAGGTGGCAGCAAACGCCCGGCACCGCTGCGGTCCGTTCGACTGCGAATTTTTCGCGGTTAATCACTCCATCCCCGATTCGCTCGCAGTGGCCATTCGCACCCCGGCTGGGCTGGTGTTGCACACCGGTGACGTCAAGCTGGACCAACTACCGTTGGATGGCCGGTTGACTGATCTCGCTGGTTTCTCCCGGCTCGGCGATGAAGGTGTCGACCTCCTCCTCATCGATTCCACCAACGCTGAGATTCCTGGTTTCGTCACCCCGGAACGGGATATCGGCCCGGTGCTGGATTCGGTGATCGGCAAGGCCACTCAGCGGGTTATCGTGGCCTGCTTCGCCAGCCATGTGCACCGGGTACAGCAGGTACTGGATGTTGCCGCCATGCACCGGCGAAATGTGGCATTCGTGGGTAGGTCGATGGTGCGCAACATGGGCGTCGCTGTCGATTTGGGGTTGCTCCGGGTGCCTCCCGGCCTGCTGGTAGATCTCGATGATGCGCTGGCGATGCCGGAGCACCGGGTGTTGTTCGTCTCCACCGGTTCGCAGGGTGAACCGCTGTCAGCCCTGTCCCGGATGGCTCGCGGTGAACATCGGCAGATCCGGATCCGCCCTGGGGATACGGTCATACTGGCCAGCTCGCTGATTCCGGGCAACGAGACCTCGGTGTTCCGGGTCGTCAACGGGTTGACTCGGCTGGGTGCCAGCGTGGTTCACCAGGGGAATGCCAAGGTGCACGTGTCCGGGCACGCGCCAGCTGGAGAATTGCTGTTTCTCTACAACGCCATCCGGCCCTCCAATGTCATGCCGGTGCACGGCGAGTGGCGGCACCTGCGGGCCAACGCTGCCTTGGCGGTCCGTACCGGGGTTGCGCCGGAGGGCGTAGTGATCGCTGAGGACGGCGTAGTCGTAGATCTCGTCGACGGCCGGGCTGAGATCACCGGCCGGGTCGAGGTGGGGCAGGTGTACGTGGACGGCTTGTCGGTGGGCGACGTAGGGGAGTCGACGCTGTCTGACCGGCTCATCCTGGGCGAGGGTGGGTTCATCGCGATTACCGTGGTGGTCACCTCCGCGACGGGCCGGGCAGTGGTCCCACCGACGATCTCTGGCCGGGGATTCTCGGACGACCCCAAGGCACTCGATGGCGTGGTGCCGCTGGTCGAAATGGAACTGGCGCGCACCGAAGTCGAGGGGATTACCGATCCGCATCGGATCGCCCAGGCTGTGCGCCGCGTGGTCGGTCGCTGGGTGGCGGACACCTACCGCCGCCGCCCGATGATCGTGCCCACCGTGCTCCCCGTCGGCTGACCCAGTTGGCCGCCCTTCACGTACTGCCAACCCCGGTTGCCGCTGCTCTTTTCAGCTACCAACCCACCGGGAACACGCAGATCGGCGTGTCGTGGACATCGTCATCGCCTGGCACGCAACCATGGGGAGGCAGTAGGGGTGTCGGAAGTGTTGCGGCGCAGAAGGGTCCGGGCGGGCAAGCGTGTGGAAGATGGCTAGGCAGACGCCCGCACGGGCGACCGGTGGGTCCCGTAATTCGGGGAGGAAACCGAGCCAACGGACGAAGCCCCGGACCACCACGCGACGCCCAGGGGGTCCTACTGCGCGAGCCAGGACTACCGGACTGGGACTGGCCGCGACCCGATCTGTGCTGGCCCGCGGCGTCGGGGGACTGGCCCGGACCCTGGGCCGAACCCGGCAGCTCGAGCCCGCGCACCGGCGGGACGGCCTCGCGCTCAGCCTGATCGCGATTGCAGTGGTTACCGCAGCAGCAGTGTGGTGGACTGCTGGTGGACCGGTCGGCGCTGGACTCCAGCAGGCGCTGAGTGCCCTGTTCGGAGCCGCGTCGGCGGCGATACCGGTGTTGCTTGCTGGAGTCGGCGTAGTTGTGATGCGTACCGAGCCTGATCCGGCAGCGCGGCCACGCCGCATCATCGGCACGCTGCTGCTGACCTTGGGCACGCTCGGCCTGTGGCATCTCGCGGCCGGCGCACCCACCGATGGCGCGGGAAGGGCGCGAGCTGCCGGTGCGGTGGGATTCCTGGCGGCAGAGCCACTAGTCGACGGGTTCACCGCCTGGGTGGCGGCGCCGTTGCTGGCCCTGCTGGCCGGTTACGGGCTGCTGGTGTTGACCGGTACCCCGGTGAAAGCGGTACCCGAGCGGATCCGCCGGCTGCGGGCAGGGACACCGGCCCAGGACACCGATTCCGGCATGTCCCCGGACCATTCCGCAGCTGATGCCCCGGTCACCGAGGTTGATCCCGCCAGTGCTCGGTTGCGCCGACCCGCGCGGCGCAGGCAGGCCGCCGACGCGGACGATCCTGACTCCGGGCAGCAAACCGGGCAGGACGCTGCTGCTGAGTCCGTGTCAGCGTCGGCAGCAACGCCGAAGCCTCCGACGCCGGAGACCACCGCGGCCCCGTCGATGTCCGTACATCGGGTGGTCGAGGGTGACTACCAGCTGCCGCCGCTGGACCTCCTGGTCAAGGGGGATCCGCCGAAGGCCCGGAGTAGGGCCAATGATGCGATGATCGAGGCGATCACCGGTGTTCTCGATCAATTCTCGGTCGACGCCCAGGTCACCGGGTTCTCCCGAGGACCCACCGTCACCCGATATGAGGTGGAGGTCGGTCCAGGCGTCAAGGTCGAAAAGATCACTCAGCTGACCCGCAACATTGCCTACGCAGTAGCCACCGACAACGTGCGGTTGCTGGCCCCGATCCCGGGCAAGTCCGCAGTGGGTATCGAGGTGCCGAACAGCGACCGGGAGATGGTCCGGCTTGGTGACGTGCTGCGCTCGCCAACGTCGAACCGGGACCACCATCCGATGGTGATCGGGCTGGGCAAGGATATTGAGGGCAATTTCCTCACCGCCAACCTGACCAAGATGCCGCACCTGCTGGTGGCCGGCTCCACCGGTTCGGGCAAGTCCAGCTTCGTCAACTCGATGCTGGTCTCGTTGCTCGCCCGGGCCACCCCCGACGAGGTCAGGATGATCCTCATCGACCCCAAGATGGTGGAGCTCACCCCGTACGAAGGCATCCCGCATCTGATCACGCCCATCATCACCCAGCCCAAGAAGGCGGCCGCGGCGCTGGCTTGGCTGGTCGAGGAGATGGAGCAGCGCTACCAGGACATGCAAGCTGCGCGGGTCCGCCACGTCGACGACTTCAACAGCAAGGTGCGCAGCGGTGAGATCACCGCACCGCCGGGCTCCCAGCGAGAATACCGTCCCTACCCGTACATCATGGCCATCGTCGACGAGCTGGCGGATCTGATGATGACGGCGCCGCGCGACGTCGAGGACGCAGTTGTCCGCATCACGCAGAAGGCCCGCGCCGCCGGCATCCATCTCGTGCTGGCCACCCAGCGGCCCAGCGTCGATGTGGTCACCGGGCTGATCAAAACCAACGTGCCGTCCCGGCTTGCGTTTGCCACGTCATCACTGACGGATAGCCGGGTGATTTTGGACCAGCCGGGAGCAGAGAAGCTCATCGGCATGGGCGATGGCCTGTACTTGCCGATGGGTGCCGCCAAGCCCGTCCGCATCCAGGGTGCATACGTGGCGGACGCCGAGATCGCCAAGATCGTTTCTTTCACCAAGGAGCAAGCCAGCCCGGAGTACACCGACGGCGTCACCGCGGCGAAGCCCGGTGAGCACAAGGAGATCGACCCGGACATCGGCGATGATCTCGATGTGCTGCTACAGGCCGCCGAACTCGTGGTGACCTCGCAGTTCGGCTCGACCTCAATGCTGCAGCGCAAACTGCGAGTCGGCTTCGCCAAAGCGGGCCGTCTGATGGACCTGCTGGAAACTCGCGGTGTGGTGGGTCCCTCCGAAGGCTCCAAGGCCCGCGATGTCCTGGTCAAACCCGAAGACCTCGACGGCGTGCTGTACTCCATCCGCGGTGGTCCGAGTGACGGCGGGGACTGACGGAATGCTCACAGTTCCAGGAGCATGCGGGTGTTACCCAGGGTATTGGGCTTGACGTAGGGCAGATCCAGGAACTCGGCAACACCCTCGTCGTGCGAGCGGCGCATCTCGTCGTACACCTCTGCGGTCACCGGGGTTCCTTCGATCGTCCGGAACCCATACCGGGAAAAGAAGCGTTCCTCGAAGGTCAGCACGAACAAGCGGCGCAACCCTAACGACCGGCCGTGCTCGATCAACCGCTCAACCAGCGCATGCCCCACTCCGCGGCTGACGGCGTCGGGATGCACGGCCACGGTGCGGATCTCGGCAAGGTCCTCCCAGAGCACGTGCAGCGCGCCGCAGCCCACCACTACGCCATCCTGCTCGGCCACCCAGAACTCCTGGACATCCTCGTAGAGCGTGACAAGCGGCTTGGCCAGCAGCACCGCACCGGCGTAGCAGTCCACCAGGCATTTGATCTTGCGGACGTCTCCCACCCGGGCCCGGCGCACAATGACCTTGACGGCAGTTCGCATTCGGACAAGCCTACGAGAACTGATCTACCGGCCGGTGCCCACCACGGCCCGATACCCTTACTCGGTGTCCACCCCAGCGAAGTCTCCCCGCGCTGCGCTGCTGACCTTAGGGTGCGCCCGCAACGAGGTCGACTCCGAGGAACTGGCCGGCCGGCTGACCGACGACGGTTGGCGGCTGGTGGATGCCGAAGACGGATCCGCCGACGTGGTCGTGGTCAACACCTGTGGTTTCGTCGCGGCCGCCAAGAAGGACTCCATCGACACTCTGCTCGCCGCCGCCGACACGGGCGCCAAGGTGGTTGCCGTGGGTTGCTTAGCCGAGCGCTACGGCGCTGAACTGGCAGCCAACTTGCCCGAAGCGGATGCGGTCCTCGGTTTCGACGCCTATCCCGAGCTGGGTAAGCGGTTGCGCGATGTGCTGGCCGGCCGAGCAGTGCCGCCGCACCGCCCGGTGGATCGCCGCACGCTGCTCCCGATCACCCCGGCGTCTCGACCGGCCGCCCTTGCTGCCGGGCCGGTGCTGCCCGGACACGGCTGGGGCCCCCGAGTCCCGCGCCGGCGGCTGGATGATGCACCGGTCGCTCCGCTCAAGATCGCTTCTGGTTGCGACCGGCGCTGCGCATTTTGCGCCATCCCCAGCTTCCGCGGTGCATTTATCTCGCGTCCGGTTGACGAAGTGCTGGCCGAGGCGGTGTGGCTGGCCGGGACGGGAGTACGGGAATTGGTACTGGTCAGCGAGAATTCCACGTCCTACGGCAAGGACCTAGGCCGACCCGGCGCTCTGGAGGAGCTGCTGCGTGCGCTGGCCGCAATTCCCCGCATCTTGCGTATCCGGGTTTCGTACCTGCAGCCAGCCGAGACCCGGCCCGCGCTGGTGACGACGATCGCCGCCACGCCCGGTGTGGCGGCCTATTTCGATCTGTCTTTCCAGCATGCCAGCGAGCCGGTGCTCCGCCGGATGCGCCGGTTCGGCTCGCGCGAAGCCTTCCTGGCCCTGCTCGACCAGATCCGCGGGTATGCACCGCTGGCCGGCGTGCGCAGCAACGTGATCGTCGGGTTCCCCGGGGAAACCGAGGACGACCTGGCGGAGCTGGAGCGGTTCCTGACCGAGGCGCGGTTGGATGCGGTCGGTGTGTTCGGCTACTCCGACGAGGACGGCACCGAGGCAGCTGGCCTGCCCGGCCAGCACAGCGAGGACGTCATCGCCGAGCGTGTCGCCTGGATCAGCGGGGTAGTCGAGCAGCTCACCGCCCAGCGCGCTGAGGAGCGAGTCGGGGACACCGTCGATGTTCTCGTTGACGGCAGCAGTGACGGGAACACAGGCGAGATGCTCGGACGAGCTGAGCACCAGGGGCCAGAGGTCGACGGTGAGTGTATGTTCACCGATCCCGCAGCGGCCTCGTTCACCCTCGGTGACCTGGTGCGCTGCCGGGTGATCGCCGCTGAGGGCGTGGACCTAGTCGTCGAACCGATGGAGCTGATCGCCCCAGCCGGCGGCGAGCGGTGAGCCCGCCGCGACACCCGGCCAGGGTCCCGCTGTGGAATCTGGCCAACCTGCTGACCATGTCACGGCTGGTACTGGTACCGGTCTTCGTGATTGCCCTGTTCATCAGGGGCGGCGCCGACCCTGCGTGGCGGATAACTGCCGCAGTGATCCTGGGGGTCGCTCTGCTCACCGACCGCTTCGATGGTGACCTGGCGCGGCGGCGTGGCCAGGTCACCAGGTTCGGCACGATCGCCGACCCGATCGCGGACAAAGCGCTTATCGGTTCAGCGTTAGTGGGGTTGAGCCTGCTAGGGGAGTTGGCATGGTGGGTCACCGTGCTGATCACGGTCCGGGAGCTGGCCGTCACTGCGCTGCGCTTGTGGGTTTTGCGTTATGGAGTGATCCCGGCCAGCCGCGGCGGGAAGATCAAGACGTTCACCCAAGCGGTGGCGATTGGGCTCTACGTCCTGCCGCTTCCGTCACCTTCCCATCCTGTGCGCTGGACCGTCATGGGGATTGCCGTGGCATTGACAGTCGTCACCGGTGTCGATTACGTGGTGCGGGCGTTACGGTTACGCGCTTCCGGCCGCCGAGCCATCGCGTTGCCTTAGCCCCGTCAGCGGGTAGGCGAACTGCTAATGTCGTTCGCCCACGGCGGACGCCGGGCTGGCGCAGTGGTGAGTACGGTAGAGAACGAGCAAGCTGGTTCGGAGTAGGGCCGGCCGACACCTGGAGGGAACGCATGATGTTGCTGCGGGAGGCCATCGGCGACCGGTTGCGCCGGACGCGGACCTCGCAGCACCGCACGCTGCGCGAGGTTTCCAGGGTGGCTCGGGTGAGCCTGGGGTATCTCTCCGAGGTTGAACGAGGTCGCAAGGAGCCGTCCAGCGAACTGCTCGCCTCGATCTGTGATGCGCTTGATCTGCCGCTCGATGAGTTGTTGCGACGGGTAGCCGACGATCTCGGCCCCGTGTACCTGCCTGAGGTGCCCGACACTCTTGCGGCTGAGCTGGTGGCGGCCTGAGCTGGTCAGGCCTGGCTCTGGATCAGTGACAATCCCCGGTTCTGCCGGGGGTTGGTGGAAGCGCCGCCACGCAGCTGACACCATGGAGCCAGCACGGCGCTTGGTCTGATGTGGCTTGGTCGGGTGGGGCCCTGGCTGGGCGTGAGGCGCTGGGCCCGATTGGTCACGAAGAAAGGCAGCGCAAGAGATGGCCAACCCCTTTACGAAGGCTTGGAAGTACCTGATGGCGGCGTTCTCATCCAAGATCGACGAGTACGCCGATCCCAAGGTGCAGATCCAGCAGGCCATCGAGGAGGCGCAACGCCAGCACCAGGCACTGTCCCAGCAAGCTGCCGCCGTGATCGGCAACCAGCGGCAGCTGGAGGTCAAGCTCAGCCGGCAACTTGGCGAGATCGAGAAGTTGCAATCGTCAGCCCGACAAGCATTGGTGCTTGCCGATGAGGCTCGGCACCAAGGCGATCAGGCCAAAGCACAGCAATACGAGCAGGCCGCGGAGTCGTTTGCCACCCAGCTGGTGACCGCCGAGCAGTCCGTGGAGGATCTCAAGACCCTGCACGACCAATCCCTGCAGGCGGCAGCGCAGGCCAAGCAGGCAGTCGAGCGCAACGCGATGGTGCTGCAGCAGAAGCTTGCTGAACGCACCAAGCTGCTGTCCCAGCTTGAGCAGGCGAAGATGCAGGAGCAGGTTTCCGCCTCGTTGCAGTCGATGTCGGAGCTGGCCGCACCGGGTAGCACACCGTCTCTTGACGAGGTCCGGGACAAGATCGAACGCCGCTACGCCAATGCCCTCGGTGCCGCTGAGCTGGCGCAGAACTCGGTGCAGGGCCGCATGCTGGAAGTGCAGCAATCAACGCTGGATATGGCCGGCCGGTCCCGGTTGGAGCAGATTCGCGCGTCTATCCGGGGGGCGCCGATCGCGGGTGAAGTCACTGCCGGCGAGGCCGCAACCCAGCCTGCCGCGCCGCCTCAGGCCATTCCCCCGCGCACCCAGGCTCAGCCCGGTCAGGGTTGATCAGCCGCCGCTGCGGCGGCCGATCGGTGACAGTGGCCCGAGGTGGCGAAGCTTGTCCGGGTTCACAATTGAGCGGATGGTCTGCACTGCGCCGTCGGTGATGTCGAGGCTGAGAACGTTGATCAGGCCACCAGCGGCGTCAAAGCATTGAGCACCCGGCTGGCCATTGACCTCGACCGCCCGCAACTGCACTCCCAACCGGCGGGCGTGACGAAACAACCCGAGCATGAGCTTCGCCACATCTCGCCGACCATGCACTGGACGTGGCACGCCGGTGCCCTTCGTGCCGCCGTCACCGTAAAACGCGGCGCTGTCGGCGAGCAATGCGACGAGCCCGTCCACGTCGCCGTCGGAGCAGGCAGCGAAAAATTGCTCGGCGAGTTTGGCCTGTTCCGCGTGGGAGGCTTGGAAGCGTGGCTTGCCGCTTTCGATCCTGTGCCGGGCCCGTTTGGCGAGCTGCCGGCAGTTTGTTTGGCTTTTGCCGACGATGCGAGCGATGTAATCGTAGTCATAGTCGAATACGTCGCGCATCAGGAAAACGGCGCGCTCGACAGGTGAAAGCTTCTCGAGCAGGACGAGAAAAGCCATGGTCAACGACTCCGCGGTCTCCGCAATGTCGATGACGTCCGTGCATTCCTTGACCAAAGGCTCCGGCAACCAGGGACCAAAGTAGGTTTCGCGTTGGGCGCGAGCCGCCCGCAGCGCATCGATCGCCAGACGCGTTGTGACGGTGGCAAGGTAGGCTTTGGGGTTATCGATTTCATCGGGCTTGCTGCGGCTCAGCCGCACGAAAGCTTCCTGCACCACATCCTCGGCCTCGCTGACGCTACCGAGCATCCGGTAGGCGATGGCGAAACTGTAGGGCCGCAAGTCGCGGTAAAGACTCTCAAGATTGGGTGGGTTCACCGGCTTGCCTTACCCGTCGTGGTTTACCAACAAGTCGTCAATGCCGCCTTATAGGCCAGTAAACCGAGCCGCAGCGACAAAGACGCACACCGCCAGGATGAGCAAGTTCACCGCAGCGGTGCGCGGCTCACGAAGGTGTAGGTGAGAGGCTGCCGCGCCGCCCATCACCGCAGCCAATCCCACTGCGGCAAGAGGTGTCAACACCGGCAGGACACCACTGGGCGCCGGCATGATCAAAGGTATAACCAAGCAAACGGCCGCGAGTAGCTCGGCAGCAGCGGTCACCCGGATCACCGGCATGGGAAACGGCGCTATCCCGGTTTGGCCAGTTGCCAGCAATCGGTCGCGCGACATGCTGATCTTCGCCGTGCCGGATATCAGAAAGAGAACCGCCAAGAAAATCTGGCAAATCCACACCACGGTATTCACTCCGGGTCGCCCCTCGAGATTGGCTCGTGCGGTTGGTGCCATACAGGAGACGGGCAAGCCGGTGCCGTTGTGACAACCCGCCATCGCAGTACGCCGATGGGCAGCACATCAAGCCACGACACACCGGTCAGCAGACGGCGACACACCTGGCACGGGGTGACGGCATGGCATGCACAGGGGCACGACACGCCGGGTGGGGTGGGCGGCGGTTAGGTTTGGGGCTGGTCGGTGAGAGTGCCGCGGCGCGGCTGGCTGGTGCGCAGCATGCGCGCCAGCAGTACATCGAGGGCCACTGACACTTCCCGCGCCCCAGGAGTGGCCCAGCGCTGGATCGGTGCTCCGGCGCCTTGGGCCTGCTGTACCGCCGAGCGGTCCGGTAGCACGGTAGACAGGACCAACGGGCCGAAGATCTCGCGCAGTTCGTTGATGCGGTACTGGTGTTCGCTGGAACGCACCCGGACGCGATTGACTACCACGCCGAGCGGTTGCAGCTCCCGGTTGTGCTTGCGTTCAGCTTGCACGGCTTCGAAGGCGCGCTGCACGCCGGCAACGGCATAAATAGTGGGCTCGGTGACCAGCAGCGCACGGTCCGCGGCCACGAGCGCCGAACGGGTGAGCTGGCCGAGGGAGGGTGGGCAGTCCAGCAGGACCAGCCGGTATGGCGGATCGTCGGTGATGGCGTCCAGGTGCGACAGCGCACGGCCGAGGCGGCGCAAGCCACTACGGTCGGGGTCCGGCCGGTTTTGCGTCTCCGTCTGCTCTCCGCCGACCAATACGTCCAGGCCCGGGCCCCACACGCTGGGTGCGATCGCGTCCTTGACGACCGAGCGCCGAGGATCGGCCAGCACATCGGCCAAGGTGAATTTCGTCGCACCGGGATCCAGGGTGGCGGTGCAGTTGCCCTGCGGGTCGAGGTCCACCACCAATGTCCGGATGTTCCGCGTCAGGGCAGCTCCGGCTAACCCCAGCACGAGGGAGGTCTTGCCCACCCCGCCTTTGAGGCTCAGCACGGCGACGGTTCGCACCAGTGCAGCTTATGGTGCCCGGTTCTCGCCGCTCCTTGCCCTGCCCTCCCTGCCGCTGCGCCCTCCCCGTTCTGGGCCCTTTACAGTGCTGCGCATGCGAGCCTGCGCCGTGCACCGAGCGCTCGAGGCTGAGGTCGCCGCAGCTCGGCTGCGCCTGGGGGCTGCTCCCCGGGTGCTGGACGTGGGTGGTGGCAGCGGTGTCTGGGCCGTGCCACTGGCCCGCTCGGGCTGTCTGGTCACGGTGGTGGAACCGAGCCCCAATGCGCTGGCCACCTTGCATCGCCGGACCACCGATGCCGGGGTGCAGGAATCGGTGCGGCCGGTACAGGGTGATGCCGATTCGCTGTCCGATGTGGTGGCGCCGGCGAGTGCCGATCTGGTGCTCGGACATGGCGTGCTTGAGGTGGTCGAAGACCCCGCCACAGCTGTCCAGGCGCTGGCCAATGCCGCTGCACCCGGCGGTGCAGTGTCAGTGCTGGTGGCCAACCGGTACGCCGCCGTGCTGGTCCGCGCGCTGGCCGGGCGGTTGGCCGAGGCGCACCGATTGCTCAACGATCCGGATGGTCGGCTTGAGGCCTCGGATCCAGTGTTGCGCCGCTTCGACATCGATGGTCTTGTCACGCTGCTTGCGGCCAGCCGGCTGGCGGTGGAGCTGGTGCAGGGCGATGGGGTGGTTACTGACCTGGTGCCCGGCAGCGTGCTGGAGGCTCATCGGGGAGCTGCCGAAGCGTTGGCCGAGCTGGAACTGACTGCCGCCGGCCGCCCCCCGCTTCGCGACATCGCCACCCGGCTGCATGCGCTGGCTCGGCGCCCTGCCGTATGATGACACAGTAATCGAACATGAGTTCGATAACCTCAGGGTAGGCCGATGGCGAGGATACGTGGGACGTAGTGCCGACCTTCCACGGAGCGCAAGGGCACTGCGGGACACCCGCACCCGGGCTGGCGATTACGCCAACGACGCCGGATGCTCGGTCCTGCATATCGACATGGATGCCTTCTACGCCTCCGTGGAGGTTCGGGAACGCCCTGAGCTCGCCGGGCTACCCGTGGTCGTCGCGGGTGGCAGCTCCCCGGCCGGGGACCGCGGCGTGGTGCTGTCTGCGACCTATCAGGCGCGCGCGTTCGGGATCCGCGCGGCGATGCCGGTGGCGCGTGCTCGCCGGCTGTGCCCGCAGGCACGATTCGTGCCACCGGATTTTGCCCGCTACGCCGAGGTTTCTCGGGGCGTCATGGCGCTGTTTCACGAGATCACTCCCTTGGTGGAGCCGCTGAGCCTGGACGAGGCTTTCCTTGACGTCGGCGGGTCGGTGCGCAGGTTGGGCATGAGCCCAGCTGGCATAGGGGAGTGGATCCGTGGGCAGGTCTACGACGCGCACCGGGTGACGTGCTCGGTAGGGGTGGCGCCGAGCAAGTTCGTCGCCAAGCTTGCCTCCGGGCTGTCCAAGCCAGACGGGCTGCTGGTCGTGCCCGCCGATGCCGTCCTCGAGTTCCTGCACCCGTTGCCGTTGTCGGCGTTGTGGGGCGTCGGCCAGCGCACTGCACAGGTGTTGAGCCGGCTGGGATGCACCACGGTAGCGGACGTGGCGAGCTTGCCCCTGCCCGCGCTGCGGCACGCTGTGGGAGCCGCCAGCGCCCGTCACCTTCATGAGCTCGCCAACGGCCGAGACGACCGGCGGGTGGTGCCGGACCTGCCGGAAAAGTCGGTGGGCGCCGAGCGGACCTTCGCCCGGGATGAAGCTGATCGAACGGTACTGCGGCGGGAATTGCTACGGCTGGTCGAACGGACCACGGCCGGACTACGCCGTCGGGGCTTGCGCGGGCGGACCATCGCGCTGAAGCTTCGTCACCCTGACTTCACCACGATCAGCCGGTCGCGCACCCTGACTGGCCCGACGGACTCAACACCGACGGTCTACGCGGTGGCAGCCGAGCTGCTGGATGCTCACTTACCTCCCGGGATGCTGGTCCGGTTGTTGGGCGTGCGGGTTGACCAGTTGAGCCGGGGTGTTGCAGGCGAGCAGCTCACCCTCGACGGGTCAGGCGGCGCCAGGTTGAGTACTCACTGGTCGGACGCGGAACGTGCCGCAGACGCTGCTCGATCACGGTTCGGCAGCGCCGCTGTGCGGCCGGCCACTTTGCTGGACAGTCCCGGCCCCGCCAGTGGCCGGCGATCCCAGCTCTCCCCTGAATCGGGTAATGAGATCCGCTAGTCGACACCGCCGCAGCCTCGTATCCTCAAAGCAGGAGCCCACGGTGGCTGTCCAGTAGCTACAGGTACCGTCGGGGTTCGCCTACTATGTCGACAACCCCATATTTACGGCGGAGTGCCGGAGGAGGAGCAATGCCACTCTCCGAGCACGAGCAGCGTCTGCTCGACCAGATCGAGCGCGCGCTCTATGCAGAGGACCCCAAGTTCGCGTCCAACGTCCGAGGCGCCCGGATGCGCAGCCTTCCCCAACGCCGCCGGATCCAGGGTATCGCGTTGTTTGCGTTGGGCTTACTCCTCCTCATCGCTGGCGTCGTGCTTCCGTACCGCCTGGTCGGTATACCGGTGATCAGCGTTGTCGGGTTCTTGGTGATGTTCGCCGGAGCCATCCTGGCAATCTTTTCTCGACGGCCGGGAGACGGGGGCAGGCGTTCAGCATCGGTGGATCGTTCGCCTGGCGCGCAGAACCGCAGCACGCTCGCTCAGCGGATGGAGCAACGGTTCCGTCGCCGCTTCGAAGACCACTAGCTCGCATTTCGATACCCAGCTCGGGGTCGCCACAGCACCGAGCGGGGTAGTAGCCGCGCTGTCCGCTTTAACGGCGCAGATCGCATCATGCTGGCGAGCACCGCATGCATGGCGATGTGTAGTTCCGGATCGATCTCGTCCGGATTGATCGCACGGAGTCCGCGGCCGTCGTGGCGGCGATGCGCGACGGGACCGGCGCCGGCATACCACGACCGCTCGACCGCATCCACCAGGATGCCCAGGCCGGCTTGGCCTGGCTCATCTAGGCCGTGCTCATGGACCAATCGGTGGGCTGCTGCGCGCACGGTCTCGCCAACCGGGGGCACCACCCTGCGGTCTGCGGACTCGGCCAGCACTTCCGCCCACGCTGCCGACACTGCCCGCGGGCCGCCGGCGCGCACCAGGTGCATCCGCCATCGGCGGCGAACCTCCCGCACGCCCAAAGGGGTGAGCACCAGCAGCACGCCGAGCCCCGATAGCGCGATCACGGTCAGGGCGAACGTGAAGGTGGCAGCCGGCGTGGCGCGGGCGGCACCGGAGTGCGGCGCCGCGGCGAGCGGGTGGGTTTGCGCTGGCGTGGCGGCGGTCACCGCGGGCGGTCTGCCAGGCGACACCACTCCACCAGCTGGAGTGGGGCCAGCGGCATAGATGGGTGGAACGGTCCGCTCACCGGACAATGGAGTCGGATCGAACGGTAACCATCCGGCACCCGGAAACCATGCTTCAACCCAGGCGTGTGCATCTTCGGTGGTGATCAACCGGGAGTCGCCGGTCACGGTACCTGGTGTGAAGCCAACCGCGACTCGGGCGGGGACGTGCTGCGTTCGCAACATGATCGCCATTGCTGAGGCGAACTGTTCGCAGTAGCCCCGGTGGCCGGTGAACAGGAAGTCCACCAGTGCGTCCCCGCTGTTGCCGGGACGGGTGCGCAGGTCATACCGGAAGCCGTTGCTGGGATCGGTGAACCAGCGGTTGAGCGCAACGGTGGCGTCGTATGCCGTACGGGTGCCTGCGGTGATCCGCGTTGCCAGCCGGACCACCCGCTGGTCTACCCCGCCGGTATCGAGATAGCGCGGATCGACGGCAGCGAAAGCTGCGGTGCCCGCATGTCCCACCGCGCGCAACAGCTGCGGATTCGCCCGCGGCAGCACGCCCAGCTCGGTGTAGGGCTCCGCGCGCTGGCGGCGGTCGGCGAAGACGGTGATGGCGTCTGGGTCGTACCTCCAGCTCGGACTGATGCCGCCCAGTGCCAGCGGGTAGCCGAAGGACGGCAGCCAGCTGTCCGTGTAGTTGATCGGCTCGATCCGGACCTGGAGGGTAGAGCCTGGCACCGGGGTGGCCACCCCGGCCGGCAGCGGGAGCCGCTCGGTGGTCTCATCCGCTGCTGGGATCGCCGGGTCCAGCGGACCCTGCTGCCAGCCCACCCCGTTGACGAACCGGCTGAGGGTCAAAGCCCGCAGGTAGGTTCGCTGATCAAGCCCCTGGACCCGCAACAGCGGCACGGCTTGCTCCGTTGACAGTTGCCCACGCAAGGAGGTGAATGGGTTCAACCCGATCCCGGTCACCGTCCCTCGATTCCGGGCGATGGCTGCCCGGCCGGTTCCCAGCCCCGTCGCCGTCACCCCAACCAGCAGCGCTGCCGCGATCGCGCCGGCGGTGACGGCAAGCGCCGTGGGCGCAGCTGTGGTTCGCCGGACAGAGCCAGCGTCGACCTGCTCTCCCCAGCCGCCCTGGCGGCGCTGAGTATCCACGGCAAGGAGGAGTGCAAAGCTCGCAGCACTCAGCGCGAAACTCCACCAGGGCAGCATGCGGTCTGACACCGCGACCGGCACTGTGATCACGCCCAACAGCACCAGCCCGGCGCAGGCTGGGGCGGCAATGGAGACGGCCAAGAAATCCACCACGACGGCCATCAGCCCGGACGCCACGACGACCAGGCAGATCAGTTCGCTGCTTTCCGGCACCGGTGGAAGGCCGACTCGGATCTGTTGGGCTGCTCGGGCCAACACTGCCCCCAGCTCTGCCCTGCTGGCTGATCCCGGCACGACCAGCAGCCAGCCGCTGGTGGTGAAGACGGCGGTGACCAGCGCTGCCAGCGCGGCGAGCTGACCGGCTGCGGTCGCCACCGCTGGCATCCGCAACCAGCGCAGCAGCGCACCGGCAATGACCACCACGGCGATGCCCAGCACGAGATAGCTCCACCAGCGCGAGCCTGCGAGCACACCGGTCAACGAGGTGGCGGCCAGCGCAAGAGCCAGCCCGGCGGCTCCGGCGCCGATGGCCGGCTGTACCCGGTCGAGCCAGCCGGTCATTGCGGCACCCGCACCCTGCTGGCTGAGCCGTTGCACAGCTGGTTCCACACCGCTGAGGGGCAGTGTTGGGGATCTGCCACCGCAACCGTCCAACCTGCAGCTACGAGATGTTGGGCGGCCTTTCCCGGATCAGGAGCCCACTTGCGGTCGCCATGGTCGTCGTTGCCCGCTGCCCACGCGGCGACATCAAGCAACACCGCATGGCCCCGAGCCGCGCGCAGATGGCGTACGAGCAGCTGGTCCACGGCCGCTGGCCCGAGCGCGCCGAGGATCGCGACCACCTCTTGCCTGCCGGCGGTCGCCGGGAGAGGGGTCAGGTCGTGTTGCTCGGTCGCACGCAGTGCGGCCAACGCATCGAGTGCGGCGTCGGTCTGGCGCTCGGCGCCATCGCCAGCACCTGCGAGCACGGCGCCGTCCACGGTGACCAACCGCACCTGCAAACCGCGCTGCCGCAGATGGACGTACACGCTGGCGGCTAATGACACGGCGTACTCCAGGCTCGCGGTAGAGCCGCTGCCGCGGTGCGCCGACGCGCGGTGATCCAGCAGCACCGTGATCCCACCCCGGGGTGCCCACTCCTCCACCCGGACCATCAGCTCGTCGCGCCGAGCGGTCGTGCGCCAGTGCACTCGGCGCAGGTCGTCGCCTTGCCGGTAGCTGCGCACCACCACCGCGTCCTGGCGCGAACCCGCGCTCACCGGCTCCCCGCCCGCGGCGCCACACTCCCCCCCGGCAGGCAGTCCGATCAGCGGCAGCACTACAGGGCGGACCACCAACCGATCGGCCTCCACGAGCGTGCGGTGGTGTCTCGCCAGCCCGAGCGGATCGGTGACCTGGGCGGTCAGGGGACCCAACCAGTGCACCGCGCGCTCTCCGGGCTGCAGTGGATAGCTCAACTGCACGTCAGCCTGGCGCGGTGGCTGGGCCACGATTGCCCGGCGGGGACCACCCAGCGAGCGGGGGACCGTGTCCTCGAGTAACAACCGACCGCTCCAGCGCCCTGCACCGCGTAGCGTCAGAGATACCTGGCAGTGGCCCCCGATCGAAACCGGCGAGGGCATCACCTCTCGGCGACCCTGCAGCCCGATCTTGGCCCGGCCGGCGACAATGCTGGCCAGCACGGGCAGCACCATGGTGAAGGCAGCAACCCGTAGCAGGTCCCGTTCGTTGACCAGCATCGCGCACAATGCCGCCGCCGCTCCGGCGGCGATCAGGCACCGGCCGCGGGTGGTCAAGCCGCCCAAGCACCTGACCATTCAGTGCCTCTGAGGCGAGCGTGGCCATAACATGGCAATGCGGCCGTGGTCGATGTCCGGAACGTCGTGCCTGCCCGGTAAGGGTTGTTTTGGCGCCTGGGGTACCGGCACGCGCGCCAGCACGTCGCTGATCAAGTCCTCCGGCCGAACCCCGGCCACCTGAGCCGGCGCGGTCAGCATCAGCCGGTGGGACAGCACTGGTTGCGCCATCGCCTGGACATCGTCGGGAACCACGAAGTTCCGCCTGGCCAGCGCCGCTCTCGCCCGGCTGGTACGGATCAACTGCAGCGTGGCGCGTGGTGAGGCGCCCAGCCGGAGCTCAGGCAACGCTCGGGTGGCGCTGACTACCTCCACGACATAGCGTCGCAGATCGGTTGATACGTGCACCGAGCGCACCGTCTCGCACAGCGCTGTCACCTCTGCTGCGGTGGATACCGGCTTCAAGCTCGCGAGCGGGTCGGTGCCGGCATGCTCGTCAACCATCGCCAGCTCCGCGACCGGATCGGGGTAGCCCAGGGAGATCCGGGCGGTGAACCGGTCTCGTTGGGCTTCCGGCAACGGGTAGGTGCCTTCCATCTCCACCGGGTTCTGGGTGGCGATCACCATGAAGGGACTGTCCAGCGGGTAGCTGTGGCCATCGACGGTGACCTGGCGTTCCTCCATGCACTCCAGAAGCGCGGACTGGGTTTTCGGCGAGGCTCGGTTGATCTCGTCGCCGACTACGACGTTGGCGAATACCGGACCGGTTCGGAATTCGAATTCTCCGGAGCTGCGATCGAACACCGACACCCCGGTGATGTCGCTGGGGAGCAGATCGGGGGTGAACTGGATCCGGGCAACCGTGCCGTCGATGGACCGGGCCAATGCCTTCGCCAGCGACGTCTTGCCCACTCCTGGCACGTCTTCGAGCAGGAGGTGTCCCTCGGCGAGCAGGGTGATCAGCGCGGTGTGCACGGCATCGGGCTTACCGACGAGGACCCGCTCGACGTTGCCAACGATGCGTTGCGCAACGGCATGCACATCGACTTGCCGCAAGGCACGTGCCTCTGGATGGTGCAGGGCACGATCCTGACGATCTTGCCGGCTCACGTGACCTCCTGACCGCCTTCCCGGATCGCCGGAGCATGGGGCCGGCGGACAAGGCGTCCGTGCTGCCCAACGACGAACCGCCAGCTGTCGCAGCGGGGTTGAGACCAAATCGCTGTACTGCCGGGGGTGCAGCGCACGGTCTGTCGCAGTTGTCTGGTCTCCGTGCCACGACAGCGGCCGACTCCCCACTTTCTTCCACGTGGCGTGCTGGCTGCCTTCAACTGGGCCTTGCGCGCCCCTTTACCGGCGCCTTAGCAGGCCACTTCCCGGCCCTGAGGGAGGAGGAGCCGGAGGTACGCCCCACCGTCCACCACCGCCGCTGAACTGCTCAGACGATCGTGTTGGAGGAACACGGAGAGCGCTTGAACATTGACAGTGGCAGAAGGTGGGGTAGAGTGGGCCCACGTGGAGCACAGGGGTGCTTCACGACCGGTCCGCCGGAGGCGGGGAGGCGGGTGGTCGTGTTCCTGGGCACGCACACACCGCGGCTCGACGACAAGGGCCGGTTGACGTTGCCGGCGAAGTTCCGCGATGCGCTCGCAGGGGGGTTGATGGTCACCAAGGGACAGGACCACTGCCTCTACGTGTTCCCCCGCGCCGAGTTCGAGCAGATGGCGCGCAAGGTGGCGCAGGCGCCGTTTACCAACGAGGCGGTCCGGGCCTACCAGCGTTACCTGTTCGCCGGCACCGACGAGCAACGCCCGGACGGGCAGGGTCGTATCACGATCGCGCCGGAACTACGGCGCTATGCCGGGCTGAGCAAGGACTGCGCGGTGATCGGGGCAATCAACCGTTTGGAGATCTGGGACAGCACTGCCTGGCAGCGCTACCTGGAGGAGCACGAGGAGTCGTACGCCCAGGCGCAAGAGGAGGTGCTGCCTGGGGTGATGTGACCCGGTGACGCGAGGTCTCCGTCCGGAAGAGCATCCCGCGGATCTCTCAGCGACAAGACGGTCTTGACACCGTCTGACACGGACGGCCAGCCCTGACGCACCTTCCCCGGCGCCAGGACCCGGCACCGGGCGGAGACCTGACGCCACCGAGTCGTAGTTCCCCGATATGGACCCATATCGGGCCAGTTGCCGGGGGGCAATTGGCGTACTCGATGACGCCGACGTGGCTGCATATCGGGGTGTAGGCAACGTGGGGGGAAGGGGTGGGTGTGGTTGGAGGGAGGCTGCTGGTGGCGGGATCACTCCAGCACATCCCGGTGCTCCTTGGTCGATCCCTGGAGCTGCTCGGTCCCGCGTTGGCGGGCAGGCAGGCCGTGATGGTCGACGCCACGGTCGGCCTCGGTGGCCACGCAGCTGCGTTACTGGACGCCCACCCGCAGCTGACGCTGATCGGCATCGACCGCGACCCGCAGGCGCTTGATGCCGCCGGCGAGCGGCTGCGTGCATACACCGGCCGGATGCACCTGGTGCACGCCGTATACGACCAACTACCTCAGATCTTGCGCCGCTTCGACCTTGCGCACGTCGATGGGGTGCTGTTCGACCTGGGTGTTTCCTCGCTGCAACTCGACAACACCCAACGTGGCTTCTCCTACGCCCGAGACGCTGCCCTGGACATGCGTATGGATCCCACCACGGGACCTACCGCGGCCGACGTACTGAATACCTACGCGCAGCGTGATCTGCGCCGGATCCTCCAGGACTACGGAGAGGAACGCTTCGCTGGCCGGATTGCTGCTGCGGTCGTGGCGCAGCGCTTCCGGCAACCCTTCGAGACCACTGCCCAACTAGTTGAGGTCATCTACCAGAACGTCCCTGCCGCGGCTCGCCGGCACGGGGGCCACCCCGCCAAGCGCACCTTCCAGGCGCTGCGGATCGAGGTCAACGGTGAGCTGGCGGCATTGCACGCAGCGGTGCCCGCTGCACTGGACGCTCTGGCGGTCGGTGGGCGGTTCGTCGCACTGTCTTACCACTCACTGGAAGACCGGATCGTCAAGCGGGCGCTGGCTGAGTTGAGCACCTCCCGGACTCCGGCCGGCATGCCGGTGGAGCTGCCTGGGCATGGCCCCGAACTCAACCTGTTGACCAGGGGCGCCGAGCAGGCCGGCCCGGCGGAAATTGCTGCTAACCCGCGCGCGGCCTCCGTACGGCTCCGCGCTGCGCAACGCATCGCCCTGCCCGAGCAATCTGCATCCAGCCAGGGGGGATGGACCTCGTGACCGCGCCCGCCCGCATTGCGGCCCCGACGCGGAGCAAGGCGACCGCACCCGCCGGTCGCCGGGACCCGGCGCCCACCGGCGGTAGGCATGCAGCGGTGCAGCGCGGGCGAGCGCCAGCGGTTGCCCGCGCTTACGCTCGGCGGGCCCAGCGCACCGGAATGCACGGCACGGGCGTGCACGCCCGTGACTCGGGCAGTGCCGAAACCAGCCGTGCCCCTTTTGTAATGTTGATCATGGTGCTGCTGGCCGTGGCGCTGGTAGCCACGCTGTGGTTGTCCACAGCCGCCACCGCCGACTCCTACCACCTGGACAATGCGCGCAAGGTGGCCAGGCAGATGACCGAACGATCGGAGAGCCTAAGCCGCCAGGTAGCCACTCTGGAGACCGCGCCGGAGCTGGCTCGCCGTGCCCGGGAGCTGGGCATGGTGCCGGCCGGAGATGCGGCCCGGCTGGTCGTCCGATCGGACGGTACCGTCAGCCTGGTCGGCCAGCCCAGGCGGGCCACCGCGCCGGCCCCGCCCCCTGCGCCGCCGGTAATACCGGCCCCGCAGCAAACAGGCCCAACCTCACCACAGGCGCCACCGGCTCAGCCGCAGGTACCGCCTCAGCCGCAGTCACCGGCTCAGCCCCAGCCGGTGACTCCAGCGCCAGCAGGGCCAATCCCCCCGGCGGGGGCCGTGTCCACACCGCAGATCCCAACCCCTGCCCCCCAAGCGCCTAACCCAACAGGCCGAACCTAATGGGCACCGCGACCATCCGCCGGCCTACCGGGCCGGCCCGGCGGGTCCGGTCTCGGTCCTCAGCAACCGCTCGGCATACCCGGCTGGGGCTAGGGCGGGTGGTGCTCGTTGCGGCGTTGGTTGCCGCCGGCGTGAAGTTGGCCGTCGTGCAGGGATTGCAGTCCGCCACGCTGTCGGCGCAGGCTTCGAAGCAGCGCACCTCTGTGCAGCTGCTGCCCGCGCAGCGAGGCACGATCACTGACCGCAACGGCACGCCGCTAGCGTTCAGTGTGGCGGCGGAGGCTTTATACGCTCAACCCAACCGCATCATCGCCGAGCAGCGGGCAATCCGGGCCGATCCAGACGCGCGCAAGCAGGCGATGGCCCGCCGGGTTGCCCAGGTGCTCGGGCCGGCCGTGTCGGAACAGCAGATCCTGGATCAACTGCGCAGCGATCACCAGACAGTGCTGCTCGCGCCGTTGGTGACGCCGGCGCAAGCGCGGGCAATCCAGCATGACTTTCCGGAGATCAGCGCGGAGCACCGGGAGATCCGGCAGTATCCGGGCGGTGAGCTTGCCTCCAATGTCCTGGGTGTGGCGAACTGGCGCGCCGACGAGCGCAAGGTGCGGGGCCTGGTGGGCCTGGAGAACTACGACGACGCGTTGCTGGCCGGCCGGGACGGCCGGCGAGTGGTGGACACCGCGGAAGGCTCGGATGCGGTCATTCCGGGCAGTGAGCGCGCCGAGCGACCGCCGGTGCCCGGTTCCGGACTGGAGCTGACCCTCGACTCCGACTTGCAGTTCACCGTCGCCCAGATGCTGCGCGACTACGCACGCAAATACCGTGCGAAAGGGGCTAGCGCGGTGGTCCTCGACGCGCGCACCGCCGAGGTGTACGCGATGGCCAATGAGGTCACCTTCGACCCAAACAACCTGGAGGGGGCGACTCCAGAGATGTTGGGCAATCCCGCGGTGTCCAGCCCGTTCGAACCAGGCTCGGTGAACAAGGTGGTCACGGCCGCTGCGGGTATCGAAAGCGGCGTAGTCACGCCCGACACCGTGCTGCGGGTACCGGGTGAACTGCGGGTCGCCGACCGGACAGTTCGCGATGCGTGGTCGCACGGGATCCTGAACCTGACCTTCACCGGGGTGCTGGCCCGCTCGTCGAACATCGGCACGCTGCTCACCGCACAACGCGTGGGTGAAGATCGTTTTGTTGATTTGCTCACCCGCATGGGCCTGGGCCGGCGTACCAATGTGGGGCTGCCAGGCGAGAGCGCCGGCCGGGTGCCACCCCGGGATGAGTGGTCGGGTAGCACCTTCGCCAACCTGCCCATCGGTCAGGGTCTGTCGATGACGGTGTTGCAGATGGCCGGCATGTACCAGGCGATCGCCAACGACGGTGTGCGGATCCCCCCGCGCGTCGTCAGCGCCGAGATCGCCCCGGACGGCACCCGGACGCTGCCCCCGCGCCCAGCCGGGATCCGGGTGGTCAGCCCGCAGACCGCACGCACGGTGCGGGACATGCTGCGCGCCGTCGTGCAAAACGAGCCGGGACAGCGCGGTACCGCTCCGGAAGCAGCACTGGACGGCTACCAGATCGCCGGCAAGAGCGGCACCGCGCAGCAGGTCAATCCGGGCTGCGGCTGCTACAGCAACTCCAACTACTGGATCACCTTCGCCGGGATCCTGCCTGCCGACTCACCACGCTTCGTGGTGGGAATCATGCTTGATGATCCTGCGGTTGGTAGCGCCGCGCCGCTGTTTCACCAGATCGCCTCCTACCTGGCAGGCCGCTACCAGATCCCGCTGTCTCCCGCCCCGAGTCCACCGGCCGTCCTCACCCTTCCGTAGTGAGGCGGGGCCGGTGGGTCTTCCAGACCGGGCCCGTCCCGATCTGTCACTGCGGCGCCGGTAGCCTTCGTGCGCGCTGGGCCTGAAGCTCGACGCGTACCCGACCCCGGATCGTGACTGCTCTTGTGACTCGCTCGTTGGCCGAGACGCCGCTGCGGCCGTCGCGCACCGCGCCGACCCCGCTAGCCGTGCTTGCTGCGCTCGCCGGCGCCACCGGCTCGAGCACCGACCCAACCGTCGACCAAACCCTTATCCAGGGCATCACGCTGCGTGCCCAACGGGTGTTGCCTGGCGACCTGTTCGTCGCGCTACCCAGCCTGACTCCAGGGCGCCCGCACGGGGCCGACTTCGCCGACATCGCGGTGCGTGCAGGCGCTGCCGCGGTGCTCACCGACCCACCGGGGAAGCACCGCCTCACCCGCGGGTCCGTGCCGGTGCTGGTGCACCCGGATCCCCGGTCGGTGGTCGGCGCCCTGTCCTCGCGCGTCTACGGTGATCCGTCGACCCGGCTGGCGGTGATCGGGATCACCGGCACCGCTGGCAAGACGACCACGGCGCACTTCCTGGAGGCGGGATTACGCGCGGCCGGTGGGCAGACCGGTCTGCTGGGCACGGTGCAGGTGCGCATCGGCGAGGAATTGCTGCCGACCGAGTTCACCACGCCGGAGGCCCCGGAGTTGCAGGCATTGCTGGCGCTGATGTACCAGCGTGGGGTCACGCACGTGCCCATCGAGGTCTCCAGCCACTCGCTGGCGCTGGGCCGGGTGACCGGCACTGCCTTTGCGGTCGGCGCCTTCACCAACCTGTCCCAAGATCACCTAGATTTCCACGCTGACCTCGAGGACTACTTCGCCGCCAAAGCACTGCTGTTCGACGGCCGCGCCGCGGCCGAAGTGGTCTGCGTGGACGACGCTTGGGGTCGCCGGTTGGTCACCAGCGCGACGAGCACTGTGTCCCTGCGCGGGGAGGCCACTTGGCACGCCGAGGACGTCCATGCTCAGCGATCCGGTAGCCAGACTTTCCGGGCCATGGGCCCGACCGGGCTGAACGTGGCGGTGACCGTGCGTCTGCCCGGCGTGTTCAACGTGACCAATGCGTTGCTCGCGCTGGCCGCCGGCCACGCCGCCGGCGCCGATCCGGTGCTGCTTGCCCGAGGTATCGGTACCGCCGAGGTGCCGGGCCGGATGCAGCGGGTGCGCCGAGGCCAGGATTTCCTCGCGCTGGTGGACTACGCGCACAAGCCTGCCGCGGTGGCCGCCCTGCTCGACGCGGTGCGGGCCCAAGTTCCCGGGAGGCTGCTGGTGGTATTGGGCTGTGGTGGAGACCGGGACACCGGAAAGCGCCCACTGATGGGTGCGCACGCAGCTTGCCGGGCCGATCTGCTGGTGGTGACCGACGACAACCCACGGACTGAAGATCCGGCCGCCATCCGCGCGGCCATGCTCGCCGGCGCGCAGGGCGGTACCGCGGACGTGGTGGAGATTCCTGATCGGGCGGCAGCCATCGCCTATGCCGTGGCCTGTGCCCGCAGCGGCGATGCGGTCATCGTCGCCGGCAAGGGCCACGAGGCCGGGCAGGAGGTGCGCGGAGTCAAGCATCCGTTCTCAGATGCTGACGTGCTCGCCGGTTTACTCGAGGAGCGCCTGGGGGGCAGTCATGATTGAGGTCAGCCTGGCTGAGGTGGCTGACGTAGTAGGCGGCGTCCTGCACAGTTGCTCCGGATCCGAGATGATCACCGGTGGAGTGGAGTTCGACTCCCGCCGCGTCCAGCCCGGCGGATTGTTCGTCGCCCTCCCGGGAGAGCGCGTCGACGGCCATGACTTCGCCGCCGCGGCAATGGCTGCAGGAGCAGCGGGGGTACTCGCCGGCCGCACCGTCGATGCCGCCGCAGTCCTTGCCCCGCGGGTGACCGGTCATCGGGCTGCCCAGCGGACCGGTGCCTATGCGCTGGCCGCAGACACCGATGGCACGGGTGCCGCGGTGCTGGCCGCGCTGGCCGCGCTGGCGCGGTCGGTGGTGCACACGCTGCGCCAAGCCGGACTGCAGGTGGTGGCATTGACCGGTTCGTCAGGCAAGACGTCGACCAAGGACATGGTGGCCGCATTGCTCACCCCGCTGGGTGCCACGGTGGCCCCACCCGGATCGTTCAACAACGAGATCGGTCACCCGTGGACTGCGCTGCGGGCCGATCGGGCTACCCGGCACCTGGTCCTGGAACTCTCCGCCCGGGGATTGGGCCAGATCCGCGCCCTATGCCAGGTGGCGCCGCCGTCCATCGGGGTGGTCCTCAACGTCGGCTCGGCGCACCTGGCCGAATTCGGCTCCCGGGAGGCAATCGCTACTGCCAAGGGTGAGCTGGTCGAAGCGCTACCGGCCGCGGGGGTGGCGGTGGTCAATGCAGATGATGCTGCGGTGTCAGCGATGGAGCGGCGCACCGTGGCCCGGGTGGTGCGCTTCGGACGGTCTGCCGCGGCTCAGATCCGGGCTGTTGACGTCGTCCTCGACGATCGTGGCTGCCCGGCGTTCCGGTTACTGAGTCCGGCAGGGGAGGCGTCGGTACGGCTGGCGGTAGCTGGTGAGCACCAGGTATCCAACGCGTTGGCCGCCGCGGCCGTCGCCCTCGAGCTGGGTGCCACCCCGGCCGGCGTTGCCGCCACGCTGTCGCGCTACCGCCCGGCCTCGCGCTGGCGCATGGAAGTCACCGAGCGGCCCGACGGCGTGACCGTGATCAACGATGCCTACAATGCCAACCCCGAGTCGGTTGCCGCCGCATTACGCACGCTGGTCGTGCTGGCCGGTGCCCACCGGCGCAGCTGGGCGGTCCTGGGCCCGCTCGCTGAGCTCGGCGAGACCGCCACGCAGGCCTACCGCGACATCGCGGCGCTGACCGCACGCCTAGGCGTCGACCGGCTGGTCGTGGTGGGAGAGCAGGCGTGGCAGCTGCACTGCACCGTGCCAGGTTCCGTGCTCGTGCCTGACATACCCGCAGCGCTGGAGCTACTGCACGGCGAGCTTGCCGCCGGCGACGTCGTGCTGATCAAGGCATCCCGGTCGTTCGGTCTGGAACGCATCGCCGCGGATCTGCTCAGTGGGAGCAGCGGGTGAGCACCATCCTGGTCGCCTCCGGGGTGGCACTGCTCGCCTCGATCCTGTTCACCCCGTATCTCATCCGGCTGTTCACCAGGCAAGGCTTCGGGCAGGAGATCCGTCAAGAGGGTCCGCAGACTCACCAGAGCAAGCGGGGCACGCCCACCATGGGCGGGGTGGCCATCCTGCTGGCGACCTGGAGTGGCTATCTGGTCGCTCACCTCACCGTTACCCGGCACGGCATCACCGCCTCGGCCTTGCTCGTGCTGCTGCTCACCTCGGTGCTGGGAGTAGTGGGTTTCCTCGACGATCTGATCAAGATCCGCCGGCAGCGCAACCTGGGTTTGAACAAGACCGCCAAGCTGGTCGGGCAGCTGCTGGCCGCGGTCATGTTCGGCATCCTGGCGATGAATTTTCGGGACGGCGATGGCATCTCGCCGGCGTCGGTCCACCTGTCTTTTGTGCGCGATGTCGCCGTGGTGTCCTTCGGTGTCCTCGGTTTTGTCCTGTTCAGCTACCTGCTGGTGTCGGCATGGTCCAATGCGGTGAACCTGGCCGACGGCTTGGATGGGCTGGCCGCCGGAGCGGCGGCGATGGTGTTGATGACCTATGTGATCGTGTCGTTCTGGCAGTACACCCAGGACTGCACCATCCAAGCGGTCCCCGGCTGCTACACCGTCCGCGACCCGCTCGATGTGGCCGTGGTGGCCGCTGCCGCGGTCGGGGCCTGCACCGGGTTCCTCTGGTGGAACGCGCCGCCGGCGAAGATCTTCATGGGGGACACCGGATCGTTGGCGCTGGGCGGCCTGCTCGCAGGCCTGTCCGTGGTCACCCGGACGGAGCTGCTCCTGGTCGTCATCGGGGGGTTGTTCGTGGTCGAGGCGCTGTCCGTGGTGATCCAGGTGGCGGTGTTCCGGACCACCCGCCGGCGGCCGTTCCGGATGGCCCCGTTCCACCACCACTTCGAGCTGGCGGGATGGCCGGAGACCACCGTCATCATCCGATTCTGGTTGCTCGCCGCCATCTGCTGTGCGCTGGGCGCCGGTGTGTTCTACAGCGAGTGGCTGACTGCGGCCGGCGGATAAGCGGGCTAGCAGCGGAGACGCCAAGATGACACGGTTGCAAGGGGTTTCCGACCTGGTGGGTGCTCGGGTGCTGGTGACCGGGGCGCGGGTCACCGGCCTGTCGGCAGCCAGGTTCCTGGCTGAGCTGGGGGCCCAGGTCACCGTCACCGATTCGTCAGCCCGCCAGCTTCAGGCCGTGGCAGCGACGGCGCTGAAAGACGCGGTGCGCCTGGTCCCGGCGCTGCAGGCGCCACCGGTGGGCACCGACCTGGTCGTGACCAGCCCTGGCCTGCGGCCGGACACGCCAGTGTTGGTGGCCGCGAACCGCGCGGGCGTGCCCGTGATCGGTGATGTGACACTGGCCCGCTGGCTGGATTGCGCTCGGTCGGGGCTGCGGCCGGGCCCTGGTCAGACGCCGGCCGAGTGGCTGGTGGTTACCGGCACCAACGGCAAGACAACCACAGTGGGCATGCTCGAATCGATCTTGCGAGCGGCCGGGCTGGACGCGGTCGCCTGCGGCAACATCGGGCTGCCGGTGCTGGATGCAGTCCGTGCCGGCCACCGGGTGCTTGCGGTCGAACTGTCCTCGTTCCAGCTGCACCACTCGCCGGGCCTGACCCCACGGGCCGCCGTGGTGCTCAACGTCTCGGCCGATCACCTGGACTGGCACGGCTGCCTGGAACGGTATGCCGCGGCCAAGGGCAGCGTGTACGCCGAGGGCACCACGGCAGTGGTCAACGCCGACGACCAGTGGTCGACACGGCTGGCTGCTGGGCACCGCGGAGTGAGCTTTACCACCGCGGAACCGGCGGTGGGCCAGCTGGGACTGGTCAATGAGCAGATCGTCGACCGGGCCTTCGGCGATGATGCCCGGACCGGCACAGTGCTCGCCGCAACCTCCGACATCCGCGCGACCGGGCGGCACAATGTCAGCAACGCGCTGGCCGCGGCGGCGCTGGCGCGCTGTATCGGGGTGGCGCCTGCCGCGATTGCCCGAGGGCTGCGCGCCTTCACCCCCGGCGGGCATCGTGGTGCACCGGTCGGCGAGCACGCCGGAGTCTGCTACCTCAACGATTCCAAAGCCACCAACCCGCATGCGGCGCGCGCCGCGTTGCTGTCCCACCGGCGGGTGGTGTGGGTGGCCGGTGGCCTGCTCAAGGGTGTCGACGTGGATGACCTGGTGATCGATACCCGGGATCGGCTCGTCGGCGCTGTCTTGCTGGGGGCAGATCGTGCGGTGATCGCCGCCGCTCTCGCCCGACACGCGCCCAACCTCCCGGTTCGGGTGGTGGATTCGGGAGACGATGGGGCCATGAGTGAGGTGGTGGCAGCCGCGGCGGGATTGGCCTGCCCGGGCGATGTCGTGCTGCTCGCTCCGGCGGCGGCTTCGATGGACATGTTCACCGACTACGCACACCGTGGCAGGGCATTCGCCGAAGCGGTCGCCGCATTGGGTCCGACCACGTGAGAAGCTCCACCCGGCCCGGGACGCCGGCGAGTCGCCCGGCCCAGGGTCACCAGCCTCGCCAACCCTCCAGGCAATCCGGGGCCAGGAAGCGGGTGGGTCCGGCGGTGTGGAATGCTGCCCGAGCTCAGCTCACCGCATGGCTGGCCCGGCCACTGACCTCACTGCACCTGGTCGTCGGTGTTTTCGGCTTGCTGACCCTGTTCGGGCTGGTGATGGTGCTGTCTGCGTCCAATGTGGAGTCCTACACCAAGGACGGCTCGTCTTACGCGGTGTTCCTCCAGCAACTGGCGTTTTGCGGGCTCGGGTTGGTGCTGTTCTGGCTGGGCATGCGGATGCCGGTGCGGATGCTGCGCGGCACCAGCGGGTTGTTCCTGCTGGCCTGTGTGGCCCTGCTGGTCGTGGTGCTCAGCCCGCTGGGCGCTCAGATCAACGGCGCGCAAAAGTGGCTGCGGCTAGGACCGCTGTCGCTGCAACCCTCTGAACCAGCGAAGCTGGCTCTGGCCCTGTGGGGCGCCCATGTGTTGGTCACCAAGCATGCCTTGCTGCACCAGTGGCGCCACTTGCTAGTACCGCTGGTCCCTATGGCCGTCACGATCTTCGCCCTGGTGATGCTGCAGCCCGACCTGGGCACCACGATCACGCTGGCCATCGTGCTGCTTGCACTGCTGTGGTTCGGTGGTGCGCCAGGTGAACTATTCGGTGCGATCGCGATCACGGCGGTGGCCGGGGCGGTCGCCATGGCCGGCCTCGCCGGCTACCGATCGGCCCGGATCCAGTCGTTCCTGCATCCGTTGGCCGATCCGCAAGGCACGGCGTACCAGGCTCGCCAAGCCATGTTCTCGCTCGCTGACGGCGGCGTGTGGGGAGTCGGTCTCGGGCAGGGCAGCGCCAAATGGGACTACCTACCCAATGCGCACAACGACTTCATCTTCGCCATCATCGGCGAAGAACTGGGATTTGTCGGGTGCCTGGTGGTGCTGTTGCTGTTCGGCACGCTGGCCTATGTGGGGATCCGGATCGCTGCACGCAACACCGACCCCTGGATCAAGTTGGTCTCCGCAACCGTGACGGCCTGGCTGGTCGGCCAGGCCGCGATCAACATCGGATACGTCGTCGGCTTGCTGCCGGTCACGGGAATCCCCTTGCCACTGATCTCCTCCGGTGGCACGTCTATTGCCCTGACCATGCTGGTTTTCGGGCTGCTGGCGAACTTTGCCCGGCATGAACCGCAGGCGGTGGCCGCGCTACGCCAGGATTCGGTCACATCTGAACGCCGGCATGGCCTGCTGCGGCTGCTGTGCCTGCGTCCTCCGGTGCCCTACAGCGTGGCGGCCGCCACGCCGCGATCACCGGGTCTCAGCAGCGGAGGACGGTCATGAGCGCCCTGACCGCTGCCGCGTGGCCTCCCGCGCTGCCGCCGCAGCTGGCCCGCACGCACTTGATCGGGATCGGCGGTGCGGGGATGAGCGGCGTGGCCCGGATCGTGCTGGCCCGCGGTGGAGCGGTATCCGGGTCCGATGCCAAAGATTCGGCCGCGCTGCCTGCGTTGCGGGCGTTGGGTGCCAAGGTGGCCATCGGTCACGCGGCAGCTCACCTCGACCAGCTCGGTGCCGACCCCACCGCGATCATCAGTACCAAGGCGGTGCACCAGACTGATCCGGACAACCCGGAGCTGATCGAAGGCGCCCGGCGCGGCATCCCAGTGATCCACCGCTCCCAGGCGCTGGCGGCCCTGATGACCGGGTACCGGGTGGCCTGCGTCACCGGTACCGCCGGGAAGACGTCGACTACATCCATGCTCACCGTCGCTGTGCAGTGCTGCGGTGCTGATCCGTCCTTCCTCATCGGCGGCGAGCTGGCGACTACCGGGTCCGGTGCCCACCAGGGCAGCGGCGATATCTTCGTAGCCGAAGCCGACGAAAGTGACGGCACGTTCCTCGCCTACTCACCCGATGTCGCAGTAGTGACCAATGTCGAGGCCGATCACCTGGATCACCACGGCACCGTCGAGGCCTACACGGCTACTTTCGACGCCTTTGTGGCCCGGCTGCGTCCCGGTGGAGTATTGATCGCGAATGCGGACGATCCCGGCTCGGTCGCGCTGGCTGACCGCGCCGCCGCTGGCGGCCTCCGGGTCCGTCGCTACGGTGCGCTGGCCACCGCTGCGGCCGGCGCGCAGCTGCTGGCCTACACCCCTGACGGCGACCACGGTGTTGCCACGGTGGCGGTGACCGATCCTGCTGGCGCTGCCCACCGCGTCCAGCTCAAGGTTGCGCTGCCCGGCGAGCACATGGCATCCAACGCTGTTGCCGCCCTGCTGGCCGGGCTTGAATTAGGCCTGCCGCTGCCTGGCCTGCTGGCCGGTCTGGCCGGCTTCGACGGAGTCCGCCGCCGGTTCGAGTTCAAAGGTCAGGTCGCCGGGACCCGGATCTACGACGACTATGCCCACCACCCGACGAAAGTGGCGGCCGCGCTGCGCGGGGCCCGCCAGCTCGTCGGGCAAGGACGGCTGGTGGTCGCGTTCCAGCCGCATCTGTACTCCCGTACCCGAGACTTCGCCGCTGACTTCGGCGTCGCGCTGGCCTTGGCCGATGTGGTCTTGGTGCTGGATGTGTACGGGGCACGGGAAGAGCCCCTGCCTGGTGTCACCGGAGCCCTCATTGCGCGGGCGGTGCCGTTGCCTGCGGGCTGCGTGCACTATGAGCCTTGCTGGGCCGACGCCCCCGCGCGATTGGCTGAGCTGACCCGCCCCGGTGACGTGGTCATCACCATGGGAGCTGGCGACATCACTGCGCTCGGTCCGCTCCTGCTCGGCGAGCTGGAGCGTTGCTGGTCTGGCGCCGCCAGCTGCACTGCCCGTACCGCGGGATCGCCGTGAGCGCCTCCGGTCCTCGCACCCCTGGATCCGGCTCCGCTGCCCGGCACCGACCCCGACTGGACAGTCCACGACCGGCGGCGCATTCGCGGCGCGGGGCTCGTACCCATGGCACTTCACGTGATCGCCACCGTGGCAGGCCGAGCAACGTCGACCAGGTACCTGTTGACGATCAAGAAGGAGGGGACGCCTCGCGCTGCACCGCTGGCAACAGCGAAGCAGCCGCCGGGCGCCACGCTGTTGCCGCACCAGCAACACCTCGGCTGATCCCGCGGTGGCTGCCCTGGTTCGCAGGCGGGCTTACCGTGCTGGGATTGGCCGGCGGCCTTGCGTGGGTACTGCTGGCCAGTTCGCTGTTCGAGGCCCGTTCGGTGGAGGTGCTAGGGGTTCAAGAGATACCCGCTGAGGTGGTGCGGATGGTGGCGGCGGTACCGCTGGGTACGCCCATGCTGCGGCTGGACACCACCGCGATCGAGGCCCGGGTGGCTGCGCTGCCCCGGGTAGCCAGTGCGCGGGTACGGTGCAGCGTGGACGGCACCGTACAGATCCAAGTCACCGAACGAACACCGGTCGCGGTGGTCCGCCGTGATAGCGCCATGCACTTGATCGACGCCACCGGAACCGACTACGAAACTGTGCCTAACGCACCGCCTGGACTGCCCGAGCTGCAGGTACCCAAGGTGGGGCCTGGGGATGCCCGCACGGCAGCCGCTCTGAGGGTCTTGACCGCCATACCCGGCTGGCTACGGGTCCAAGTGCGCTCGATTACTGCGACATCCCCAGCCGATGTCGTATTGCAACTAGACAATGGGCGGACAGGTACGTCGCGGGAAGTGCGCTGGGGTGATCCCGGGCAAGTTGAGCGCAAGGCGGCGGTGCTCGGTCCGCTGCTCACCCAACCCGGCAAAATTTACGATGTCTCCAGTCCCGCGCTGCCCACCATCGCCTGATCGCTCGAGCCCACTGCGTCTTGATGGATGCTTGAGCACCTAAGGAAAGTTAAGGCGTGGCGCCCGTTGGCATGCCAATGCCTACATTCCCCGTGCCAGATCGCCGATCCCTGCGGCGTGCCTGCTGGACCCATCCATCGGCGGTGCCTACCGTCGCCGAAGAAATCCAGCTGACATAAGCCTAATCCTTCAGGTGAGGTTGAGGGTTTTGCCACGCCGACGGCAGCTCGTCTCCGTCGGTGGCTCGGCTAGAGCTGGCAGCGACGAGGAAGGCCGCACTGGGATGAACAGCGAAGGCGCAGCCACATGACGCCCGGGCACAACTACCTCGCCGTGATCAAGGTCGCCGGGATCGGTGGCGGTGGCGTCAACGCGGTAAACCGCATGATCGAAGTCGGGCTCAACGGTGTCGAGTTCATCGCGGTCAACACCGATGCGCAGGCGCTGCTGATGTCGGACGCTGATGTCAAGCTGGACATCGGGCGCGAGCTCACTCGTGGGCTCGGTGCGGGAGCAAACCCCGAAGTCGGTCGCAAAGCCGCTGAGGATCACCGTGCGGAGATCGAAGAGGTCCTCAAAGGGGCCGATATGGTCTTCGTCACCGCAGGCGAAGGTGGTGGCACGGGCACTGGGGGCGCCCCGGTGGTGGCCAACATCGCGCGCAAGCAGGGTGCGCTGACCATTGGCGTGGTCACCAGGCCCTTCACCTTCGAGGGCAAGCGTCGAGCCAATCAGGCCGAGGAAGGCATCGCCGAGCTACGTAATGAATGCGACACGCTGATCGTGATTCCCAATGATCGGCTGCTGCAGCTCGGTGATGTCAACGTCAGCTTGATGGATGCGTTCCGTTCCGCTGACGAGGTGCTGCTGTCCGGGGTCCAGGGCATCACCGATCTCATCACCACCCCCGGCCTGATCAACCTGGACTTCGCCGACGTGAAAAGCGTGATGGCCGGGGCGGGAAGCGCATTGATGGGCATCGGCTCGGCCAGGGGGGAGGGCCGGGCGGTGCAGGCCGCTGAGAAGGCGATCAACTCGCCGTTGCTCGAGGCCTCGATGGAGGGTGCGCATGGTGTCCTGCTGTCCATTGCGGGTGGCTCAGACCTGGGGCTGTTCGAGATCAATGAAGCCGCCTCCCTGGTGCAGGAATCAGCGCATCCGGACGCCAACATCATCTTCGGTACCGTGATCGACGACTCGCTGGGTGATGAGGTACGCATCACCGTCATCGCCGCCGGTTTTGACTCCGGTATGCCGTCACACAAGCGGTTGGACCCCAAGAAACTAGAGCCACGCTTGACCTCCCAGACCGTTATCAGCGGGCAGGCCGGTCAGGTTTCCCGACCGTCCCCGCCGCCCACCGCACCCATATCCAGGTCGACGTCTGGGCCACTGTCCGGGCCGGCTTCCGGGTCGAAAACCACCGCACCAACGGCCCGTCCCGCTGCTACCGCGTCCAATCCATCCACCTGGCCGCCGGCCACCGGCGGGTGGAAGCCAAACCGCGCGGTACCCGTAACCGACGATTTCGACGACGATGATGAGGTGGACGTTCCGCCATTCATGAAGAGGTGAGCACCATCCGCGTCCGGCGGGTAGTGACCACGAGGCAGGGCGGCGTATCCGCGCCGCCCTATGCGTCATTCAACCTCGGGGACCACGTCGGTGATCGTCCCGAAGCGGTCGCTGCCAACCGCGAACGGTTGGCTGGTGGCCTTGGGCTGCCGGGGCGGCGCCTGGTGTGGATGGAGCAGGTGCATGGCCGGACCGTCACCGTGGTCGACGGCCCGCAACGGCAGCCGGTACCTGCCAGCGATGCGGTAGTGACCACCCAGCCCTGGCTTGCCGTAGCCGTGTTGGTCGCTGACTGCGTTCCGGTGCTGCTTGCCGATCCCGTGAGGAAGGTCATCGCTGCGGTGCACGCGGGAAGGGTGGGAGCTCGAGCCGGAGTGCTACCCGCCACCCTGCAGGCGATGCGCGGTCTGGGTGCCCACATCGACCAACTAGAGGCGTTGCTGGGACCTTCGGCGTGCGGGCAGTGTTACGAGGTTCCCAACCGGATGCAGGCCGGCGTGGAAGCACACCTGCCCGGCAGCGCCTGCCAGACCCGGCAGGGCACCGCAGGTTTGGATCTTCGAGCCGGGCTGTGGCGCCAGCTCGCCTGCGCCGGCGTAGCCCGCATCGGTGTTGATCCGCGGTGCACCATGGAAGATGCCACGTTGTACAGCTACCGCCGCGACGGCGTCACCGGCCGGCTTGCCGCACTAACCTGGTACGAGGAGTGACAGGGCTATCAGACGCGCAAGCCGGGGCAGCCGCCTGCAGTGACTGCGACGCGGCCCGCCGCGGTGAGTTGGCTGCAGCGTTGGTGCGCCTTCGCGAGCGCATCACCGCGGCTTGTCGTGCCGCGAACCGCAACCCCGCCGAGGTGCGCCTGCTTCCGGTCACCAAGACCTTTCCTGCTCGTGACGTGGCATTGCTCGTTGATCTCGGTCTGCTCGATGCTGCCGAGGCCCGCGATTCCGAGGCCACCGCCAAGGTGGCCGAGGTCAACGCGTTGCGCCCGGCGGTGCAGGTGCGGTGGCACATGGTTGGCCGGCTACAACGCAACAAAACCCGGTCGGTGGCCCGGTGGGCGGTGCAGGTCCAGTCCGTCGACTCGCCCCGTCTAGTCCAGGCTCTGGACCGGGCCGCCAGCCTCGCCCGGGAAGCTGGTGACCGGCAGGCGCCCCTGAGCGTGCTGGTCCAAGCCAGCCTGGACGGCGATCCCAGGCGCGGGGGTTGCCCGCTAACCGAGCTTGATGCGCTGGCTGACCAGGTGGCAGCTGCGCCGTCGTTGCAATTGCACGGAGTGATGGCGGTTGCCCCGCTCGGCTGCCCACCCGAGGCAGCTTTTGCCGAGCTCAGGAAGGCCGCGGCGCGGCTAAGAAATGCGCATCCCAGCGCGGTCGAGCTCTCCGCCGGAATGAGCGCTGACCTTGAACAAGCCATCGCGTACGGGTCGACGTGTGTGCGTGTCGGAACCGCCCTCCTGGGCAGTCGGCCGTTAACCTCAAAATGACCATGGCCGACAGTCTGCGCGGCGGAGCGAGCCGGGCTCGGCGGGCGGTGCGTCCGGGTTTGGGACAGGGGGGCAAGACAATGAGCGCGCTGCGCAGGCTGAAGGCGTACTTTGGCATGGTTCCCGCCGAGGAGTTCGAGGCAGCGGCATTTGGCGCGCCCAGATATGACGAAACTGAATACCCGGTTGAATACAAGGCAGCCGAATACGGTGCAGCGCAATATGAAGCAGAATACGGCGAGTACTCCCCGCGTTTCCCCGACTCCCGTCCTGGCTCGGGTCATGCAGAGCAGAACCGCCGCACCGGTTATGAACATCACCAGGCCACTCGCCGACCCCCCCAGGTAGGGATCGACGACTACGACAGCAAATTTCCGGCGCCGGCAGCGCATCACGCGACGCCCCGGGTACATCCGGCACGTCCTCCTTCCTGTTCCGGAGACTCCCGGGTCCTCATACCCCCGACGGCTGCGTCGGCTGAGTCAAGGATCGGTGAGTCCCGGGGCGCGGATCCCGAAGTGCGTGGCTCCTTGGCCATCGACACCGCAGCCGCTCAGGCTGCGCGTTTCGACGGCAAGTCCACCGCGCGCCAACGGTTCGCATCCCAGCCCTTCACCCATCCAGCACGAATCGACTCTCTCGCCCACGACGAGCTTCATCCACTGGCCCGCATCGTCACGCTCCATCCGCACAGCTACAACGAGGCCCGGCCGATCGGGGAACGCTATCGCGAAGGCAACCCGGTGATCATGAACCTCACTGCGATGGAGGACCGAGACGCCAAGCGGCTCGTTGACTTTGCCGCAGGCTTGGCCTTCGCGCTGCGAGGATCCATCGACAAGGTCACCAGCAAGGTATTCCTTCTCTCGCCGCCGGATATCGAGGTATCTGCCGAGGACAGGCGCCGGATCGCCGAAGGGCGCTTGTTCGACTAGTGCGGTTAGGGCCCCCGCCTCGCCATCCGCCAGTCGCCGATGGCAAAGTGTCTGAAGTGGATGTGGTCCGGTACGTCGTGTACTACGTGTTGTTCTTCTTCTGGCTGCTGCTCACGGCGCGTATCGTGGTTGAACTCGTTCGGTCCTTCGCGCGTAGCTGGCAACCGGTTGGGGGGGTGGCGATTGCCTTGGAGTCGGTCTATACCATGACCGACCCACCGGTCCGAGCGCTTCGCCGGGTGCTTAAACCCATCCGGATCGGGGGCGTAGGGCTGGACCTGTCCATTATGGTTCTGTTGCTCGTGGTGTTCATACTCATGCGAGTGGTGGATCCGAGATAGCGACCCCGCAGAGTGATGCAGGACCACATGATGTGCCCCAGCAGGTGCCAGCACGTGCATAGTCGTCGAGGAGTGCGTGAGGTGATCCGATGCCGTTGACCCCCGCCGACGTTCACAACGTCGCGTTCAGTAAGCCGCCGATCGGCAAGCGGGGCTACAACGAGGACGAGGTGGACGCCTTCCTCGACCTCGTTGAGGCCGAGCTCGCTCGGTTGATCGAGGAGAACAACGACCTCCGGAACCAGGTCGAGCAGCTTGAGCAGCAGCTGCGCGCTGGGCCGGTGGACACTGGACGTAACCTGCGCCCACTGGAGCCGCCGCGCCCCGTGATGGCCCCGGTCCCACCGCCGATGATGGAGCAGACATCGCCTGGCGGCGATCATCATGTCCAGGCGGCCAAGGTGCTGGGTCTGGCCCAGGAGATGGCCGACCGGCTGACCGGTGAGGCCAAGGCCGAAGCAGACGGGATGTTGGCCGAAGCGCGGGCCAAGTCCGAGCAGTTGCTCTCCGATGCCAGGGCCAAGGCCGACGGCATGGTCAACGAGGCCCGGACCAGGGCTGAGACCATGCTCAACGACGCCCGGACCAGGGCGGAAACCCTGGAGCGCCAATCCCGCGAGAAGGCAGCGTCGCTGGAGCGAGACGCGGCCCGCAAGCACAGCGAGATCATCGGCTCGATCACCCAGGAGAAGAGCATCCTGGAAAAGAAGATCGACGAACTGCGCACCTTCGAACGTGAGTACCGCACCCGCTTGAAGACTTATCTCGAGTCACAGCTCCGGGAGCTGGACGGCCGGGCCACCGCTACGCCAGCCGACTCGGTGCGTAGTAGCCAAGGCTTCGTGACGTCCGGGTTCGGCGCGCGCGCCGAGGCCGGTAGCTGACCGAACGGCTGTGCGCCTCACGGTAATCCTGCTGCTGGCGGCGGTGGGTTTTCTTGTTGCCGCCCTCCGCGCGGGTCATGTTGAGCTGGCCTGGGCTTCGGTTGCGCTCTGTGCCGTGGTCGCAGCGCTAATTCTGCGGCGTGCGCGGCGCTCTTGGGTGCAGTCGCAGGAGCCACCCGACGACGAGCTGGTCCTTCTGGATGACCAGTTGATGGACGCCGAAGTGGGCGAGATGCCACGTGCGCTCGCCCCGGCGGCTGCCCGCAAGGACAAGGATCCGGCCAAGGATTGCGAGACCGGCTCGGCACCCACCGCTGAGCGGGATCACCACGAGCCGATCGTGGATGGTGAGAGCTCCGCCGAAGACGATCAGCCCGGTGAAGAGGACACCGACGCCGCGGATCTGCTGATTATTTATGAGCTCGCAGACGAGGTGTTGGTAGTCGACGAATCCCCGCGCTACCACCTCGGCCGCTGCCCGTGGCCTGATCACGAGCGTGCTGAGCGGCTGCCAGTACGCGAGGCCCGCCAATTGGGCTTTACGCCCTGTGATCGGTGCCGGCCCGACACCATGCTGGCGCGCAAGCACCGTGCTGCGCGCGCGACGACCAGCACCGCAGCGACGACGAGTACCCCAGCAGAGCCCCGGAAAAGTCAATAGCTGCCACCAGGTATCCTGGGATCTACAGGCACCGATCCGGCTATCACCGGGGAGCTTCCGGAAGAACAGGACACCTTCTCTACGGGCGTGTCTCTAGTAGAACCGGACGGGTCCGGCCCGTCATCGCCGGTCAATGAGGGGCTGCCCGCATGACGGGTGGCAAGCGGGGTGGTACCGCGGTCCGCAGCGTAGCTGCTGGTCGTCCCCGTGCAGGAACCTGCACAGGAAGTTCACGCCGCCATGGTCTATCCCAAAGTCGCCGGAGAACCGGTCTCTGCTCAGCCGCGCTTCCCTCAGCTGGAACTGGCCGTCCTGCAGTACTGGGAAGCCGACCAGACCTTCCCTGCGTCAGTGGCCGCTCGCCCAGCTGGCGACAGTGACTCCAACAGGAGTTCGAACGAATTCGTCTTTTACGACGGGCCCCCGTTTGCCAACGGGCTGCCACATTACGGCCACCTGCTGACCGGTTATGTCAAGGACGTGGTGCCGCGCTACCAGACGATGCGCGGTCACCGTGTCGAGCGCAGGTTTGGCTGGGACTGCCACGGCCTGCCCGCTGAGGTCGAGGCGGAACGGCAACTCGGCATCAAGCACAAGTCTGAAATTGAACGCATGGGTGTGGCCGAATTCAACGCCGCCTGCCGCGCTTCAGTCCTGCGTTACACCCAAGAGTGGCGCGAGTACGTAAGCCGCCAAGCCCGTTGGGTTGACTTCGACCACGACTACAAGACCCTCGACCTGGACTACATGGAAAGCGTCCTGTGGGCGTTCAAGACACTGTGGGACAAGGGGCTGATCTATCAGGGTTTCCGGGTGCTGTGGTACTGCTGGCGGTGCGAGACGCCGCTGTCCAACACCGAGACGAGAATGGACGACGTCTATCGCAGCCGGCAGGATCCCGCGGTCACCGTTGGCCTGCGGTTGTCTGCCCCGGGGTCTGCGCTGGACGGTGTGCTGGCGCTGGTCTGGACCACTACGCCATGGACGCTGCCGTCGAACCTGGCTGTGGCAGTGCATCCCCTACTGAAGTACGTCACTGTCGAAGCCGGCGGTGAACGCTACCTGATCGCCGAGGACCGACTGGCCGCCTACGCCCGCGAACTCGGTGATCATCCCTTGGTCGTGGGCCGGTACGACGGGACCGAGTTGCTGGGCCTGCACTACGTACCACCTTTTGACTTCTTCGCGGGGCGACGCAATGCCCATCAGTTGCTGGCCGCCGACTATGTGACCACCGATGAAGGGACCGGGCTGGTGCACCTGGCCCCGGCCTTCGGAGAAGAGGACAAGGCGGTCACCGATGACGCGGGTATCGAGGCTGTGGTGCCGGTGGACTCGGCCGGGCGGTTCACCGCGGAGGTGCCGCCTTACGCCGGGATGCAGGTCTTCGATGCCAACCGGTCCATCATCCGGGATCTACGTCATGGCGCGCCCTACGTCGGCGGTGTGCTGCTGCGCCAGGAGACCTACGAGCATCCGTACCCACATTGCTGGCGTTGCAACAACGCGCTGATCCAGCGCGCGGTGTCGTCGTGGTTCGTCGCCGTGACCCAATTCCGGGACCGCATGGTGGCGTTGAACAAAGAGATCACCTGGGTGCCGGACAATGTGGGTACCGGGCAGTTCGACGCATGGCTGCAAGGCGCTCGCGACTGGAACATTTCCCGAAACCGGTACTGGGGTGCGCCGGTGCCGGTCTGGGTGTCCGATGATCCCGCCTATCCCCGGGTGGACGTCTACGGTTCACTGGACGAGCTGGAACGCGACTTCGGGATCCGCCCGGTTGACTTGCACCGCCCGTTTGTCGACGAGCTGACCCGACCCAACCCGGACGACCCGTCCGGGCGTTCCACCATGCGCCGGGTGCCCGAGGTGCTGGACTGCTGGTTTGAGTCCGGTTCGATGCCGTTCGCGCAGGTGCACTACCCCTTTGAGAACACGCACTGGTTTGAGCACCACTACCCGGGCGACTTCATCGTCGAGTACAACGGCCAGACTCGCGGGTGGTTCTACACGCTGCACGTGCTGGCCACCGCATTGTTCGACCGGCCGGCATTTCGCTCCTGCCTGGCGCACGGCATCGTGCTCGGCGACGACGGGCTGAAGATGTCCAAGTCCAAGGGTAACTATCCCGAGGTCACCGAGGTGTTCGACCGGGACGGCTCGGACGCGATGCGCTGGTTTTTGATGTCCTCACCGATCTTGCGCGGCGGCAACCTGGTGGTCACCGAGCAGGGCATCCGGGAGGGGGTGCGCCAGGCGCTGCTGCCGCTGTGGAACTCGTGGTACTTCCTGACGCTGTACGCCAACGCCGCAGGTGTGGAAGGTCGGTGGCGCACTGACAGCCAGCACTTGCTGGACCGCTACGTCCTGGCCAAGCTGCACGATCTGGTCGTCGACGTCACCGGGCAGCTGGACCGATACGACATCGCCGGAGCATGCGCGAGCGTGCGCGGGTTCTGCGACGTGCTGACCAACTGGTACGTGCGCCGGTCCCGGGATCGCTTCTGGGCAGGCGAGCAAGACGCGATCGACACGTTGCACACCGTGCTGGAGTTGACTTGCCGGGTGGCTGCGCCGCTGCTGCCGCTGACCACCGAGGGGATCTGGCGGGGGTTGACCGGGCAGCGATCTGTCCACTTGACCGACTGGCCGGATCCCACCGGCTTGCCGCATGACCATGACCTGGTGGCAGCGATGGACCGGGTGCGCCAGGTAGTGTCCACCGCACTGTCGCTACGCAAGGCCCGGGGACTGCGAGTACGTCAGCCGCTCGCGGCGCTCACCGTGGCCGCGCCCGATGCGGGCACGCTCGCCCCCTTCACCGACTTGATCCGCGACGAGGTCAACGTCAAAACTGTCGAGCTCACCGATGATGTGGCCGCATATGGCCGGTTCGAACTTACGGTCAACGCCCGTGCCTGCGGACCCAGGCTGGGAGGGGACACCCAGAAGGTGATCCGGGCGGTGAAGGAAGGCGACTGGCAGCGCGGCCCGGATGGAGTTGTGACCGCTGGCGGAATTCCACTGCTGGACGGGGAATTCACCGAGCGGCTCGTCGCTGCGGATCCCGCGGAAACTGCAGCCCTGCCCAACGGATCCGGGCTGGTGGTGCTGCAGACCCCCCTCACTCCGGAGCTGGTTGCCGAGGGCATTGCCCGTGATCTGGTCCGGATCGCTCAACAAGCTCGCAGACAGGCCGGCTTGGATATCACCGACCGGGTTGTGCTCACCATCGATGCCCCGGAATCGGTGCGCACGGCGGCACGGGAACACGAGCAGTTCATCGCCGGTGAAGTTCTCGCCAGGCAGGTGGACTACGCGCCGTTGCCTGATGGGTTTGCTGGCGAGGTTCTCGATGGTGTCCCCGTGCGGGTCGCCGTTGCCGTTGTGAGTGCCTAGCAGTGGTCCAGCGCCGGAACTCGCCGATCAGCAGCGGTCCCGCCGCCACGCGGTGGCGGGACCTGCTGCAGGCCCGAGCCATCCCCGCGGAAATCCGTGCCGCCGCTCCCGAGGATCCGAGCCGGCACGATCCTGCCCGCTTCGTGCCGCCCGTGGTGCCTGACGACACCCCCTCACGCCGTGCCGCGTTGCAGCTGCTGGCACCACGGGGGGGCACCGTACTCGACGTCGGGTGCGGTGCGGGTGCTGCGGGACTGGCACTGGTTCCCTCGGTGTCCCACCTGACCGGGGTTGACCACGCTGAGAATATGTTGCGGGCGTTCGAACGGGCCTGTACCGAGCGAGGCCTAGCGCACCGCAGCGTGCATGGTGCGTGGCCGGACGTTGCGCAGGAAGCCGGCATGGCGGACGTGGTGGTCAGCCACCATGTTGGCTACAACACCCTGGAACTAGGGCCGTTCGTCGCGGCACTGAGCGCAGCGGCGCGCCGTGGGGTTGTCGTCGAGTTGCATGCGGTGCATCCCGGCGCCTGGTTGGACCCGCTGTGGGTGCAGTTCCACGGGTTGCACCGGCCCGCACCCGCAACCGCCGAGGATGTACTAGCGGTTGTGGCGGAAGTAGGGATCACGCCCGAGGTCCGACGTTGGACCCGGCCGGCGAGGCCCCGCCATCCCGACGCAGAGATCGATTTCTCGTTGCGCCGGCTGTGCCTACCGCAGCAGCGCAGAGGTGAGGTCGCCGCAGCGGTAGCGAGGCTCGGCCCGCGTAACCGCGATCTGGTCACGATCTCCTGGTCGATCTGAACCCGAGAAAGCCGCGGCACGATCGGCGTGAACGGGGTAGAGCTCGCACTCGGAGCAGGAGCTGCGGTGTTGCTCCTAGCGGTGCTTGCCGTGCGCGTCTCCACCCGGCTTGGTTTACCGTCGCTGCTGCTGTACCTGGCCATCGGACTGTTACTTGGCGAGGCTGGGCTGGGTATCCGTTACTCCGATGCGCCGCTGACCGCAGCGTTGGGTATCGGTGCCCTGGTGCTGATCCTGGCCGAGGGCGGCCTGACCACCCGTTGGTCGGTAATCCGCCCAGCTCTGGTTCCCGGAATCGCGCTGGCCACCGTGGCGGTGGCGGTCAGTATCGGCATCACCGGCTGGGTGCTGCACCTGGTGATCGGCTTGGATTGGCGTACGGCGCTGCTGTGGGGTGCGGTGCTGTCGTCGACGGACGCCGCGGCGGTGTTCAGCGTCTTACGCGCCTTGAAGGTGCCCCCCCTGCTGGCAGGGGAGCTGGAGCTGGAATCAGGTATCAACGACGCCCCCGTATACATCGCGGTGGTGCTGCTCACTGCGAGTGATCCGGTGCGCTGGTGGACACCCCTGCTGGTGGGCTACGAGTTGCTTGCTGGCGCGCTGGTCGGGGTGACGCTGGGGTTTGCCGGCGCGTGGGCGTTGCGCCGCGCGGCATTGCCCGCCACCGGCCTGTACCCGCTGGCGACCATCGCAGTCTGCGTCCTCGCCTTCGCTGCCGGGCAGGGACTGCATGCCTCCGGTTTCCTGGCGACCTATCTCGCCGGACTCGTGCTGGGTAATGCGCGCCTGCCGCATCGCGGCGACACCCTGTCGTTCGCCGAAGGCTTGGGCTGGCTTGCGCAGATCGCCTTGTTCGTACTGCTGGGCCTGTATGCCTCACCGATGCGCTTGCCCGGTGTTCTGATCGCAGCACTGATCGCTGGAGCCGTGGTGGTCCTGATCGCACGCCCGTTGTCGGTAGCGCTTGCCCTGTCGCCGCTACGAGTGCCCTGGCGGGAACAGGCATTCCTGTCGTGGTCGGGGCTGCGTGGCGCGGTACCCATCGTGCTGGCGCTGATCGCGCTGACCCGAGGATTCCCGGGCGCACAGCGGCTGGTGGATGTGGTGTTTGTGCTGGTCGTTGTCCTTACCGCGGTGCAAGGTGTCACGTTGCCACTGGTCGTGCGCGGGCTAGGACTCTCACGTCCAGAGCAGGGTCGGGAGATGGAAGTCGATTCGGCGGCGTTGGATGAGATGGACGCGGAACTGCTCCAGATCAAGGTTCCCCAACAGTCCCGGCTGCACGGTGTGTACCTCTCGGAGCTGCGGCTTCCGGCCGGGTCGGTGGTCAGCCTGGTAGTACGTGACGGGAAAGGGTTCACCCCGCAGCCGACGACCCGGCTGGAGGCGGGTGACCAGCTGCTGGTCGTCACGACGGCTGAGCACCGGCAGCAAGCCGAGCGGCGGATCCGCGCAGTACACCGAGCTGGTCGGCTGGCCCGGTGGCGCGGAGAGAGCGGTGTCTGAGAAAGCCGACAGTTGATTGGTCACAATGGTGTCATGAATCCATCCCAGCGGGCCAGGCGGGAGGCCTGCTCGCAGGGCCGACCCGTTGATCGGGAGGCCTGCTCGCAGGGCCGACCCGTTGATCGGGACCGACCGACCGCGGACGACCAGACCGGCGTCTCTCCGCGACCGCGCCGGACAGGTTTACTGACCGCTGCCGCTGGCGTCATCCTCGCGCTGGATGTACTCAGCAAGATCATTGTGGTGGCGTCCTTAGAAGGTCACCCGCCGGTGAAGCTGCTGGGTGGTGCGTTGTATCTGGTCGTTTACCGCAATCCGGGCGCAGCGTTCTCGCTGGCCACCGGGCTGACCTGGGTGCTGTCGTTGATTGCGGTGGGGGTTGCGGTGGCGATCATCAGGCTGGCTCCTCGACTGCGCAGCACAGGTTGGGCATTCGGGCTCGGTCTCGTGCTGGGGGGTGCACTGGGCAACCTGGTCGACCGGCTGCTGCGTGCCCCTGGGCCGCTACGCGGGCACGTGGTGGACTTCGTGTCGCTGCTGGCACCGGATGGCAGCGTCTGGCCGGTGTTCAACGTGGCGGACTCGGCGATCGTGTGCGGTGGCGCGCTTTTGGTCTATCTTGCCGCCACAGGTCGGGAATTCGACGGTACCCGCAGCGCCCGACGCCCGGGGGCCGGCAATGAGTGAAATACGGACCTTGCCGGTACCCGATGGATTGGACGGGATGCGGGTGGACGCCGGACTGGCCCGCTTGCTGGGATTGTCTCGCACCGCGGTGGCCGGCCTGACCGAGGTGAGCGCGGTGCTTGTCGACGGTCATCCGGTCGGCAAGTCCGACCGGCTGGCGGCGGGCGCCTGGTTGGAGATCACCCTGCCCGATCCGCAGCAGCCAGCAGCCGTCACAGCTGCACCGGTGCCGGGATTGCGGGTGCTCCACGATGATGCCGACGTGGTGGTCGTGGACAAACCGGTGGGAGTGGCGGCGCACCCCAGCCCAGGGTGGACTGGCCCCACCGTGCTGGGTGGGCTTGCCGCTGCAGGTATCCAGGTGGCCACCTCGGGCGCGGCGGAACGCCACGGTGTGGTGCACCGGTTGGATGTCGGCACCAGCGGCTTGATGGCGGTCGCCAAATCAGAGCGGGGCTATGCGGCGCTGAAACGGGCATTTCGGGATCGCACCGTGGCCAAGCACTACCGGGCACTGGTGCAAGGCCATCCGGACCCCAGCCGAGGCACCATCGACGCTCCGATCGACCGGCACCCTAAGCACGACTGGCGCTTCGCGGTGATGGCAGGTGGCAAGCCGTCGGTGACCCACTACCAGGTGATCGAAGCCTTCCCCGCCGCGTCGCTGTGTGATGTGACCCTGGAGACCGGTCGCACCCATCAGATTCGGGTGCACTTCGCCGCGTTGCGCCACCCCTGCTGCGGTGACCTCACCTATGGCGCGGACCCGGTGCTGGCCCAGCGACTCGGGTTGGAACGGCAGTGGTTGCACGCCGCACGGCTGGGCTTCCCGCACCCTGCTGACGACCATTGGGTGGAGTTCACCAGCCCGGATCCTGAAGACCTGCGCCATGCCCTGGACGTGCTGGCCGCCCAGGACTAGCTGATGCGGTGGCGAGCCAGTGGGGTGGTGCTCGCACTGCTTGCCGCGGTGTTCGGCTGCACCGTATGGATCGCTGGCCAGCATGACGAGCCAGCGCCGGCCGGCGTGCAGCGGCTCGGGCCCGAGGCTGGCGAGCCGGTCGCGATCTACCTGCGGCGCGCCGGCGCATCGCTGCCAGCGGGGCACTCCGCGCGCTGGGCACTGGTACAGCTCGACAGCTACCTCACGCCAGAGCGTGCTGCTGAGCTGTCGCGAGGTGTCCGGATCTCGAAGGTCGTGTTGCGCGTTCCACTGCCTCGGTTGCAGACCGCATTGATCACGCGTGACCTGCCGGGACAGCGGCCGGTGGCTGAACTCGCCGGCGCGCAGCGGTCGGCGGCGATCGAGCGGCTCGCTGCGTCCCGGGCAGCCCCTGATAGCCGGCACGCTGCCGTTGCCGCAGCAGAAGCCGCACAGCTGAAACAGGGCTGCGCGTGCGTGCTGGCCCTGCTGGTCTTCGGCGACGGCGATGCGCTTCACCTGGTCGCCAAGCGCCCAGACGCCCGAGTGGTGCAAGCCGCGCTGCCAGACACATCCGTCGAGGATCTGGCAATCGCACCCTTGCTGCCCGAGCAGAGCGATATCGCTGGACCTGTGCCCGACGACGGCCCCATACCGGTTGCCTTGCGCCGCTGACCGGTGCTGCGAGCAAGAACCCGCGTCGCCATTTACGCCAGGCATGTGAATCGCCGCCAACGCCTGTGATTCCTTCACATCGAAGGCCTGACGAACACCACTTGCCGCGCCGAGGAATAGGTACGAGTATTTCATGCATAGCGGTGATCGGACGCCAAGGGGGATCCAATGGACAACGGATATGAGGTGTACTGCATCGCGGATCCGTTGTTCTACGACTCGATGTCCGGCCACAACCGAGTGGAAGCTTTTGAATCCGCTCGGCGCCCGGTTCCCGAAGGCTGGGAACGGCGGTTGCTCGACAATTGGGTCGTCATGAATCCAGTGGGCGCGACGGTGCCGTCGCAAGGCTGGAAAATTCACGCATCGGCCTGTCTGGACAATGCGGAACGAATTCTGGAAGCGGTGTGGTCCTACTGTGTGCCACGGCGGATCACCTTTAAATTCTTGATTTCGCGCCACGTCGTTCACATGCACAATGCGAAGTACGCCCCTCGGGGGTCCAGCGGTAAATTCGTCACCATCTACCCCCCCGACGTCGATGCGCTCGGTACCATCCTGCACGACCTGGGGGAACTGCTGGAAGGCGAGCCGGGTCCTTACATCCTCAGCGATCTGCGGTGGAACGAAGGCCCGCTCTACGTCCGGTACGGCGGCTTCGCCTTGCGGCACTGCCTGTCTGCACGCGGCGACCAGGTTCCGGCCATCGAGGACCCCACCGGGGGATTGGTTCCGGACCGCAGGGATGCGGTCTTCTACACCCCACCCTGGGTGACCCTGCCGGAGCTGCTTGTTCCCCAACTTGCCGCACGCAATGCCACGACCGTCAAGGATTTGCCCTACCGCGTTGAGCAAGTACTGCACTTCTCGAATGGCGGTGGGCTCTACGAGGCAACTGACCAGCGAACCGGTACCCGGGTGGTGCTCAAGGAAGCGCGGCCATATGCAGGCCTTGCGGCTGACGGTGCCGATGCGGTGCAACGCTTGGAACGCGAGCGGGAAACACTCGAGCGGCTGGCCGGCATCAAAGGAGTACCGGCCGTCCATGATCACTTCACCTTGGGTGAGCACCATTTCCTCGCTCTGGAATTCGTCAACGGAGCGCCGCTGAACAAGGTCTTCGCGCAGCGATACCCGATGAATGACCCCGAAGCCGGGCCGGCCGAGTTCGCTGAGTACTCCGGATGGGCCTTGCGGGTATGCGCCCAGATAGAAGAAATTGTCGCAGCCATTCACGCACGCGGGATGATTCACGGCGACATCCACCTGTTCAACATTCTCGTCCGCGAGGATGACCAGCTTACGTTGATTGACTTCGAGGTTGCCGCGAGGATTGACGATGCGCGCCGTCCCACTCTGGGTAGCCCGGCATTTGCGGCACCGCAAGATCGAAAAGGCGTCGATATCGATCGGTACTCGCTCGCCTGCCTGCGGATTGCGTTGTTCCTCCCGTTGACCACGCTGTTCCGGCTCGACGCTGGAAAGGCAGCGGATTTCGCCGACGTCATTGCCGAGCATTTCCCACTGCCACCTGACTTTCTGGATGAGGCGGTGCGGACGATCATCGGAGCTGGCGATCGTAATGAAGGCGGGCTCCGGCAGCGCCGGAACAAGGCACTGCCGGCGCTGCCCGACGGGACGACCGGGTGGACGGCCGCACGGGATTCGATCGTCGCGGGAATTTTGGCTAGCGCGACGCCCAAGCGCACTGATCGGCTGTTCCCTGGCGACATCGCTCAATTCAGCACGGGCGGATTGAATATCGCCCACGGTGCGGCCGGCGTGCTCTACGCGCTGTCCGTAACCCGGGCTGCACGGTACCCGGCGGGGGAGCACTGGCTACTCGAACGCGCCGCCGCAGCACCTCGCGGAACGCGGTTGGGTTTATATGACGGGCTGCACGGCGTCGCCTACGTGCTGGCGGAGCTGGGGTACCGCCAAGCTGCCCTGGATTTGATCGAGTTCTGCCTCACTGAACCGTGGGAGCAACTGGGTAACGACTTGTCTGGTGGCCTTGCTGGCATCGGGCTCAACCTGGCGCACTTCGCGGGCTTGGCCGGCGAACCCACGCTATTCGACCATGCCCTGCGCGCCGCCGACATCGTCACCGATCGCCTCGGGGGACCTGAGTCCGTCGGCACGATCAGTGGTGGAAACCATCCTTACGCAGGGCTGATGCATGGTTCCTCAGGGCCGGCACTGATGTTCCTGCGGCTCTACGAGCACACCGGTGACCTCGAGTTCCTCGAGCTGTCGAAGACCGCGCTACGCCAGGACCTGCGTCGCTGCCGGTTGCGTGAAGACGGATTGATGATGGTCAACGAGGGCTGGCGAGACATGCCTTACCTTGACCGGGGCAGCGCCGGGATCGGCTTGATCCTCGACGAATACCTCACGCACCGGGAAGATGACGAGTTTGCCGGCGCCGCGGTGAGCATTCGCCGCGCTGCCCAATCGCGGTTCTACATCCAACCGGGTCTGTTCAGCGGCCGGGCAGGAATGATCCTGTACCTCAGCCGGGCCTACCCACCCGGGCAGGCCGTGTGGAACCAGGACGTTGCCGCACAGATCCGGCGGCTCGACTGGCACCGCATCGACTACCAGAGACACCTGGCCTTTCCTGGGGAGCAGCTGCTACGGCTCTCGATGGACTTGGCGAGCGGCGCCGCGGGCGTGCTGCTCGCGCTGGGTGCGGCAGTACACGAGCACCCTGTCGGTATCCCGTTCCTCAATGAACCCCGACAGCCCCCGCCGCACGATGCCCCCGTGCCGACGGTGCTGCTGGGCAGGAACGGATTGGTATCCAGCTCGATCTTCGGAGGGAGGTGAAACGACCATGGCTCTTCTGGACCTGCAGGCCCTCGAGGTGGCCGACTACTGCGACCACGACGGCCGCTTCGGCCACGACGACCACTGCGGAAGTGGCCTCAGCCTGCTGCTCTGCGGCAACTGATGTCTTACCGCTGGGTGGTCCGGGGCACCGGCGTTGCCCCGGACCACCCAATCATTTTGAGCAACTTTTGATGATTTCCGGGCGAATAGTGCGGAGGCCGCGTGAACAGCGATTCGGCCCAGGCATCGCCGCCGCAGGATTCGGTAGCCCGGCAAGGTGACCGCTTACTGTGGTCGACGGGTCAGCGCGGCGGATGGTGGATCTGCTTGCTGGCGCTGGTCACGCTCCTTGGTGCGGGCGCGGAAATTCTGCTCCCTACCGCACTGGGCAGCGTTCTCGATGCACTACCGCACGGTACGCAGGTCACCACCGGTGTGCTGGCGTGCGTGGCCCTGATCGCCACCATGGTGATCAGTAACATGATCAGCAACTTCGCCACCGGCACGAGCAATGCCCGGTGCACGGCCTGGTTGCGCATGACCTTGGTCCAGCATCTCGTCGCCATCGGACCGGCCGCCACTCGCCGCTTCGAACCGGGCGATCTGGTGACCCGGGTGACCCGAAACGCCAGCGAAGCCGGCCAGGTCGGGATGACCGCGGTGATGGTCGCCGCCGGACTGATTCCCCCCGTCGGCGGCATCGTGGCGTTGCTGCTGATCGACCCGTGGGTAGGGCTGGCCGCCCTGGCCGGCCTGCTCGTCATGGCAACCCTTCTGCGGATATTTGTTCGGCACAACACCGAGACCATCCGCGGCTACCTGCACAGTCAAGGGCAGATCGCGGCCCGGCTGCTCGATGCGTTATCCGGATCCCGCACCATCGCCGCCGCCGGCAGCATGGAACGCGAGCGGCACCGGATCCTCGAGCCGCTGCCCGGACTGCGGGAACACGGTGTGCAGATGTGGCGCAACCAGGTCCAGGTCTCCAGCCAGTCCGCGCTGATCGGTCCGTTGTTGCAGCTGGTCGTCCTTGGCGTTGCTGGGTTCGGAGTGGTGGCCGGCCAGCTCAGTGTCGGTGAGCTGTACGCCGCGAGCCGTTACGCCGCACTCGCCGCTGGCCTGCGCGGTGCCATGGGCTTTCTCAACAAGCTCGCCCGCACGCGGGCGGGTGGCCAGCGCGCGGCCGAAGTGCTCAACCAGCCGGTGATTCAGTACGGCCTGAGCAGCCTGCCTGCGCCATCGGGCAGCCGCGGCCGGCTCGAGTTTCGCCGGGTGCGGGTGTCCGTCGCCGGGGAGCCGGTGATCAACGGTCTGGACCTTGTCATCCCCGGTGGTGCGACGGTGGCCGTCGTCGGCCGGTCTGGAGCAGGCAAGTCATTGCTTGCTGGGGTGGTTGGCCGGCTGGTTGATCCGGAGCAGGGTGAGGTGTTCCTCGATGGTGTATCCCTGGCCGACCTGTCCCACGAGCAGCTACGCAGCGCCGTGGGATTCGCGTTCGAACGACCGGCACTGGTGGGGGACACGATCGAAGACGTGATCAGCTTTGGATCACGCCCCTGCACCCAAGCGACGATTCACCAGGCGGCCGCCACAGCACGGGCAGACACATTCATCGAAAGGTTGCCGCACGGTTACTCCACCGAGCTGGCGGTGACGCCGCTGTCCGGAGGTGAGCTGCAGCGCCTCGGCCTGGCCAGGGCCTTTGCCCACCCCTACCGGGTACTCATTCTCGACGACGCGACGTCCAGTCTAGATACGGTGACCGAACGGCAGGTCGGCGCGGTGCTGACCAGCGCGAACTGCGGTCAGACACGGCTGATCATCGCGCACCGGGCAGCCACCGCCGCCCAGACAGATCTCGTTGCGTGGCTCGATGGGGGCGTGGTGCGCAGCCTGCGCCCCCATCATGAACTCTGGAGCGATCCGGATTACCGGGCCTTGTTCGGTGCCGAGACATCGTCGACGGCACCGGCAACTGATCCGGGCCCCGCTGAACGACAGGCAGTACCGGCATGACCTTCCCCTTGAGCACCGAACAGACCGTGCCCCGGTTGCTGCTCGCGTCGCTGCGCCGGCACCCCCGAGCCCTGCTGCGGTTGGCCGCATGGTCGGTGCTGGAGGTGATGCCGCTGCTGATGTCCGGCTACGCCATAGCCCATGCCCTGGATGCCGGATTCATTGCGGGCCGGCCCGAGACCGGGTTGGCGTGGCTCGGTGCGCTCGGTGTGGCGGTAGTCGCAGGCGCCTTGGCCACTGGGCAGGTCTACCGGGTCCTGGCGGAAATCGTCGAGCCATTCCGCGACGACCTGGTCGATGGCGTCGTGGGCGGCGCCCTGCAGCGATCCACCGTGCTGGGCGGTCGGCCGGACTCGGGTGCAGTGGCGCGGCTGACCCATCAGGTAGAGGTCGTACGCGACAACTTCGCCGGACTGCTCCTGCTCACCAGGAGCTTCATCGTCAGCACGATCAGCGCGATCATCGGGATAGCCGCGTTGACCGGCGTGGCCGCGTTGCTGGTGCTGCCGCCTCTGCTCGCCGGTTTGGGAATTTTCCTGGCCTCGCTGCGCTCCATGATGGCCCGCCAGCGGGATCATGTGCTCACCGACGAAGCGGTTGCCGAGTCGGCCAGCACGATCGTGCACAGCCTGCGTGACGTCCTCGCTTGCGGTGGCGAGGAGCAGGCTTGCGGTCGGGTGCGGCGGGATATTGAGGCGCACGCGGTGGCGGAACAAATCGTGGCCCGGATGGCAGCGATCCGCACGCTCACAGTGGCCGTCGGTGGCTGGCTGCCTGCCGTGGGCCTGCTCGTCGGCGCGCACTGGTTGTTGGCAACCGGCTTGACGTTGGGAGCAATCACCGGCGGCCTGATCTACCTCACCCAGGGATTGCTGCCGGCGCTAAGAGCGCTGGTGGACGGATTGGGAGCGGGAGGGTTGCGCTTGGTGGTCACGCTGGACCGGCTGGTCGAGGCGGGGCAGCGGGCGACGCCCAGCCGGCCGGCCCCACAGCGAACTCCTCATGGGCATGACCTCGTCGTGGACGGAGTCACCTTCTGCTACGGGCGCCATGCGGAGCCGGTGGTCAAGGCGCTGGACATGGTGATCCCCGAGGGTCAGCACCTGGCCATGGTCGGCCCCAGCGGGGCGGGAAAGTCGACTTTGGCTGGACTGCTCGCCGCCACCCATGTTCCCGACCAGGGTGAGGTCCGCCTGGGCGGCGTGCCGGTGACCGATCTCGACCCGCAGTACCTGGCCCGGCACCGGGTATTGATCCCTCAAGAGGCGTATGTCTTTGCCGGGACGCTCGGTGACAACTTGCGGTACCTGCACCCCAGTGCCACCCGGGCTGAACTCGACGCCGTGGTGGCGGAACTGGATCTTCGTGCCATGGTGGCGCGCTTAGGCGGATATGACGCCGTGATCGACCCAGGCACGCTTTCGGCCGGCGAGCGCCAACTCATCGCGGTGGCCAGGGCCCATCTCACGCCGGCGCCGGTGCTCATCCTGGACGAGGCCACCTGTCACCTGGATCCGGCCGCAGAAGAGCGTGTGGAGCGGGTACTGGCCGCACGCAAGGGTGGCACGCTCATCGTCGTCGCTCACCGGATCACCTCGGCGTTGCGGGCAGGGCGGATCGTGCTGATGGACGGTGCCCACCTGGTGACGGGTACTCATCGCGAGCTGCTGGCTACCGCACCGCTGTACCGAGACCTGGTTCTAGGCCATGAACCGCAGTGAGCAGCGCGACAACGGGCCAGCGGTCACTGCTGGCCCGTTGTCGCACCTATCCCGTCGTACCAGTCGATTCGATCTGGGTAGCAGTCGATTCGATCTGGATCGCCTAAATCCAGCCCGCCTCAGCGGCGATGCGAATGGCATCGATTCGGGTGCGCGCTTCTAGCTTGGTCATGACCCGTGACAGGTAGTTGCATACCGTTCCACGGCTCAGGAACAGCCGTTGCGCGATCTCAGTCGGCGACGCCCCCCCTGACGCGAGGTCGAGCACCGTGAGCTCGCGGGGGGTCAGTGGGCTACCTGCCACACCGATCGCGGCGACCGCGAGAGCAGGGTCGATCATGCGCTTACCCTTCGCGACCTGCCGGATGGTCGCCAGCAGCCGCCGAGGTTGCGCGTCCTTGTCTACCGCTCCGGCCACCGGAACATCCAGTGCCCGCCGGACCAGACCCGGTCGTTGCGCGGTGGCAAGCACCACGATCCGGCACCCGGGTAGCCGCTCGTGCAGTGTTTGGGCCGCCGTAAGCGCCTCTGACCCACCTTGGTCGATGTCCAGAACGGCGATATCGGGCCGGTGCCGGATCGCGGTGGGCACCACGCGCTCACCCCCGGCGATCCCACCGACCACCTCGATGTCCTCCTCACCGCACAGCACCGTCGCCAGCGCTCCACGAAGCAGGCTCATATCGATGACCAGCAACACCCGGATCGGATCGGCAGTTTGATTCGCCTTGTGACTTGAGCAGCGGGCCACCGCTGCGGCCTGACCCCCCGGACGTTGCGAGATATCGGTGTATTCGTCATCCGCGGCAACGGTCTTCGTTGCCACATTTCCCGGCACCCGATGCGGAATCATGAGATGCGAACGAGATCGACTCGGTCGCGGAACGTGCATGGTCGCCAATATGCCGCCATTGGGCTGTCCCCTCCCCACGTGCCGGGACCATGTATGTCCGCATCAGTCCCGGCGATCAAGCGCGCCCCCATTGCCCCCTTGCGAGCAGTTCCCCCGGAACTAAGGAGAACCAGCCGGCGGGACCCCCGTATAGGGATCCCGGCACAGCTTGTCATCGCCGATGTCCCACATCGTGTTACACCGTGTACATAAAGTCATCGTCGTTTACTCAGAGTATACGTTTAGGAGCGCCAAGCGAGGAGCAAACGTAAGCTCACGGCCGTGGATCCCGTGCACGATCTCCTCGCTGCCGACCGTGCGCACGTGTGGCATCCCTACGGGCCGATGCCGGGCCGCATCGATCCGCTCGTCGTGCACTCCGCGGCAGGCGTGCGCCTGCAGTTGGTTGATGGCAGGCAGCTGCTCGACGGCATGTCGTCGTGGTGGGCGGCTATTCACGGCTATGCCCATCCAGTACTTGACGCCGCGGTGGGCGACCAGCTCAACCGGATGAGCCACGTGATGTTCGGTGGTCTAACCCATGAACCCGCGGTCCGGTTGGCCTGCCGCCTCGTGGACATCACTCCGCAACCGTTGCAGCACGTGTTCTTCGCTGACTCGGGCTCGGTGTCGGTGGAAGTCGCGATCAAAATGTGCCTGCAGTACTGGCGCTCGCTGGGCCGCCCTGCCAAACACCGGCTGCTTACCTGGCGAGGGGGTTATCACGGCGACACATTCGGCGCGATGAGTGTTTGTGATCCGGATGGGGGAATGCATTCGCTGTGGTCAACTGTGCTGGCACGGCAAGTATTCGTACCGCCACCGCCTGCCGAGCTGGATACGCGGTACGTGCAGCTGCTGGCCGACACCGTGGGTCGGCACGCGGACGAGCTGGCCGCGGTGATCATCGAACCCGTTGTGCAGGGCGCTGGGGGGATGCGCTTCCACGACCCGCGTTACCTGCACGTGCTGCGCGAGGTCACCCTCGCCCACGATGTGCTGCTGATCTTCGACGAGATCGCCACCGGGTTCGGCCGCACGGGGGCGCTGTTCGCCGCTGATCACGCTGGTGTCAGCCCAGACGTGATGTGTGTGGGTAAGGCGCTGACCGGGGGATACCTCACGATGGCCGCCACGCTGTGCACCTCACGGGTGGCCGAAGGCATCAGTGGTGGCGATGTCCCCGTACTCGCCCATGGACCGACGTTCATGGCCAACCCACTGGCGGCGGCGGTGGCGTCGGCATCCATCGATCTGCTGCTGAGTCAGGATTGGCAGGCACAGGTGCGCCGGCTGGAGGCAGGACTGCGGACCGGGCTCGCCCCGGCGGCCGAGCTGGCGGGTGTCCGTGACGTCCGGGTGCTGGGCGGTATCGGTGTGGTCCAGCTGGACCACACCGTTGATCTGCCCGCCGCCACTGCCGCCGCGGTAAGCCAGGGGGTGTGGTTACGGCCCTTCCGCGATCTCGTCTACACCATGCCACCCTTCGTGACTGGCGATGATGACCTTGCGCAGATCACCTCTGGCGTGCGCGCCGCGGTTACCGCGGGATGAGGTCAAGTAGCGAGCCGGCGCGTCGTAGGCTCGCGAGTCGTGACAACGCTTCCCGCCGCGACCGACGTGCTGGGTTGGCTGGACGACGTGGCCGCCGTTCGCCGGACCGCGGGGTTGCAGCGAGTACTTCGGCCGCGATCGGCGCTGGAGCCGGTGATCGATCTTGCGTCCAACGACTATCTGGGCCTGTCGAGAGATCCCCGGGTGGTGGACGGCGCGATACAAGCCACCCGCACCTGGGGTGCCGGATCAACAGGATCGCGCCTGGTCACTGGCTCCACTGAGTTACACGCCCAGCTTGAAGACGAGCTCGCCGCATTCTGCGGGGCCGCGGCGGCGCTGGTGTTCTCCTCGGGCTACACCGCCAACCTCGGTGCCCTGACCGCGCTGTCCGGCCCGGGAGCGCTGGTGGTGTCCGACGCGGCCAGCCACGCATCCCTGGTGGACGCATGCCGGTTGTCTCGGGCCCGGATCGTGGTCACCCCGCGCGCCGACGTCGCGGCTGTCGCGGCCGCGCTCGCCAGCCGGTCTGAGCGGCGCGCACTGGTCGTTACCGATTCGGTGGTCAGCGTGGACGGTGGCCTTGCGCCGCTCGCGCAGCTGCATGCGGTGTGCCGGCAGCATGATGCGGTACTGCTGGCTGACGAGGCGCACGGATTCGGCGTGTGCGGCCCTGGCGGGCGCGGGGCCGTAGCCGGGCTCGGCCTGGCCGGTGAGCCCGACGTGGTAGTCACCATGTCGTTGTCGAAGTCACTGGGCAGCCAGGGCGGCGCTGTTCTGGGTTCTCGCGTGGTGATTGACCACCTCGTCAATACGGCACGGAGTTTCATCTTCGACACCGGGCTGGCGCCACCCGCGGCTGGTGCGGCGTTGGCCGCGCTGCAGGTGCTGCAATCCGAGCCGGCGCTGCCTGCTCGCGTACGTGCCGCAGCCGCAGCGCTGGCGACCGCGGCTGGGGTAGGACCGCCAACCGCCGCGGTCGTCTCTGTCGTTCTCGGCGAGCCGCAGGGAGCCGTCGAAGCGGCTGCGGAATGCTTGCGGCGCGGCGTGCGGGTCGGGTGCCTGCGTCCGCCGTCGGTGGCTGCTGGCACCTGCCGGCTACGGCTGACGGCTCACGCTGTGCTGACCGACTCGGACCTGGCGCGAGTGGCGCAGGTACTGACCGAGGTGTTGGCTCGCCCCGGCCGGCCGCTCGGCGGCGCAGTGCCTGCCGCGGAGACGGTGCGGTGACCATGCTGATCGTGACCGGGACGTCAACCGGGGTGGGAAAGACGGTGGTAACCGCTGCCATCGCCGCGCTGGCGGTGGCAGCCGGGTGCCGGGTTGCGGTGGTGAAGGCCACCCAGACAGGGGTTGGCCCGGGGCAGCCGGGTGATGTGGACGAGATACAGCGCCTGGTAGGTTCGCCGATTACCTGCCGCGAGCTTGCCCGCTACCCGGAGCCGCTGGCACCGGCGACGGCCGCCCGCCGCGCCGGCCTTGCCCCGGTGACACCGGCTGCCGCTGCCGCGGCCGTCTGGGCGGTTGCCGCAGCGCATGACGTGGCGCTGCTGGAAGGCACCGGGGGATTGCTGGTGCCACTGGATGGTGCGGGAAGCACGTTGGCTGATATCGCCGCCACCTTGGCGGCACCGGTTCTTGTGGTGGCCGCCGCCGGGCTGGGCACCCTCAATCACACCGCACTCACTGTCGAGGCGCTGCGTACCCGCGGGGTACGTAGCGCCGGCATCGTGATCGGTGAATGGCCGGCCGAGCCGGACCTCGCCGCACGGTGCAATCTTGCCGACCTACCCGCCGTGACTGGGCTGCCGTTGCTCGGCGCACTACCTACGGGCGCCAGCCGGCTTTCACCCAGGGAGTTCCTCACGGTAGCCCGCCAGGAACTCCAATCTGGTTTGCAGACGCTGGGTTGGTGGTCGTTAGGGAGCGGCGTGGCTGGAGTTGGTGGTAGTTGAAGAGCCCGCAACTAATCGAGCCCCGATCAGTCGAGGTAGTCGCGCACTACGGACGATTGTGCGGCATGCTTGACCTACACGAACAGTGTAGATCGAGGAGCAGTAGCCGCGACAATATCCTGGACTCAGATTGATCACTTGTTGCCGCCAAGATTGGGGTTGATCCACAGTTCGCCAAGCGTGTTTTGTGCGGCTGCGGCGGCCCAACCGTAACCGGTGATGGTGATCGGCCACAGGACCGCGGCGACGATGAACGCGACGATTGGGCGCACGGGGGCCTCCCGAGGCTAGTCCCCCTCGGCTAGGGCAGCGTGGTAATCGGCCCCTGTATCAGGGTGTTACGCCTTGGCTGAGAAGCCGCTGAGTCAGCACACTGCGATGAGTCGATTACGGTAAATGAGCGCTGTCCCTTGTGGGGTTGACGGCAATCCCCTGCTTAATTGCGGGACCTTTTCCAATCATCGCTGGGGCGCACCGTCTGCACATGCAAGCCGCGCCTGCGAGCTCCTTCGAAGAGGACTTCCTCTGGCAGACGCGCTTCCATGACCATTTCTGCGAGATCGCGCGGCTTGCTTGTGAGGTTGAGATCGCACCGCCCAAGGACGATCAGAACAAAAACACCGATTATATTTTGACACCGAGAAAAGATCCCCCGATTTGCTTTTCTGCGCGAGCGCGGCGCTATGAGCACCGAGAACCGCGTGTCAGCACCTTCTCCATCAGACTGGGCCGACCATCGGGCGCCAAGACAGAGATGAAGAAGTTGCTTGAAGGGCGCGGCGACCTGCTCGTATACGGTTACGAGGCCTACCCCAACTGGCGTCGTCTCCACTCTTGGTTGCTGGGGGATCTCGATGTTCTACGCCAGTACATATGCGATGGCGGCTCCTATGAGATAGGGCCGCCCAACGACGACGGCACAACTGCCGCGTACTTCCATCGCTATCAGCTCCCGCCCGAATTCGTCATGGAAGAGTCCGTGATGAATGATCAGATGATCCTTGAGGTGATGACCACGTCACCAGAGCCCGCGCTGTGCATCGCGCGGCGCGCCGGGCTACCGCCCAAACCAGTCTGGGATGCATTGCTGCGGCTTGCGGGAATGGAGGACGTCTACAGTGAGCCGTTGCCATGGGCCAAGGTAGTGTTTCACGAGGGGCACCTCCTCGCCCTCGCATGTTTTCATTGCGCCACGAGTGTTATTGCGACTGCTAGCATGACTTTTCGCTCCACCTTGATACAGCGATCGTCAAGGCTCCAGCGATATACAGCAGATCCACGATCATTTGAACGCCAACAAGCGCTCTGGCAAGGTCGCTGGTGGGAGCTATCGTCCCGGTACCGGCCGTGGTCAATGTCCCCAGCGCGAAATGCAGCGCACCGATACGCGATAACTCGGCGTTGAAATTTGGCGGCGTGCCGATGTTCCAGTAGAGCCACGCAAATAACTCGATGATTAGCGCGAAAGAATTTCCAAACACCCAGGCGAGCAGCCAATGATACCAGACGCCGCGAGGACGACCTCGCGCCGTGAAAGCCGCCAGATACGTTAAGAAGGTTGTTAATACGAAAATTACAATAGCAACAACTACTGTCGAAGAGGATGACCGCATGGCACCTAAGAATCCGCGCCATATGATCACCTGTATAAGCACTGTACTCAAAATTAAAATAGTGGAACCGCAAAGGATGATGACGGCTCCCTGTCGGGCCCTGCTGCTTTATTTTCGCCGGGCATTTACCCTTTACCTATTTCGAAACCCGATTGGGGGCCAGCGGACGGTAAAACGGCCCCACCCGCAGGTGGGGCCGTTGTGCGTTGCCGGGTCAGCCGAACTCGCCGGAGCGCACCGCGGTGGTGAACATCGACCATTGCACCGTGGTGAACCTCAGCACCGGGCCGGTGATGTCCTTGCTGTCCCGCACGGCGGTGCCGCCGGGCAGGTCGGCCACCTCGACACAATTAGCCCCCTCCGCGCTGCTGCGACTAGACTTCCGCCACACGGCGGGAGATCTGTCGTCCATAGTGATGCCTCTCCTCGCTAGATCACATTCGCTGGGCAAGCTCGGTGATCATTTCTAAGCTCTCGTCGCGACCGAGGGCTATATCGCCGAGCTTGCCTAGTAGCCTATCGAGCTGGCCCACCACGGACTCGTCATCGACCAGATGCCCACCCACCGCGTACTCGTAATAGGCGATATCGGGCAGCAGCTCGGCGAAACTCAACACCGAAAACGGGCCGGAATGCCCGGCGTGGACCCCAGCAGAAAACGGCACCACACGGATCGTGACATTCGACCACTGTGCACGGTCAACCAGCCGGGCCAGCTGGCCGGCGGCCACACTCGGTTGGTTGGCGCACCGCTCCAGCGCAGCCTGACTGATATAGGCGGTCAGCGTCAGCAGGTTATCGCCCGATAGCCGCGCCTGGCGCTGCATCCGCGCAGCCACCCGCCTGGCGACTTCCTTGGGTGATAACCGGTCGGCCGCCAGGTACAGGGCGCGGGCGTATTCCTCGGTTTGCAGCAGTCCGGGCACTGTTTCCAGCTCGACCGTGCGCACCTCGCTGGCATCGGTTTCCAAGCCGACGTAGCCGGAAATAGACTCCGGCAGCCCGTAGGTCGACCACCAGCCGCGCTGGCTGGCCTCTTCGCGGATCTCTTCCAGCGTCGCAAGCTGCTCTTCGGTGCCGTGGTAGTGGTCGCGTAGCAGTACCACGAGTTCTGAGAACGAGACAACGTTGCGGCCAAGCTCGATCGCGGCAAGCCGCGACTTCGAGGTCTTGACGGCTGCGGCTGCCTCGGGGCGCGACATACCTGCCGCTTCTCGCAGCCGTCGCAGCTCGATGCCCAGTTGAACCCGCCTGATGGTTGGACCTGCCATGGGCGCAATCGTACCGGGATTCCGGGATGCGGAGGCAGATCCTGGCTGGTAATCGTGAAACCACAATGATAGGGTCACGAGACGCAGTGCCACTGAAGGTTCCCGCAAGCCAGGGACCCAGGAGGCCACACACCTTTAGACGCTCTCGACGTGTGGCGGCACTTTCATGGCAGGCAAGCACAGCAAGCGGCGGGCGCATGCCCAGGCGATCCCGGTACAGCGCCGAGCGGCTATCGATCTGGTCGACTCACGGACGCAAATCATGCACCGAGTGACAGGTGACGAGCTGTTAGCCGGTCGCCGCTCCGGTGATTACCAGGCTCTTTGTGGCATGCGAGTGCTCAGCGCCAGCTTGACCGATCCCGGCCGTGGTCGGTGCGCGGAGTGCGCCAGGTGATCGCTTCGACTTCCGGCCGACCGCCGGTCGAGCAGCTGCCCCCGTCGAAAGCGGCTCCCGGCGGCCGGTCGGCACCACCCGACACCGACCCCGCGACGGAAGTCACGGCGCTAGCTGAGCTGCTCGCGGAAGTGGTGGTGCTGGCTGGGCAGCGCGCGGTATTCCCCACCCGGTGGGAGCACGTCGCGGAGTTAGCGATGGAACACCACAGCGTGCGAGTGGCGCTGGCGGCAGGGGACGGGTCGTGAGCGCTTCGACCACGGTGACTGGCCCCGACCTTGACCCCTGCCCGTACTGCGGTGGTACCAGCGGGGTGCAGCAGATCACCAACACCCCACCGAAGGTGCGGGGGTGGACGTGTAGGGACTGTGGCACGGACTGGTGGATCGGCGTCGTCAATCCGCGCCCGTACCTGGATTATCTCGCCGGTTCGGTAGAACTGGCGGCGACGCGGTCGATGCTGCGGCGCTTGA
>JAFAWY010000094.1 GCA_019241525.1 Pseudonocardiales bacterium
CCGTGGACCCCGGCGAACGCAGGGTGGGACCCCAACCAGTGAGGTGCAAGATGGCCGAGCTTCCACCGCCCCCAGAGGGAATCGTGCTGACCCACTTCATCGTCTCGGACGATGTCGAGCGCTCTCGGCACTTCTACACCGAAGTACTCGGCGGCAGGCTGGTCTACTCCGGCCCCGGGGGGCTGACCTATGTCGCGCTGTCCAACAGCTGGATCATCATCAACGCCGGCGGAGGCCCGACCGACGACAAGCCGGCGGTCACCCTGGAGACGCCACGCGATCCCGACCGGGTCAGCAGCTTCCTCAATATCCGGGTCAAAGACATCGAGGCCGTGTACGCCGAATGGAGCGCCCGGGGTGCTCAATTCCTGACGCCGCCGAAACAGCACCAGTACGAGATCCGTTGCTACATCCGCGATCCCGACGGTCATCTGATCGAAGTGGGGCAGACCACGGACCCAGAGGGGGACTGGTCGCCCGCTCACTGGCCATCCAGTACGCCCGCCGAGGAGTCCGAGTGAATTCCGAGATCACCGGCGAAATCCCTCACATCGACGGTGGCCAGTCCCCCGTGTCCGTTGCCAGGCAAGTCGGCCCACCGGCTGTTCAAGCCACTGGCGGTGACCTGCGCGGATAATGTTCCTTGGCACACTCGTCGACGGGTGCGAGCGGCTCCGATGCCCTCCCGGCGCCGATGTGCGCGTTTTGATCTTGGCGAGGTCGTCTGTTGCGTCGCGTTGAACAGCGACGATTCGCATAGGCCGAGTTGAGTGACATAAACCTCGAACGGGCCGGATTGAAACGCCGTCGGACCAACTTCGGTGGCAACGGACACCTGTCCCGTCTCATCGATGATGACACACTCCGAGTGTCGAGCGATGCTCTGACCAGCGGCGATATTTGGATGCGTCAAGTTGGGTGAGACGGCGTTACCAGGACCGTCTCACCGATCATGACGCAACTCGGTGAGGACCTCATCAGGCTGACGACGATTGCCGCTGGCAGCGGTCCGGGCCGCATCAACTAGCTGAGACAACTGACCGGATGCGTCAGGCTCTATGGGACTGCGCCAAGTGCGATGAGACCGGACAACACCCCGGTGGCTTTGTCAAGGCAACGTGGGCCCGGGATGACAAAGTTAGGTGGCTCCATTAGTTGATCTTGGGGTGACTGTGATGGTCGATCATTGGTTGAGGTTGAAGAGCTGGTCGCCGTTGTCTGCGCCGAGTAGGAAGGTGAAGCGGATCAGGTCGTGGCGCGGTCGCGTCTCACGGTCGGTGTAAAAGGAGACGGACGTAGGTTCCTCTCGAAGGTGATCAAGCCACGAGAGGAAGGAGCCCACGTCCGTGCCGAAGAGGGTATCGCCGTGCGAGCGGCTGCACGCACAGATCGATGAGGTGTTCGCTGGCGGCGTCGATCTGGCCGTAGCCCTGGAGCGGGTCGCCCAGCTGGGAGCCCAGCTGTTGCTGCAGGCCGCGATCGAGGGCGAGGTGGCGGCGTTTTTGGGCCGCGAACGCTACGAACGCAGCGCTGCGTGCGAGCACGCCCGAGTGGGACTGCGCAATGGGCACTGCCCGACCACGATCAAGACCACCGCCGGGTCGGTGACCGTGCAGCGACCGAAGCTGCGCGGCACGACCGAACGGTTCGCCTCCCAGCTGTTCGGGATCGGGGTGACCAAGACCAACGCGCTGGAAGCGCTGGTGATTGCCGGGTTCGTGCGCGGGCTGTCCACCCGCGACATCGAGGCCACCCTGGTCGAAGCCCTGGGCGAGCGGGCCGGGGTGTCGCGCTCGACGGTGTCGCGGGTGCGTGAGGAGATCAAGACCCAGTTCGACGCCTGGTGCGCCCGCCGCCTCGACGAGGTGGAGCTGGACTACCTGTTCCTGGATGGGTCGCACTTTAAGTATCACGCGAATGCCGCCGCCGAGCCGGTGCTGGCCGCGTGGGGCATCGACACCGCCGGCAAGCCGGTGTTCGTCGGTTTGGAGGCCGCAGCCAGCGAGTCCGGCGACGCCTGGGAAGGGTTCTTGACCGGTCTGGGTGAGCGCGGGCTGGCGTGCCCGCTGCTGGTCATCTCAGACGGCGCCCCCGGGTTGATCGGCGCGGTGGAGCACACCATGGGCGCCGCGCTGCGCCAGAGGTGTTTGATCCACCGAGCCAGAAATCTCCTCTCGAAGGTGTCGAAGAACGCCCAGGCCGAGGTCAAGGCCGACTACTGGGCGATCTTCGAGGTGCCCGACGACGTCGATCCGGGCCTGGACGCGGTCGCCTACGTGCAAAAACGCATCGACTCCTTCGCCGCCCGCTGGCGCGAGTCCTACCCCGGCGCGGTGCGCGCCCTGCTCAGCGACCGCGAGTCGCTGACGGTGTACCTGCGTTTCCCTCGCGAGCACTGGGCAAGGGTGCGCCACTCCAACTTCATCGAGCGCACCTTCGGCGAGAGCCGCCGCCGGGTCAAGGTCATCGGCCGGCTGCCCGGTGAGCACTCCTGCCTCAAGCTCGTCTGGGCCGTGCTCGATCGCGCCTCGGCCGGCTGGCGCGGATTCACTCAGACCCCGACCGGACTACGGCTACTCCAAGACCTACGCCGGTCGCTGCTCGAACCACCGACCCGGCTGTCCCCACGCCGCACCGACACCGGTGCGGCACCACCAGAAACTGTCGGTGCCATCGCATAACATCAAGCGCATCGAGCGGAGCCCACGTCCGGGCTTTTTACACCGCTCCTGGGACGCCACCCAAAGCCACCCTCGTTGCAGCTGGTGGGTAGCCCGGGCGGTAGCCGATGGGAAACACATTTGGGTGCTGGCGTGGAAGACGGATGAGCGCTCATGGGCCAGTCTGGAGTCTGAGGGTCATAGCTGATCTGGCGAGCAGGTCAGCTTCAAGGTGATCGGGAGGCCGGCATGGACATCGCGGTGTTGGGCATGGGACGGATGGGTCGCGCGCTGGCTGGCAGGTTGCTCGAGAGCGGCCACCGGGTTGCGGTGTGGAACCGCTCGAAGGACAAGGCCGGCGAGATCGTGTCCCAGGGTGGCCGGGAGGCAGACAGCATCGTCGACGCGGTGGATGGGGTCGATGTCGCGATCACCATGCTTGCCAACGACCATGCGGTCAGGGAGGTGGCATTGGGGGAGCTGCGGTCGGCGATCGCTCATAAGACCATCTATGTCGATTGCTCAACGGTGTCGCCGGCGCTGAGCGGCGAGCTCGCCGAGGCGTTTCCTGGCCGCTTTCTTGCGGTGCCCGTGGTTGGCAGCCCTCTCGCGGTACGCGCGGGACAGGCGGTATACCTCGCCGGCGGCAACGGCGATCTTATCGACCGTCTCGCTCCGGCCCTGTCGTCGCTATCCAGCACCGTCCGGCGATATGACACCGCGTCACTGGCACTGGCTGCCAAGGTGACAAACAACCTGCTGCTGCTGTCCCAGGTCATCTCCCTGGCAGAGGCATTTACCGTGGGTCGCAGCGGTGGTCTTTCCGACGATCAGCTGCGAGAGCTCTTGAGCAGCAGCCCCCTGCTGCCACAGGGGCTGAAGAACCGGTTCGAGGGTGTACTGACCGGTTCGCAGGATCCTTGGTGGACCACTGTGCTCGGCGCCAAGGATGCCGGGTTGGCCATCGATATCGCCCGAGGGGCCGATGTGGACCTACCGCAGGCCACTGTCGTACAGCAGCTCTATGAAAAAGCAGCGGCCGAGGGTCTGGATGACGCCGACATCTCTGCCGTGACGCAGCTCTACCAGGACGGCACGCCTTAGTCAGGTTGCAGCGACGTGACGCCAACCGTCAGCCGGCTTCCAGGAATGTGATTACTTCCAACACGCGATGCTGATCGTCCTCGGTCTCTGGAAGGCACAGCTTGGCCCGGATGCTGCGCCCGTGCTTCGCTGCGTCACCGTCTCGACCGGAGTAACTAGCCGTGAATACGGGATTCGGTCTGCTGACTCGGATCTGCCGCGGCGAGGCCGAAAGTCGATATCGCGCAGGCGAACAGGCAGATGATGCCGAGAGCGAGGACCCAACCGGAGTTGGCGATGACAGTCATGCCGACACCGATGAGGAAGGTGGCCGCAGCGAATGCCGCGAGTAAGTGGTTTTGCTCTTTCCGGGGGGTGCGCGGCGGAAGGATGGTCGCGCTGGGGGTGTCTGCGGGGTCGAGGCGGCCGCGCAGGACGAGGCGGAACAGCAGGAGTAGCGAGGGCACCAGCACGATCGCACCGCAGGCGACGGCGATAATGGTGGCCAGCAGCGTCGGGCGGCTTGCGGCGGCTTGATCGATAGTGAGCCCGGGCAGCACGCGGGGCCTTTGGGCCAGGGCCCAACCCGCAACGATCGCTGCGACGGCCAAGGCCGCCGAGGCGCGGGCCGGGCCGAAGTGGCGGCGCCAGACCAGGAACAGGGTCATCAGGCCTGCTGCGACTGAGACGCCGACCGCTGCGATGCCGCCGTCGCTGGTCAGACCGTGGAACAGGGCAGGGGCGTCGGAGCGGACGACGACCAGAGCGGCCAGCGCGAGCGCACCTGCGCATAGGCCGGAGACGAGGGCGCGGGCGCGGAAGTCAAGCTCCAGCGTCCGCTCACCCAGCCGGTGTGCGTCGGCGGCAAGGTAGACCGCGGCGAGGTAACCGCCGGTGGCCACGGCCAGTGCACCGATGACCACCGAGGTGGGATTCAGCCAACTGGTGACGGGGTCGCCGGCAGCGTTGCCAACCGGAACACGACCAGACGCGATTCCTCCCACCACCGTGCCCAGCGCGAATGGGGTCAGGATCGAGGACAGCGCGAAGAGGTTTTCGATCGGGTGCTGAGCGCGGGACGTATCGAGCTGGCCACGCAGCGCGTAAGACGCCCCGCGCAGGATGATCCCGACCGCGGCGAGAAACACGGGTATCGCCAGGGTGGACATGATCGACCCGAAGACCACCGGGTAGGCGGTCCAGCACACCACCAGCACGAAGATCAGCCAGACGTGATTGGCCTCCCACACCGGACCCATGGCATGCCGCGCGTGGTCGCGGACGGCCACGCGGCTGGCTGGTCCGCCACCGGCCAGCAGCGTCCACAGGCCAGCGCCGAAATCCGCGCCGGCCAGCACGGTGTAGGCGGCCAGACCGGCGAGGATGAAAGCCATCGGGATTTCAGCCATGGCGATCCACCTCAAGTGGCGCGCGACTGAACCGGCGCAGCAGCCACGCGACCCCACCCGCCAGCGCCAGGTAAACCACGATGAGCGTGCCGTAGCCGACGGGGATACCGCGCGCCTCGGTGACGGCGTCGGTGGTGCGCATGACGTGGTAGACGATCCAGGGCTGGCGCCCGACCTCGGTGGTGATCCAACCCGCCCACAGCGCGGTCACCGATAACGGGCCGGCGAGCATCACTGCCCGGTAAAACCAGGCAGAGTTGGGTAGGCGTCGATGACGTAACCGAACGTAGAGGTACACCACGCCCAGCAGCGCCAGCAGCGTGCCGATCCCGACCATCGTCTGGAAGGAGAAACGGACCACGTTGACCGGCGGCTGATCTGCGATCGGTACCGCGTTGAGGCCTTGGACGGTGGCGTTCGGATCATGGAAGGCCAGCAGGGACAGCAGGCGCGGGATTTCGATGCCGTAGACGACATCGTGGCCGTTGTACCAGCCCAGCAGGTGCTCCGGCGCGCCGCGGGTGGTCTGCCCGAGGCCCTCCAGAGCGGCCAGTTTGGTGGGCTGCGCGCTGGCGACCTCGCGCGCGGCCCAGTCACCGATCACGACTTGTAGCGGTGCGGCGATCGCCGCGGCCGACAGCGCCACCGTCAGCGCGGTGCGCTCGTAACGGCCCCAGCGACCGCGCAGAAAAGCCCAGGCATAGGCGCCGGCGACAAGGAAACCGGCGACGATGTAGCCGGCGAAGTACATGTGCACGAACTCGTGCCAGAAAAAGGAGTTGCCGAACAACGCTGACCACGGGTGTTCGTTGACGGCGCGGCCCTCCTGGAGGGTGAACCCGCCGGGGTGGTTCATCCAGCCGTTGACGGAGATGACGAACAGCGAGCCGGTCACTCCCGCGATGGCTATCGGGATGCCGGACAGGAAATGCGCCCGTGGTGGCAGGCGGTCCCAACCGTAGACATAAATCCCGATGAAGATCGCCTCGATGAAAAAGGAGAAACCTTCTAGCGTGAAGCCCAGCCCGAATACGTTGGCAAAATTGGCCATGAACGCCGGCCAGAGCAGCCCGAATTCGAAGCTCAGGATTGTCCCGGTCACCACGCCGACGGCGAACAGCGCCAGCATGATCTTTGACCACCGCCTGGCCAGCGTGCGAAACAGCGCGTCGCCGGTGCGCAGGTAACGCCACTCGCAGTACAGGACCATCGCGGGGAAGGCGATCCCGAAGCACACCAGGGGGATATGCACGGCCAGCGACAGCGCCTGCATCTGCCGCGCCTGCGACAGGTAATCCTGATCAACGGACGTAAACACACCGCCGACGGTCGCGAGAAGTCCGGTCACCTCAATTCCCCCTTTGTGTTAGCCGGCGATGACGACCTCAAGGCGACGGGGCCCGTGCACGCCGGCGACGCGCACCATCTCGATGTCGACGGTGGCCGACGGACCCGAGATGAAGGTCAGCGGCCGCAGCGGGTCGAGTTTGGCGATCGCCTCGGGGAGCGAGCCGACGATCTGGTCGGAGCGCACCACGCACAGGTGGTAGTCGGGCACGAGGGACAGCGCTCGCCGGCCCATGCCGGTACTGCCGTCAAGCACGATGGTCCCGGTCTGCGCGATGGCCACGGCGCAGGTGGTTACCACCGCATCGGCGCCGTCAAGCACCTGCGAGTCCAGGGGCGGGGTGTCTCGCAGGGGCTCCAGGCCCACCAACCACGCCGCCGGTATGCCCTCCGGTGCCACGATCCGGCGGGCCTGACGCTCCCGCAGCGTGGCAACGACCGTGGGGCCTAGCTCGCTTTCGGGGACGCGGTGTGCCTGCGCCTGATAGTGGTGCAGGCGGGCAATGAACGTCTCAACTCCGTCGCCGGTGCGGGTGCGGTACTCGCGCGACAGGTCCGGGGCCGGTGCGGGTGCCGGTGCGATGGCCTCCCGGACCCGGGTGAGGATCTCATCGCGGGCACTCACTGCTGGTCTCCCCGTTTGGTGACGGATCGGCTGACCCACCAGTCGCGAAACGACTGGCGGGGCGGCTCGGGCAGATCACGGACCGCGGTCCAGCGGGAGATCGGTGGCGGGCCGCCGTGACGGAACAAGCGCATCAGTGGTGCCAGCCGCAGCGCCCGTGTCCAGCGACGGCGACCTCTCATCACCGCGCCCGCGGCAGCGAACAGCGCGCCTTCCGCCGAGGGCTGCTTCGCCTTGACGACGTCGTGACGCAGCTTGACCAGTACAGTCGGGATGTCGATCTTGACTGGGCAGACTTCGTAGCAGTAGCCGCACAATGAAGACGCGAACGGCAGCGTCGCGGCGTGCTCGACCCCGACCAGTTGCGGCGTCAGGACCGCGCCGATCGGCCCCGGGTAGGTGGCGCCGTAGGCGTGGCCGCCGGTGCGCTCGTACACCGGGCAGACGTTCAAGCACGCCGCGCACCGGATGCAGCGCAGCGCCTGGCGCCCGATCTGGTCGCGCAGCACGTTGGTGCGGCCGTTGTCGAGCAGCACGATGTGCACCTGCTGCGGGCCGTCGCCCGGAGTGACACCGGTCCAGACCGAGTTGTACGGGTTCATCCGCTCGCCGGTGGACGATCGAGGCAGCAGCTGGAGGAAGACTTCCAGGTCCCGGAAGGTCGGCAGGAGCTTCTCGATCCCGACCACCGAGATGAGCGTGTCCGGCAGGGTCAGGCACATGCGGCCGTTGCCCTCCGATTCGGCCACCAGCAGTGATCCGGTCTCGGCGATGGCGAAGTTGGCCCCACTGATCGCCACCTTGGCCTGCAAGAACTTGCGTCGCAGGTGCCGGCGGGCGGCTTCGGCCAGCGCGTGCGGGTCATCGGACAGGTCGGCAGGTGCGTCGCCCATTTCGCGGAGGAAGATTTCCCGGATCTCCCTGCGGTTTTTGTGGATCGCCGGGACGACGATATGGCTGGGCCGGTCGTGGCCCAGCTGCACGATGAGTTCTGCCAGGTCGGTCTCATACGCGTTGATGCCTCGCTTGGCCAAGGCCTCGACCAATCCGATTTCCTGGGTCGCCATCGACTTGACCTTGATCACTTCACGCTCGCCGGTCGCGGCCACCAGCGAGCTGACGATGCAGTTGGCCTCGTCGGCGTCGCGCGCCCAGTGCACATGGGCTCCGCGCTGGGTCGCTGCCTGCTCGAACTGCTCAAGGTAGCGATCGAGGTGCGCCAGCACCTCGTCCTTGATCGCCGCACCGGCGGTGCGTAGCTGCTGCCAGTCCGGCAGTTCCTCGACCATCGTGGCGCGCCGCTGGCGGATCGTGCTGGTCGCGTTGCGGATGTTGCGGCGTAGTTGCGCGTCGTTCACCGCCTGCTTGGCGTTGGCCGGGAACGGCGGGTTGTCGACCCAGATGGTCTCGCCCGCGCTCATCGCGTGGTCTCCGCGGTGTCCGTGGGTAGCTGGTTCGTGCCGTACCCGGGTTCGGTGCTGGCAAGGATCTCTGCCAGGTGCAGGGTGCGTATTCCGGCCCGGATCCGGTCCAGGCCGCCGCCGATGTGCATCAGGCACGAGCGATCACCGGCGCACAACACCTCCGCGCCGGTCATGATCACTGCTTCCATCTTGTCGGCCAGCATCGCCGCCGAGACGTCCGGATTCTTGATGGAAAACGTGCCGCCAAACCCGCAACACTGATCCCAGCGCGGCAGCTCGACGAGGTCAATGCCGCGCACCTTGCGCAGCAGTCGCAACGGCCGATCCCTCACGCCGAGCATCCTGATCGAATGACACGTCGGGTGGTAGGTCACCCGGTGCGGGAAATACGCACCGACATCGTCGGTCCCCATCACGTCAACCAAAAACTGAGACAACTCGAACGTCTTGGTCGCTATCGCCTCCGCCCGCTTGGCAAGCCAGTGCTCGCCCGCGGCTCGCGCGATCATCGGATGCTGGTGGTGGATGCTGGCTGCGCACGAGCCGGAGGGCACCACCACCGCGTCGTAGCTGGAAAAGACCTCCACGTACCGGCGCACGAGAGCAACCTCGAAGTAGCCGCTGTTGGCATGCATCTGTCCGCAGCAGGTCTGCTCCAGCGGGAACTCCACGGGTTGGCCTAGATGCTCCAGCACCTGCACGGTCGCCTGGCCGGCGTCGGGAAACAGCGCGTCAACGAGGCAGGTGGTGAACAGTGCAACCCGCATTGCTCCTCCGCCGCCGCCTATCGTCCCATCAGTGCCCCATGGCCGGGCGCGGGATGTTGCGCCGCGCGATGTTCAGCATCTCGCTAACTCGCCCAGTGAGCACGATTTGGCGGCCGCCAGCTCGAACCCTCCGTTGTTGGGGAAATCTGCGCCAGCAAGATCAGCAGGTCAGCCTCGTGACTGGCGTCGCAGCAGGCGCCGTAGCGCAACAGCCGGCGCATATCTACGTCGAACTTGATCCACTTCTTGCCGCGCAGCGAGTAACGAGGTCTGGCGCCCCTGGGTGCTCGTTCCCCGGAATGCGCTCCATCCGCGTATCAACCCTACTCGGGTCCGAAGGCGCGCGCGCATTCTTGCCGGCAGCTTCTTCCGCTTCCAGCTAACCAGCATGTGAGTTTGTGGCTGGCCCGGATGAGCAAGCGAGGTATCGACACGATTGTTGCCCAGTGGCGCTCCGGAGGCGCGATGACGTAACTGCGACGGCGATGCTGACCCCGACGAACGCCTCAGGGTCATCGGATAAGTCTGCCACGATCAGTACGCGCATGTCTCGGTGTGCAATACTCAAAGATAATCGAACTGCTGCAAGCTGGTAGTTCCTCCCAATACTCGTCACTAGATGAGGTGGTCAACGCCGAGCGACCCACCACACTTTCTGTGGCATTGGGAGACTCTGCGCCCGCTGCTGGCGCGGCTCGCTCACCGGAACGTACAATCCTGGCGCTGCGTTTTCCATCACAGGCACAACCCGAAACCGCTGCACAACTGTGCATATCCCAGGTCCTGCTATCTCTCGATTGCTGCACCGGATCCTTGCATTCCTCCACGAGGGCGTGACGGAGACCTATGAAAGCTTTTGTCGGCTCGGCCGGCCGCAGGTGGAGATTGATCACGGCTGGGCGCGGAGGTCCGCCTGGGAGATCGGTTGCCGCCCAGTGAGCACGCTGGCACTTTCGTCACTTATTGCCAATTGTGACCTTGTGCCGACGACGGTCCGTTGCCGATGTCCGAAACACTCTTTGAGGCTAAGTACAAATCCCCGAATGGCCTTATGGTAAACACGAAGCGTAGGCGCTTTGGCGGGTCGCATTGTGCACGCTGTGTGCGTATGCCTTTCACGGAGAGTGATGATGCGCGTAACCACGTGCCTGATGTGCTTGCGTTACCAGCAGAGATCTGGCGTGCGGCTTCGGTCAGTGCGCCACCGGATTTTCGATGTGGCGCCCAACCTCGCGTCTCCGTGGAACAATTTCGAGCTAAGTAGTCTACGGTCGCCTTGACGGCAACTACCTAGGAGACCCACAATTCTCCACGGAGTCTCCTCGGTTGCGCTACCTAGGTCCGCAGATTCGCCGTGCGCTCAATTTGCACGCTCAGGTCAGATTGTGCCGGACTACTCGCTCTGGAGATATTTATGCGCAGAGTTTTTGCTCAAGTTCTGGTGCCCCTTGCTGTGCTCGCCGGACTTCTTTTCTTGGGTGCAGGTGTGGCAAGTGCCGCGCCGGTATCCGCGGCACTTCCCAGCACTCCAGGAGCGCCTGGCACTGTCGGCGGCGGCTTGGCCTCTGTTTTCGCCACTTACAACACGATACAGACGCCATATGGCCAGATAGCCTTTCCGGTGCAGTAGGGCCGTGGATCCGGTCAGTCGTATCAGTTCTCATTGATCGGCGTGGATCGAACTGTTTGGTTCTGTTGAGCAAGCCCACGTGTGCTATCCCGAGTCGAGGGGCCCGGTGCATGATTACCTTGGGCCCCTCGTATGGTCGGTTGCGGCAATGCCGGTTTACGTGCAGCTGGCGGATTATAGTCCCGGTGTCCAGATGCGGCCTGATCTGATATTGCCGTGGCTGATTTGCGCAAAAGCAAATCATTGCCTCACCGCCGTTAGCACCGAGTGTCCGCACGATTTTTTTTGTGTAGACGCCACCGTGATCGCGCAGTGGAGAAGCCAGCGCTGTGCAGAGGCTCGCGGTTCGATCAGCGCGTCGGATTTGGCCGCCGACCCGAGGTCGTGAAGCTGTCGGTGCCCGCCGCATAGTGCGATTGTTGTGGCTGAGGCACCATGCACTGGCCCCGACACAATCAGGTCATATTGCGTCGGGGCCACCAGAGCGTTGGTTAGAACTTCACGGTCACGATGTTGGACGTTGAGGCCAGGAATCTGGTGGTGTTGCTGGGGGTGAACACCGCGCTGAGCAGGTGCGTGCCTGTGCTGAGCGTGCTCGCGGGTCCAAGAGCGATACCGATGACTACCGGGACTGGGGCGCCGAGGTTGGCAGACCCGTCCTTGAATTGAACGGTTCCCGCGGCGTTAGCCGGTGCCACTTGAGCGGTGGGGATCACGATCCCGCCTAGTCCTAGGGGCAAAGGCACCTGTACCACGCTCAGCGTGATAGTGGAGGCTGTCGCCCCTGGTGCTGGCGTCGGTGTGGGCGTCGGCCGAGGTGTCGGGGTGGGCGTGGGTGCTGGTGTTGATGATGGCGTAGGTGTCGGTGTCACCACCGGAGTTGGGGTTGGGGTGGGGGTGACCACTGGAGTTGGCGAGGGGGTGGGGGTTGGTGTCGGTGAGGGGGTGGCTGTTGGTTCTGGGGTGGGGCTGGGGGTCGGTTCTGCGTTGACCACGTAGGTCAGCGTGGGCGAGGTGGATCCGGCGAATGCTACGGGATCGGTGGGGGTGAAGGTCGCGGTCAGGCTGTGGCTGCCGGGGTCCAAGGTGGTTGTCGTGCTGGCGGTGCCGTCCGGTGCCACGGGGATGGGGTTACCCAGGGGGCTAGTGCCGTCGGTGAACACCACGGTGCCCGCGGCGCCCGGGGTGATGGTGGCCTCGAGGGTCTCCTGCGTTCCAGCGGCGGCAGGAGAGACCGGGGTGACCTCCAGTGCTGTGCTGGTAGTAGCAAGGGGATTGAGGCCTACGAGGACTGGGTCGTGGTCGCTGGTGCGGAAGCGGTCCGGGGCGTACAGCGACATGATCTGGCCGGGGCTCTTGAAGTTGGTGTTGTAGTCCAGCACCTCTGGTTCATCGGCGTTGTGGTGTGCATCGCCCGCCCCGGTTATCTGGCTGAGGAACGAGCTGGACGCCAGCTGGTAATCGAGGTATCCCGACTGGGCGTCGAAGACGTAGGAGTAGGCGTCCGGCCCCCCGTAAGTTTTGACGAGGTTGGTGTAGCCGGCGCCCTCGAGGGCCGCGATGGGGTCTTCACCGGCGTAGGCGTTGAGGTCACCGACGATCAGCACATCGGGATCGCCAACGGCGGGAACCACGGTGTCGTGCAGCCACGTGGCCAGCTCACTGGCCTGCGCGGTGCGCCGCGCGTTCCAGCAGCTTTGCCCGTCCCCTTGGTCGGCATCCGGGCCGGAGGCCGGGCAGGAGCTCTTGGACTTGAAGTGGTTGGCCACCACGGTAAACCGGGCGCCAGTGGGCGTCTGGAAAGTCTGCGCCACCGGGCGCCGCTCGAACTGGTCGGGCTTTTGGTCGACAAACGTGTCGCCCGCGACCGGCTGCACCGAGGCCGTCTTGTAGAGCAGCCCGACCTTGATCGCGTCGCTGCCCGCCACGTCGGTGACCCCGGTAGCAGCATCCGGGTTGACAAACGCCCAGGTACCCGCCCCGTCCTGCGCATTGAGCGCATCGATCAGCGCTTGGATGGCGCTAGACGGGCCGTAGCCGTCGTTTTCCATCTCCATCACGCCGACTACGTCGGCGTTGAGGAAGCGCAGGGAGGCGACCTCCTTGGCCAACTGCCGCTGGTATTCAGTGTCGTTCTCGGCGCCACGGCAGTCGGTGACCGCCCCTAGCGTGCCCAGATGGCAGTTGGTGAAGGTGTTGAAGAAGTTGAGCAGGTTGGCGCTGGCCACATGAATCCGGCCGGCACCGGTCACAGGGGGTGCCGTCGGGCGCTCGTTGGTCGGGTCGAAGACCGCGGCACCGCCGAGGGCGCCGACTGGGCGCAGCCGGTAGGCGTTGCCGCTGGCCGCGTTGCCGGCCCAGGTGTAGCTGAGCACGCCGACCGGGTCGGTGACGGTGTCGCCGATGCGCAGTGTGTTACTCGCCGACAGCGGCTGGCCGCCCCGGCCGAAGACGATCGGATCGGGGTTTTGCCCGTTGTTGTCATCATCGATGATCAACTGGTTCAGGTCGTTGGCGTGCTGGGCCGCTTGGACGGCCGCCTGGTCGGTGGCACGGATCAGCGCTGTCGGTTGGCGTAGCCGTCCCCCTGAGGACACCACCACCTGACCGAACCGGCCGAGCTGGAAGCTCTCGGTAACCGTAAGGGTCTGGTGGAGCCGGACGAGCATTCCCTCGTAGGGCTCCAGATCCGCTGGATCAGTGCGGGGCAGGGTCACATCCGTTGGCGTCACGGTTGCTTGCCGCCCGCACGACTCGACACCCCCGGACGGTGGAGTGATCTCGGTCTGGCCCTGGAACTCCGACACCACACCGGTTACCTGGACCACGTCGCCATTGCTGACCAGGTTGGCGCCGTTGTCGAAAACGAAGACGCCATCGGAGGTAGCCGGGTTTCCGTCACCACTGTCTTGCAGGTAAAAGCCGCGCAGCGCGGGTGTCGCGCCCTCGTAGTCCCCGACGACCGTGCCCCGCACCGAGACCGTCTGCCCGGCCACCGGGCTGATGTCCGTGGAGCCTTCGACTGACCCGATCGTCACCACATCGGAACTGCACGCAGGTGGCGCGCCGACACTGACCGGGAACATCACCGATTTGCGGATCGGCAACGGTAGGTCCTTGGCGATCGTGCCGTCGCCGTAGAAAACGGTGTCGCCGGAGTCGGTCATCAGTTGCACGGTCGAGTTGTTGGTCAGCGGATTGGGCACCTCCACGATCGATTCCGCTTTGCCCGCCGCATTAAGGGCATCCAGGGATCCGTCGCGCAGCAGTGGCTGGTGCGCGGGGTTGCCGTCCCAGGAATACAACCGGAACTCACCCGATGCGCCGGTGCCCGCGTCGGAGGGGCCAGCGATGATCAGGTACTGATTGGCCGCGTTACGGCGGATCTCCCGGATTCCCCGGCCGCCCAAGTCCCACCGCAGGGGGGTGCCGAACGTCGCCGTCGCCCCCGTGGTGGGGTTGGCCGTGACCAGCGCGGCGATGTTGGTTACCGGGACAACGATGGCCCGGCCGTCTGCGGGCAACGGTCCGCGGAAGCCGACGAGCAGGGTCGTGCCGTCGGGTGCGAACTCGGCGCCCTCGATGTTGAAACCGGTGGGCCCGGTCCCGTCTCCTTCGGGCGCGCGGGTGGCCGCGTCGGCCAGCCCGAGCGCGTTGCCGTTGGCTTGGTCCCAGGCGATCAGATCGTCACGCAGGTGCTGGTAGCTGCCACCCAGGCTCAGCGTCGCGCCGGTTCCGGTGCCGCTGACCGTCGTGGTGAACAATTCCTGGCGGTTGAGCCGGGTCTTGGGGTCGGAGTTCTGGCCGTGCGAACCCAGCCAGTAGATCGTGTTGCCGATGCGCGCTGATGCCTCGATGTCGATCTCGCGGGTGGGGTCGCTGTCGCGCAGGGCCAGGCCGGCAGCGCGCAGGTCCAAAGACTGCGCCGGATAGCGGGAGTGCGTGCGGTCATATACACGCAACACGTTGGTCTCGTCGTCACCGACGACCATCGCGCCATCACCGAGATCGACGGCCGTGCTGGCATCGCTGGCGCCGTAGTGGTTATGCGTACCTGCCGGGAGGGAGGCCGATACCGCGACTGGGAACGTGGTGCTCGCGCTGAGCTCGCCGTCCGAGACGGTCACGGTGAGGGTCGCGTGGCCGACCCCGACCGGGTTGATCGTCAGCGTGTGGGTGCTCCCGGTGCCGGTGGCGCCGCCGGTGGCCACCGCGCTGTTGCTGCTGGTGACGGTGACGGTCAGGCCGCTTGCCGGGGTCTCCGCGTCCCCCACGGTGACCGTGCGCACATCAGGCGGGTTGTCCGGATCCCCGAGAGTCAGGGCTAGGTCTGGTACTGGGTTCGGAGAGATTGTCGGTGGCGTGTTTGTCGAAGGTGTCGACGTGGGGGTTGGGAACGGCGTGGGTGTTGGCGTGGCAGTGGGTGTGGGTGTGGGTGTGACAGTGGGTGTGGGCGTGGCTGTCGGAGCTGTGGGCGCGAACGCGACACCACGAAACGCGGTGTTGGCTCCCGCGGTGGTCAGCTGGGTGGCCGTGGCGCTGATGGGAGCATTGAACGCGGCTGAGTCGTCCACCTTGACCAGCGCGCTTGTGTTACTTGTCGTGGCAAATAGCGTCACTCCCGAGCCGTTCACTGTTCCGGTGAGTCCCCGCACTCCATCACCGGGTCGGAAGGAGCTGCGAGCAGTCCACGTGGTGCCATCGAAGGAGAACTTCAGGATCCCACCATTCGGGCTGGCTGAGTCGTCGGCGATGTAGAGCGTGTCGATGCCGGCCACGCTGGGATCACGGTCTAAGGCCACGAACGCATACGGGCTGGGCGCCCCGGTGACCAACGCTGGGGTCTGGCCACCGTTGGTCGGCAGGCCGGAGCCGACGCTGTACACCCCGGTCGTCCCGCTTCCGGTCGAGATGTAGAGCTGACCGCCAAAGATCGACACTGTGCGGATGTTCGTCGGTGCTGCGCTGTTGATTTGCGTCGAGGCTCCCGCGCTGCCGAGAGAGGCCAACCTGACCCCACCGTTGGCACCGACCACCCAGAACCGGCTCCCATCGTCGGTGACGGCGCCGCGGACGTTGTTCGCGCTGAAAGCGTCAGTGATGGCGGTGGAGGTGTCGACGCCGCCGTTGCCGTCCACCCGTGCCACCACCCGGCTGGCGGTCGAGGTCGATGTTGACGCGATGCTTGCCGTGCCAAGGGCGGCGTCGTATCCGCCGAGCGTCAGGTACCGGCCGTCGGCAGACAGGGCAAGGGCTCCCTCGGAGGTCGCCGATCCGCTCATCGTGAACCGCCGGTTGCTACCCGAAGATGAGGTCGGCAGGGCGACCGACTGTACGAGCGCGCCGGAGGGCGTGTACTCGTCGAGAAACACCGCGGTGGCCGCGCTACTGAGCGAGCCGGTACCGCTGCCGACGCGGGCCACGACCAGGTCCCCCGGAGCAAACGCAGCCGCAAGGGCAGGGGTCGCGCCGAGCAGCGCCATTCCTGAAACCGTCAGCGAGGTGATGAGAACGCCTACCAGCAAGCGGAAAAAACGCAAGCGCATGAGATCTCCAGCCCTCGGGCATATGGCACCGGGAACGCTAGATTCGGAAACGGCCGCCGCAGAGGGCGTTCAATCAACGTTTGGCCAGCGGTCGTCCCTGGCACCGACCTGCAGCCACCTGTGCACCTAGGCGAAGAGCCGTGCGTGAAACAGCAGTCTGGATGCAGACTGCTGTTTTCAAGCCCCTTTTAAGCGCAGTCTGCATCCAGACTGCGGATGGGAGCGATCACAGTAAGGTACCCGGAATGGGAGTGATCGATCGGCTGGAGCGGCGTGTGGGGCAGGCGCTGCTTGGCGCCGCGTTCATCAAGCTCGGGTTCGACGCCGCTATCGGCCCAGGCGCGCGGGTTGACAAGACGGCGGCGCTCGGCCTGCCCAACGCCGAACTGGCCGTGCGCGCCAATGGCGCGGCGATGGTGGCCGGCGGCGCGGCGTTGACCCTCGACAAGCTCCCCCGGTTGGCCGCTCTCGGGCTCATCGCCTCGATGATCCCGACCACCCTGGCCAGCCACGCCTACTGGCACTTCGACGGCGGCGAACGCAAGGCCCAGGAGATCCAGTTCCTGAAGAACACCGCACTGGTCGGCGGACTGCTATTGGTGCTGACGAGCCGACGCTGACGGCCGCGTTAATGATGGGGTTCCTCCTGTCGTTGCGATCGTGACGACGGCCGCGACCGCGCTCACCGGCAGGACAGGAAGCGTCGCTGGCAGGGCGGCGAGTAGCGCACCACCGGCGGCGCCGGCTGCGAGCGCGACGAGGACAGCTACCTTCAGACGAGTGTGCCGGAGTGACTGCCTGCGACTGGCCAGGGAGGCGACCGCGCTGGTGAGCGTGCCCGTCAGATAGGTGGTGGATAGCGTTGTGCCGACGTGGCGCATGGCCGCGGTCTGCAGTCCCATCGCGAGCGCGGCAACGGCCAGCAAGCCCCATTGCCAGGCGCCGAGTGGATGGCTGCCAGTCAGTTCCCAACCCATCGTGAGCCCGCCAGTGCGAGCAGTTCGACGGCAAGCGTCGCCGTCACCGGCGCCGGCCATAACCCACGCCGGGAACGCCAACGATCGTTGAAAGCCGTCCCGCCGTCTTCACGGCGAGCGGCTCATGTGGCTACCCGCTAGCAGGAATTTGGACTCCGGCGGCATCACTGCGTCGCCAGATTGGTTGACAAGTGATGGCTTCCAGCCGAACTACCCGGTAGCCGGCACCAGGCAAGCAGGTCAGCAATACCGCCGGGACGTGGGCTGGCGGTGATGTGTCGCGGGTGCGCCGGAGGGACGCTGACTTGATGGATGCGCAAGCAAAGATGACTATCGGTTCGCGGGGGATCGCGGTGCTGCGTGACCCGGTCCGTCACCCCAACCGGGTGGAGGTATGGATCCCGTACCGGGAACAGTTGGACGCGCTCGGTGCCCTGCCCGGCAGCGTCCACCTGTCGGTGTGGGACGGACATAGCCCCGCACCGGGCGACCCAGCGCAGGTGGAGATCTGGGTGCCGCCGTTTTTGTCCGGGCCAGATGTCGTTGCCCAGCTGCCGAAGCTGACCGGGCTTCGGTTGCTCCAGCTCATGTCCGCCGGTGCCGAGGCATGGGTCGACCACATGCCGGCGGCGGTGACGCTGTGCGATGCCAGGGGTGTGCACACAGCGTCGACGTCGGAGTGGGTGATCACCGCAATCCTGGCGTCAGTGCGCGAGTTCCCGCGGTTCACCCTGGCGCAGGCCGCCCACCGTTGGAACCACACCAACACGGACACGCTCGCCGGCAAGCGGATGCTGATCGTTGGTGCCGGCGACATCGGCGAGGCGGTCTGCCGCCGGTTGGAGCCGTTCGGCGTCACCCTTATCCGGGTCGCTCGCCGGCGCAGGGACGGGGTATATCCAGTGACGGACTTGCCGTGGCTGCTGCCGGATGCCGATGTCGTGGTGCTGCTGGTGCCGCTCACCGCTGCGACGCGGGGCATGGTGGACAGCCGGTTCCTTGGCCGGATGCGTGACGGGGCGCTGCTGGTCAACGCTGCCCGGGGTCCGATCGTGGACACCGCGGCGCTGCTGGCCGAGCTGCAGTCCTTGCGGCTGCGGGCAGCGCTTGACGTCACCGACCCCGAGCCACTGCCGGGAGACCACCCCCTGTGGAACGCGCCTGGGCTCCTGCTCACGCCGCATGTCGCCGGTTCGGTGCATGGCGTGCTCGCACCGACCTACCAGCTTGTCGGCGACCAGCTCCGGCGGTATGCGGCCGGCGAGCCCCTCCAGAACGTGGTCACTGAGGGTTACTGATCGTCTGGTGACGGGGTGACGGGCGATCGCCGATCTCTGTGCATCGAACGCGGCGCTGCTGATCCCTATCGCAATCCATGGCGGCTCGCACATGCTGGAGAGGGAGTCGCGGGGAGACCACGGGAGGCATCGATGACCGGTCGTATTGGCGACGAGATCATGATTATTCCTCGGGCGTCGCACGAGCCCGCGCGCGAGGGTGAGATCCGGGAAGTCCGCAACGATCCCGGTGGCGTTGTTTACCGGGTGCACTGGTCAGACACCCGTCAGGAGAGTCTGCTAGCGCACGGGCCCGATGTCGTCATCAAGCATCGGCGCCGGGGTGGTCCCCAGCAGGCCACCGCGGAGCAGACCCGGTGGCTGTCCCGGCTACGGCATCCACTGGAGCGGCGTCACACTGGTGACGTGGAGCCACGCCACCAGGCGGCGTACGAGCGGCTTGGCGAGCGGGTGGAGGAAATCATCGCCGGGCTGGGATTGATCAAGGACGACTTCAGTATCAGCGCCGGTCGCATCTATCACTTCCCGCGAGTGATCGCGGTGCATCCCGGGCCACCTCTGGCCGTGGACATCCACATCCTGCCGGGCCAGTCACCCGAGAACTATTCCGCCCACGCAACCGCGATCGCCTACGACCTGGGTATGGCCGAGGTGCACGTTGTCCCGCTGGGGCCTACTGAGATCCGATTGGAGCTGCTACCCCACGATCCGCATGCCGGGCAGTCGACGGGAGGGTCAGCACGGAAGTAAACAGCCAGCGCGGATCCATCCCGCGGCGGTAGCGGTGGAGTATCCCGCCATGACCCAGGCGCCCAGTATTACCGGGTGCACCCCGGCCTCAGCGGCATCGTCTCGGAGCAGGTGCGCTGTCACAGCCAGTTCGACGTCGGCACACGCGTAGCCGATTCGGTGGCGGCCGCCGGTGGCGGATCCCTTGACGGCATCGGAAAACAGCCACAGTCCATGGGCGCCAAGCAGCTCTGCGGCCGTGTCCGGTGCTGGCTGGCTGGCCGGCACCCCAGAGTTAATCCAGTCCATGACCGCCCCGCGCCCGTCGCCGGCATGGAAATCGCACAGTTCCAGGATCCAGACGTTGCCCATCAAGCGCCGCCAAAACGCAGTGAATACCCGCGGCGGCACCACGTGCGGTGACGTTTCGGAGGAGCAGCCAGCCAGCTCATCCACGGCGTGGGTCAGGGTGGGATAGGTGCTGAACACTCCCGGCAGGCCAGTGATGCGCATGGGAACCGCAGCCGCCCGCGTGATCAGGCCGGCGAGATGCAACTGCATCCCTTTGAGCTGGGTGAGTTGACGGGCACGCAACAGGCAGTTCAACCCGCCGGAGTCCACAAAGCGCACCGATACCAGGTCCACGATCAGATGCTCCGGTGCGGCAAGGAGCTGTTGGTGGACGCATTGCTCCAGCAGTGGCGCGGTGCGTGAGTCGAGTTCCCCTTCTACCACCACCGCGCAGATTCCTACCGCCGGATAGTGCCGCACGCTCAGTTTCCACGGCGGCGGCTGGGTGTCGTCCAGCGGATCTGCTTGCCAGCGAGTCGGATCAGAGGTATTGGTCACCGGCTGGGTCCTTCCGGTTGCTTCCCACCGACAAAGCACGGGCTGCGCGGCGGGCCACAGTAGTCACCCGGAGCGGCTGATAGAACATCTCCACCGGGCCACACGAGCAGACGACTGTATTCCCAACTAATCCTGGTTTTACCCGTCGTCGTGCCACGGCCGGGACGAAAAGAAGAGGCATAACCGACGGTTTCCCGGTCCAGCAACGGAGCCGACAGTTCGGTTATCGTTTACTTTTCGTTAATCTTGGGGCTGTTGCCCGGTGATGTCTAGGCCACCAACGATCTACAGACATGGCGCGCTCCGAGTACTACCACGATGTCGCTGCACCCGTGGCGCAGGAACTGCTCCCCGCTGCGTTCGCCGTCGTGCGGAACAGCTCCGGGCGCATCCTCCTCGTCCGCCGCGCCGACGACGGGTACTGGGAATTGCCGGGTGGTCGGATCGAAGTCGGTGAGTCCGCTTCTACGGCAGTAACCAGGGAAGTTTGTGAGGAAGCTGGCGTGGCCATCAGGGTCACCGGGATCGTCGGGGTGTACAGCGACCCTGCTCACGTGCTGGTCTACCACCAAGAAAAGGCCATTTACCAACAGTTCGCGGTCTGCTTCCACGCGGTGAGTACGACCAGCGACGCCCAACCCGATGACCAGGAGACCACTGCCGCGGCGTGGTTCGAGCCAGAGCAGGCAGCCCAGCTGAGCATGCACCCAGCCATGCGGCAACGCTTGACCGACGCACTCACCGAGCCCCACCAGACGCACTTCGACTAGCGCATCCCCGCGCCGCCGGGAAGGGCACGCCTGATCGCTTTCCGGTAGCCAGGCAGTGTCAGCCAAGATCTTCTTCACCGAGGCGGTGCACCCGGACCAGATTGGTGGAGCCCACGGTGGCCGGGGGCGATCCGGCCACGATCACCACAAGATCGCCCGGCTCGTAACGCCCGATGGACAGCACCGCTTGGTCTACCAGGCGGACCATCGCGTCGGTGGTGTCCACGCTAGGTACCAGAAATGTCTCCGTGCCCCAGCTCAGCGCCAGCTGGTTGCGCACTGCCGGTTCGGGGGTGAAGGCCAGCAGCGGCAAGCGGGGATGCAGCCGGGCCAGCCGGCGGGCGGTGTCGCCAGACTGGGTAAAAGCCACCAGGGCCTTGGCCTCCAGCCGCTCACCGATGTCCCGGGCGGCGTACGCGAGCACGCCACGCTTGGTTCGCGGCACATGGTTGAGCGGAGGCACGCTGGCAAAACTGGATTCGACAGCTTCGACGATGCGGCTCATGGTCTTCACCGACTCGCTCGGGTAACGGCCCACGCTGGTCTCTCCGGACAGCATCAGGGCATCAGCACCATCGAGTACCGCGTTGGCCACGTCGGAAGCCTCCGCTCGGGTAGGCCGAGCGTTGCCGATCATGGAATCGAGCATCTGAGTGGCCACAATGATCGGTTTAGCGTTTTCTCTAGCGATCTGAACAGCTCGCTTCTGCACCAGCGGCACATTCTCCAGCGGCAGCTCCACCCCCAGATCGCCGCGGGCCACCATCACCCCGTCGAAGGCCAGCACTACTGCCTCGAGGTTGTCCACCGCCTCCGGCTTTTCCAATTTGGCGATCACCGGCAGCCGCCCACCCGGCACCTGATCCATCGTGCGGTGCACCAATTCAATATCAGCCGGGGAACGTACGAACGACAGCGCGACCATATCCACCCGCAGCTGTAATGCGAACTCCAGATCGGCGATGTCTTTAGCCGACAGCGCAGGCACCGAAACGTTCATTCCCGGCAGAGACAGCCCCTTGTGGTCGCTGACCGGGCCACCCTCGACCACGTCACACACCACATCGCGGTCCTCGATCTTGCGTACCAGCAGCGCGACTTTGCCGTCATCGACGAGCATGACGTCGCCTGCGCGGGCATCGGCGGCCAGCCCGGCGTACGTGGTCGAGACCCGGTCATGAGTGCCGGGGACGTCGTCGACGGTCACCCGCACCACGTCACCACTGCGCCAGTCCACGCGCCCAGCCGCAAACCGTCCCAACCGGATCTTCGGACCCTGCAAGTCCGCCAGGACCCCGACTGCCCGGCCGCAATCGTCGCTGGCCTGCCGGACCATCGAGTACACCCGTGCGTGCTCATCGTGGGTGCCATGGCTGAAATTCAGGCGGGCCACATCCATCCCTGCCACGACCAGAGCCCGGATCTTCTCGAGGGTCGCGGTAGCCGGACCAATCGTGCATACGATCTTCGCGCGTCGAGCCACGACGCACAGATTAGCTACGGCGTTTTACGCCGACGTGTCGACCACATAGCGTCTGGCCGTCGTCCAGCGCTCGGCGTGCCGAGACCATCTGCGGCTGTCCCTTGCTCCTGGCCGACATCGATGGGGAGATAGTTCCGGGCAGAGTTGATCGACCTTGATTTGATCCCGTGTGCCACCGCTGCGATGAGAGGGATCGGATGATGGTTCCAGATGGGTCGGCTGTGGCACGACGGACATTTCTGCGGGCGGCCGGTGCCGTAGCGGGGGGCATGCTGACATGTGGTGGGTGCGGGAAGTCCTGGAGGACCGGGTTGAAAACAGCATCTGCAGCCCCGAACGCTGCGGAAAACTTTCTGGCCTTGGAGGAGAAAATTCGGTCGGGGATGGCTGCCCATGCCATCCCCGGGGTGGCGGTGGGTATATGGGATCGGGGGGTGGAGTACGTCCGAGGATTCGGTGTGCTGGATGTTGACCATCCTGTTGCGGTCGATGGGGACACCCTGTTCCGGATCGGATCCACCACGAAGACGTTCACCGGAACCGCGGTGATGCGGTTGATGGAGCTGGGCAAGCTTCGTCTTGACGCTCCGGTGCGGACTTACTTGCCCGAGTTCACTACCGCTGATCCCACGGTGGGGCCGCGGGTGCGGGTGCGTCAGTTGTTGAACCACTCGGCGGGTTGGCTGGGTGACTACTTGCAGGACTTTGGGGACGGCGAGGACGCGCTATCCCGGTACGTGCAAGGCATGAGCGATCTTGAGCAGCTCACACCGGTGGGAGAGGTGTTTGCCTACAACAATGCCGCTGTGGTGGCGGCGGGTCGGCTTATCGAAGTGGTGACTGGCGTTCCGTACGAGCATGCGATGCGCCAGCTGGTCATCGATCCGCTCGGTCTGGAGCACAGCCGGTTTTTCCTCACCGACTTCAACACCGACGTCACCGGCGCGCGGGTGGCTACCTCGCATAATGTGGTTGCTGGCAGACCCGTGGCCAATCCGGCGCTGTTTGCGCTGCCGCGAAGCCTTAATCCGGCTGGCGGGCTGATCTCCAGTGTGCGGGACCAGCTGCGCTACGCCCGGTTTCACCTAGGCAACGGCGCGGCTCTTGGTGGTCAGCAGCTGCTCAGCGCGGGATCCGTGGTCGCCATGCGGTCCGATCCCGGGCCCGGGGGGACGATCATCGTGGAACTGGACGGTGTGGGCGTCAGCTGGCTGTTGCGCCCCAGCGCTCAAGGAGTGCGGATCGTGCAGCATGGCGGTAGCTGGCCGGGCCAGTACTCGGGGTTGCTGCTGGTGCCCGAACGCGACTTTGCCCTGTGCGTGTTCACCAACTCCGATGGTGGCCCCAAACTGATCAATGAGTTGGTCGCCGATGATTGGGCGCTCCAGCGCTTTGCGGGCGTCAACAACTTGCCCGCAGTGCAGCACGCCCTGAGTCCGGGTGAGCTGGCTCCCTACGAAGGCCGCTACACCGCGACGGTCGTCGACACCACCGGCACGCAAGAGACCAGCGAGGTGCGACTCAGTGGCGAGGGTGGACAGCTTGCGATGACGCTGACCGAGCAAAATGAGATCAAGCGATTTCGCCTTGCTTTCTACCGCCCCGACTACGTGCTCGGCTTTGACACCAATGATCAGCCCACTCACACGCGGCTGGACTTTCTGCGCGGTTCACGTGGAGACGTAGAATGGCTGCGTCGCGGCGGACGACTTTACCGGCATCACCACTAAGCCAGCTACCGTCGATTGGCGCTGAAAAATTACCGCTGTGCCGCGCGGAGATGCACAGTGGTGCCGTGGGCGGTGCGTTGCAGATCGGTGTGGTTGGTCAATGCGCGCATGACGGTCAGGCCGCGGCCGCGGTAGCTGGCTTCGGTGGACGGAGTGCGCCAGCGACCGTGGTCGGTGATCGTGATCAGCAGGTCGTCGTGGCGCAGGCGCGCCATCAGCCGCATGACCGGGTGGGGATGGTCGGGCGGGTAAGCGTGTTCGACGACGTTGGCCAAGGCTTCATAGACGGCCAAAATGAGGTCATCACGCAAGGACTTGTCCACCCCGGCGGTGCGCAGCCAGTGCTGCAGAGCAATCCGCAGCTGCCGGGCATGGTGGGCGTCGGCGTCAGCAACGAGATCGAGCGGAGCCATGGGGTGGTTGACAGTAGGTGTCTGGTCCTCTTGCGAGGGGGAAGCCATGGTTGCGGTGGGGGATAACATGTCTCACACCCTCTCCATCTCCTTACCGGCGGCGTGTGAAAAAGACATACCCAATCGGGCAGCAGCCCACACATGTTCGTTGCCTCAGTTGCTGTTCCGAAGCGGGTCACCTGTTTGATCAGCCAGCTCGCCGTGGCCGGCTTCGAGCCGTTTTTCGGCGAAGTAGACCGCGATGTGGTTGTTGTTGTACTGCGGAATCTCGAGGTAGCCGGTCTTTTCGAACAGCACGCGGCTGTGTACCTGCGCTGGGCCCGCATCGAGCCGGACGCGTTGGTAGCCGAGCTTGCGCCCGGCCTCCTCCAGCGCCGCCAGCAGCGCGCGGCCGACTCCGCGGGAGCGTGCCTGAGGGACCACATACATGCGCTTGATCTCGCATATTCCCTCCTGTAGGCGGCGCAGGCCGCCGATCGCGATGGGGCGCTTGTCCTCGTACCCCACGAGGAATATGCCCTCGGGCGGCACCATCTCCTCTGGGGACGTCACCGAGCCCGGGCGCACGATCCGGCCCGGGTATTGCGAGTTGAACAGATCGTTAAGCTCGCGCAGCAGCTCGCGGCCGGGCGATTCGTCGGACCTGCTCGCGCGGAATTCGAGCACCATGTCGTTATCCTGCCGCCCGCTGGGCCCTGCCCTGCTGCATGTCGAGGGCTTGCGACTCCGGGTCGAGCTGCGCGGGGTTAGCGAGTGATACCGGTGTGTCCCAACGAGTAGCGTCCGGGTTGGGGCCAAACGATCAGTCCATGCGGGCCGCTAGCCACCGGGATCTTCCGGATCAGCGCGCCATTGACGGTGGACAGTACGTAGACGGCGTTGTCGTAGCGGCCAGACAGCCACAACTGGGTGCCATCGGCGGTGAGATTGCCCATGTCGGGGCTGCCGCCGCCGGGGATGTGCCACTTGGTGACCGGCTCGGCGGTGTCAGCATCGAGCACACTGACGCTGCCTTCTCCCCGGTTGGAAACGAACAGCCGCTCGGCGTCGCGGGACAGGTAGAGCCCATGCGCGCAGCGGCCGGTCGGGATGAATCGCTGTACTGCCGTCGCGGCACGGTCAAGCACCCATACCCCGCCAGCGTCGCAGTCGGCCACGTAATAAGCCGAGCCGTCCGGAGCAAGCTTGACGTCTTGCGGGCCCATGTGGGTATGCCGGGCCGGTAGCGGAATGATCCGCAGCAGCTGATGGGAGGCGACATCCACTACGGCGACCGCTCCAGCGAATTCGCAGCTGAACACGGCGGTGCGACCGTCAGCAGAGAAGTCGGCATGATTGATGCCGGCACAGGCCGGGGCCGGCGTGACGTCGCGCTGGGCCCAGGTATGCGGGTCGTACCAGACCAGCTCGCGGCGAGCCTCGGCCACCGAGATCGCGTACTTCCCGTCCGGGCTGAAGTACATGTTGTATGGGTCGATCACCGGGATCTGCTGGCCGGGTAGCCCAGTTCTCGGGTCGAAAGCCAACAGGTGATTGTCCCGGGAATCGGTGACGTAGAGCGTCCGCATGTCGTAAGAAGACACGACATGCTGCGGCTGCCGCCCCGCCGGGTAGCGACCTACCACGGTGAACGTGGCCGGATCGATCACCCATACCTGGCCGGAGTTGGTATGGGGCACGTAGACCAGTGGCCGGTCCTCCCGCACGACGGGGGACAGCATCCCTGCGCCCGCGGCGGCGTAGACGTTGTGTGGATCAACAACGACCGGCATGTCTGGCAGCACGTGCACGGCGGATCCGGGCGGTGCACCACGCGGTTGCTCTGGGATGCCAGGTCGATGCACCGGCGTGCCGGAGCGCGGGGTGGGGTTGAGCCCGCCCAGGGCCGCCAGCACCGCGAGCATGAGTAGCGCGAGCAGCAGCAAAGGTTTACGTCGTGGCATGGCTCAGCCCAGTGCGTCCGAGCTGGTCATCCGGGGCTGCCGTCGCGATATTCCAAGCATTCCCACCGCGCCTCACTCGGGGATTGTGCATCACACAGCATGCCGCAGACCTGACATCTCAAGCTCAACTCGTGGAATGACGTTTCGCTTCTTCCGACTCCGGCCGGCGATCAATGTTCACTCGATCGAGTATTCTCGGATTTGCTCCTGGAGCCCCGTCTTTGTCAGGCCTCCACGCGACAATCGGGGCATGCCCATTGCGCTGCGCGAGCCCACACAAACGATATCCAGGGGTCTTGACATTGCGCACGAAATGCTACACGCCCTTGACGATGAGGGCATTACCCAGGCATTGCGGAACATCGAGGCACTATCTCACAAGACGTATTCGGTGATGCTGGAGCTGGTCACAGAGCACATTACCGCCACGTTGGGTTCCGACGAGCCTAAAACACGCGGGCACGGGCTCGATCGCCGATCAGGGCGGCGATGCGGGCGGCGTCGGCGTCACCACGCGGCGCACGGGCAAAGGGGGAGCACCAAAGTAAGTGTGCCGAACGTTTCGGGCCACGCCGAAGAAAACCGGCGGCAGACTGGCGTCATGAACGTGACGGGACAGGACAACGGATCGGCAACCAATGCTTCGCGAGCCGAGATCGAGGCGGTGATGCACGCCTGGGAACAGGCCTTGGCCGCTCACGATCTAGAGGGTCTACTGGCCTGCTATGCGCCCGAAGCGACGTTGGAAAGCCCGGTGGTGGCCCACATCACCGGCGGCCCGGGCATCTGCCGGGGGCACGACGAGCTACGACCGTTTCTGGCTGAGGTCGTGGCTCGCACTCCTGAGCTGCGCACCTATCACCGGGCGGGGTTCTTCACCGACGGAAGGCGAGCGACCTGGGAGTACCCACGCGCCACCCCGGATGGCGAGCAGATGGACTTCGTCGAGGTCATGGAGATCGAAGACGGGCTCATCCAGGCCCACCGGGTCTACTGGGGCTGGCGAGGTGTCGATGTGCTGATCAACGACCAGTATCACCGAGACGAAAGGCCGTGCCGGTGAACGACCGGTCCACAGGATCCGGGATTGTCGATACGGATGAGGCGGCTATGGCCGCTTCGGTGTGTACCTCGATAACGAGGACTGCCGGCTGATCGCGCTGCGGCGCGGCAACCGGTGACGGTGCCGAATCTGGGCAGGTTCCTGGTCAGCTCGTGATCTCGAGGTATTCCGGCAGGTCGATGGGCCGGCGTGGATTGGTTGCGCTAGACCCGGACGGGCATGAGCAGTGACAGCGAGCGGGGCGAGCGGACGACTACGGGTGTGACCGGCCCGTCGAGGGAGAGCATGAGTTGATCCTCACCACCGGCATCGATGGCTTCGAGCAGGAATTCCCGGTTGACGCCGACGCCGAGACCCACACCGTCGTCCTGCGAGGCCACGGTGAGGTGGCCGTCCTCGGTCATGGCAAGCACAACGACTTCAAAGATGACCCCGTCGGTATCCCTGTGCATGGTCTGTCGCGCTGGTGCGGCCAGCGCCGAACGCAGCTGGCGGGTGATCGGGAAGGCAGCGGGCGTGTTCGGGTCGGGCAGGAGCCGGCGGTATTCGGGGTAGGTATCACCGATCAGCTCGCCCTCGACGTTGCGCACTGCTCCTGCGTAGGCGGTCACCATTTCCGCAGTGAACGTAAGGTGCACAGAGTGGTCTCCCAGGGCGGCGAGAGTGTCAGCGAGCTGCGCGGGCACCACGGCGGAGCGCTCCGGTCCGTCGAGGACTTCCACGGGGACGCTGGCCACCGCGAGCCGGTAGCGGTCAGTTGCCACGAGGGTCACGGCCTCGGCCGTGATGTCGAACAGCACGCCGCGCAGCGGGGGAACCTCGGCATCACTTCCGGTCGCGAACCGGACAGCATGTAGCGCGGTGGCGAGGTTCATACCGGCAACGGTCAAGGTGGTCGCGGTGGTTGGAACCATGGATAACTCCTGGCTATCGAGAAGATCCTGAATCGTGGAGAGCTCACGTCGGGCCTTGGTCAGCCCTTGCTCAAGGGTGGCCAGGTGAGCGCACAACAGATCCTGGACGCGGTCGGGATCATGCCGATGGGCTAGAACCTGGCGGACGTCAGCCAGCGGCATGCTTATCCGGCGCAGCCGCGCGACAAGCCGCGCAACCTTGACCTGCTCAGCCACATACAGCCGGTAACCGGTGCGCACATCCACAGCTGCCGGGCTGAGTACGGCGGCAGTGTCGTAGAACCGCAACGCGCTGACCGTGAGCCCGCTGGCCCGAGCCAGCTGCCCGATGCCGAGCAAATCTTCCATGAGGATGGAGCATGGTGCCTCAAGCTGGTCGAGGGTCAAGCGACGCCGCGCTGACGATCACCCTTGCCGCTGACAGCTCAACATCGACTCCTCAAGCGATACCGGCGACGTGCGCTCTGACCGTGTCGGGCATTTGTGCTGGTCCTGAGGTGACTCGAAGGCGCGGATTTCGGGTACGGGGTGGAAGTCCTGCGCTCCACCGGCGTGGCCGCAGGTAGCGGATCACAGGCATGGCTTTAGGGATTGGGCGGAGTCTGAGTATGACCCGGTAATGCGATGCGCTGCGGGTGAAGCGGCGCAGGACCCCATCGACGGATGCGGTGACGCATCGCACACCTGCGTGATCACGATAGCTGCTCCATGAAGAGTGTAGGCAGGTAAGGAGAAGCCATGGACACTGATCACGACCATCTACTTGGTGACCACTGCCGTGCTGCCCGTCGTGTTGCCAGTCGGTAACGCCACCACCCGCACTTCACCGTTGGGTCGGCGGTGAAAGAACGTGCGGTAGTCATCCTCACCGCGGGAGACGTGGGCGAGTGCAACGTGGAGATGTGCGCACTTCGTTGCTGTTGTTGCTTGCCGAACAGTCCATGCACGGCTACCGGCTCATGCCGGCCATTACGGAGCAAACCTCCGGTACTTGGCAACTCAGCCCAGGCGCGATCTATCTGACTTTGAACCAACTCGACGAGGAATGCCTCATCGACCCGCAGATCCTCGCCGAACCCCCGGGGCCTGTTTGGCAGTGACCGAACACGACCGCGGTATCGACGCCCAGCCCGTCTCCCGCGCCTGTCCAGAGGATGGTGGTCTCATCTCACGCCGCAGCGTCCTGGCCAATCACCTCGCGCGCGTTGTCAACCAGCTTTTCTGCCAGGCCCCACGGCAGCTGCCTTCCCGCCTGAATCCCAAGATCACGGTCAGCGTTGTCTTCACCGTGGCAATGTTCATGACCATCATGGACAGCACCATCATCAACGTGGCGCTGCCCACGCTGGCCAGCGAGTTTCATGTCAAGCCCGACCATATTGACAGCGTCGTCGTCGGCTTTTTGGTCAGCCTGGCGGTGGTCATCCCCGCATCCGGATGGCTCGGTGACCGGTTCGGGACCAAACCTGTCTTCCTGATCGCGCTCGTACTGTTCACCGGAGCATTAGCCCTGTGTGGAACAGCGCAAAACCTGGCGCAGCTGGTGACCTACCGCATCCTGCAGGGCACCGGTGGGGGGATGCTCACGCCGGTCGGGATGGCGATGCTGTTTCGCACATTCCCACCGGCTGACCGGGCACGCGCATCACGGAGCCTGGTTGTACCCACCGCCCTGGCGCCTGCTGCCGGCCCAGTGATCGGCGGCCTGCTCGTCACCGACGTGTCGTGGCGCTGGGCGTTTTACGTCAACGTCCCCATCGGGCTGGCGGCATTGATCTTCGGTTCGCTATTCCTGCCGAACCAGCGCCAACCCACGCCGGGTGCCCTGGACGTCCCCGGATTTGTTCTCTCCGGGCTGGGCTTCGCCGCGTTGATGTACACGCTGTCCGAGGGGTCCAGTCGGGGCTGGACTTCACCGATGATCATCGGCTTCGGCGTGGCCGGCCTTGCGCTGCTCGCGCTGTTCATCAGCATCGAGATGCGATCACCAACCCCCCTGGTAGACCTCAGACTCTTTGGTGACAGCTTGTTCCGCTCGATGACCGTGGTCATCTTCCTGGGCACGGCGGCGTTTTTGGGCACGCTGTATCTCGTCGCGTTGTTTTTCCAGTCTGGCCTTGGCCTGTCCGCGCTCGGTTCCGGGCTCAGCACCTTCCCGGAAGCCCTTGGCGTCATGGCCGGCACGCAGCTCGCCATGCGTATCTACCCCAAGCTCGGCCCCCGGCGACTCGTCATCGGTGGCCTGGCCGGCGTCGCCACCAGCATCAGCCTCATGACGCTGGTCGGCTTCTCCACCAACCTATGGTGGGTCCGGGCGATCATGCTGCTATTGGGTGTAGCGATGGCACACGTGTTCGCTCCCTCGCAGGCCGCCGCCTTCGCCACCATCACCTCAGCGGCAACGGGACGTGCCTCCACCCTGTTCAACGCCTCACGCCAACTCGGCAGTGCAGTCGGAATCGCCACGCTCACCACGGTCATCGCCAGTATCGGGACCACCCACCAGATCGCGGGCCACCTCACCCCGCAGCTTTCGGCATACCACTGGGCGTTTGTCACCGCAGCGGCCGTCGCGTTGCTCGCAGCAGCCCTGGCCTTCACCATCGACGACAAAGCCGCCGCGCCCACCATGCGCGCCCGGACCGGCCAGCAGCACCTCGCGCAGGCCGCAGCGGGGCCGACCCACACCACCGTCAGCTGACGGGTGTGATCCGTCCCAGCGCGCTATGACCTGATCGGCCCGGTTATCGGTCGGAGGAGCTTGGACTGTTGTTGTGCTGGGCCATGCCAGTCATCCCCCGAGGCAACCCGACGCCGAACGATGATGATTGGCGGAGAATGCCGCGTTGACGAATTGGCCGGGGACGCCGGGGGTGGGGTGCTGTTGATCACGATGGGTCGATATAGCCGTTGCCCCCGCCGGCTTCTCCGCCGCCACCGAAGTAGCCCCCGCCACTGGCCGCGCCGCGCACGATCCGCGCGCTCAATCAGCGATTATGCTGGCCACCTCTGTGCGCCTCGAAGTCTGCTTGCAAGTGTCGGTCAGCGGCGGCAACCTGCTCTCTGGGCATCAAGTAAGGGGGCAGTATGCGGCGACTCGGGTTCTTAATTGTGTTGTCCGTGCTGGTCGTTGGCTGTAGCTCAGCTCCCGCCAACACGCCCATGACAGGCGCCGCCGTCGCTGGCGACTCTCCCTTCGATGCGCCGCCGGCTGGGATTACCGTCAAGGACGCCTATACCCCGGTGTTGGTGCAGGTGAACAACCCGCCAACAGTTCCGGTCGCCGGGACCGATGGCAGGTTCCACGTTGCCTACAACTTGTTGTTGCAGAACGCTTCTCAAGTCCCGGCGACCATCCGCAAGCTCGACGTCGTCGATGCCACCAACACCAGCAAGGTCCTTGCCACGTTCAGTGACAAGCAACTGGTGGACCCCGCGTGCAGTTTCGGTGACTGCAACCGTTTGCGCGCCCTTCCTGCCACGTCGATAGCAGACATGGTGATCCCGGCCCAGCAGGCGCGGGTGTTGTTCGTGGACTACTCCTTCGGCTCTCTTGGCGAGGCGCCGAAGTACGTGATGCATCACCTGTTCTTCGACGGGGCAGTCAGCCCGGTGACGACGACCCCGGGTCCGGTGGACTACACCGTGACGCCCTACCGCATCTCAGCCAGCGGTCCGATCACCATCGGTCCACCCCTGAAGGGCAACAACTGGGTCGCGCTCAATGGGTGCTGTGAACCAGGCTGGCCCCATCGAAGCTCGCCAGTGGCGATGGACGGCAACCTCGTCGGCAGCCAGTTGTTCGCCATCGACTGGAAACAGACCAACAACCAAGGTGCCTTCTACACCGGGGACAAGACCAAAAACGAGAGCTATGTGGACTACGGATCGGAGGTCCTTGCCGTCGCCGACGGCACGGTGACCAGCATCCTGGATGGGCAGGACGCCAACGCTCCAGGGGTGCTACCGGCCAACGATCCGGTGCTCGGGCCGAAATTGACCGTGGAGAACGTAGAGGGCAATCACATTGTGCTCGATATCGGCAACGGCGCTTATGCCTTCTACGCGCATCTGCTCAAGGGCAGCCTGCGGGTCAAGCTAGGTGACAAGGTCACCAAGGGCCAGGTGGTCGCCAAGCTGGGCAACACCGGCAACGCGAACGCATCACACCTGCATCTCCAGATCATGAACGGTCCGTCGGCCATCGCCAGCCCCAGCATCCCGTATGTGATCGACTCCTTTGATTATCAGGGCCAGATCTCTCCCCAAAGGTTCTACGAGGCCGATAACTACCTCACCGGAAACTTCTTCGGGCCTGACCTTCACCGAACACCCCAGGCCCGCACCAACCAGCTGCCCATGGCGTGGGCGATCATCAACTTCCGATGAAGCCCGGATGTCCCGTCGGCCCAGCGCGACCGCCAGGGACTGGTGGTCATGCAATGACGCCGACCAGCTCCCACCGACCTGGCCCTGACCGCAGGCAATCCAACAAGAATCCTTGCTAGTTGTACCACCGAGGCTGCCCCGTGCAGCCTGGGTAACCATGGCGCGGTCAGCGGTTTGAGAGTGCGATCTTGCTGCTTCGGCCGCCTTTTCGACGGTCATGGCATGCTCCTCGGCATCGGCAGACAGTGCTGACGGTGTGGCGCCAGAACACGCTCTGCGGTCGCCAGCACACGGCAATCATTCCGGTCAATCGCCGCCAGCGCCGTTACCGGACAAGAGCAGCCCAGCAACATACAGATACACGAGGCGCTGGGCATTTCCTTGACCACCGGCTGGGCGCGGAGTTACCAAACCCGCCTTCTGGCGGTTTGATGGGCGCCATGGACGATTCCGACCACAACACCCGGTCCAGCCTGCCCGCTGTGGTTGTCACGCGCCCAGTGATAAGGACGCGTCAGGTGGCGCAGCGACTCACTCGATGGCACTCCGGCGGCCTTCCCGAACGGCTGCGCCGCGGTAGCCAGCACCCCGCGGTGATCGGTTCCCTGGCCACCGCCGCCGGCCTGCTACTCCACGCCGGCTTGCGGTGGGCTTTGACCTCGCAGGGCCAGTCCACCGCGATTGGAGGATCCGGGCTCATCCCGACGCCCTCGACGATGAAACCCGGCGAATTGGTAGTGCAATTCAGCCGTACCGTCGTGGTTGAGACCTGGACTGTACGCAGCCGGCGGACCTAAGGGCAGCTGGAAGTCATCGAGTCCCCGGGGAGGGCGGCGTGGGGATGACGGCCTCCAGCAGTGTAGGCCAGGCAGACTCCCCGATCCGTGCCAGCAAGGTGGCCTTTCCGGCCGGTCCGGGACGGAAGACAGCGGTCTCGCCGGGACCCAGGTCATGCAGGACCGCGGGCTGCGGCGCGGGGACGTCCAGAACGCTCGATACCAACACGACATTGGTGTCGGTGGGTGGTGCTTCGGACAACAGCTGCAGTGTGGCGCGCTGTTGGGCCGCTGGACCCCCGCGATTTACCCAAGTGCTGGAGGAATCTAACCGATCATCGGTGGCCATCGGGGCGATGCGTAACAAGCGCCCCGTGGTCTCGGTGCGGCACAGTCGAGCGGTGCGCACCGCGGCAATCGGCAGGTGCAACGCACGCATCGCTGCACCAATCTGCTTGGCGTGCTGGCGGCCACTGGCGGTCAGCTCGCTCTGGGCGGCACAGTCATGAGTAGCTGCTTGCTCCGGGGTGACTGTTCCAGACCGGTCGTCGCGCTCGGTATGACGCATCCACAGCACTAACCCGCCAGTACGCAGCGCTTGCACCAGCGCGGCACCTCGCAGCGATCCGGTGATCTCTGTGGTATTGATGGTTGGCTCTGCCGGCGGCGCGGGCTCCAGAGTGACCTGCGGCGACGTCGACTCTGCCGGTGCTGTGGTGGCTGGGACGGCTCGCGATGCGGCTGGAGGTCCGCCGCCGCACGCGCTGACCACGCCGTTGGTGGTCACCAGCAGCCCGATCGCAACCCGACGAACAGGGTGACCACGGCGTCGCATCAACCCACCTTGCCCGAGCCGGCCATGGTCAATGCAACTGCCCCCGCTCTGCGGTCGGGTCGTGATGGTGACGGTGCGCTATTGACGTTTCATCGACAGACCGAAGACCGGGGCGGCCGTGATGCCATTCCAATGCCGCCACGAACATGGCACGGCGGGTGGGGCTGGTGAATGCGTGGAAGACCAGAAAATCGTGGCCGTGGGTATGCACTACATCCTGGCCGCCCGGATTCTGGTACGCACCGTCGAGCGTGTGCTGGTTGAGCAGCTGGCCCGGGTATTTGACGAACTGATCGCACAGCGCATCGGCGGTCGCGTAATTGACGAAATAGCGGCCGCTGTTGTAGGCGTTGCCTGAGTAGAACAGCACGTAGGTGTGGCGATGGCGGATCATCGCCGGTGCCTCCACGATGTGATCTTCGTCGGGCCGGTCCGCCTGGATCAATGCCCGCCGATCCCCGATCGTTTCGGTACCGTCGGTGGCCAGCCGTTGCAGCCAGACGGTGCCGTTGCCCTCGCGGCTGGAGCTGTAGACCAGGTAGCGCACGCCGTCGGTGTCGGTGAACGGCTTGGGGTCGACGGCATTGACATCCCCGGGCCGGCACACCAGCGGTTGCCGTCCGATCGAACGGAACGGACCTTCGGGATCCCATGCCCGGGCCACCCCGATGCAGTGGGTGCGCTGGCTGGCCGAGCGGGCGGTGAAATACAGCAGGTAGCCACCATGACCGGTGGTGGTCACCGCCGGAGCCCACACACTGCCCTCATCAGTGCCCGCCTGGTCCACCCAAACCGGCAACGTCGGCATGGCGTCGTGGGCCTTGCCCCATCCGCCGGTGAGGCTGCTCGAGCTACGCACCGGCACATGAAGGAGCTTGGTCCCGTAGTGGCTGTCCGTGGAGTAGGCGTAGTAGCGATGGCCGACCGGCAGCACCGTGGGGTCAGCAAAATCATGCGGAATCGACGGCCGGATCGGCGGCAGCCCTGCCCCTGTGGTGGTGACGACCACCGCGGCGACCGCCGGCACGGTCATCAGCGGGGTCCTCCACCTGCGACCCGTCAACCAAGGCATCGCGACGAAACTAGCCCGCGCGCTACAGCCTGCACTGCGTGGGCCCCTGCAGCGGGTAGCTCAGCAATTACGCGGGGTTTAAGTCCTCAGCGAGTGGGGTAACTGTCAGCAACCACACAGTCACGGCTTAGCTGTATCAGACCATGAGGAAAGGAAGGGAGCTGGCAACGGTGCTATGACTCCGACAGCCTGACAGGAGAGGACAGGACGGGCCGCGCTCCCACACCTGGACTCAGTCAGATTGCCGGGTGCCCGTGCCGATAAACGAGCAGCTCACCTGACATTGTTTGATTTTGTCGGCACTGTGTGGGCAACCGCATGGCGACTTAACTAGAGATGAATAATCAAGGTAGCGGCGACTGCGGTCAAAGAAACTTGACGAAAGGGTTTGAGCCGGTATCTGACGGGTATTTCTCTGGCATCGGCGGACGACAGCTCATCCCGTGCAACGAGACGGAGGAGGAATCGTCATGACGCTCATTTCGAGCGGTGTGAGTAAACGGCCTGCTAATCGGCGCGACGGACTATCAAGCCATCGTCATTCCTGGTGGACACCGCGCTGGCTGCAGCGACGGCGAGAAGCTGATGAGCTCGCGAGATGGGCGAGCGAGGTGATGTGGCAGTGGAATGACACGATGGACAATACTACTCTGGCACATCATACCGTTACCGCTAGCAGGCTGCCCATTATGGTGGCGCCGCAGCTGGAATCGGTAGATCCGGGACCGCCGGTGACGTTACTGGTCCGCATGCTCCCCGGCCAGGTCATCGATGACTTTGAAGCCGAAGCGCACCGCATTGCGGCAGGTATGGACGTACCCGCGGTACGAGTCGCCCCGTGTGGCCACGGATTTATCGAAGTGACATTGCTTGTTAACGAGCTAGTGAGGGCAGCCATGCCTGTGCCGGCATAATCTCGCATCGGCGCCCATCATAGGCAGGCTACCTCCTCCACAGACCCTTATGACTTCCTGAGCCGTCGCACTGACGTTCCATTCCAGCTACCCGGCCGGACGACACTCCTACCCCACCGCAACGTCCGGATCGGGAACCGCCCGGCCAGACGGCTGCCCCCCTCCCACCACCGTCTGGCCGGGCTCAAAATTCTGTCGGGCTTCTTTGACCTGGATGCCGGCACGGCGGCGCGCAGTGGATTCGTGTCGCGACGGAGCTACTCCGCCACCAGGTGAGCGCCGTGCCGGCATCCTGCCCATTGGCGTAACCCCAGGGAAGCACCAACACAGTCAGTCGATTGGCGCCGATTCATCCTCGCCTGCTTGCGGTAGGGCGAGTTGCTCGGACAGCCGATCGGGGCGGGGCACCCCAGGTCCGTCAGCGGCCTGCGAGGCTAGCGCGGGTGGGCCACCCGCCCCGAAAACAATGCTTCCGCGCGCTGTTGCGCAGAGCGGGTGGCCACACCAGGACCGTCAGCCGGCAAGCCGCTGGCGAAGCAATTGCTTGCCCATTTCTGCACCCTTGCGGCTTTCGGTCTGCGCCTTCTTGAACAGATCAGCCAACTCGGAGTCGCCGTCTCGCTCGGCGTCTTGGATGTAGATCTCCATACGCAACACGTTGCTCAGGCACGCCTCGGTGAACCAGATCAGGTTGTAATCCTTGTCCTTGGTTCCGGTCACCTGACCGGTTTCGGTGGTGGACACGGTTCCCTCCCTACGGCATTGGCGATGGGCAGGTGGCGTACCCCGGAACCCGACGCGCTAGTCATGGGCAGGGCACTGGTCTCGCACCGACTGCACGGGACCCAGCGGTCCGCGCCGCGGGTGTGAAGTAGGTGACATTATTGATCAGTTTATGCGGCTGTCACTGCGCTGCGCAGTACCGTCGTCACACCGCGTGTTGCCGGAGGAAGCAGTGATCATGAGCGTCGTCATGGTGCACAGGCTGGGGTATCAACTTGGCCCGCCGCATGTTTGGATCGTGAGATGAGTGGGTAATGCAGGGGATCTAGCCGACGCGAACGGGCTGGAGTTGTTAAGAAATGTTCAGTGTCCGGGTGGACCGACTACCTGGGGGGCAGGTCGTTATTGCTGTGGCCGGAGAAATCGATTCCGACACGGCGCCGAAACTGAGCGCGAGCCTGCACCGCGAACTTGAGCACACACCGCCTGCGCTCGTCCTCGATTTGACGGGGGTGAGCTTCCTCGGCGTGGCTGGGGTACACGTGCTCGACTGCGCCCTGGCCCGGGCGGAGACCCTGTCGGTGACCGTCAACCTGATCAGTCAGGACAACTCCGCCGTTCAGTCGGCGCTGCGTGCGGCAGCCAAGACGGGGATGTTCCCGGCCCTTCGCGCTGTGGAGATGGCCAGCACACCATCCAATTAACGCCGATCGAGTTGGCGGTCGGCTCACTGATGTGCCAGTTCACCGTAGTTGATCTCAATGCATAGCGTGCCGCATGTCGCCACGATTTTCTTTTCTCGCCAAAAAGTAAAATGAACATGAATAATTAAGCAACGGATATTTGTGTTCGCGAGTCCGATCCTTGACATGCTAGGACGGCGGCGAGCCGGCCTACTGTCTGTGTTGTTTCGCGCCCTCTGAGTAACGCCACCGTGCTCCGTGGGTGATCTAGCCGACTTACCTATATCGTACAGTTGTGAGTAGGCATTTCCCCGTCCCCCTCGTCGGTCTCCACGTTTCCGATCACGGTCCCGACGCTCGGGTCGTCACCGTGACCGGTGAGGTGGATGCGCTGACTGCTCCGACGCTGGCCTCCTGTGTATCTGCTCAACTCGCCGTTGCCAAGGTGGTTGTGGTGGATCTCAATGGATTGAAATTTCTGTCATCTGCGGGGCTGCGGGTGTTATTCGAGGTAAATGAACTCGCTATCGAGCGGGACTGCCGCTTGTGGTTTGTCTGCAGCTGCCCGGTCGCGAACATGGCACTGGAAACAACAGGATTGCGTCAACACTTATCCTTTGCTGAGGACGTAGCGAGTGCTTTGGGCAACGAACTTTAACTGGTCGGTCAGCGCTCGTGTGGCTACGAAAACCCAGGAATTCGCAATGCTACGCGGTAGAGCGATGTCTTAGCCGTGATGTACAACGTCTTACGGTCGGCGCCACCGAACGTGCAGTTGGAGGGCACCTCGGGCACGGGGATAGTGCCCCATAGCGCGCCGCTCGGCCGGTACACCTTCACCCCGCCGTCAGTGGCCACGTACACATTCCCGGCACCGTCGACTGCGATCCCGTCGCCCCCGCCGCCGGTGGACGGCACGAAGATCGTCGATGCACCTAGTGAACCGTCAGGCCGGACCGGGAACGTACGCACCAGGCCGTCGGCGGTGTCGTCCACATACAGCGTCTTCTCGTCCGGCGACAGTGCCACGCCGTTGGGGCGGTTGAACTCCCTGGACTCGAGGTGCAGCGTGCCCGCCGGATCCACCCGGAACACACCCTGGAAGTCGAGCTCGCGCGCTTGCCCGGGGGGCAGGCCGTAAGGCGGATCGGTGAAGTAGATGGTGCCGTCGCTGCGGGTGATGTTGTCGTTGGGCGAGTTGAGGCGCTTTCCCTGCCAACGGTCGGCCACCGTCACGACGGTTCCCTCAGCTAGGGTGCGCGACACCCGCCGGTTGTCACCCTCACTGGCGATGAGCCGGCCCTGCGGGTCGAGCCCCAGCCCGTTGCTTCTGCCGGTCGGTCTCCGGAAGACGGTGATGGTGGCGGGTGGCTGGAGCTGGTTGATCGTGTCGGCGGGGACGTCAGAAAAAAGCAGCACGCCGCGCGACGCAAGCCACACCGGACCTTCGGTGAAGGTGAACCCGCCGCTGACTTTCTCCACCTCGCCCCGCGCGACGAGCGGGTTGAGTTCGGCATCGGCCGGCTGGCTTGCCTGGTGGGGTTGCTGGTCGGGCGCCGTGCAAGCGCTACACCAAGCTGCTACCGCAACGGCTGTCACGATGGCGAGGCCGGCTACGGCGGCGCGGACAACGCGTGCTGGGATCCGCATGGTCACGCGTTGGTGATGGCTTGCGGAAAGTTGAACAGCCGGTCAGGGTCGTGGCGCTGCGCGACCTGGCGTAGCCGGGTGTGATTGTCGCCGTAGTAGGCCTGCGCCCAGTTCGGCATGCCGGGGTCGATGTAGTTGACGTATCCACCATCGCCGAGCACGGCCGTCAGCTGGTCGCGCATGCTCGCCACCGATCTGGTCGCGGTGGCCCGCTGCACCGGCGATGTCCGGACGTAAATCTGCATAATTCCCAGTGCTGCCCGGTGCGGGAATGCTGTGTCGGCCGGTCCTACCGCGCCGATCGCGCCACCCAGCCCGTCGATGATGACGTACACGGTGCGGTGGTCGAACACCGAGACGATCTGTGCTGGGTCCGCGGCGGGTGCCGGGAGCAGCCGCGATGACGCCACGAACGCTTCCCGATTCCAGGACCGGCCACTGGCCTGGTCGTGACACTCGGCAGCCGACATGGTTGAGCAGCCCGCGAAGTAGCGCATCGCGTTGAGGTAGCTGTACTCGGTCACGGTGCGGGCCGCCGGCTGGCTACCGGTCTGGCGGATCAGCCCAGCGAGCAACGGATTCACCCCGCTGGCCGATCCGACGAAGCATCCGATGACCGTGCAGCTCGACGGGCTGCCGCCGCTGATGTGGCAGTTCGCGGACAGGTCGTCGGGCATGCTGGTCAGCCATCGTTGCCAGTTGCCGAGGACCTCGGGCACCGAGCCTGGCGGGAAATCCAGCTGGAACGCGGTGAGTTGCGGCGCCGCCACGGTGTTGAAGGTGAATGACGTGACGATGCCGAAGTTGCCGCCACCCCCACCACGCAACGCCCAGAACAGGTCTGGCTGCTCCGACGCGGACACCGTGCGGGCTATGCCATCCGCAGTGACCACCCGCGCCGACACGAGACGATCACAGGTCAGCCCGTACTTGCGGGACAGCACACCGATCCCGCCGCCGAGGGTGAAGCCGGCAATGCCGACCGAAGGGCAGGTGCCGCCCGGCAAGCATCGCCCCGCGCCGGCAAGCGCTGTGTAGATATCGATCAGCCGCGCGCCGGCGCCGATGTCGACCGTGCCATCGGCGTTGAGGCGTACGTCAGACAGCCCGGTCAGGTCGACCACGAGGCCGTGATCTGGTGTCGAGTAGCCGGCGTAACTGTGCCCACCGCTGCGCGCCGCGATGGGCGCGTTCGCTGCCGCCGCGGCCGACACGCAGGCCTGGACATCCTCGATACGCCGGCACTGCGCGATAGCGGCCGGTGCCCGGTCGTCGAACAGCGGGTTGAACGACCGGCGCGCCAGCTGGTAGCCGGGGTGATCCGGGGTGACCAACGGGCCCGACAGCTTGCCGGCCAGCCCGGGAAATGGGAATGGCTTCGGTGGCGCTTCGCTGCACCCGGTCAGCGCGGCCGCTGCCGCACCCAGGCCGGTGGCGTGCAGGAAGGCCCGCCGGTTGATCGGCACGGTGCGGCAACCTACCAGCGCTCCTCCCCGCCGCAGTCTGCATCCAGACTGCGATTCTGGCGCGACGCGCCGGGCGATGATCACCGGCTGTTGTGCTCGCCGCGCTTATCCTGCCCGCGCGAATTGCCTGCCGGCCCCTCCATCTCGCAGGCAGCCGCCAGACGAGGTGGCCGGTCAGAGCCCGGCGCCGGGGAGGGTGTCATGGTGCGGATCACGGAGTTGCCGCGGGTAGCCGAGCTGGGGCAGGTCACTGCGCTTCTGGCCGGGGTGATCGCCGCGCTGGCCGCAGCCGTTCCCCCCGCGGCTGCCGCCACGACGGCCGCCACGTCACCCGCTGATGGCGCGGCGCGCGCGCAGGCGCCGCCGATGGCACGTATGGTCGACTACGTTGCCCTGGGCGATTCCTACTCGTCTGGGGTCGGTACCGGCGTTTACGACCCGGCAAGTGGCAACTGTGCCCGCAGCCCGCTGTCCTACCCACCGCTGTGGGCGAGCGAACATCACCCGGCCACCTTCCGGTTCGTCGCGTGCTCCGGAGCCACCACCGGCGATGTGCGCGGCAGCCAGATCACCGCGCTGGATTCCAGTACCGACCTGGTGACGGTCACTATCGGCGGTAATGACGCCGGATTCGGGCCTGTGCTGCGGACGTGCACGGTCGCGTCAAGTGACAACGTGTGCATCGCTGCAGTGGACGCGGCGGAGTACTTCGCCCGTTCGGAGCTTCCGGGTCGCTTGGCCCGTACTTACGCTGCGATCCGGGCCGCCGCCCCGAGGGCCAGGGTGATCGTGCTGGGCTACCCGAGATTATTCGACCTCGCGCCGGGCTGCGCTGACCCGTTGGCGCCGAACCTGGCCCGGAGGACGAAGCTCAACGAAGGCGCCGATGTGATCGACAACGTCATCTACAAGGCCGTGGTCCAGCAGCCCGGCTTCGAGTTCGTCGATGTCCGGGGCCGGTTTGACGGCCATGGTGTGTGCTCGGCTGAGCCGTGGATCAACGGTCCGAGCACGCCCGCGGCCGTCGGCCCTTATCATCCCACCCAGCAGGGTTACCGGGACGGCTACCTGACTGCGCTGGACGCAACCTCAGCCGGCGACGTGGCAGCAGCTTGAGCCACTGCTAGAGGGTTGCCTGGCGGAGTCCCAGGGCCGGTGATGCCAGCGTCTGCGGGCGTAGCGGTACCTGACCAAGGTGTGGCCGCCCTATCGTCATCAGTACAGGCCACCGGGCAGCAGCGCGTACCCGGACTGCACCGGCAGCAAACAGGGTAACCCGCTGCCAGACGCAGCTGGTAAGGGAGATTTGCATGGCTATCGCGACGATCAACCCGGCGACCGGCGAGCAGGTGCGCTCATTCGAGCCCCTCACCGATGAGGAACTGGATCGCAAGTTGGCCCGCGCCGCCGAGGTGTTTGGCGAGTACCGGCAGACGGCATTCGCGCAACGTGCGGCAATGCTGCGCCGCGCCGCGCAGATCCTCGAGAACGAGGTGGATGAGCTGGCTCGGCTGGCCACCCTGGAGATGGGCAAGACTCTTGCTGCGTCGGTCGCCGAGGTGCACAAATGCTCCGCTGGGTGCCGCTACTTCGCCGATCATGCGGAGGCGATGCTCGCCGACGAGCCCTGGCCAGTCGAGGGTGCGCGAGTTTTCACCCGGTACGAGCCGCTCGGCCCGGTGCTGGGGATCATGCCGTGGAACTTCCCGTACTGGCAGGTTTTCCGGTTCGCCGCACCTGCGTTGATGGCCGGCAATGTGGGGCTGCTCAAGCATGCCTCGAACGTGCCGCAGGTGGCGCTGGCGATCGAGGATGTGCTGCTCCGTGCCGGGTGCGCCGAAGGCGTGTTCCAGACGCTGCTCGTGCCGGCTTCGGCCGTCGAAGGCATTGTCGGCGACGATCGGATCCGCGCGGTGACTTTGACCGGCAGTGAGGCCGCGGGCCGGCAGGTGGCAGCAGCCGCCGGGCGCAACATCAAGCCCAGCGTTCTAGAACTGGGCGGCAGCGACCCGTTCATCGTCATGCCATCGGCCGATCTTGCCGATGCCGTGGACAACGCGGTCGCCTCAAGGACGCTCAACAACGGCCAGTCCTGCATCAACGCCAAGCGCTTTATCGTCCACGAGGACATCGCCGAGGAGTTCACTCGCCGCATGGTTGAGAAGATGGAGGAACTCACCGTGGGGGATCCCACCGATCCTGACACCGACCTAGGACCGCTGTCCTCGGCCGATGCTGTGAAGATCATCGATCAGCAGGTCCGTGACACGGTCGCGGCCGGCGCGCGCCTGCTGACCGGCGGCAAGCCCCTCGATCGGCCGGGCTTTTACTACCCGCCAACCGTGCTCACCGATATCCCGGACGGTTCTCCCGGCGCCTGTGAGGAGTTTTTCGGGCCCGTCGCGCTGCTCTGGCGTATGTCCAGCATTGACGAGGCCATCCGCATCGCCAACGACTCTGCGTTCGGTCTCGGCGGCAGCGCGTGGACCCGGGATCCGGACGAGCAGCAGCGGTTCGTCACCGAGGTGCAGACGGGCATGATCTACCTGAACAAGATCACCGAATCGACGCCGGCGGTGCCCTTCGGCGGGATCAGGAACTCCGGCTATGGCCGTGAACTCGGCCACTTCGGGCCCCGTTCGTTCGTCAACGCCAAAACCGTCTGGATTGCCGGCGAGCCGCAAGCCGGCGGTCCCGTCGAGTAGGACACGCCGTACATCGTTGCCGGCGTACCGATACCGTGTGGGCGCCGGCGGTCGGGCACGGTGGGAGACACGCGGGGCCGACACGCCCGCCGGGAGGTTCGTGGCCGCGTTGAGTGGGGTAGCTGTACGCGGCGCGGGGGTCGAGGCAGTAGGAAGCGGGGGCGGTCAGCAGTGGTGCTGGACCTGTTGTTGCTTGGATTGGTGTGGTTGGTGGGCCTGACGGCGGTGCACTGCGTGATGCCGGGGCCGCTGCGCAAACGTGGTGAGCCTGTGCGCGTTGCTGTGGTGACCGCAGCTCGCCTACGACCGCGAACGCCATTGCGGGGCGCCTTCCGAGCAGCACCGCAGTGATGAGGTGGCCGGGCGCCGAGCGCCCGGCCACACCGGCGCACCTCCCGTAACTTCGGGAATCGCGGTTCCCTGGTCTTGCCGTGCCCGCTGTGGGGAAACTTCGATCAGCGCTTAGCTGAATTGGTTGGGGAACTGCTTCATGATGCCGTTCGACAGCGTGTCGGCCATTGCCAGGATGTGGTCGCGGTAGGCGTTCCAGACACCGACGCTGTCCGCGTAGCGATGGGTCAGTTCGTCGGAGCCCATCTCGACCACCTGGTCCAGGTGCATCTTCATCATGTTCTGCGTTGCGTCAAGCGGCCAGTTCCCCGGGTTGGCGTTGTGGAGGAACTCGGCGATCTGGTTGCCGTTGGCGTAGAACGCGGCTTTGGCCTGGTCCACTTCCCCTGGGTTGCCGGACTTGGCCGCCTTGAGCACCCCGGCGGCAGCCATGATGTGTTGCTGGAGCAGGGCGGTGAGCTTGTTGCCCGCATCGGCGCCGTAGTAGGGCTTGATGGCGTTGCCGATGTCCGTTTGGTTGGCGAGCAGGCGATCCTGTGTTACCTGCAGGTCCGGGGAGTTGTCCGCGAAGCTGACGATAGTCAGGCGAGTCCAGGTGCCGTGGTCTTGCCACAGCGTGCGCATGTTGTCATGCAATGCGCTCGCCTTGGTGTTCGGAGACTGCGTGGTCGTGGCGTTGGATCCGGATTGTCCGGAGCTGCACGCGGCTGCGGCGAGAGCTACCGCGGCGACGCCGGCTGCCAGCCGCGAGCCGATAGAACGCGAGGTAGTACTCATGACGACCCCTCTATATATCTATAACGAATTCTATATGTTAATACAAGACTGGGATCTGGGCCAACCCTGGAAGGCGACCAACGGTGGGATGCTGGCTCGGGCGGCAGGGTCGACGGTGAGTTGATGGCTGCCGCGGTTGCTCTGTCTGATCGTTCTACCCCTGGCCGCAGCGCCGTTACCTGTCGTGCCTGCGTGGTTGAGGTGGCGAGCCACCGCCCGCAGATCTCCTTTGGTCCACGCCGACCTGCCCTACGGCGTTCGGTGTTCATGGCCGGCCGCTGTCACGGTGAGTTCCCGTTCGACGCTCGCTTTGTCTTAAAGACTCTCTTTCTAAAACTAGTGGCTATTGACGAAATCTGGGTATGGGCCTAGTGTCTCCGAGTAAAGGATTCGTCCCCATGAAGAGATTCCCCATGGCTGTGCATTTGCTATCCGCGCTGCACTCCTACGTCGAGCAAGGGCTCCCGACCCGTCCGTAGGTACCTGACCGCCGCCAGGGTCGATGGCCATCTAAACAGCATGACACCTTGCCGCAGGTATGGAGGTGGCGGCATGGATTTCCGAGATTGCTTTCCCAGTTTTCCACTACTGCCGGGTCAGCCCGACCGGCTCCTGGCTGAACTGCATGAGGTGCAAACGACGCTGGCGATAGTCGAATACTACCTCAACTGCTGGAATGCGTATCTTCCCGCGGAAGATACTCCACCTCGTGGGCGCCACTTTTACGCGGCTCATGAAACTTTGCGCGAGGCTCGCGACATCATCGACGGCATAGTGGAGAAGTTACGCATCCAGGTCGCCGGGATAACATTAGATCATGACGAGAAGCAGCTGGACGAGTAATACCTTCCGCCACCTATTCCATGATCACCAAGGTGGTCCCTGCGGCAAACTTCATGGTCTGCGATGCGTCCGTCAAGCTCAGGGCGCTCGGCTGCCGCTGGCCAGCACGCCGAGGTCCCGACCCTGCCACCCAGGAAACACCATCTCGAATACCAGAAGCGGCTGTCGACCTCGATAGCCTAGAGGTGACCTTAAGTCCCTCACGGCATGATCACCTGCCACTTTTGCGCGTTTCTCGCCGCGCAGGGCACCCCGACGACCACCGATGATGGTGAACGATCGCTGCCGGTCTCCGCGCACGCTGTCCGCGCGACAAGTCAAGCTTGTGTACTGACACCAATACCTCATTATTCGGATGCTTTATGTGGTATCGGGTTCTGCGCGCAAAGGCGTATGGCGTTCGAGTAGGCAATGAAGCGCTCTATTAGCTAGCGTGACGAGAGTGCTGATCCTCGTTCGCCACGGTCAGGTGACGGCCAACGCTCACGGGCTGCTGCTTGGCCGATCTGACCCATCGCTGAACGAGACCGGGCGCCGCCAAGCATGCGCTCTCGCCGCGGTCCTTCCGCGCCCGGCCCGGCTCGTGTCGAGTCCGCTGTTGCGGGCTCGGCAGACCGCCGTCGAACTGGCCAACGCAGGGTCAGGCAGCCAGTCCGTCGAGATCGACCCGCGCTGGATCGAGATGGACTACGGCGATATCGAGGGGCACCCGCCAGCGGTACTGCCTGAAGAGACCTGGCGAACGTGGTGGCGGGACCCGCACTTTGTGCCCGCTGGGGGCGAATCGGTGGCCGAGGTGGGGGCACGCGTGCGGGAAGCCTGCGCGGAATTGGCCGAAGAGGCTGCCCACGCGGATGTGATCGTCGTCAGCCATGTCTCCCCGATCAAGGCCGCGCTGGCGTGGGCGCTCGGGGTGGGCGATGAGGTGGCCTGGCGCATGTACCTCCTCGACGCTGCGGTCTGCCGGGTCGACACCAGCGGCCCGCACCCGCTGCTGCTGGCCTTCAATGAGGTCCACACCGTCGCCGAGGTGGTGCCTGGCGGCTAGAGAGTCACCACCGCAGGCGGTCACCGCTGACCACGTCACGGAGCATGCCGAACAGCCGGCTGGCGGATTGCTCCCAGGTCGGCAGGGTCGCCGCCCGCCGCCGAGCTGCCTGGCCCAAGCACCGCCGGTAGGGCTCGTCGTCGATCAGGCGCCGTAGCGCGGCGGTGAGCCCCTCGACGTCACCCGGCCGCAGGATCAGTCCCTCCCGCTCATGAGTCGCCAAGTGTGGCAGGTTCCCGGCCCGCCAGCCGACGACCGGCAAGCCCGCCGCCATGGCCTCGCCGTACGCCGTGCCGTAGGGCTCCCGGATGCTCGGCAGCACGAACACGTCGGCGCTGTGGTAGAGCGTGCAGACCTGTGCCCGGTCCAGCGGGCCGTGTACCACGACTCGCTCGGCCAGTTCGAGCGCAGCGAGCCGGGCGTGGACCCGCGCGGCGTATCGGCGGTCGACGTCATGACGGCCGGCCAGGTGCAAGGTTGCGGCGTCCGCGGGGAGAGCCGCGACAGCGGTGAGCAGGTCAAGTAGTCCCTTGCGCGGCACCCAGTTGCCCACGTACAGCAACGCGGCTCGCCGCCCGCGGCGCAGGTCATCGACCACGGGTGGCGGCGGCCCGGTGTCCCGGCCGGGCGGCACCACCACCGCGCGAGCGCGCAGCTCAGCTGGCAACGCGGGAGCCAGCGCGGCGCTGGCCAGCACCAGCGCTGCGGCCCGGCGGTAGACGAGCCGATCAAGACCGGCCTGCAGCCAGGTGCGTGCTGAGCTGTGATCGATCCCGCCAGGAGGTTGGTGCAGGATGGCGACCAGGGGAATCGGCGGTCGGCGCAGCACGAAAAGCGGGGCGAGAAAGGCTGCCGCGATGCTGTCCAGGATCAGGACGTCGGCGAGCGAGCTGGCTCGCCGGAGCACCACGCCGGCGCGGGCGGCCGGCAACGGGAACGGCAGCGCGGGAAACGACACGAACCGCAGCCGGACGTTGTGTGCGGCGGCCGCCTCCGCCATCCGCCTGTGATAGAGGTAGCCGCCGGTCAGCTGGCCGGGGTCACCGAGTGTGATCAGGGAGACAGACAGCATGCGGATCATCCAGGTTGCTCCGACCTCATTCGGTCGGGAGGGGCTGTTTGGCGGTGGTGAGAGGTACCCACTCGAGCTTGCCCGCGCACTCGCACGCGAAGTCACCTGCGAGTTGGTGACCTTCGGAAGGTCCTCCCAGCTGGTGGTGGAGCCGGGCGGGCTTCGGGTGCGGATCCTGCGCACGCTGGCTCACCTGCGGAGCCACCCCGCCCATCCGGTCGCGTGGGGCCTGCCTGCTGCGCTGCATGGGGCCAGCGTCGTGCATACGCATCATTTGCGCAGCGCACCGAGCCGTTTGGCCGCCGTCACCGCATGCATCGCCAGGCAGCGGCTGGTGGTAACCGATCACGGGTTGGGGGGCGGTGGCTGGGCAGGGCTGCTGCCCCGCCTGTTCGACCACTTCCTGACCGTGTCGCGGCATTCGGCGCAGACGCTGCGCGCGCCACCCGCGAGGACAACCGTGATCTACGGAGGTGCCGACCCCCGCCGCTTCTTTCCCGACCCTACCGAGCAGCGCAGTGGGGTGCTTTTTGTCGGCCGGTTGACCCCGCACAAGGGCGTGGACCGGCTGATCCGGGCACTGCCGGCTGGCGCCGAACTGACCTGTGTGGGAACCGGTGGCCACGATCCCCGGCCCCCGGAAAGTGGCTACGGGCAGCTGCTGCGCCGGCTGGCATCCGGAAGGGAGGTCACCTTCGCGGGTGAGGTCGCCGAGCACGAGCTGCCGGTGCTGTACCGCCGCGCCCAGGTGGTCGTGCTGCCGTCCGTGCATCGGACCTGTTACGGCCGCGAAGTGAAGATTTCGGAGTTGCTCGGCCTCACCGTGCTCGAGGCCATGGCCAGCGGCACGCCGGTGGTATGCAGCCGGCTTGGCGGGCTGCCCGAGGTGGTCCAGGACGGTACGACCGGGTTTCTGAGCACCCCCGGCGATGTCGACGAGCTGCATGACCGGATCGCCACGCTGCTTACCGACGCACGGCTGGCCGCCCGGATGGGCAACCGTGCCCGCGAGCTGGCGCTCGACCGCTACACCTGGCAGGCATGTGCAGCCCGCTGCCTGGCGGTCTACAACACCCTGTTGCGTGCCTGATCGCACGACCTCCGCATCACCCCACCGCAGTCTGGATGCAGACTGCTGTTTTTGAGGCACTTTTAACAGCAGTCTGCATCCAGACTGCGAGAGGCGGGGTAGGCGAAGGCGGCGTGCAGCAGGCCGGGTTCGGCGCGGGCTAGGGCGGCGTAGGCGGCTGCGGGGTCGTCGAAAGCGAACACGTGGGTGGCGAGGACGTGCAGCGGCAGCTCCTTAAGCAACCGGGCCACGGTGGCCCGGCGCCGGTCACGGGTCCAGTTCGCAGCGAGCCGAGCGGGAATCGTGCTCACCTGAGTGCTGCGGATGGTCAGGCGCCGCCGGTGGAACTCAGCGCCCAACGGCAACGTGACCGGTCGCACCCCGTACCAGGACGCGACAAGCGCGGTGCCCTCATGAGCGAGCAACGGCAGGGCAGAACCTAGCGCGGCCGGGTCTCCGCTGACCTCGATGACCAGCGGGACTCCGGCGCCGCCGGTCTCCGCCATCACGCGGCGCTCAAGGTCGTCGGGAACTACCGTGGTGATCCCGAACGCCGCCGCCGCTTCCCGCCGCCACGGTTTGGGCTCCGCGGCAAGGATCCGGGCCCCCGCCCGCAGCAGCAGTGCCGAGGTCAGGATGCCTACCGCGCCGAGACCGATGACGACAACCGGTTGCTCCAGCACCTCGCCGGCATCAAGGGTGATCTGCAAAGAGGTCTCCACCAGCGGGAAGAATGTGCCCAGCCGCGGATCCACTGAGCCCAGCGCAACGGAGTCCCCAGCATCGACCACGAACCGGTCCTGATGCGGGTGGAATGCAAAGACGATGTCCCCCGCGTCGATGGACGCCCGGGAACGCTCGACCCGCCCGACACAGCTGTAGCCGTAATGAAACGGGTAGGTGAACCGGTCTGCCAGCGCGGAGATCGATGAGTCGAGCGGAAGCTGCGGGTCGATGTCACCGCGGTATGCAAGCAGTTCAGTCCCCGCGCTGATCCCGGAGTACAGGGTGCGCACCAGCAGCTGCCCTTCGTGTGGTTCGGGCACCTCCCGCTCCCGTAGCTCAACTTCCTGAGGAGCGATGAACGTCACGGCTCGTGCCTGCACGCCCGCCTCCAATCATCTGCCACGTCCGTCATTACCCGGTGTCAAGTTCCGCCACGCTCAGCGGCAGGCGCGGGTCGGCGCACAGGATCAGATCCTGGACGCCGTACTCGCTGAGCAGTGCCACCCCACTGAGCCGACCGGGCTCCAACCGCACCAACCGGCCTGGCTGCGGGACATAACAGCGGTAGCCGAACTCATGGCACAGCCCGGTCAGCAGCCGGCGCAACTGCGCCGTACCCGGGAGAACCTCGATCACCACGGTAGGCCGGTAAGCCCGCAGATGCTCCTCAGCGGCGGCGAGCAGCGCGTACTCCTGTCCCTCGACGTCGATCTTGAGTAGGTCGACCCCGGCGAGCAACGTTCGCACGTCGACCGTAGGAACCTCGATTGCTGCCCGAACAGGACCAGCCATGGGCGCTGGCAATTCACTATCGCCTGCCAGGAAAGCCACGGTCGGCGCCTGTAGTTGATCCCACGGGATCAGCAGCCGCGCGGTGCCAGTCGCCGGGCCGGCGACCGCGGCGCCCGCGACAAGTGTCACCGAGGTGACGGCGTTGAGGCCGAGGTTGACCCGGCACAGCGATACCGAGGTCGGGTGCGGCTCAACCGCGGTGTAATGCACGCCAGGCGCAGCCCGCATCCCTTGCACCACGAAATACCCGACGTTGGTGCCCAATTCCAGGATCGCCGAGGAGCGCCGGCAGAAGTAGCGCCACCAGGGCAGCAGCTCCGGCTCCCAACCTTGCTCGCCGAACCAGTAAAGCTGCGAAAGGACGAGCGAATCGGCCGCGGTGAACGAGACGGTCGGATTGTCTACCAGCTGGAATGTCCGCACCGCGGGAGGTATGCCGCCATGCCGCAGCGCGGTCAGCAGCGCACGGCGAAGGCGACCGAGCGGGGTGGCCGCGGGCGCTGGCAGCGCGGTCCGCAACAGTTCTGCTACCGGGCTGGGCAGCCGGCGTACCACTGCGCGCATCAGCCGCTGCCCGATTTCCGCCAGCCGCCACGGCATCATGATGCCCACCTGCCCAGGCCAGCGCGCCATCCCCCGCGGCCCGAATTAAAGCATTGAAGCAGGCGCGATTGCGGCAGCACCATTTTACCTCTAAGAACATGATACGCTCACGTTAGAGTGTGCACGTTCTTTCCCCGGCGGGAGTGGAGCCCGAATGGACTCACGGGAAGCCCAGATTTCGGCCGTTGCTGCGCTTGAGGAGCCAACCCGTCGCCGGTTGTACAACTACGTGCTGCGCCAGCCTGGACCGGTGAGCCGCGACGAAGCTGCCGCGGCGTTGGGGCTGCCCCGCTCCACCGCTGGGTTTCATCTCGACCGGCTCGTAGATCAGGGCCTACTCGATAACGGCTACCAGCGTTTGACCGGCCGCAGCGGGCCCGGAGCAGGCCGGCCGGCCAAGCTGTACCGGCGCTCGTCTCGTCAGGTGGCCGTGTCGTTACCTCCACGCTGCTACGAGCTGGCCGTACGGTTGCTTTCCAACGCGCTGAAACACGCGGAACGTTCCGGGCAATCACCGCGGGCAATCCTCAACCAGCACGCCTACGAGACAGGTAAGGAACTCGGCGAAACGGCGCGTAGCGCTGCCAGCAACCACAACAGCCTCAACACTGCATTACGGGTACTCGAGGACAATGGCTTCCAACCGCGCATCGAAGATAATGACGTCGTCCTCGGTAACTGCCCCTTTCACACTCTGGCGCAGGATCACCAGGAACTCATCTGTGGGATGAACCTTCGCCTGCTCAATGGTGTCCTCGACGGCCTGGCCCCTACCAAGCTGACCGCTCTGCCGCAGCCCACTTCAAGCCAGTGCTGCGTCCGCCTTGCCCGCGCTGCTCGCGGATGAAGCACTCCCCATGCGAACGTCGTCATGGATTCAAAAGTCCTCGGTGCGGGCATGGGTCTATCCGAAGCTGCGACGGCGGGTTGCGGGCGGTCCGGGAGAGGAGGAGGCCTGGGTGGACGGCGTGCGTGAATTGGCCCGGCTGGTGCTGCCGACGCAATTCGGTGAGTTCCAGGCCAGAGCTTTTGAAGTGTCCTCCGGGCTGGTCTACCTCGCGCTGATCAAGGGTGACGTGGGCGGTGGGGGAACCGTGCTGACCCGGTTGCATTCCGAATGCCTGACCGGTGACGCCCTTGGTTCCCTGCGGTGCGACTGCGGGGTACAGCTGCGCCTCGCGCTGCGCCGGATCGCGACCGAAGGCCGCGGGTTGCTGCTATACGCCACCGGGCACGAGGGACGTGGCGTGGGGCTGGTCAACAAGCTGCTGGCCTATGTGGAGCAAGACCGTGGCGCCGACACGTTGGATGCCAACCGGCGGCTGGGGCTACCCGTCGACGCCCGCAACTATGACGATGCTGCCGCCGTGCTGCACGCTGTCTGCGTCGGCTCGGTGCGGCTGCTCACGAACAACCCGGCAAAAGTGAAGGGCCTGCGCGCAGCAGGGATCGCCGTCGAGCGGATAGAGCCGCTGCAGACCGCGGCGCATCACCGCAATCTCAGCTATCTGCGCACCAAGCAACGACGGTTTGGCCACGTCGAGCCTCTCGGCCACCTGCCAGATGCTGCGCCGTCGACACCGCCGGACGTCACCGGCCTGCTCGGCAAGCTAGAGCCGCCAGCCGGCCGGCCCTATGTGGTGCTGACCTACGCGCTGACCTTGGACGGGCGGATTGCCACCGCCGTTGGTGACTCAATGCGGTTCAGCGGCCAGGAACAGCGCTGTGTGTCGCATGCGCTACGGGCGGCCTGCGATGCGGTGATGGTCGGTGTGGGCACCGTGCTGCGAGATGATCCACAGCTGATCGTCGGCCTGGTGCCTGGTATCTCACCGTTGCGAATCGTGCTCGACTCCACACTGCGCATGCCGTCAACAGCGCGGATGCTCGACGGAGGTCCAGTGACCGTTGTGCTGACCACCGACCGGGCTGCCGAGAGCGATCGTGAGCGGCTGCAGGCGCTGGGTGCCGGGATCCGAGTGGTCCCGGCGAGCCCCGCCGGGGTAGACCTTCCCGCAGCTCTGGGGGTGCTGCGGGAAATTGGTGTGCGAACCCTGCTGGTGGAGGGTGGTGCCAGGGTGATCACTTCACTGCTCGGTGATCGGCTGGTCGACCGTCTCATCGTCGGCACCTCCGCGAAGATCGTCGGTGCCGGTGCCGAGGCGGTGGGTGACCTGGGGATTGCCCGGTTGACGCAGGACATCTCGCTGCACAACAGGTGCATGCACGTCACTGCAGACGACGTCATCACGGCCTGGGACGTCGCCTGACATCCGGCGGCCGCCTCATTCCCAGTGCACCTCGCGGCCCAGGTACTCCTGCAGTCGGGTATTGTGCGGACGGTAGAAGTCCGCCAGCAAGCAACGCGTGGCCGGATCAATGTTGGCCGGCTTTGCGTGATTGAAATGTCGCGTCAGGATATCGACGTAGTCATGGGCGGGCAGTCCCAGGTAATCCTCGAGCGCAAGCATGATCTGCTGGGCTGTGTGGGGCCGGCTGAGATCCTCGGTGAATAGTACTTTCACGCAGTCCGCGCCATACGTGGTGATCCATCCCGGTAATAGCTCGACATATATCCCCGGACCTAGGCACTCGGTGCGTTTACCTCGTTCGTGGGCCGCTATTTCAGCTCGTATGTCCGTTGCGAAATCACCGATCTCCATGTCGAGGTCGTGCCCGGCGGCTCGGAAACGTTGATACATGCGATGGTGCGAGTAAGCCCGCTCTACCGGATTGCGGAGCAAGACGATAAGCCTGGTGTCGGGCAGGTACCGGTGCAGCATCGACGGTGCGACGTCGTAAAACGTGTTGGCGCTCGCCTCGCCTGTGATGTAGTGGACATCTGGCTGCCGCTCGACGACGATGGTCGTCGGCTTGGACGTGCCGGCCTCGTCTGCGGCCTCCCACATGAACGTAAGCGGGCCGCGGTAGTCAGAAGTCGGGAAGAGCGAGAAGTACTCGTCGATATGGTTGGCGATGTAATCAGCGGAATGCTGCCCGAAAAAGTTCGGTTCCTTTTTGGCGCACGGCAGTACTTGCGGGTTGGCAAGAAGGTACCGGTAAAGCGACGACGTGCCACACTTGTTGGCGCCGATGATGAAGAAACTCGGCCGCATATGTTGGGTCTGCACTGCCATCGCACCATAGTGGCACGATGATGACGTCTCCGCTGTCGGTCAGAGAAGCTCCGAGGCGGCAGCCAGCACCGCATCCACGGTAATGCCATCCATACACGGAGGATTCAGTGGAATCCCGCAGGGTGGATCGAAGATGCAGTCGCAGGGGCTGCACGGAAGGGATACCCGGATGAGCCGGTGCTTTTCGGACGAGGACCACGGCCGCCACTGCTCAACAGGCAGCGGCCCGTAGAGCCCGACCACCGGGGTCCCGACCATGGCGGCCAGGTGCAGTGGACCGCTGTCGATGCCGATGACCAGCGATGCCCGCCGGTACAACGCAGCTAGCGCCCCTACGGAAAGCCGCCCAGGCAGGCCGTAACACGAGGCTTCGCTGGCGCCCACGATCGCGTGCACCAGCAGGTCTTCTCCGGGGCCACCCGGCACCAGGGGCGTGAGTCCATAGCGGCGCCGGATCTCGATCCCGAGCCGCCCCCACCGCTGCGGGGCCCAGTTTTTCAGCGGCCATCCCGAACCGGGCTGGAACACCACTGGCCTTCGCCCCGCGGAGGGCACTTCGGCCAGGATGCCGTGGACGAGGGCCTCTTCGTCTTCGGCGGGCACGAACGGTACCGGTGCTCGGCTAAGGACGGCTGCATTCAGTGCGTGCTGACCGGCGACGCCGATACCAAGGCATCGAGCTGCCTTTTCCATGAGCCGCAGTGTCTGGACGGCAGCATGGTGTTTCTCGCGAAGTTGGATGCTATGGGTCAGGAAACGCTCCATCCCAGGCACCGCATAACCGATCCGGATAGGAATCTCCGCCAGGTCCACTAAACTGCCGGACCACGGGTCGTCCGGACGGGCTAAGACGGCGATGTCGAAGCGATCCCGCATGGCCTGTGCATGGGTGTGGGCTATCTCATCCCAATCCTGTGTGGGAAACACCGTGCCTAGTGCCGGGAAGGGCACGGTCAAGGTTTCGTCGACATCAGGACAACGGCGAGTCGTATCCGCGATCGAGGTGGACACCAGGAGAGCCAGCGAGGTTCCAGGAAGGGCGGCCCGCAATGCTGCCGCTGCCGGTAGCGTCAACAGAACGTCACCAAGGTGATCAGGACGTGCGACCAGGATGCGTGCCGGCACGTCACCTGACCTCGTATCCATACGCTCGCACGACATCCTCATCGACGGTCTGACGAACCAGATCGAGCACCGATCCACACAGTTCGCCCATGCGCGCATCGGCGTGCTGGTTTTTCCGGTCAAAGAGTGCCGACTCCAGTAGCTGGGAGCGGCTCTGCCCGTCAATCCCGGCGCGCAAGTACCTTTGCGGGCTGGTGTATCTGCGGTGACGCCGCTGCAGACCCCATCGCTCGCGGCTGCGCTCTAGAGTTCCCTCGTACGCCGTATGCAAATCCTCGAGCCGGAAGAGTATGGAACAGCGCTCGTTCGACAAAAGCTCTAGGTAGCTACGGTAGAGCAGGTTCCACTGCTGTACCGCAGCGATGATTTCGTCGTCACCGAGGTCGGAGAGTTCGCCAAGCGGTGGATCGTCGTACCAGTGCGCGAAACGCAGGTAACTGACCAGCCAGGTATACACATTTCTTACGCTGATCGCGTATCTCATCGTGCCGGAATCGACGGCAGCCCGGACCGTTCGCAGCTCTGCTGGAGTAATTCGCGTAGATATGTCGAGCGCACGGCCGGGAACTTCCCAATTTTCGCCATGCCAGGTAAAGGGTGTGTCGGCGGTGGCATGCTTCCATCGTCCGATGTTGACGAGGACCCGGACGTTGGTGAAGTTCTCTTCGAGGGCAAATTTGACGAGATTGGTACCGGTGCGCATTGCCCCTTGCTGCTTCACCAGAACGATCTCGCTAGGACCCTCACCGGCAACCTTCGATCTCACCTCGACAGCATCTGGCCGCGTAGGCTTCGGCGTGTGGCCGTTGCCGGAGACGGTGCTTTCGGAACCACCCATGAGACATCTCGTCTTGCTGACTTCTCGGACGTCCATGTCGCCGTGGTGGGCGACCTCATCGCCGATCACTATATCTACGCCGAACCTAGGCGCCTGTCCCGTGAAGCCCCGGTCATCGTGCTACGCCATATCGGTGAGCGGATCGGTGCAGGCGGGGCGGCCAATGTGGCGCGCAACCTGCGCGCGCTGCACAGTCGCGTGCGCATCCTCGGGATCGTCGGCGGTGACGAGCAGGGCGGCGAGCTGCTGCGACTTCTCGACGAGGAGTCAGTTGACACAAGTGGTGTCCACATTTGCGATGGCTACCAGACGCCGACCAAAACTCGAGTGCTCGCGGCCGAGGCGCGCCGCAACCCCCAGCAAGTATTGCGGATCGATCGCGAGCCAGATCGACCGATCGAAACACCGGTCCGCGAAGCCATCGCCGGTCAGCTTGTCTCGATGGGCAATGTGGTGGACGCAGTGATCATCTCAGATTACGAATACGGTCTTTGCGATGTCGAGGTCGGCATCGCCGCCAGCGAGCTTTCCCGCGCCGGCAAGGTAGTCGTGCTCGATCCCCGATGCGAGGTGAAACACTTCAGTGGTCTCACCGCATTGACGCCCAACGTCGACGAGCTGGCGCGCTTCACCAACACCTCGCCTGATCGGCTTGGCGATCGGCGAGCGCTGGCAAACGCAGCGAAAGTGCTCCTGGACAGCACCGGCTGCCGATTCGTCCTGGTCACGCGCGGAAATCTCGGAATGGCCCTGTTCGGTGAGGAATTACCGGGCGACGGGATCGTCGTCGACGCCTGGGGGACGAACACGGTCACCGACGTGTGTGGCGCCGGCGATACCGCAGCAGC
>JAFAWY010000005.1 GCA_019241525.1 Pseudonocardiales bacterium
CCGCACTGGGGTTGCTGAACGCCCGTCTGATCGCCGGAGACGGTGCGCTGTTCACCGCGATGGACACCGCCGTGCGGCGAGCCTGGCGCACGGGGATCCGCGGCCGGTTGGAGGAGCTCGTCGAGTCGACGCGGCAGCGCTGGCTACGCAGCGGTGACATCGCGCACCGGGTGGAACCGGACCTCAAGAACGGCCACGGCGGGTTGCGGGACGTGCAGCTGCTGGACGCGCTGTCCGCGGGCCAGCTCGCGGACAGCGCCGGGCCGGACGTGCGCGCGGCACGTGACCTGTTGCTGGACGTGCGCACCGAGCTGCACCTGCTCGCCGGCAGAGGCCGCGACGTGCTCCACGCGCAGGAGGCCGACGAGGTGGCTGCAGTGCTGGCGCTCGGTGATCGGTTCGACCTGGCCAGACGCCTGTCCGGAGCGGCGCGGACCGTCGTCTACGCGGTGGATGTCGGGTTGCGCACCGCCCGGGGTGCACTGCCTCCTCGCGGGCGCGCCCGGCTGACCGGGCTGCGCAACCTGGAGTGGGGGCCGCAGCGCCGCCCGCTGGACGACGGGGTGGTCGAGCACGCCGGCCAGGTGGCGCTGGCCCGCGGCGCCAACCCGGCGCGGGACCCGGCGCTGGCCCTGCGGGTCGCGGCCGCGGCGGCGCGAACCGGTATGCCGGTCGCTACCGGCACCCTCAGTACCCTCGCCGACACCGCCCCGGAGCTGCGCCGGCCGTGGCCCCGAGCAGCGCTGGAGGAGCTGCTGTCGCTGCTGGGTGCCGGGCCGCCGACGGTGGATGTGATCGAGGCCATGGACCGCACCGGGCTGTGGGGCAGGTTGTTCCCGGAATGGGGCATGGTGCGTGACCTGCCGCCGCGGGACCGGGTACACGTGTGGACCGTGGACCGGCATCTGGTGGAGGCCGCGGCGCAGGCGGCTCGGTTGACCACCACGGTCGCTCGTCCGGACCTGCTGCTGCTCGGCGCGCTGCTGCACGACCTGGGCAAGGGCCGCGGCGGTGACCACAGCATCGTCGGCGCGGCGCTCGCCGAGCAGATCGGGCACCGGCTCGGGCTGCCGACCTCGGATGTCGGGACACTCCGCGCGATGGTGCGCCACCACCTGCTGTTACCCCACACCGCGACCCGTCGAGACCTCGACGACCCCGCGACCGCGCAGCGGGTGGTCGACACCCTCGGCGGGGATCCGACCCTGCTGGAGCTGCTGGTCGCGCTGGCCGAGGCCGACAGTCTGGCCACCGGCCCGGGGGTCTGGACCGAGTGGCGCGCCGGCCTGATCCGCGACCTCGCCGAGCGTTGCCGAGCGGTGCTGGCCGGCCGGCCCGTGCCGGCACCGGAGCCGCTCACCGACGAGCAGCGTGCGCTGGCGGAACGGGTCATCACGACCGGCTCGCCGCACGTGGCGGCTACCTCCCCGGCGGGGCGGGGAGTGACCACCACCGTCATCATCGTCGTGGCCCCTGGCCGGCCCGGTGCGCTCGCCCTGGCCGCCGGAGTGCTCGCGCTGCATTCGCTGCAGGTCCACGCGGCGGACATCCGGGTCGTCGAGCTCCCCGGAGGATCTGCGGCGGTGAACAGCTTCACCGTCTCACCGCGCTTCGGCCGCCCGCCGGACGCCGCGCTGCTGCGTCAGGATGTGGTGCGGGCGCTGGACGGCTCATTGCGACTGGCGGACGCGCTGGCGGCCAAGGAGCGTGACTACGGCGAGACCCCAGCATCCGACCCGGGGTCCGGAGACGTCGAGACCAAGGTGCTGTGGTTCGACGACGAAGCGACCGGAGCGGTGGTCCTCGAGCTGCGTACCGCTGACCGGATCGGGTTGCTACACCGGGTCGCGGCGGCGTTGGGGAGCACCGCAGTCGCTGTCCGCTGGGCGCGGGTCGTCACGTTGGGCAGCTCGGTGGTGGACTCGTTCGGCCTGACCAGCCCCGGTGGTTCCAGCGCGCTGCCTGTCGAGGTACGAGAGCAGGTCGAGCTCGCGGTGCTCAGCGCGGCCCGGTGAGCGCCGGGGCTACCATCCGGCCGCATGCACGGAACCCGGGACGAGGTCGTTCCCCTACCTCCGCCGTTCGAGATCGTGTTGCGTGGGTTCGACCGCCAGCAGGTCATCGACCATGTCAACGCTCTGAAAGCTCATATCGCGAGTATCGGCGCTGAACGCGACGCCGCGCTGCGGCGGGCCGCCGACGTCGACGAGAAGCTCGAACAGCTGCGCCGCGAAGCCGCCGAGGCGAGCAGGCAGGTCGACCGCCTGCAGCGGTCCCCGCTGACCGCGGCGACCGCGCGGATCCAGCGCATGCTGCAGATGGCCGAGGATGAGGCCGCCGAGCTGCGGGCCACCGCCGAGCGGGAGACCACCTCGCTGCGCGAGAGCGCCCGCGCCGAGGCCGATCGGCTGCTGGCCGAGACCAGTCAGCAGTGCAAGCGCCTGGAGATGGAGTCCACGAGCCGGCGCCAGGCCGTGGAGGCTGAGTCCGCGGCCCGACGTCAGCGGGCGGAGCAGCAGTCCGAGCGGGACATCGCTCGCCGCGAGGCCGAGACGGACGCCTGGATCCGCGACTACCAGACCCGTAGCGTCGCCGCGCTGCATCTGATCATGCAAATGGCGGGCGAGCGGCTGAGCAGCCGGGTGGTCAAGGTCACGCGGCAGGTCACGGCGGCCCGAGCGCTGCGCTCCGAGGTCATCAGTCAGCTGTCCGAGGTGCACCGCATGCTGATGGAGGCGCTCGGTGTGGTCGACCAGCCCACCCCCGCCGAGCAGGCCGAGCACGTCGAGCCGGCCGAGCACGTCGAGCCGGGGGACGGCTCATCCCTGCCGGCGGACCAACCCACAGCCAGGTTCGGGCTACGTCCATAGCGGATGGCGGACGCCGCAGCCGCGAGGTCGAGGTCGAGGTCGAGGTCGAGTAGTCCTACCCAGTCACAGTTGCGGATATTCACGCTCCCCGGCGGTGCCTGCCGGCGGCACGCTGGTTGGGTGGCTCGGAGGTGGTCGAGCCGACACGGGCCGCGACCCGGGCCGAAGAGTCGGGCCGCGGATGTGGCGCCTCGACCACCGAGCCCTTGCCGGATCGCCGGCAGCCCGGGGTGGGGCCTGGGATGCCGGCGATCCAGCCTCTCGCGTCCACAGCGGCGCGGTTAGGCTGGCCGGAGAAGCAGTCAGACTCCGGGGCCATCACCCCGCCGGACCCCAAGGGAGTACGACCGGCGTGTTCGACACCCTCTCCGACCGGCTCACGTCAGCGTTAACCAGCCTGCGCGGCAAGGGCAGGCTCTCTGATGCCGACATCGACGCCACCGCCCGCGAGATCCGTATCGCGCTGCTCGAAGCCGACGTCGCCTTACCCGTCGTTCGTCAGTTCGTCGCGCGGATCAAAGAGCGCGCCAAAGGCGCCGAGGTGTCCGCGGCGCTCAACCCCGCCCAGCAGGTCGTCAAGATCGTCCACGAGGAGCTCATCGAGATCCTCGGCGGCGACACGCGACGCCTCGAATTCGCCAAGATCCCTCCCACGGTCATCTTGCTGGCCGGCCTGCAGGGTTCCGGAAAGACGACGCTGGCTGGCAAGCTCGCCCGCTGGCTGCGCAGCCAGGGCCACACACCGCTGCTCGTCGCGGCAGACCTGCAGCGGCCCAACGCGGTCAACCAGCTGCAGATCGTCGGCGAGCAGGCCGGCGTGCAGGTGTTCGCGCCCGAACCGGGCAACGGCGTCGGCGACCCGGTCGACGTCTCGCGCCGCGGTGTTGCCGAGGCTCGCGCCCGGCATCACGACATCGTCCTTGTCGACACCGCCGGGCGGCTGGGTATCGACGCCGAGATGATGCAGCAGGCCGTCGATATCCGGGACGCGGTTCGGCCCGATGAGGTCTTGTTCGTCATCGACGCGATGATCGGTCAGGACGCTGTGACCACCGCTGAGGCGTTCCGTGACGGCGTCGGCTTCACCGGTGTCGTGCTTACCAAGCTGGACGGTGATGCTCGCGGTGGCGCGGCACTGTCCGTGCGGCACGTCACGGGTGCGCCCATCCTGTTTGCGTCCAATGGAGAAAAGCTGGAGGACTTCGACGTCTTCCACCCGGATCGGATGGCCAGCCGGATTCTGGGCATGGGTGACCTGCTCACCCTCATCGAGCAGGCCGAACAGGCATTCGATGCCGAGCAGGCTGAGCTCACCGCTGCCAAGATCGGCAGTGGTGAGTTGACCTTGGAGGACTTTCTCGAGCAGATGCGGGCGATCCGCAAGATGGGGCCGATTGCCAATCTGCTGGGCATGTTGCCCGGTGCGGCAGGGATGAAAGACCAGCTGGCCCAGGTCGACGACAAGCAGCTGGACCGGTTGGAAGCCATCATCTGCGGCATGACACCCGCCGAGCGGGCCGATCCAAAGATCATTAATGCCTCCCGGCGGCAACGGATCGCCCGCGGCTCCGGGGTGGCCGTCAACGAGGTCAACCAGCTGGTCGAGCGCTTCTTCGAAGCTCGCAAGATGATGCAGCAGGTGGCCGGCCGGTTCGGGTTTCCGGGAGCCAGTCTGTCGCGTCGCAGCCGCAAAGGCGGGCGCAAGGCCAAGAAGGGCAAGGGCCGGGGCCCGACGCCGCCGAGGACCCGTGGAGCGCTGCCTGGCGGGCTACCCGCCGGTCTGCCGGACAACATGCCCGAGTTGCCGGACCTAGCGAATCTGACCGGCCTCGATCAGCTGCCGCCCGGCTTCGACCCGTCGAAACTGAAGTTCCGCAAGAAATGATCAATGACGCCAACCAGTGACGAACGTTGCCAACTGTTGACATCGTTCGCGCTGGTGGCGAGTGATCGACAGCACCGAACGTGGTTCAGTCCACTGTGGATGGGGACAGTTTGGGGTAGATCATTATTACCCCAAACAGGTGAACTTTTGTGCTGCCGGCCTGACGGTCACCTCGGTCCTGCGACGTGGTGGGTGCGGTTGAGACCACGCTAGCGGCACATCGGTAGGCAGGCAGCTAGCGCTGACAAACGATGACTAGTCGGCGCGCGACCGGATGGATGACACGACGACCACCCCACAGCGGGCCTGTCGGGACAGTCAGGCAGAATCCGGGCAGTTGGTCTCGATGAAGGGATCGGTAGGTGGTCTGGCAGCCGCTACACGTCCGTCTGGGCGTGGAGGAGAGCCCGTACGACGGTGTCCCTGGACACCTGCAAGGGCCGCTGTGGGAGTGGGTGTCGAACGCACTCAACAAGTTCGGATTCAGCTCCGGCCGGAGCTACAAGCCCGGTCTGCTTCACATCAGTGCCATGGCCCGACTGACACTAAAGCCAATGGAGCATCACCAAGCCGTTTTGAGGCAGATCCAGGCCGGTTGTCTCGGCGACGAGATCCAATTTCTCTCTGTGATCGACGCACTACTCGACCAGTTCGCGGCGCTACTGGACCACGTTGACGACAAGGAGGCCGTCACGATCAACGGTTTGATCGACAGCTTGGAGGAATCCTTACTGATGGGTAACTCGGCGTGGGCCGTGGCACCGGACCGGAAGAGTCTTACCAGCCGGGTCGATCCAACAGCCGCTGAAGCAGTTGCCCAGGCAATCGTGCCGCACGATGCGGCCAGTGATGAGCTGGCGGAGGCGTGGCGAAAGGCCTACGGCCGTGAGCCCAATTCCTCTGACGCCTGGGATCACTCGATCAAGGCGGTGGAGCACATCCTCAAGCCGGTGGTCTGTCCGAACAACACCAAGGCCACCCTGAGCAACGTGATCGGTGATCTGCGCTCGCAGCCTCAACTCTGGAGGCTGCAGTTGCCCGGCAAGAACGCTGACTTCAGCGTTACCCCGCTCGTCACCATGCTGGAGTTGATCTGGCCGAATCCTGACAGGCACGGAGGCAACACCCAGACGCCAGTTACCCTTGTACAGGCCCGAGCCGTGGTTCATGTTGCGGTGACCATCGTGCAGTGGGGAAGAGCTGGAGTTCTTCAGCGCGTCACTTAGCAAACTTCTTTCGCCATCTCTGTAGCTCCTTATGGATTGCGTTGAGAATCCATGCGTGGCGGGTAATGCCTGCGTCTTTGGCTGCGTGTTCGATATCAGGTTTCCACTCTTCTGGAATGCGCAGGGTGGAAGGATTAGGTTGACTAACCATCGCCCACCGGAAGTTCTAGCGGGCGTACTGCTTCATCAGCTTCGATGACATTACCGTATCGAAAGATTGATAGAGCTGACTCCGGCCAGTACGTCCCAGCGTCCCAACCCAGCACATCATGTTCATAGCGCCAACATTCAATTTCATCGCCATCTACATCCAACAATGGCGTTGCCCATGTAGATGCCAAATACGTATACGTCTCTTCTGGCGGTACCGGCCTACCGTCCTTCAATATTAGACCGCCGGTCCACTCCCAGTCGCCTTCGAGTCCAGCGCTCGCTTCTGTACTATTGCGGTACCGAAGGATATGTGCGGCTTTATCCCAATCGAAAACCCTTAATGGGTTCTCGCGATTTGCTTGTCCCATTGCGAAAGCAGATAGAGTATCCATATGTCAGTGACACTAACCGGAAACAGTGACACTAAGCAAATAATCGGTATAGGCAATTCGACTCATTTCATAGAGCCGAGTGCCTACTCTCCAGCCACTTCAGCACATCGCTCCTGCGATACCGGCAATATTTGCCGACGTGGAAGTAAGGGATCTTGCCGTCTCTATTCCACCGGTACACCGTCTGGAGCGGAACCCTGAGGAAGTCGGCGACCTCCTGGGTCGTCCACAGCGGATCGTTGACGCGGCGCATGGTGATGACCTTGCTCGCCCGCCGGTCGGTCGGTGAATGTGACCAGGGTCACACGACACGTCGAGCAAGCTACGCTTTGCGTTTGCCGCAATGCACTCCGTATCCTTAGAGCGCTGGCTTGCTACAAGCCCGCTCGTCCTGTGGAACCGAGCCCTGGATGAGAGCGCTTGAGGAACAACCACGGGGATCCGAAGATGCGATCGGTCCCACCCACCGCGGTTGCGAGAAGCGGAGCAGGCCTAGCGGCGGATACATGCACGCTCGACTATGGGCGTGGCGAGGCTCGGCGCTGCGCTTGTAGGGGTGTGTGCTCGTGTCGCCATACGTGGCTCTCGTGCTGGGCTTCGGCTTCTCCGCGGTAACGGCTACAGCAGCAACAGTTCGCTACATAAGTCGTAATCACTTCCTTTGGCGTGTCTACGACAAGGGTGGCCCTGATGATCTCGAAGTAGCTGGCGACGTGCTGCAAGCCATCGAAGAGCAGCCGCGTACCGTGATTGTCGTTCCAACTGATCTTCGGCGGGGACACCGTGGGGACGGAAACGTCAACCAACATCGCGTAGGCTCGAATATTAACGACCACGATTTTCCCAGCTCAGAGAAGGTCCCACGGTCTCTACCAGCGATGACTCCGCGCAAGAGGAAGCTCCGCAAGAAATGACGGTGCCCGACGCCGGGCAGGCATTGCACTTGCGAGGCATCGTGCTGCCCGACGGGGAACCGGGTGAGCTATGGGTAGCCGGCGGGGTGATCTGCGCGGACCCGGTGCCCGGCGCAGCGACTGCCTGCGATGGCGGTTACATCCTGCCCGGACTGGTCGATGCGCACTGCCACATCGGTATCGGGCCACGCGGCCCGGCCAGCCTGGACGAGGCAGCCCAGCAGGCCACCACCGACCGGGACGCCGGCACCTTGCTGATCCGGGACTGTGGCTCGCCCATCGACACCCGCCCCTTGCAGTCACGCGATGACCTGCCGCGCATCATCCGGGCCGGCCGGCATCTGGCGCGACCCAAGCGCTACATCCCGACCATTGGCTTGGAGCTGGACGAACCGAGGTTGCTGCCACAAGCAGTGCGCGAGCAGGCGGCGGCGGGGGATGGCTGGGTCAAGTTGATCGGTGATTGGATCGACCGCTCGACCGGTGATCTTGCCCCACTGTGGCCTGATGACGTGCTGGCCGAGGCGATCGCCGCCGCGCACGATGCCGGAGCCCGGGTCACCGCGCATGTCTTCAGCGCCGACGCGCTGCCCGGTCTGCTCGATGCCGGGATCGACTGCATCGAGCACGGCACCGGTCTGTCCTCGGCCACCATCGCCAAGATGGCGGCACAGGGCACCGCCTTGGTGCCGACACTGATCAATATTGAGACGTTCCCGGCGATCGCCGACCGCGCCGCCAAGTACCCGCGTTACGCCGCGCACATGCGGGCGCTGCACGCGAGAGTCCAGGACGCCGTCGGTGCCGCCATCGAGGCGGGAATTTCGATTTACGCCGGTAGCGACGCCGGCGGTGGCATCCGGCACGGGCGCCTGGTTGATGAGATCGTCGCGCTGCACAGCGCCGGGCTGTCTGGTGCCCAGGCGCTTGCGGCGGCGAGCTGGGCCGCCCGCGACTGGCTGGGCGCTCCTGGCCTGGTCCCCGGCGCACCGGCGGATCTGTTAGTCACCCGCACTGATCCGCGGCTGGATCCGCACACCTTGCGGCACCCGGCGTTGTTGCTGCTGCGTGGCCGCGTCGTCGGAACAAGGCGTTGAGGAGGAGCCCCTGACCGGACGCGAGCTTCCCCAGCTGCCTGCGGCGCCGCCCCCGCCCGCAGCGGCACTACCGCAGCGCCTGCCGGTGGGCCGGGACACCCGGCGTGGCTGGCAGATGTTGGCCTGCTTCGTGATCGCGGAAATCGCCTTCGTGGCTACATCGGTGGTGACCGTGCTGCCCTTCCTGCTGGCCGTGCCCCACGTTGGTCCGGGCACGCGGCTGCCCGGTGCCGCGTTGGTCGCCGCGCTGGCGATACCGCCTGCGGTGGCGGCGATGGTGGCCGCAGGCGGCGCGGCGCTTGTCGGCCGGGGGTCACTGGTCGACCGGTTGCGAGATCAGCTGTCGCTGCGGTGGCGACCGTCCGATGTGGGCATCGGCCTGGCGCTGGGCGTGGTCGGTTTGGCGGTCACCGTGCCTGCCTCCGCGCTATGGGCACGCTGGGTCGGAGAGAGCCAGGCCAACTCGGCGGTGGGGGAGGTGTTCCACGGTCAGCGGCTCAGCTTTGGATGGGCGCTCACGTTGTTCGTCGGGGTATGGCTGATCGCGCCACTGGGTGAGGAGCTGCTGTACCGCGGAGTGCTGTGGCGCGCGATGGAGTACAGGGGCTGGAACCGGTGGCTGATCGCCGGGCTGACCACGGTCCTGTTCGCTCTGGCCCACCCGCTGTTTTCGGGCTCTCATATCGAGCTGTTGCGCAGCCCGCTGCTGGTGGTGATCACATTGCCGATCGCGCTGGCCCGGTTGCTCACCGGAAACCTGCTGGCCAGCATCGTCGCTCACCAGGCGAACAACTTCCTCCCCGCCATCGGGCTGCTGCTCCTCACACTAGGTGCCGCCCCCAGCTAACCCCACCCGGCGTGTCGCGCTCTGGTGCCGCCCGTGTCGCGCTCTCATGCTCCGCGTGTCATGTCCTCGTGCCGGTGTGGTGATTGATTCCGGGCGGTGATACGGGTAGTCGGGGTGGTCTGGCACAATAGGTCGCTGTTGTTGCGGCGTGCCCTCTCACCGCGCCGTGACCACTGACCTTGAGAGCATCGTCGGTCTGTGTCCCTACCATGGGCCGTGCGCGCTCACGTGAACAGTTGCGCGTGTGACAGGAGTAGCTCGACTCGTGGCAGTCAAGATCAAGCTCATGCGGCTCGGCCGGATCCGCCAGCCGTACTACCGGATCGTCGTCGCGGACGCTCGAACCCGCCGCAACGGCAAGGCGATCGAGACGATCGGCAAATACCATCCCAAAGAGCAACCCAGCCTGATCGAGGTTGACTCAGAGCGGGTGCAGTACTGGCTGGGCGTGGGGGCGCAACCCACCGAGCCGGTGCAACACCTTCTCGAGGTCACCGGAGACTGGCAGCGATTCAAGGGCCTTCCGGGTGCTGAAGGCACGCTGCGACGTGCTGATGCCAAGCCGGATAAAGCCGAGCTGTTCAACCAGGCGCTCGCGCAAGCCGGTGAGGTGCCAACCACCGAGGCGACCACGCCGCGAAAGAAGTCCGGTCGCCAGGCCGACACCAGCGGGGCTGCGGACAAGGTCACCGCGGAAAGGGCCGCTCCGGAAAAGGGCGCCGAGCCGGCCACCACCGCAAGCTCTGGGCAAGCTCCCGCTGATGACCGGGAGGACACTGCGACTACCGCGGGCGGCCAGGTGTGAGCATGCTCGTGGACGCGCTGGAGCATCTCGTGCGGGGAATCGTCGACAATCCCGACGATGTGCGCGTCCAGCTGATCACCACGCGGCGAGGCCGCACGCTCGAGGTACACGTGCATCCCGACGATCTCGGCAAGGTGATCGGCCGTGGTGGCCGCACCGCTACTGCGTTGCGCACCGTAATGGGCGGCATCGGCGGGCGTGGGGTTCGCGTCGACGTCGTCGACACTGACCGCTAAGCGTGCTGGCTGAGACGGCGCCCGTGCCGCCTAGCGGTGACAATACGAGCGCAGACACCCGACGGGTGGTCGGCAGAGTCGGCCGACCACACGGGCTACGGGGTGAAGTCACGGTGCAGGTACGCACGGACTTTCCCGAACAGCGCTTCGCGGTCGGCGCGCAGCTGTGCGGTGATACCGGCCGCGTGTACACGGTTGAAACCGTGCGGTCACACCGGGGGGTGTTGCTGGTCCGATTCGCCGGGATAACCAGTCGGGAAGCGGCAGCTGACCTGCGCGGCTGCACCCTTACCGTTGACGCCGCTGAGCTGCCCGACTTGACCGACCCCGACGAGTTCTACGACCACCAGCTCGAAGGCTTGGCGGCGGTGGGACCTGATGGGGTGGAGTTGGGCACGGTACGCGAGGTGGTGCACGCCCCGGCCAGCGACCTACTGGTGCTCGACACTGCAAATGGCGAGGTGCTGGTGCCGTTTGTGCACGCTATCGTGCCCGAAGTGGACCTGGTCGGCGGCCGGGTGGTGCTCAACCCACCAGCCGGTTTGCTCGACTGAACTGGGCGTGTTGGTAGCCGTGCTCATTCAGGTGGTAACGATCTTTCCCGAGTACCTGGCCCCGGCCAGGGAGGCCCTGCTCGGTCGCGCCATCGCGCGCAACTTGATTTCTTTTACCGTGCACGACCTGCGGGACTGGGCTCATGATGTGCACCGGTCAGTCGACGACGCGCCTTATGGTGGCGGTCCTGGCATGGTGATGCGCCCTGACGTGTGGGGCGGGGCTCTCGACGAGGTGCTCGCCGGGCAGCCGACGCCCCGCTTGGTAGTACCCAGCCCGGCCGGGCAGCCATTCAACCAGCAGCTGGCCACCGAACTCGCTACCCAACCCCGGCTGGTCTTCGCCTGCGGCCGTTATGAGGGCATTGATCAGAGAGTGATCGACGATGCCGCCGAGAGGGTGGTGGTCGACGAGATCTCTATCGGCGACTACGTGCTGGTCGGGGGCGAGGCCGCCGCGCTGGTGATGATCGAGGCAATTGCCCGGTTGCTGCCCGGGGTGCTGGGCAATCCTGCCTCAGCGATGCAAGATTCGTTTTCCGACGGTCTCCTGGAAGGTCCCTGCTATACCCGGCCTGAGATCTGGCGTGGCCGGGAGGTGCCCGCCGTGCTCCGCTCGGGCAACCATGCCGCGATCGCCCGCTGGCGTCGAGACCGCGCCGTGGAGCGCACCGCAATCCGGCGCCCCGATCTGCTGGCCGCACTGCCTCCGGGGGCGCTGGACGGTGCCGACCGAGCTGTGCTGGAGGGGCTGGCTATCCCGCCAGCCTGACGCCGCCCGGTTTTCTCGCTCGCCGCGGCGTCTGGCACACTGGATTGGTTACCGCAGCGCAGTGACGGATCGGGCTGCCTCAGGTGAGGGTCTTTACCGTCGCCCAAGCTGTTATTCGCGCCAGCTAGGCGCTCCTAACCGTGCACAGCACTTGAAGACGAGGATGGATTTGGCGATGAACACCCTGGACGCCGTGGACGCAAAGTCGCTGCGGACTGACATCCCCGACTTCCGGCCTGGCGACACGGTTAAGGTGCACGTCCGTGTCATCGAGGGTTCACGGCAGCGTATCCAGATATTCCAGGGCGCGGTGATCCGCCGACAGGGCGGGGGAGTGCGGGAAACGTTCACCGTGCGCAAGGTCTCCTTCGGCGTGGGCGTGGAGCGTACCTTTCCGGTACATAGCCCGAACATTGCCAAAATAGAGATCGTCACCCGCGGTGATGTACGGCGCGCCAAGCTGTACTATCTCCGGGATCTCCGTGGTAAGGCAGCGAAAATTAAGGAAAAGCGTGAGACACCTTCCGCGTCCTGATCGCCCGGCTTTGGTCGCCTGCCGATAGCCTGAGGACGTGGCCCACCTGGCGCGCTCGACCGAACCCGCTCGCGGTGACGATCCCAGCGATCCCCAAGGTGCCCGCGTGCACCGGCATCGGCTGTCCAGGCGCAAGAAGGGCTCCTTCTGGCGCGAGCTGCCGATTTTGGTGCTCACTGCGCTGGTACTGACGTTTCTCATCCAGACGTTTCTCGCCCGCGTTTATGTGATCCCTTCGGCGTCGATGGAACCGACCCTGCATGGTTGCCCCGGGTGCACGGACGATCGCGTGCTGGTCGACAAGCTGACCTACCGGTTTCGCGATCCACGACCGGGAGATGTGGTGGTGTTCCGCGGCACCGACTCGTGGGGTAGCGAGTTCACCAGCCAGCGCTCAGACAATGTGCTCATCCGGGGGCTTCAGCAAGCTGGCTCCGTCATCGGCCTGGCTCCGCCGGATGAGCGGGACTTCGTCAAGCGGGTGATCGCGGTCGGCGGTCAGACCGTGCAGTGCTGTGATAAGCAGAACCGGGTCACGGTTAACGGTGTGGCGCTCAACGAGTCATACGCAGTCTTTGCCGGGCACGAGCCGCAAGAGGAGTTCGGTCCGGTCACGGTGCCGCAAGGCAACTTGTGGATGATGGGAGACAACCGCAACAACAGCGCGGACTCGCGGCGGCATATCGCGGACCAGCGTATGGGCACCGTGCCGGTGAGCAATGTTATCGGCAAGGCTCGCGTGATCGTGCTGCCGCTATCCCGGTGGCAGACCATCGCGGATCCGAACCCGCAGGCCACCAAGATGCCGGGTGCGCTGCCGGCACTGACGTCATCATTGTCCCCGGCGCTGGCTAACCTGCCGCTTGGTGCTGGCCTTTTGCTGAGCTGGCCGGTGCTGCGCGGCGGCCGAGCCTTGCGGGAGCGGGTGAGCGCCCGCCGGCGGGGCTGACGAGCAATGGCAGTCGTGACGCGCAGCATCCGCGAGGTCTTGCCGCGACCGCCGAGGGCGGTAGTGCGCCGCCAGGGTGGCGCGTGGACCCTGCAGTCGGTGCTGCACCGTAAGGGCCTGGGGCCAGTGGCCGGGGTGGACGAGGCGGGTCGCGGCGCCTGCGCGGGTCCGCTGGTGGTCGCGGCCTGCGTGCTGCGAGCGGCTGACGCAGAAGCGCTGGCCGGACTCACCGACTCCAAGCTGCTCACCGCAGCACGCCGGCAGTACTACTACGACCTGATCGTCGCCAGAGCGGTCGCTCGCAGCGTCGTGGTCATACCACCAGCCGAAGTGGACGAGTTCGGCGTGCACGTGGCCAACGTGGAAGGCATGCGGCGCGCCGTCGCTGGTCTTGCCGTTCACCCCGGTTATGTGCTCACCGACGGGTTCCCGGTGCCGGGATTGACCGCCCCCAACATGGCGGTGATCGATGGTGATCGGGTTGCTGCCTGCGTATCGGCCGCTTCGGTGCTGGCCAAGGTCACCCGCGATCGCATCATGGTCGATCTGCACGCGGGTATGCCGCGGTATGGCTTTGACGAGCACAAGGGCTACTGCACGGCGGAGCACAATGCGTCGCTGCTGGCCCATGGTCCCTGTGCCGAGCACCGGTTCAGCTTTGTCAACGTGGTGCAGGCGGCGCGTGCGCGCGGCCTGCCCGTCCCATCGCGTAGGCGCGCGAGCCTGCTGCCGGCGGGTCCAGAATGGAGAGCGGCCGATTACGCCACGGCACGAGCGGGAGGAGCGAGCACCCGATGAAGGGACCGACGCAGCACTCGATGGGCGCCCGATGAGCACCGAGGATCTCGAGAAGTACGAGACCGAGATGGAGCTGTCGCTCTACAAGGAGTACCGCGACGTGGTCGGGCAATTCGCTTACGTCGTGGAGACCGAGCGGCGCTTCTACCTGGCCAACGCGGTGGATGTGCAGCCACGCAACGCCGAGGGCGAGGTGTACTTCGAAGTACGGATGTCTGATGCCTGGGTATGGGACATGTACCGCCCAGCCCGATTCGTTAAAAACGTCCGCGTGCTCACGTTCAAGGACGTCAATATCGAAGAAGTCGATAAACCAGACTTAAGGTTGCCCGAGGGGTCACCTTTCGGTGGTTGATGGTCCTGCCGCCCATCGCCCGTGCACCATCACCGCGGCAGGATGAATCAGGGCGTCCACATTGGTCAGTGGATCACCGTCGACAAAGAGTAGGTCGGCGTCGTATCCGGCGCGTAGCTGGCCCTTGCGGCTACCGAGACCGCACACTTGTGCCGCGACCGAGGTGGCCGTCGCCAGGGCCTGGGCAACACTGAGACCACTGGCGGCCAGAGCAGAAATCGCCGAATGTATGATGCCGTGTGGTTTTGCACTACCGATCCCACCGTCGGTACCGGCGACAATCCGGGCCCCGGCCCGGTGCATCTGGGCAATATGCGCCTGCACGGTCTCGCTAGTCAGACCAAAACGCTGGATGAAGGCCGATTCGGTTGCGGACCGCCTGATGCCGGCAATTTTGGCCAGGATGGTCGGACACACCGCAATGCCGCGCTCAGCGAGACGGTCCAGCAGGCTGTCCGGGATGTGCGCGCCGGTCGGGGTGACGCAGTTGCCGTGTTCGATCCCGTCGACGCCGGCCGCAACTGCCTGTTCCACGGCCGGCAGTCCGTGCGCATGGGCCGTGACCGGTAACCCGGCCCTATGGGCCTGATCGACCAGCAGGCGGAGATCTTCGTCGTCGAATTGGCAACTCATCACGTCCGTGCCCGTCGTCAGCACGCCACCACTCACCATGATCTTGATGACGTCCACCCGCCGCTCGATCCGCTCCGCGATGGCTGCACGCAGTGCTGCCTCGCCGCCCCGGACCTCACCCCCGAGGTGCCAGCAGTGACCGCCGACGCTGGTGATCGGCGGCCCGGACGCCACGATGGTCGGCATCGTGCTGGCATCTGGGGTGGTTACCTGGTCCCGGCGTGCTACCACCGACCAGCGGCGGTCACCCAGATCGCGGACTGTCGTCACCCCCGCGGCCAGATGGCGCCGGAGTGCCGCCTCGATCACCCCGGCCAGGTCCTCGTCGGGGTAGTCGGCCAGGCGACCGAGCGCGCCATCGCGACCATCACAGCCGAGGTGAACGTGGGTGTCGATGAGCCCGGGCAACACCGTGGCGTGCGGAAACTCGGCAACCTCACAACCCTGGGGCAGCGGGGCAGCGGCGGACTGCACCCCGATAATCTGCCCTTGATCAAGCATCAGTGTGGCACCACCCGGGATTAGCCGCTTCCCGTCGAAGGCCTGACCAGCCTTGATCGCGAACATCTCGAAGGTACCTCGTCAGTGCAGCAGGACCGGCAACGCGGTGAGGCCATTCATCAGTACGCCGGGCCGCCTGGTCAGCTGATCAGCCGCAACGGCAAGCCGCAGCCGCGGGAAGCGGGTCAGCACCGTGCCCAGCGCGATCCGTCCTTCCAGCCGGGCCAGCGGCGCGCCCAGGCAATGGTGGATGCCGTGACCGAAGGCCAGATGTGGGTTGTCTGCGCGGGCGATATCAAGCGCATCGGGCTGCTCGGTGCAGGCCTGGTCCTGGTTTGCCGCGAACAAGCCGGCGATGACGATCTCGCCGGGCGCAATGGTGACCCCGCCGATGTCCATGGGCTCGCTACTCACGCGAAAGGTTGCGACCTGCAACGGGCCGTCGAAGCGGAGCAGCTCCTCAACTGCGGTGCCTAGCAGATCAGGCTGGGCGCGCAACCGTGCCACCTGGTCGGGATGGGTGAGCAGAGCTAGCAGCCCGTTACCGATCAGGTTGACCGTGGTTTCGTGCCCAGCGATAAGGAGCAACGTCGCCATCGACGTGAGCTCATCCTCGGACAGCCGGTCGTCCCCGTCACGGGCGGCCACCAGGGCGGAGAGCAGATCATCTGCGCTGGCGGCCCGTTTGGCGTGGATCAACTCGTGCAGGTAGTTGAGCATGGCAGTGGCTGCAGCAGCAATTGCAGCAGGTCCAGCCTGCATTCCGGTGACGAAGGTCGTTGTCCAATCGTGGAATGGGGTGCGATGACTTTCCGGCACACCAAGTAGCTCACAAACCACCGTGATCGGTAGCGGAAGGGCGAACGACTTGATCAGATCTGCCTGCGGTGCGGTGCCGATGTCGTCGAGTAGCTCATCGGTGATCTGCTGGATGCGCGGCGCCAGTTGCTCGATCCGGCGGCGGGTGAACACGGTGCTGACCAGCCGGCGGAGCCGAGTGTGATCTGGTGGGTTGCGGTTGAGCATATGGCTGGTCATCGCGGCGAAAACATTGGACGACACCACATCGCGGCCGAAGTTGGCCAGTGCCATATCACTTTTGATCAGGCGTGGATCGTTCAATGCTCGGCGCACCTCGTGGTAGCCGGTGATCAGCCAGGCAGGCTCGTCGGTGGGTAGCACGATGCGGTGCACCGGGGCGGCTGCTACAAGCTGCGCGTATGTGGCTCGGCGCTGCGATCCGTTGATGATCGCGAACGGCAGCTGCGTCACGGTCTCGGTCATGGGCGGGTGCTCCTCTCAGGAGAAGCAGGACAGGGTGAGCCGGCTACCGACAGCAGCGACCCGCCGGTCAGTGTGACACCGCCCGCGTTGTGATGCCGCCGCGCGCCGGAGTTCGCGCTGCACCGATTCCGACGGGCAACACGTTGGTGAACTGGCGGTCACGGCGCGGAAACGGTGGACGGTCACTATCAACCCACCATCAAGGGAGGCAATGAGGCCACACACGGACGGAGGTCAGAACCATGAGTGCACCACACTCGGATGAACCTGAGATCTCCGCGCAGCGCGCCGACCGTCCCTGTGCTTGCCGCACCGAATCATTCCGATTCTGCCCGTGCTATTCGACACGTACCTGGCAGCGGGGCGATCCGACTACCGATCTGCCGGCTGCACCCGTCTGGCGGCCCTCGCGCCACAAACGTGTCAGCGACGCCGCATGATCTTCTGATCGTCCTTTTTGCTGCCATCCGGTGGTCCAGTTCCAGTGCAACGGACGCGGGTGGCGCGCTTAGCACAGCACCCGGACAGTGCTACTGAACCGCGCGAGCTGTGCGCGCTAGTTGTCCACACCCGCCCCGTTGTCCACAGCTCGGCGAGCTCTTGATCGACCGAGGCGGCCAGGCGCGGCAGCCTCATCGGGTAGATCACCGAGCAACGGGAGGCCGAGGTGGAGGCTGCGGGGCAGGCGGCTGTTACGGACGGGCGTGTCGACGAGCTGGGCAAGCGCGGCGAGGACGTGGCGGCAGAGTATCTGGCCGGCACCGGGCTTGTCGTGCTGTCCCGCAACTGGCGTTGCCGGGGTGGTGAGCTCGATCTTGTGGCAACGGATGGTGA
>JAFAWY010000062.1 GCA_019241525.1 Pseudonocardiales bacterium
CGGTACGGCGTTGCACCGGTCCACGACGATACAGCACCTGGGCTCGTGCCTAGCTGCGAATACCCGATCGAGCTGTCAGGCTGGCAGGGTGTCTACCACCAGCCAGGCGTCGGTGAACGGCGATAGCCAATCGCCGCGCCCGTTGCGCCGCGATGCCCAGGCCAATCAGGAGCGGGTGCTAGCTGCCGCGGTCACCGCGATGCTGCGCGAGGGACGTCACGTGCCCATGGCAACCATCGCCGCCGAAGCAGGAGTCGGAGTCGCCACCCTGTATCGCCGCTACCCCAACCGCGACGCGCTCCTAGAAGCGTTGACCCATCGTGCCTTCGAGCTGCTCGTTGAGGTTGCCCACGCCGCCGAAACCCGCGACGAGACTGCGCTGTCCTGCCTGAGCTGGTGGTGGGACCAAGTGATCGACCAGCGCGACCAACTCGTGCTGCCCTTCAGCGGTGGACCACCCGTCACCAGCCCGCAGACCCAGGCTGTGCAGTCCCAGCTGCACCACAGCCTGCACCGCCTGCTGGAACGCGGCCAGCGCGACGGCAGCATCCGCGACGACATCACCACCCGCGATCTGATCATCTTCGGGGCGATGCTGGTCGCGCCGTTGCCCGGCGCCACGGACTGGGATCACACCGCCCGGCGACAAAAACAGATCTACCTCGACGGCCTGGTCCCACCACCTGCGCAGCGTCTGGGCTAACGGATGTGACTCGGCCCGGATTCTCCACCTGCTACGGGTCTAGTAGCTCGTTTCGGTACCGCGGCGCGAGATCCCTGATTTTGTCCAGCCGCTGGGCCAGGGCGTCGCCATCCAGCCGCGGCGCCACGCTGGTCCGCGTAGCCACCCGATCACCGACGGCGGCAAAGAACTCCTCCTGACCCGCCGGTGCGCACAGACACAGCAGGTGCACCGTGTCAGCGCAGGCATTGCTGAAAAAATGCGGAGCATTAGCCGGAACGTTCACCGTCTGCCCAGCCCTGGCCATGAGCTTCTGCCCCCGGAAGGTGAACTCCAGCTGCCCCTCCAACAATGTGAACATCTCCTCGAAGTCGTGTCGGTGCGGGCCAGGCCCACCACCAGGAGGAATCAGCATGTCAATCAGGCAAAATCGGCCCCCGGTGTCCTGCCCGCTAATCAAGACGGTGTAAGTGTCGCCAACTAGGCCGATGTGGGTCAGGCCGTCATCGTCAGCAGAAACAACAGTGAGGTGACGGGTGAGGTCATCGGGCGGAATCGGTGCTATCGGCAGGACCGGCCCATGGGTGTCATCAGTCATCTCCAGCTCCAAAAGTCATGGCCACTGCTGTGGCCGAGTGTTCACCTTGGGTGGATCACGAGCCATCCGCCGCTACGACCGTCATCAACACCACCCCGTACTGCTCCGGGAGCCGCCTAAAACTCGCTGGGCAGCCTCAGGTCCGGTTAGCCGGCTGCCGGGGCGGCGCACGGGCAGTCGTGATGACACCGCGTTGTCATGTTGATCGGGTCGAAGCAGCACTACGCCGGCGGTTAGCGCGAGGGTGGAAGTGGCGTGGACGGCTAATGCTGCGCGGTTGGGTGCCCAGGTGCCGGTCGTTGGACCGCCGGACCACATCGCGGTGACAAATCCCGCCACGGCGCACGCCATCGCGCGCCACAGCGACCGCGTGCGAGTTCCCCTCGCCGTCGTGGCAACCCCGATGACGCCTAGGCACCCGAGAGTGATCGATGCCTCGCGCGCCATGTGGTACTGGACGTGGCCGGCGCCGTGGCGGGCTTGGGGCAGCTGGTAGGTCTCATCCACGACGTGGGTCATGGTTTGCCAGATCGAGGGCACGCAAGCGGCCACACCGACAAAAATGCTGACCGCGCCCAGACGTTCCCGATTCACCATGACTGAGGGTGTCCTTCCGGAGGGGCTTAGGTCAGAAAGTCCAGCAGCAGCGCGCTGAGTGTTTGGGGTTGTTCTTCGACGAGCCAGTGCCCCGCGCCTTGGATGACTACGCCGCGCACCTGCTGGGCGACCTGCTGCATCGACAGCCGCGGTCCCTCGCCGGCGCTGCGCGCACCGCCGATGGCCAGTACGGGCATGGTCAGCTTGATGGCGGCCTGGGGGCGGTTGTGTTCGGCGTCGGTCCAGATTGCCGCGAAGCAGCGCAGCATCGCCCGCAGCGACCCCGGCCGGGACAGCTGGCGGGCATAAAAGTCCACCGCGGCGGCGCTGACCGCGTCTGGGTTGTCGCTGGAGTGGCCGAAATACCAGCTCAGCAGCTCCCGTTCCCGGCCGGTGAACAATCGTTCGGCCATGTCTGGGGCGCTGGCGAAAAAACCCAGCTGCCAGTTCTCGTGGTCCGGCGCAGGCGTCATGGCCTGCTCGAAGCCGAACCCGGGCAGGGCAAACTCCACAAACGCCAGGCGCCGCACCTGCTCGCGGTGGGCAGCGGCGTAGGCATAACCGACTCCGGCGCCCATGTCGTGACCGACCACCCCGAGCCGGTGCGTGGCACCCAGGTGTGACAGCAGTTGGTACACATCCTGGGCCAGGTTGGCCTTGTCATAGCCGGTCTCGGTGACTTCGCTGCCCCCCGCGCCACGCAGATCCGGGGCAATGACCCGGAAATTCCCCGCCAGCGCCACCATCACCGGGCGCCACATGTGCGCGGTTTGGGGACTGCCGTGCAGCAGCACAATCGGGTCGCCAGCACCGGACTGCAGATAATGCATACGCAGCCGGGGCAGCGCAACGGTATGGCTTTCGATCACGACGCCGTGGTCGAGCTCCCCGTCGCCGTCACGGTCTGCACTGCGGCCGCTGACACTCATCAGGGCTCCTCCGTGTGGTCCGGCCCGTCCAGCGTGGTACGCCACCGAGCTTGCTGGATGCCGGACGGTTCACGCCGCGGCGGTGTGGGCCCTGTACCGTGCGCGCCTGTCATGCAACGGTCCAGCCGCGAGGTGACCAGACGGATGTTGAACCTGGGCGAGCGCAGCGACTCCAACAAAGCGGCAAACAACAGGAAGTAATGCTCGGGTCCGCGCGCGGACGAAATCCCGCCAAGATCGACGGCTTCCAGCGAGGTGACCGGGGACGTCGAGACCATTCCGCGCTTGCGGGTCGCGGGAACCGAAGGTGATGTGGTGTCCGGCGGATGACCAGCTCCGCATCAGCGTCTGGGCCACGTTCCCGGTGCCCAATATGCCGATCTGCATGGCCACTCTCCGGATCAAACGGAATCTTTCGTCCGGTTGTCAAACAGTATCACCACCCAGGCACCTCGCGTGTAAACACGAAGTTTCGTCTCAGGCGACGAGCGCGCGGCCCTGAGACCGCCTGATGATCTGTAGGTCGATCGGCATGCGCGCTGACTTGTCTAGTTCCAGATGATGGGTGACGGATCGGCCTCGGATGATGGGTAACGGTGCCTAGCCGGTTTTGCGGTTGGTGGTGTGGTATCTCAGCATTCAGTCAAGGCCTGCTGCCTGGCTGGTGGTCAACGCGCATCGAGGTGCGGTGGCAGTTCGGCTTGTGGTGCCGTCCGGTTGAGGTCCGCTGGTCGGAGCCGGAATACCTGCATGGTCAGCCCAAAATACTTGCTGGTTTCCCCGACCCATTCCATGCCGTTGCGGCGCACCGTGGCTGCGGCACGGGTGTTGTCCGGTCTGACGACGGCGAAGATCTCGTCTGTCCCCTGGCTGAATGCCCACTGCGCGAGGGCATAGGTCGTCTCGCTGGCATAGCCGTGGCCCCACACGTCAGGGTGTAATTGCCAGCCGATCTCTAGGTCCTCGTTTCTGGGCGGCAGGGATAACAGGATCGCCCCACCGATCACGAGCTGGTCTGCCTGTCGCTGGATGCACCACCGGCCCGCGGGCGGTATCGCCCGGGCGTCTTCAACGATCCACTGCTGCACCAGCAACTGCATGGCCGCCAAGTCGGGAACCCGTGCCATGATCGGGCTAAGCCATCGTGCCACCTCGGCGTGTCCGAAGACCTCCAAT